>CAVRPO010000007.1:0-98893 GCA_963723175.1 uncultured Solirubrobacterales bacterium | reverse complement strand
TCCCTCTGCGGAAACCAGTATCCAGCCCTTCATCGGCCGGCCGGTCATGTCGAAGACGCGGGTGTGAGGTCGAGCGAGCGCCTCATCAGATGCGTCCGGCCGAACATTGCCTTCTCCGTTATGCCCCGCTCGTCACCAAGCTGCTCGCGGATTCGATGGGCGAGCTCGTTGTCATAGGTCATCTGTCGCTCGGGCTGGCGTATCAGACCTCGAGTTCGAGCTTCAGCTCACACATGTCTACGGAGGCGCGGACACCCGGAGTCTCCGAGGCATCCATCGCGCTAAACGCTTGGGCGCCCGCGCTCATGTCCTCCGCCGTGGCAAAGTGCTGGAGAACCACCGCTGTGCCCTGCGCCTCATCGAACATCATCGTCAAGCCGGTGGCGGGCACGCCCGGAGGTGGCCCGTCTGACTCCTTTATACGGGCCAGCAATCCCTCCACCCGCTCTGGGTTCACGTCCGTAAATCTCACGACACGCACATACATGGGGAACCTCCTCACATTCGGTATAGACCAACATACACCCACCAGGCCAGCCGGGGAACACCCGTTTCATAGCCGTGGAGGGTCGCCATAAGGCCCTGATTGTTTTTCCGCTACGGACCCGCGACCGACGGCGGACGCCAAGCCGTATATGAGTCCCACGAGCGAGCGATGGCTATGCCGGATCTTTGAGTGGTGCCTAGGGGAGTTTGACCTCACGCTGGCCTCCTATGCCCGTACAGGACGCCACGAGGAACGAGCGTCACTTTTGCGTCACTACACCTCGAGCCGGATCAAGAAAGAACATCAGCGCTTACCTGCCCGGCTCGGAGTTGCGTTCCTGCGTATCGAGCACCCTCAACCTTCTGAGTGGCAGCGCAAACCACAACACCGCGAACGGAAGCGCGCCCAGCACTGCCGTCAGCACGCCCGCCGTCACACCGAACAACTTGGTCGTGACAAGCAGCAGACAGCCACACATTGCCAGGGCGAGAAACGCAAGGCCAGCAATCACCACCCGGTTTGAGCTGAACACAATGTGATGCTTGTCGTCGTGGCGGAATAGGAAGCGATGAGCAGCTGAGGGGGCGATCGTGCACACCGCCGCAAGCGCAGCTAGTACCAACGTCACGAAATACACGGTGCGCTCGAAATTGCCGACGTGCGCGAACCCCGTGTTGAATGGCACGATCAAGAGAAACGCAAAGAGAACCTGCACGCCGGTGACGACGACGCGTAGCTCGCCGGTGAGCTCCTCGAGGTTACGGTCAAGGTGCTCAAGCTGAGTCTCGTGACGGGTCTCGCTGTTCACGCTCTGCGAGTCCGGCATACCCGTCAACGCATCTGAGCAGATGGCTTGCCGGCATGGGGGACACCTAGACGCATCGCTCCTTTGCCTACCCGCACCCCCGAATGGGGAAACGCCGCTCAGGTGAGCGCGAGTCCCACGCCCCGGCCGAGCACGAGCAGGCGGCGCGGTGTGCGTAGTGGCGTCACCGCGCCGATTGATCCTGGCGAGTTTGGGTATGAAAACCCCAGCAGCGAGCGGTCGACGACAAGAAGCGATAGTGGTTCGGGTCGTGCATGCACGACCCGGCGGACGGCGCATGCGCCGTCCGCTGACCAGGCCGCATGCGGCCTGGTCTCGGGCCGCACATGCGCGGCCCGACCGGTATGCGCATGCGCATACCGGCACGCACCTCATGAGCCGCCGGTATCGAATCCGCCGCGCTCGTTGCGCACGACCGTCTGGCCGCTCCAGCCCTGCAGCGGGTGCGAGCGCTCCTGTGCGAGCCCCATGCACACTCGTTTGGTGACCACGAACACGATGACAGGCACGATCAGGAACGCGCCGCGGAAGAACCACACGGCGCCTTCATAGCCAAAGCCGAATTGGAAGAACAGACGATCCGCTGAGCCGGCGGCGAATACGACCGCCACCGCGGAGAGCACGGCCGCCGCGAGCGCGCTGCGCCGCGGATTGTCGCGCGGTCGCTCGAGTAGGTCATGGCGACGGTAGTCCTTTGAGATGAAGCGCCGGTCGAGCCACGGCAGCGCATACAAAAGGCCGAACACGAGGCCGGGGAACAGTACCCCGCCGAAAAACGGGTTGGGTACGAGCGTGTGCCTGAAGACGTGGATCTCCAGGTTCGGCATCAACCGCAGTGCGCCGATCAGCCAGCCCAGGTACCAGTCCGGTTGCGCGCCGTTGGTGCCGATGTAGGGGTGGTAGGGACCCCATAGCCATACCGGGTTGATCTGGATCAGTCCGCCCATCAGCACCAGCACCGCCGCGACCGCCGCGAGCAGGCCAAGCGAGCGCAGCGCATAGCCAGGCCACATCGGGGTGCCGACAACGTTCTCCTCGCGGCGGCCGGGACCGGGGAACTGAGAGTGGCGCTGGCGCATGATGATCGCCAGGTGCACGGCGATTAGCGCACCGAGGATCGCTGGGATGATGAACACGTGCGCGATGAACAGTCGCGACTCGAACGCTGTTGACCCCGGAAACCGCCCGCCCCACAACGCCGTGGCGAACGGGCCGCCCACCAGAGGGAGTGACATCGCGACCGCCCACGCGATCGCTAGACCCACGCCCGAGAGTAGATCGTCGGGCAGCGAGTAGCCCGCGAACCCCTCGAGGATCGCCAGCGCCAATAGCGTCACGCCGATGAAGTAGTTGATGTCGCGGGGCTTGCGAAACGCGCCCGTGAACACGATCCGCAGCAGATGGAGCGTGATCGCCGCGACGAACACCAGCGCTGACCAATGGTGAACCTGGCGGGCGAGCAGCCCACCGGACACGTTGAATGAAATGTGTAGCGTGGAGGCGTAGGCATTGGAGACGCTCTGGCCCTGCAGTGCCTGGTAGCTGCCGTGGTAGACGGTCTGGGTCGTGTCCGGGTCGAAGAACAGCGCGAGGAACGTGCCGGTGAGGATCAGCAGGATGAATGAGTACAGCGCGATCTCCCCGAGCAGGAAGCTCCAGTGGTCGGGGAACACGTAGTCCATCAGCCACCGCATCCCACGGGCGGCGCCCAGCCGCTCATCCACGAACGCCACCGCGTCCACAGGCCGCCCGCTCCTGCCAGCGCGGCTCACGTCGAGTCTCCCCACCAGGACGGGCCGACCGGCCCTGACAGCGGTCCGGCGGCGCGCAGCACACCAGCAGCGTCGATCTGCAACGGTAGCTGTGGCAGCGGCCGTCCTGCGGGGCCGAACTCGACGCTGCCGCCGTCCAGCACATCGAACGTCGAGTAGTGACACGGGCACACCAGCGCCGGTCCCCGTGACTCCGTGGATGGGCTCAAAGGGTCACGAAACAGCGAGATCGCACACGCCGCATGCGTGCAGATCTTCGAGTAGGCAAGGATGCCTTCCGGTGCCCAGGCCGCCCGCTCGGGGGGCAGCTTCAGCGTCGCGGGGTTCACACGCACGACCACAACCGGGGAGCCCAGGTCCTCGAGGTCTGCGTTCTGTGGGAACGCGGTCTGAAAGCTGCGTTCGATGACATCCGCGGCGAGGATCGGTTTGCCCTGCTCGTCCACGAGCGCCCGCCCCGCTCGCCAGGGGGTACGCCGCAGCTGCTCCTCCAGGCCGGGGCCGAGTGCGACGACGGGGATCACCACTGCCGCCGTAAGTCCGACTCCCGCGACTCCCGCGGCGCCGGCGAGCAGACGTCGGCGCGTGATGCCCTCCACACCCTCGCCGGCTCGCTCGACTACCTCGCGGGTCGCGTCCGGGTCTGCGAGTCGGGGGCGCTGCTCGACCTTCGTCTCCTGCGCCACCAGCCAGCGGCCCGCGAGCACCAGCGCGCAGGCAGCCAATGCCAGCGTCGCGCCGAGCGTGAGGCCCAGCAGCTGCGTATTCGGGTCAAGCACGAACAGGCAGACGAAGGCAAGTGCCGCTACCGGCACAGCCAACAACAGAGCGGCGATCAGTCGCTCTGCCCATGCGGGTGCGCCCACGTGCCGCTCAGACGGGTCCACCTCGCCCCGCTGGCGGCGGGTGCGCAGCCATCCGCTGCGCCACACCACGAACATCACGATCGCCTTCCACAGTCGGCTCATACGTCGCCCCTGCCTGTCTGCGCCGGCGGGTCGTGCTGGTCGGTTGTGCGCTCGCCGAGCAGCCTTGCGATCAAAAGCAGAGCCGCGGCCGCCAGCAGCCAGGCGACCATCCCCTCAGGGATCGGACCGATCCGCCCGATGCCCCAGCCACCCAGATTGTCGGGGTGCTGGATGCTCTGGATGTAGCGGGCGAGCGAGTTCATCTGCGCGGCGGAGAGCTCGCCTTCGCCGAAGCGCGGCATCACATACGGGCCGATCCGCACCGCCTCGCCGATCTGTGTCGGTGTCGCCTGGTTCAGCGACGGCACGATCGCGCCGGTCACGATCCCGCCTTGCCCCTGGATCGAGTGGCAGCCCGCGCAATCAAGCCCAAACAGCCGCTGCCCTTCCGCCAGCGATCCATGCCGTGGCGCGACCGTGGGGATGCCCGGCCCGCCGAACGACGCCACGTAAGCGACGAGCGCGTTGATCTTGCTCTGGGAGAATGCTGGGCTGGTTCGCAAGGGCTGTGCCCTGGGATTCGGCAACGGCATCCGGCCGGTCTGCAGGTAGAAGTCGGCTGCCAGCGCGCCGACGCCGTGCAGGTTGGGGGCGCGGCCCCGCACGCCCTGTGCGTTCAGGCCGTGGCAGGACGCACACGAGGAGTCAAACAGCGCGTGGCCCTGCGCCAGGCAGACGGGGCAGATCGAGCGGGTCGAGGGTGCTGCGCTCGCATCCAAGCGGGACGCGAAGTCAGTCAGCGCGAGCGCGCCGCACACCGTCGCCGCAACCACCATCAGCGGGCGTCTCATAGGCCCGCCGGCTCCCTCGCAGGGTCGCGGGCGGCGGGTCCGTCGCCAACGGCTGGATCGGCGGGGGTCCTCACCGTGCGCTGGTCGTTGTAGCCGTCGCGGCGCTTCTGGCGTCGCTCCTCCGCGAGCATCGCGCTCATCGCGATCACGATCGCCAGCACGCCCATCACGACGCCGCCGCCGACGAGCATGATGCACCCCGGCGGTGCGCTGGTCGGTCAGCGCCGAGGTGTGAAGCGCGCGTGCCGGCGCCACATAGAACGGGTAGTGAACGTGACCGTCGAACAGGAATATGCCGGCCGGCAGCGCCATCACGACCATTGCGGCCATCAGCCACGAGAACCGGGCGATCGCGCCCGGCGGGTGCGGGATCGGGTCAACTGCGATCAGCGGCGCCAGGAACAGCATCCCCGACCAAAAATAGGCGGCGTGCTCACAAGCATGGATCGTCTGGTTACGCAACGCCGCTTCATAGGCGCCTGTCAGATGAGTACCGAGTACCACCACCGTGAACAGCACGAACCCGCACGCCGGGCGTGTCAAAACGTGCACCGTGCTGCTGCGCAGCATCCTGCGATCGCGCGTCGAGCAGCGGGCGTGGAGGCGCTCAGCGCCAGGCGCATCGGCGCCCCCCACAGCAGCAGCACCGGCGCGACCAGGATCAGCAGCAGGTGCTCAAGGACGTGAATCGACAGCAGCTCATCCGCGTACTGGTCGATCCCGAGAGCAACGCCAACGCCACCACGAACAGGCCCGCCATGAACGACGTCGTGCGCCATATCGCCCACCGTCTACGGCAGCGGATGGCACCCCACCCATACAACAGCCCGGTAAGGCACAGCACACACAACAGCACCGGGTCGACCGTCCAGTCGCCCAAGACTCGTGAGAGCGTCAACGGTTGTGCGCTCACCTCGATCTCTCCCTGCGCAGCGTGCGCGCCCGAGCGCGCTGTTCGCGCATCACGCCGCCGAGACCGAGCGCGAGAATGCCAGCTCCGATCAAGATCAGCCACAGCCCGAACCCCGCGCCCAGCAACGCTACCGCCAGCCCGAGCACCAACGTGACAGTCGCGATCGAGCTGTCGGTGACCAGTCGCGGACGCTCACCTCGCGCTTGGCGCGCATCCAGCGCCCACACCACCAGACCGGCCGTCAGGCATGCCGGACTGGCAACGGCAGGGATCGAGAACTGGATCAGCTTCGGCGCGAACACGGCCTGCACGCCGGTCAACACCCCTAGCCACAGCCCCCAGCCGAGCAGCACGACCGCAGCGCGCCTCACACCTTCATCTCCTCGCGGGCCTCGCGCAGGTCGAGCAACGGCGCATAGCTGCGGATCGCCGGCAACGCATGGAAGTTGTGCCGCGGCGGCGGCGAGTTCGTCGCCCACTCGAGCGTTTGCGCCCCCCAAGGGTCATCGCCCGCCGGCTCGCGGTCACGCAGCGAGACGAGGATGTTCACCATGAACACCATCACCGACAGGGCGATCACCGCTGACCCGGCCGTCTCGAGGATGTTCAGCCCCTGCCAGCCGGTCGAGGCGGGGTAGTCGCGCGATCCGGCGCGTCATGCCCTCGGCGCCGAGGATGAACATCGGGAAGAAGGTGACGTTCGTCCCGATCACCATCAGCACGAAGTGCAGCTTCCCGAGTCGCTCTCGCAGCATCACCCCGGTGATCTTCGGGAACCAGTAATAGATGCCGGCGAACAGGCCGAAAGCGCTGCCCGCGAAGATCGTGTAGTGAAAATGCGCTACCACGAAATACGACATGTTCAGCCCGTAGTCCAAGCGGCGGCGAGGCCAAGATCACACCCGTCAGCCCGCCGACCAAGAACTGCACGAGGAAACCGAGCGCGAACAGGAAGGCGGTGGTGAAACGCAGGCTGCCGCGCCATATCGTCGCCAGAAAATCGAAATACTCAACGCCGGCCGGGACGATCAGGGCGGTTGAGGTCAGCGCGAAATACTTGTTCGACAGCACCCCGAAGGTGAACATGTGGTGCGCCCACACCGTCATCGACAGCCCCGCGAACGCAAGCAACGCCACCACGAACGCCGAATAGCCGAAGAAGCGACGGGCCGGAGAAGGTGGCGAGCACCTCGCCGACCATCCCCACGAACGGGAAGAACATCACGTACACAACCGGGTGCCCGTAAAACCAGAACAGCGCCTGGTAGTCCACGGCGCCGGCGCCCCCGACCAGCACACCGCCGAAGTGCCGCTGCGCCCACAGCAGCCCGAGCGCGAGCAGCAGCGCCGGGAACCCGAACACCACCATCAAGCACGTCACGACCATCGTCCAGGTGAACACCGGCATTCGCATCAGCGTCATGCCCGGCGCTCGGCGCCGCAGAGCGGTCGACAGGATGCAGCCCGCCCACAGGATCTGCCCGAGCGGTCGCCAGCATCACCCCGAAGATCCACAGTTCCATGCCGCTGCCCGGCGAGTGAATCGAGTCCGATAGCGGATCGAACCCCCACCACGACGCAGCGGCCGCGCCCCCGCTGGTCAGAAAACCCGACCACATGGCGACGCCGCCGCACACGACAGCCATAGTCCCGCGAGCGCCACCCGCGGGCCCGCGATCTCCGCCGCACCGACCTGCAGCGGCACGAAATACAGGCCCACCGCGAGCGCCACCGGCACGATCACGAGGTAGACCATCGTGGAGCCGTGCATCGTGAATAGTTCGTTGTATGTCTGCTGGGAGACCACGCCGCCGTCCGCCGCCAGCTGGCCTCGCATCAACAGCGCCAACAGGCCCCCGGCGAGGAAGAACAGAAACGCGACCGCGCAAGCGGTGCCGGCGATCCGCTTGTGGTCGGTCGAGGCCAGCGTCCGCGACGCCGCGCGGGCCGGCAGCGCGACAGTGCTCACGAAGCCACCCGCGACGGGCGGCTTCCGGCCAGCCATCCGCCGAAAGCTCTGCGGGCTGACCGCTTGCAGCGCGAAGTGCATCTCGCTGTGGTCCTCGCCGCACAGCACGAGCACTCCCCGCCGTAGTAGCCGGGCTTCTGGAAAATCAGATCGAAGTGTGTCGTGTAGCCGGGAACGAACTGGCGCTGGTAGTGCAGTTCAGGCACCCAGAAGCCGTGGATCACGTCCTCGGAGCTGCCCAGTGAATTCGATCTCCGTCCCGTCGGCACATAAGCCGGGGTGGGATGCCAGGTGCCGATGTCGGCCACGCTCACGCCGTCTGGGTAGACGAAGCGCCAGCTCCACTGCGCCGCGATCACCTTAGATCTGCAGCACCGGGTGCGCGACCGTGCGGTCGATCGGCGTCTCCGCGGTGAACGTGACCCACAACAGAAACGCCGCCACGCACGCCAGCAGCGCACCGCATAGATTGCCTCCACCGCAAGCGCCTGTGAGCGCCGCCTGGCACGGTCCGCCGCGCACCGCACACCAGCAGCACCAGCAGCGTCCCGACGACCAGCACGAACACGCCCACCGCGATCGGCAGATAGATGCCCTGCACGTGCTTGTAGGCATGCAGCGTGTTCGGCATCAGCGCTCGTAGCGCTCCGCCTCGTCCTCGCGCAACGCCAACCCCAAGCCCGGCGTTGCCGGGTCAGGGCACAGGCGCCCGTTCGCAGCGGCGGCGCCCCGTCGAACAGCAGCTGCTCGATGCGGGCGTGGTCGTGGAAGTACTCCACATGCTCCAGCGGCTCGATCGCCGCGCACACGTGCGCGTGGATCGCGGGCTCGTATGCGCCGACAGGCGCACACCTTGAGCGGCGCACAGCGCGCCCACCTGCAGCATCTGGGTGATCCCGCCGCAGCGCGTCACGTCCGCCTGCAGCACGTCGACCGCGCCCGCCTCGAGCATCCGCCGAAAGTAGAAGAGGTCATAGCCGTACTCGCCCGCGGCGATGTCCATCCCCGCCGGGCCGCGGTCGCGCAGCAACCGCAGCCCCTCCAGGTCATCGGAGGACACCGGCTCCTCGAACCACGACACGCCCGGCTCCTGCACGAACGTCTCGGCGAGCGCCAGCGCCTGCTTGCGCGAATAGGCGCCGTTCGCGTCCACGAACAGACGCACCCCGTCTCCGATCACGCTCGCGGGCGTGACGGACCCGCTCAGGGTCCACGGTCAGGCTCCGAGCCCACCTTCATCTTCATCGCCGTGATGCCCTGCTCCACCCAGCCTGCGAGCTGGCGCTCCATCTGCTCGTCGTTAGGAGGTGAAGCCGCCGCTGCCATACACCGGCACCCGCTCACGCACCCGCCCAAGCAGCGTGCACAGCGCGATGCCGAGCAGCCGCGCCTTCAAGTCCCACAGCGCGACGTCGACCGCCGAAACCGCGCTCGAGGCGACCCCCGGATAGCCGACGTTGCGCACCGCCCGGCGCATCCGCGCCCACGCCGCCGGCGGCGAGAGCGCATCTCCACCGACCACGGCGTCGGTGAGCAGCTCGCGATCAGCGGGGCGGCGGCGCCGGCGGCGTAGCTGATAGCCGAAGCCCGTGTGTCCGGCCGCACGGGCTTCGGCGACGATGATCGTCGTCGCACTCCAGCTCAGCGTACCGTCCGCCTCCGGTGCATCGGTGGGGACCGTGAAGGCTCTCGCCGCGAGGCGCTCCACGATGGGCTCGGCCTCGCGGGTCGGGTGCTCCGTGAGGTTCTCGGCGTCTGCGCTGTCCACAGGCCCGAACCGTCTGTGCCTCGCTTAGTGAGTACCGACGAAACGAGCGTGCTGCTCGTTCTCGACCTCGACATGCTCAGGCCGCTGGCGGTCCTGCGGTTCGCCCTCGATCTTGTCTCCCTCCGGGTCGAGCTGTTTGTGGCGCAGCCACATCGTCAAGGCGTAAAGGCCCCCGCCGAGCGCCGCAACCACGATCAGCACGATCAGGAGGATGAAAAAGGCTCCGATTTCCATGTCAGTCTCCTACCCAACCCACAGTTGCTCAAACGGGCCCCGTCTGCGCGTCGGCTTGCGCGAGGGCGGCCACCGCCGCCACATGCGACAGGTGCGTCAGCGTCTGCGGAAAATTGCCGAGCAGCTCGCCTGCTATCGGGGTCGATCTGCTCTGAGAACAAGCCCACTGGGCTGGCGGCACCCATCGCCCGGTCGAATACCTCCCGCGCCTGCACCAGCCGGCCCTGGCGGGCGTAGCACTCCGCCAGCCAGAACGAGCACGCAAGGAACGCACCCTCCTGACCCGCAAGCTCATCCTCCTCGCGATAGCGATACAGAAATCCGTCCGCATCCAGCTCCTCGCGCACCGCGTCGGTCGTGCGCAGCATCCGCTCGTCATCGAACGCCACGAACCCCACAGACGGCAGCAACAGCAGCGCGCTGTCCAGGGTCGGCCTCGTCAAAGCACTGCACGAACACGCCGCGCTCCTTCTCATAGCCGCGGCTCTCGATCGCCTCGCGGATCTCATCCCGCGCCTTCTCCCAGCGTCGAGTCGGCGCCTTGCGAGCGCACTCCTCAGCCAGCCGCAGCCCCCGGTCGACCGCCGCCCAACAACAAGCCTTGGAGTGCACGAACTGCCGCGGCTCGCCACGCCACTCCCAGATACCCCGGTCCGGCTCAGACCAGCGCTCCGCGGCGGTGTCCACCAGCTCGCTGAAGAACCGCCATTCATCATCGTCCGGGGAGTGCCCGCGCAGATGCCAGCGCCACGCCAGGTTCAAGATCTCCCCGAACGCATCCAGCTGCAGCTGGCCTGCCGCTTCGTTGCCGACCCGCACCGGCTGCGAGCCACCGAAACCCTCGAGATCGAGCTGTTCCTCTGAGATCCGTCGCTCCCCGCCGATTCCGAACAGGATCTGCAGATCCTCCGCGTGCCCGCCAGAGCTACGCACGATGAAATGACGAAACCGCCTGGCCTCACGCTCACAGCCAAGCTCCGCAAGCGCGTGCGCCGTCAACGTCGAGTCCCGCACCCAGCTGTAGCGGTAATCCCAGTTACGCTCGCCTCCGATCGTCTCCGGCAGCGATGTCGTGGGGGCCGCCACGATCGCGCCCGTCGGCGCGTAGGTTAGCGCCTTCAACGTCAACGCCGAGCGCACCACCGCGCCGTGGTCAGGGCCGTCCTCGCTCAGACGCTCGCGCCAAGCGCCGCCACCACTGGACGGTCTCCTCCAGCCGCTCGTCCACCTCGCCGGCATCCAAAGCGATCTGCTCGCGCTCCAGCAGATGCGGGCGGACGAACCGGATCAACAGCCGCAGCCGCTCCCCGGCATGTAGCCGGCCTGCCGCGAGCAGCGCCTCGTGCTCGAGCACGAGCTCGCCGTCACTCCACACCAAGCAGCCCGTCGTCGCCGCCGATCGCCGTGAACACGTCCTTCGCCCGGCGCGGCGCAGCCACGGCCGCACAGCCCCGTAGTCAAACCGCGGCGCAACCTCGAACTGCACCTCGGCGCTGCCGCGCTCGCACTCCACGATCCTGATCAGCTCGCGGCGGGGATCAAGCGCGCCGTGCTCGCGCATCGCAAAGAAATCCTTGACCCGCACGGTCCCCTGTGGCCCCTCGAGGAGACTCTCGAGGACGAGCGTGTCCTCCGAGGTAGCTGCTGCCCGCCAGCTCGCGTCACCCTCTACAGACACCGCGCAGAATCCGCCGCGGTCGCGGTCGAGCAGCCGCCCGAAGCAACTGCCGCTGTCAAACCGCGGCAGGCAACACCAGTCCACCGAGCCCTCAAAGGAGACGAGCGCAGCGCTGTGGCAGTCCCCGATCAGCCCATACTCGCCGATCGTCGGCGCCCGTCCGCTCATCGCCCCCGCCGCGCCAGGCCCGCTCCGAGCAGTCGCCGCGGCGACCCCTGCGCCCGCGGCGAGCAGTCGCCGATGGCGAGTCAGCTCCCACTGCACACTACGCGGCTTGGCCTGCTCGTCGAAGTCGCCGTGCGTGGAGCGCCGCCCGGCAATGGCGTAAACAGGTTGTCCGGCCGACCAGGCGGCACCGGCTCATCGGTCTGTTGGGAGTCAAACCCCGTCCTTGCCAGGTAGCGGTCTGCGATCCCCGGCGCCAGCGCGTTACCGAGCAACGTCAGCGCCGTGGAGGCGCCGACCCACCACTCACGCCGGCCGGCTGCCGGGCGGCCGTCACGATCGCCCTGGCGGCGACCTCCGGCTGGTAGATCGGCGGCACCGGCTGCGGATGGTCGGGGGAGATGGGTGCGCACCGTGTCGAACTGCGGCGTGTTCAGCGCCGGCAGTCTGCACCATCGTCACCCTCACCCCGCTTTCCTCGTGCATCAGCTCGCAGCGCAGCGACTCGGTGAACCCCTGGATCGCGTGCTTGCAGGCACAGTAAGGACTCTGCAAAGGGATGCCACGGTAGGCCAGCGCCGAGCCGACCTGCACGATCACTCCACGATCGCGCGGGCGCATCCGCTGACAGCGCGCACAACGTCCCATACACCACCCCCAGGTACGTGACCTCGGTCACCCTGCGGAACTCCTCCGCGGTGATCTCCCACGTGGGGGCGAACACGCTCGCCATCGCATTGTTCACCCACACGTCGATGCCGCCGTGCCGCTCGAGCTCGCTCGCCGCCGCCTCGACGGCCCGCGGGTCAGCGACATCGCACTCCAACACGACCGGCTGCCCGCCGAGCGACTCGACCTCCGCTGCGGTGGCAGCAGCGCTTCCTGCCCACGGGCGATCAGCCCGACCGTCGCCCCCTCACGGGCGAACGCCTGCGCGGTAGCGCGTCCCACCCCTGAAGCTCGCGCCCGTGACCGCCACCACAACAGACTCCATCGGCGTGGACTTATCCTGCCCGGTGCGGGGACAGCGGCCCCCTTCGGAGAGTCCTCGACGGTGAGCGGCTTGGCGATGCTCTCCAGGCTCCTGCGCTCGGCTTTCACGCCGAACATCAGCTCGGCGATGCCGCCGATGATCATCATCACCGCGCCAAGCCCCGAGCGCGAGGAACACCTGCTCGTAGCTTTCGGTGTTGATCATGCGGCTGAACACCTGCGGTCCGATCACCCCGCCGATCCCGGTGCCGACCGCGTAGAAGACAGCGATGCACAACGCGCGGGTCTCCAGCGGGAAGATCTCAGAGACGGTCAGATAGGCAGCGCTCGCGCCCGCGGAGGCGAAGAAGAAGACCACGCAGCAGCACGCCGTGAAGGTGATGTCGTCGAGGTGATGGCCCTTGAAGAGCAGGCCGGTGACGATCAGCAGCACGCCGGAGAGCATATAGGTGCCGGCGATCATCGGCTTGCGCCCGATGGTGTCGAACAGCGGGCTGAGCAGCAGCGCGCCCGGCGAAGTTGCCACGGCGAACACGGCCATGTAGTAGGGAATGTTGCCCGACGGCGTGTGGAAGTAGAGGCTCAGCAGGTTGCCGAACCGAACAGGATCGAGTTGTAGAGGAACGCCTGGCCGATGAACAGCGACAGGCCGAGGATCGTGCGCCGGGATAGAGCGTGACCACCGAGCGGATGATCAGAGGCAGCGGGATCGTCTTGCGCTGGCGCACCGTCAGCGGCTCGCCCTCCGGCTCGGGCAGCTGCTCGCCGGTCTCCTCGCTCACCTGCCGCTCGATGTCGCCGACGATCTTCTCCGCCTCCTGCTCGTGGCCGTGGATGAACAGCCAGCGCGGGCTCTCCGGCACGTTGCGGCGCACCAGCAGCACCGCCAGGCCGATGACCGCGCCGAGCACGAACGACAGCCGCCAGCCGACGTTCGATCGGGAAGATCGCGTGTTCAGCAGGACGCACCGCCAGCAGCGAGCCGCCGATGCCGCCGAGCCAGTAGCTGCCGTTGATCGAGACATCGACGCGGCCGCGATGGTCTGGCGGGGATCAGCTCGTCGATCGCGGAGTTGATCGCGCTGTACTCGCCGCCGATGCCCATGCCCGTGAGGAACCGGCACGAAGAAGAACCAGCCGGCGAGAACGAGAGCGCCGTCAGCACCGTGCCCGTCAGGTAGATCGCAGAGCGTGACCATGAACAGCCGCTTGCGCCCGAAGCGGTCGGTCAGCTGGCCGAACACGATCGCGCCCAGGCACGCGCCGGCGATGTAGAGCGACGCCGCCCAGCCGGAGATGTCACCGGCGGTCAGCCCGATGCCGGCGCCATGTTCGGAGAGGCGGCTCGAGATCGAGCCGACGACGTTGACCTCGAGCCCGTCCAGGATCCATGCGGTGCCGAGGCCGACGATCACGATCCAGTGAAAGCGCGACCACGGCAGCCGGTCCAGGCGCGCCGGGATCTTTGTCTCGATCGTCCCCGTCTCAACACCCTGGCTCATCACAAGCCCCTTCGCCGAAGATCACAGCCGCGTTGACACACATCGCGCACCTACCCCACCGCCCGGCCTGCCAATCCCTCGCCGCGGCAGCTCCACCCGAGCACGAACCCGGGGCCTACGTTCCCGCGGCCTGAAACCTGCCGCGCTCGCGCCCTCGCCGGACTACTGCTCAGCACCGAGGCCGGCGTTTGCCAACAGCTTTGAGCCCAGCCCAGGCGGACACGCCGTTTTGGCTCACAACCCCGAGGGTAGGAGCGAAGACATGAGCGCTGAGAAGAACAAAACGACCAGACGCCTCACCTCCGCCGACTGGACGGCCATCGCCATCGGATGCGCCGCACTGGTGGCAGGCATCCTTCTCCTGTCGCTGGCTCACGGCACCGTCCCATCGGTGATCGGCATCTTCCTGCTCGGGCTCTGCGGTGTCGCGTTCGTAGCACTGGTGTTCCTCCTGGTCGGTGAGAGTGAAGATCGCCACTACCGAAAGGGAGCGCTATGAGTGAGACCGTCGCCGACCACCTGCTCGACCGGCTCGCAACCGAGTGGGGCGTGAAACGCATCTACGGCTATCCCGGCGACGGGATCAACGGCATCATGGGCGCGTTCGGCCGCGGCGAGGACGTGCCCCGAGTTCATCCAGGTCCGCCACGAGGAGATGGCCGCCTTCATGGCCTGCGCCCACGCCAAGTTCACCGGCGAAGCCGGCGTCTGCCTCGCCACCTCCGGGCCGGGCGCGATCCACCTCCTCAACGGCCTCTATGACGCCAAGCTCGACCACCAGCCGGTCGTCGCGATCGTCGGCCAGCAGGCGCGGCTCGGCCTCGGCGGCAACTACCAGCAGGAGGTTGACCTCACCACGCTGTTCAAGGACGTCGCGCACGAGTACGTGCAGATGGCCACCGAGCCCGGCCAGATCCGCCACCTGATCGACCGCGCCATGCGGATCGCGCTCTCGCGAGCGCACGGTCACCTGCGTGATCCTCCCCAACGACCTGCAGATGGAACCGGCGGTGCCGACGCCGCCGCATGCCCACGGCACCGTCCACTCCGGCCCCGGCTACACGCCCCCGCACGTGACGCCCGCCGAGGAGCAGCTGCGGCGCGCGGCCGAGGTACTCAACGCCGGCGAGCGCGTCGCGATGCTCGTCGGCGCCGGCGCGCTGCACGCCACCGAGAGGTGATCGAGGTCGCCGACATGCTCGGCGCCGGCGTCGCCAAGGCGCTGCTCGGCAAGGCAGCCGTGCCCGACGACCTGCCGTTCGTCACCGGCTCGATCGGGCTGCTCGGGCACGCGCCCCAGCTGGGACTGATGCAGGACTGCGACACGCTGTTGATGGTCGGCTCCAGCTTCCCCTACTCGGAGTTCCTGCCGGAGGAGGGCCAGGCGCGCGGCGTGCAGATCGACCTCGACGGCCGGATGCTCGGCATCCGCTACCCGATGGAGGTCAACCTCGTCGGCGACAGCGCGCTGACCCTCAAAGCGCTGCTGCCGCTGCTGGAGCGCAAGGACGACCGCGGCTGGCGGGAGAAGATCGAAAAGAACATCGGCGAGTGGTGGCAAGTGATCGAGCGAGCGCGCGCACGAGCCGGCCGAGCCCGTCAACCCGCAGCTGATCTTCCACGAGCTCTCAAAGCGCCTGCCCGACGGTGCGATCCTCACATCCGACTCCGGGTCCGCAGCCAACTGGTACGCCCGCGATGTGCGGCTGCGCGCCGGCATGATGGCCTCGCTCTCAGGAACCCTGGCGACGATGGGGCCCGGCGTGCCGTACGCGATCGCCGCGAAGTTCGCGCACCCCGACCGGCCCGTGATCGCGCTGGTCGGCGACGGCGCGATGCAGATGAACGGGCTGGCGGAGCTGATCACGATCGCCAAGTACCGCGAACGCTGGTCAGACCAGCGGCTGATCGTGCTCGTGCTCAACAACCGCGATCTCAATCAGGTCACCTGGGAGCAGCGCGCGATGTCCGGCGACCCGAAGTTCGTCGAGTCCCAGGAACTGCCCGACGTCCCGTATGCGCGCTGGGCGGAAATGATCGGGCTGAACGGCATCCGCACCGATGATCCCGAGGCGATCGGCGAGTGCTGGGACCAGGCGCTCGCAGCCGACCGGCCGACCGTGCTCGAGGTCTGCTGCGACCCCGAGGTGCCGCCGCTGCCGCCGCACATCACGATCGAGCAAGCCCGCTCGTTCGCCTCGGCGATCCTGCACGGAGACCCCGGCAGCCGGCGGATCATCGCCCAAGCGCTGCGCCAGAAGCTGCCCGAGTTCCTCCCAGGACGATGAGCGGCAAGCGCCTGCTGGGCAACCTGCGCCGCGGTCGCGCGCAGCGCACTCTTGCCGCCGCGACCGCCTCGAGCGCGCTGCCGCTCGGCCTGGAGATCTATTTCGAGCACTTCCGCGGCTCCTTCGGCGACAAGTGGATGTGGACCCCGGTCGCGCTCTCACCACTGCTGAGCGCCGCTGGCCTGGCGGGCGTCCGCTCACCGCGCGCCGCGAGGATCGTGCTGCCCGCCGTCTCCGCGCTCTACTGCCTGGACGGACTCGTCGGCGTCTACACCCACATACAGGGCATAAGCAAGCGCCCCGGCGGCTTCTCGGAGCCGCTCTACAACATCATCATGGGACCGCCGCTCTTGGCGCCCGGCTCGCTCGCGCTCGTCGGCGGCATGGGCATAGCGGCCGCGCTCGCCGACCGGGAGCGCTGAAACTCGATGGCTAACGCAGCAGACCACGGCGGGCCACCTACCCAAGCAGGGCGGCGACACTACACCCGGACCACCCGCCCAGCTGCCTCGCCAACGCCGCGGGACGACCCCGCAGATGCGCGGGCGCTACCCCGACTACGACGTGCTCACCGCCGCCGCGCATTGGGACCCGCTCACCCGCAGAGTCGGTGCTCGACCGGGTAGCCAACGTCCCGCCGATCCGCTTCTTCACCGAGCCGGAGACACAAACGCTCGGAGCGTTCTGCGATGTCGTCACAGGCCAGGACTCAGAGCCCGCGCATCCCAGTGCTCGAGATGGTCGACGCCAAGCTCCACGCCGGGCAGCTCGACGGTTTCCGCCACCACGACATGCCGCCCGACCCAGAGACCTGGCGACAGGTCGCCGCCAGCCTTGACCAGAGCGCCAGCGAACACGGGTACGAAGACGGATTCGCCGCCGCCAGCTCAGAGTGCCAGCACGAGATCGTCCAGCAGTTCTCCGAAGGAGAGCTCGACTGGGAGCTGCCCGTCACCAAGGCGTGGGGCGTGGTCATGCGCGGCGTGCTCGGCGCTTTCTACTCGCACCCCTGGGCCTGGAACGAGATCGGGTTCGGCGGACCCGCCTACCCGCGCGGCTACGCTCGCCTCGGCGCTGGCCAGCGCGAGCACTGGGAGGCCCCACCTGAGTTCGCGATAGACCCGGTAGGCGACGTGCGCGAGCGGGGGCTTGAGTGAGAGAGCGGCTGCGTGTCGCGCTGAAAGGCGCGCATTCGTCCACCCGAGAACGACTCGGCGTTTCTGCTCGACCCGCACCGGCGGGCGTACCAGGGCGCGAGCGTATGCGCCGCTACAACGCCTGACGAGGCGGTCGACATGCTGATCGTCGGTGCGGGCGCCGGCGGTGCGACGCTCGCGCAACGCCTCGCCCGCAAGGGCTGGCGGGTGCTCGTGCTGGAGGCCGGGCCGTTCTGGGACCCCGACGAGGACTGGGTCTCAGACGAGGCCGGCGCGCACCCCCTCTACTGGACCGAGGAGCGCATCATCGGCGGCGAGGACCCCGTCGAGCTCGGCAAGAACAACTCCGGGCGTGGCGTCGGCGGCTCGATGATCCACTACGCCGGGTTCACGCCGCGCTTTCATCCCTCCGACTTCGAGGTCTACACGCGCGATGGCGTGGCCGCCGACTGGCCGATCTCATACCAGGATCTAAAGCCCCACTACGAGCGGCTGGAGCGCGAGCTGCCCGTCGCCGGCGAGTGCTGGCCGTGGGGCGACCCGCACGGCTATCCGCACGGCCCGCACCCCGTCGGCGCCGGCGCGCTGAGTGCCTGGGAGGGCGCACGGCGTCTCGGTATCGAGATGCGCGTCGGCCCCGTCGGGATCACCAACGGCAGCTTCGGGCACCGTCCGCACTGCATCTACCGCGGCTTCTGCCTGCAGGGCTGCAAGGTCGGCGCGAAGGCATCCCCGCTCGTCACCCACATCCCCGACGCGCTCGAGCACGGCGTCGAGGTACGTGCCGACTGCATGGTCACGAGGATCGAGACCGGACGAGGCCGGGCGCGTCACCGGCGTCATCTACTTCCACGACGGGCAGGAGCGCTTCCAGCCCGCCGAAGCCGTCACCGTCGCCGGCTACTCGATCGAGACCCCGAGGCTGCTGCTTCACTCCACCAGCTCGCGGTTTCCCAATGGGCTGGCCAACGAGAACGATCTGGTGGGGCGGGGGATCATGGTGCAGGGCGCACCGCAGGTCGCCGGGCGCTTCCCCGAAGAGATGCGGATGTACAAGGCGCCGCCGCCGGAGTATCAACTCCGAGCAGTTCTACGAGACCGACCCCGGACGGGGCTTCGCCCGCGGCTTCTCGATCCAGACCGTCGGCCCGCTGCCGATCGGCTGGGCCGAGCACGTCCTCGCCGACGGGCACTGGGGCCAGGCGCTGCGGGAGTACATGCGCGACTACAACCACTGGTACACGATCGGCTGCCTCTCAGAGCTCCTGCCCAGAGCAGAGAACCGCGTCACGCTCGCCGATCAGACCGACCGTAACGGGATGCCCGTCGCGCGCCTGGACTACACCCAGTGCGACAACGACCGGGCGAACATCGCCTACGCCAAGAACAAGCTCCACGAAATCCTGCATGCCGCCGAAGCGCAGGACGTCCTCACGATCGACCGCTACGCCCATCTCGTCGGCGGCTGCGCCATGTCCGGCACACCCGAGACGGGCGTGATCGACTCCGACCACCGCGTCTGGGGCGTCCCCAACCTGTTCGTCTGCGACGGCAGTGTCATGCCCACCGCAAGGCTCCGCCAACCCCGCGCTCACGATCATGGCGCTCGCCAGCCGCCTCGCCGAACGCCTTGGCGAGAAGCGCATCGACCCCGCCAGCAAGCGACACGCCCGAGAGCCACGCATGAGCACCGTTGCCATCAGAGTGTTGGATCCCGCCGTGGGTGGGTAGGTGTAGCTCATGGCCGATCCAGATGACCGCGACTTCAAGACGTTCGTAAGGGCGGCAAAAAGAGCAGCTAGTCACTTATGCCCGAAAGCGTGACAGACTCACACACCGCAAACGGCACTTCGGCCAAGCTGTCCGCGCTCGCCTCTCATTACGCTCCCGGCCAGGAGCGCCCGCTGGGCTCCTACGCGATCTTGACAGGCGCCTACGGCGCCGGGCTTGCCGGATCGCTGATAGCGCTGCGCGCGCGCGACCGCGAGTTGCCCGAGCGGTTCACAACCCGCGATGTGTTGCTGATCGGGATCGCCACTCATAAGCTCAGTCGCCTCATCGCCAAGGACAAGGTGACGAGCTTCATACGCGCACCCTTCACCCGATTCCAGGAGGCAAGTGGACAGGGCGAGGTCGAGGAGGAACCGTGCGGGCACGGATTGCGCCTCGCCGTGGGCGAGCTGCTGGTGTGCCCCTACTGCCTTGCCCAGTGGGTCGCCGCTGCACTAACCCTTGGCCTCGTCGGCGCTCCCCGCCTCACACGCCTAATCGGCGCCGTGTTCGTGGCTCATACGGTCTCTGACTTCCTCCAGGTCGCCTACCGAGTAGCAGAGGATCAGCTGTGAAAGCGCCACCAAGCCCGAGCCGCGTTCTCCTCGGACAAGAGCGCGCACAGCAGCTCGTCACCCGACAGGCGACCAAGGTGGTTCGATCAGTGACAGCAACGAGCATCCCCGAAACCAGAGCCAGGTTGCGGGTATAAACGAGCAGTGGACGCCCAACAGCTAAACACCGACATGGGAACCTGGCTAAGTACCGACATCCCGAGAACCGTGGGGCAGCCCACGCCCAGCTCCTCGGTTTCCGGAGAGCCGCCGCAGCCACCTGCTCAGCATCACCGACTCCACGCTCGGATACATGTCCCTGGAGGACATGCTCTCCGAGCTGCTGGAGCGTATCCGCAGCTCCCTGAACGTCGATACCGCGGCGGTGCTGCTGCTCGACGAGGATCGTGGTGTCCTCCTCGCACGTGCCGCACGCGGCTTGGAGGAGGAGGTTCGTCAAGGCGTCCAAGTGCCGCTCGCCCGCGGCTTCGCAGGCCGCGTCGCCGCCGAAGCGCGTCCCATCATCATCGAGGACCTCGACCACGCCGATGTCGTAAACCCGATCCTCCGGCAAAGGGGCATCCGCTCGATGCTCGGCGTGCCCGTCCAGGTCGAAGGTCGCGTGATCGGTGTGATGCACATCGGCACGCTCGTCCAGCGCCACTTCGACGAGGACGACGTGACGCTGCTGCAGCTCGCCGCCGACCGCGCAGCGCTCGCGATCGACAACGCCCGCATC
Organism: uncultured Solirubrobacterales bacterium; assembly: GCA_963723175.1. Lineage (GTDB taxonomy): Bacteria > Actinomycetota > Thermoleophilia > Solirubrobacterales > Solirubrobacteraceae > Palsa-744. The sequence goes on along the minus strand of CAVRPO010000007.1, from coordinate 78,319 downwards.
TCCGAGCAGCGCGCCGTCACCGAGATCATGCAGCGCACCCTCCTGCCCGACGCGTTGCCCGCAGATACCGGGTATGCGCTTCAGCGCCAAGTACCTGCCGGCGGGCTCCGGCATCAAGATCGGCGGGGACTGGTACGACGTCTTCCAGCTCGCCAACGGGCGGATCGCGTTCGTGATCGGCGATGTCGTCGGCCGCGGCGTGCTGGCCGCCTCGGTGATGGCCGAGATCCGAACAGCACTGCGCGCCTACATGGTGCAAGGACACAAGCTCACCGAGGTCATCTCGATGCTCAACGAGCTGCTCGTCTCGATGGGCCGCAGCCGCGGAGCCACGCTCTCGATCCTCGAGCTCGACCCCGAGGCCGAAGAACTCGAGGCAGTCATCGCCGGGCATCTGCCGCCGCTGCTGATCGAGCCGGACGGCGACACCCGCCTGCTGGAACAGACGCACGGCCTGCCCGTCGGCGTGCGCGCCGGACACGCACTACCAAGCGCTGCCGCTACCCGTTCCCGACCGGCAGCCGCCTGCTGCTCTACACCGACGGGCTCATCGAGCGACGCGACGAGTCGATCGACGAGGGCTTCCGGCGGCTGACCGTCGCCGCGCAGGCTGCCGCTGGGCGCACCGACTCGTCCTTCGCCGACCGCGTGTACCGCGCGCTTGTCGACGACACCCCGCTCGAGGACGACGTAGCGCTCCTGGCGATCGAGACCGTGCCGCTCGGAGGACACGCTTGAGATGACCCTGCCGGCTCGTCCCAACGTTCTCGGCGGGCTGCGCAACACACTCGGCCGCTGGCTCCAGGCCGCTGGCGCCAACGAGAACGAGCTATTCGACATCACCCTCTCGGCCTCCGAGGCCGCCACCAACGCGATCGAGCACGCCTACGGCGCCCGCGAAGCGAGCTTCACCGTGCGCTGCGAACACGACGGCCAGGAGGTGACAGTCACCGTCCGCGACGATGGCCGATGGCGCACCGCCCGCCCGCAAGGCGGCGGCAGGGGACTCGAGATCATGCGCGCGCTCGTCGACAGCGTGACAATCGACAGCGACGACGCAGGAACCGTCGTGACGATGACCAAGCGACTCTCCCACCAAGCATGAGCCCGCTGGACCTCGAACGGATCGACGGAGTGCCAATCGCGCACGTCAACGAAGACATCGACGCGGCGAACGCCACGATCACCCAGACAGCAGCTATCCGACGCGCTTGGCCCCGACGCTTCGACCCTCGTCATCGACCTCAGCGAGACCCGCTACGTCGACAGCGCAGGCATCGACATGCTGCTACGCCTCAGCGACCGCCTCGACCACCGCCGCGCCAAGCTGATCCTCGTCATTCCCGACACCTCGCAGCTAAAGCGCCTCGTCTCGATCGTCGGGCTGCCCGACGTGATCGCAATCCATCCCACGCTCCCAGCAGCCCTACAAGAGGCCACGAACGTCACAAACGTGCGCCGCTGCGCCACGCCCCGACCCTGGCAAGACCTCCGCTGACCGCCCTCACCCCTGAGCGCCCCGTCCAGCGCCAGCGCGAGCCCCGAGCCTAGGAGCCACATCGCAGCACTCGGCGCGATCCTACCCGCGTACAATGTCATGACGACGCGCTTGCCTCAGAACAGAGGATGAAAGTGACTAGCGGCATCTCCTACCTGACCATCGATGTGACGACAGCCGCCAAGGCTCAGACGATCGTTTTGACCGGCGAAGCAGACCTGCTGGGCGCCCCCAAGATCGAAGCGGCACTCAAAGACGCCTCCGCCAGCGAGCCGGAGCTCATCGTCATCGACCTCAGAAGCCTTACGTTCATCGACTCAAGTGGCTTGCAGGCACTCATCACAGGACACGAACTGTGCCGCGCACGCGGTCATGAGTTGAGGATCGTTCCCGGCCCTGAGAACGTGCAGCGCCTGTTCGAGCTGACCGGCATGAACGAGGCACTGCCCTTCACCGCCGCCGCCGACCTGGACACTCAGGCCAACTCGTCAAGCGAGGGCATCACGCCGCGCGCCTAGACCTGGCAGCGCTGATCCAGCTCTAGCAGCTGCGCCGCCCGATCCTGCACTCTAGCTCTGAGTGATGCTGACGCCGAGCTACACGATCACCAGCGAGACCGCGAAGATCGCCCCCTCCAAGGGCGTGCATACGGCGCGCGGTGGGGCTGAGGCGTCCTCTCTCCAGCCGCTGGAGGCTCGGCAGCAGCGTTGAGGCCTTGAGCCTGGTGGTGGCTCCGTAGAAGTGTGGGCACAAACTACAATAGCTTTTGCCTAGAAATCACCGCTCATGGCATGACAAAAGCGGCGATGCCGTCCTCACACGGGAGGGCTTTGCTCTGCACATCGGCAGCGAGACCCTCCGTGCGCTGGAGGGGATCGAAGTCGGGCGACCTCGGGAGCGGCGCCTGCGATCGGTTCGGGCAAAGCTTGCAAAGAGCACAAGCCGGCATGGCGGGAGCGGGTCGCTGAACGTGGGCATACCCCTCCCAGTCGACTTCAAGGCTCAGGTCGCCACCTCGGCGCAGGAGGTCATCGGTGAGCGAAACGCAGCGTCAATCGCGCAAGCGGTCGAGCAGCTCGTAGAGGTGACAACCGGTTCGGCGGCAGATCCTGCTCGTCGTAGAGGACACCGATGTGTTCATGCCGCCCAATCCGCTCCGATCCAGCCGAGCAGGAGCGGCCCCAGCGATTCATAGACCACGTGGTCAGTTCTTCGCAAGAACTTCCTGGAAGCTCGCTCGTTGTCGTCAACGCCAGATATTCCAACCTGATCCCGGCCGGTACAGTCACGGTGGTGGAGGTTCCCTCGCTCCGCTCAAACGCGATCGGTCACCTCATCGAGCATTACGCGCGATGCAGCGGCCTTCACATCACCGCTGAGCAGGTGGCCGACCAAGAGGCGCTCGCGTATGCCGCTGGACGATATGCGAGACCCACGACGTGCGCAAGACGCTCGAGCTTCTCCACAAGGCGGCGCGCAAGATGGCGGGCGAGGGGCGCGGTGAGCGAATCACGGCCGAGATACTGCACGATCTTTGACGTGCGCTCTCCGGAAAATTGGATTGCATCCTCGACACCGGAGCGACAAGTGATGATGCGATCATCGCCACCAGCGCCCATGTGCGTCTGGCAGCGCGATACTCGAGCGCTGCTTGGCCCCCTTCGAGCGCCGCAACGGTTCGTACCTGGGCGCCTACAACCGCCTTTGAGCTCCTCGCGATCCGTGCTCGCACCGTATGAACCGTTACGCCGGCGCACTCGACGAGCATGTGGCTGTGGTTGAGCGCTCTGGGTGTCAGCGGGATGGCGAGCGCGGCCGGCCTGTCGGGGTCCCCGCGCAAGGGGGACCGTCGAGCTCGATCCACACCAGTCCACCTGTGATCTCCACGTAGGTGACTCGCTGCGAGCGTTGTGCGAGCCGGCTGCGCACGAGAATGCAAGCGGTATGCGCGCGCGCCAAGCGGCTACGGCGATTCAGATCCAGGCGTACCTCGACCAGCTGCCCCGGGCTCAGCGACAGTCGGTGTGCGAGCAGGTGCAGCAAGCCATCGGGATGCTCCTGAACATCGAGCACCGCTACAGCCTCGACTGTGCCTTGATCGCCCGCGTATCCGACACGCGAGGGAGTCAGCTGTAGTTTTACGGGGTGACCTCATGGCCCTCGACGCGCACCGGCACGCGCATGTGTGGGGCCGAGGTCGCCCTCCTTGTCGACGCGCTCCGTTGGACGCGGTTGGACGAGGACGATTTTTCCCCGACTCTGTCGTTGCGCTCGCACGTTGAGGTGCTCAAAGGGATCGAATGGCCATGCTCGCTTGAGCGTGTGGACGGCGGAGACCACGGGCATAGCTACCCGAGGTGGAAGCTTGACCCTGGTCGGTCCGCCCAGCCCTGGTCCTTGTCGTTCCAGAGCGTGTCGATGTGCTTCTCCAAATGCGTGAGCAACCAGTCCATTCCGCGCGAGTGAACACATGCGCGCATATGCGCGACCAACCCCCGGCCTAGCCACGACGCCTGCTATACGTACATGTCCGCAGAGATGCGGTTGACCTCGACCACCGCGTCGGCGGGGATGCCGGCGCGCTTGGCGGCGAGGACGATCATGTCGGGTGACGGTGCCTCATATAGGCAGTAGGAACGTCGCCTGTCGGCGCTGAGGAACGAGAACAGCCAGCGCACGCCCTCGTCCGCGTTGATCTCCTCGATCAACTTGACATCGTCGCTTATGAGGTCGAGCTGCTCGGCGAATGCGCGCTCGATCACGTACATCGGCATGTGTTGGATGCTACGCCATCGCTCAGCTCTTGGCCAGGCCGCGCCGGTGGGCGTAGGAGGCGGCCTCGGTGCGGTTGGAGCAGCCGGTCTTGCGGAGAATGCTGCGCACGTGGTTGGCGGCGGTGTGCTCGCTGATCGAGAGCGTGGCCCCGATCTCCCGGTTGCTGAGCGCCGCGGGCGACCAGGCGAGGATCTGCACCTCGCGGGCAGAAAGGCCATCGGGCGGCGCGCGCTGACGCCAGCGCCGGGGCCCGGAGCGCGCGAGCAGTGCGGGCATCCCCATCCGCTCGGCCAGCGCCGCGGCCTCGCCGAGCAGCGCCTCTGCGCGATCGGGGTCTCGCGCCGCTGCGAAGCATCAGGCGTCCGTACTCGTAGGCGGTGTGGGCGAGCCAGGTCTCGGCGCCCATGCTGCCGGTTGAGCTCCAGGGCCGCCTCGAAGTGCCCGGCCGCGCGGTCGGGTCGCCGAGTGTCGCGGCGAGCATCCCGAGGTAGCGATCGGCGGCGCCGTAGCAGGAGACGCAGTGCCCGATCATCATGTTCGCGCCGGCGAGCGGCCGATCGGGATAGACCAGGGCGGCGACCGCCTCGTCGCGACGCGCCGGCAGGCGTCCGCCAGGTAGGTGAGCGAGGCGAGCCAGAGCGACCGCGGCAGCGGTCGAGGCCTCGGCGGCAGCGGTCAGCTCCCGCCGGCCTCGGCTCCATCCCGAGCTCGGCGAGCAGCGCAACGAATCCAGGCCGCCACGGCCCGTGCCTCGCCCTCGCCGGCCAGGATCCGTGATCACCGGGGCGAGCTCGGCCAGCCGTCCCTGCTCGCGGCGGACGCCGAACATCTGGATTCCGTACACGCCTGAGGCGTCGCGGCCCGCCAGCAGTCGGCCCCACTCGTGCGAGCGCAACGCCAGCTGCCTCGGCCTCCGCGAGGTCGCCCGTCGCAGCAGCGCGAGCGCCGAGCCGTAGTGCTCTGTCACATGGAGCATGAAGGGCTGGTGTGTGCTCCGCGGCTGTCGAGGGCGAGCGCACTCCTCCGGGCAGGCACGATCTCGCCGAGGGCGACGAACGTCGGGACTCGCCAGGGATGGCCTCGGTCTGCATCTCCATGTCCCCCAGCTCGTTTCGAGCGAGATCGCGCGCTTCGCCAAGCATCTCGAGGGCCTGCGCGAGGCTTGTGCTCGCGCGAGCCCAGTAGGACCCCATAAGCGCCGTTGCCAGCCCGAGTCGATCGTCGAGTCCGGCGTGCCATCGCGATCGCGTCCGTCGCGCGCAACCGCGGCCCGCTCGGAGTCGCCCTGGAACTCCAGTGCGCGAGCGAGACCCGCCAGTAGGCCGACCCGCAGCTCGAATCTCTTCGCCGAGCGCGGCTGCCGCCTCCTCGAGCAGCTCGCCGGCACCCTCGTCGGCGATCCCCGGCCGCCAGCACGCCGTCTCGAACCCGATCGCGGCTTGGGCGAGCAGCTCTGCGTCGCCGAGGTCTCGTGCGATGTCGGCCGCTTGACGGAACGCCTGCAGCGCGTCGACCGCCTTTCCGGCGCGGAAGCAGCGCTGTACCCAGGTCGAGCAGGACATCGGCGCGCTGGCGCTTGTCTTGCACCCCCATTTCCAGCGCCGTGCGCAGACGGTCGGTGGCCTCGTCGTAGGCCAGCGCGGCGGATGCCGCATCGCGCGGCGAGGAGGTTGTACTCGACCGCTCGCGCCGGCTCCGCCGATCGGCGCGGCCGCCGCGAAATGGTGGGCCAGGTCGGCGAGCAGCCGTCCCGTGCCGCGGCCGCTCGACTCCTCCAGCGCCTCGGCGATGCGGAGGTGCAGCTCGGCCCGGCGCAGCACGCTCAGCCGGTCATACAGCGCGCGCCGCACGAGCTCGTGCGTGAAGCGGTAGGCCAGCGCGGGGAAGGGCAGCTCCTCGATCATCCCGCTGCGCATCGCCGGTTCCAGGGCGTCGATCCGCTCGAGCTCGACGGGCGCCGCTCGGCGCAGGACGTCGAGCTCGAACTCGGGGCCGGCGACGGCGGCCAGCTCGAGCAGGTCTCTGCTCGCCGGATCGAGTCTGCTCAGGCGCTGGCTGACGACCTCGCGGACACTCTGGGGGTTGCGATCTCTCGCAGGGGCGCGCGTCAACCGGAGGGTGCCGTCTTCGATCGCGAACGCGTCCGTCTCCACGAGCGCCCGCCAGAGCTCGCAGAGCAGGAAGGCGTTGCCCTCGGTGAGATCGCGCAGCGCCTGGGAGAGCTCGGGCTCGGCGGGATCGATCTCGCCGCCCGCCGGCGCGGCGAACGAACTCTCCGACCTCGTCCTCGCTGAGGCCGCCCAGCCGCAGGCGCACGACGTCATCTGAGCGGCGCAGGTCGGCGAGCGCATCGGCGAGCGTCGCCGGGATGTCGGCCTCGGTGTCTCGGAACGTCGCCAGCACGAGCACACGGGCCTCGCTGCTCGCACGGGCGAGGTGGCGCAGCAGCACGAGCGTGGGCGCGTCCGCCCAGTGCCCGTCCTCGAGCACGAGCAGCAGCGGCCGGCGGCGACCGGCGCCGGCGAGGAGGTCGGTCACCGCGGTGTGCAGCCGATGGCGCTCGGTATCGGGATCGGCGGCTACCGGCGCGCGGCAGCCCACCGACGCGAGCGGCCAGGTCGGGAAGCAGGCGGGTCAGCTCGCCGCCCGCGCTGCCGAGCTCCGCACGGAGCACGTCGGGGTCGGTGATGCGGGCGAGCTGGTCGAGCGCCTCGGCGAAGGGACGGTAGGGCGTGTGCACCACGGCGTCGCAGGCGCCGTAGAGCACGAGCACCCCTTCGCGCGGCGACCTCGTGCGCCAACTCCCGCACAAGGCGGCTCTTCCCCGAGCCGGGCTCGCCGCCCAGCAGCGCGAGCCGACCGCGCTCTCCGGCCTCGCGCGGAAGGAGCGCGCGCAGCGTCGTCGAGCTCCGCCGAGCGTCCGACGAACGGAGAGGGCGGGGGGAGTCGTAGGGGGCCGGGAAGCTGTTGCATGGCAGGAATGGACGCTAGTCAGATCTGATTATCGCTCTCCGATAGGCCATGCTGTGGTGGTGAGCGAACTGTGTCAATCCAGGTCATGACAGCGGCGGTGGACCCCGTTACCGTCGCGTGCGATCGGGAGCACTCCCGGCGCGGAGTCCAACGAAGAGGAGGAGACAATGAGCACCACCGAATGCGGCACAGGCAGCGCGAGCAGAGCTCGGGGCGAAGTTCGCGGGTGAGCTGATCGGTCCCGAAGACCCAAGCTACGAGCAGGCGCGCGCGGTCTACAACGCGATGATCGACCGCCGGCCCGGCGCTGATCGCCCGCTGCGCCGGTAGCGCGGACGTGGCAGAGACGATCTCCTTCGCGCGCCGCCACGACCTGCTGCTCGCCGTTCGCGGAGGCGGCCACAACGGCGGCGGACTGGGGGTCTGCGACGACGGAGTCGTCCTCGACCTCTCCCTGCTGCAGACCGTCGAGGTCGATCCGGCCGCGCGTACCGTTCGCGTCGGCGGCGGCTGCACCTGGGCCAGGTCGACGCCGCGACGCACGAGGCCGGTCTGGCCACGCCGTCGGGGATCGTCGGCACCACCGGCGTCGGCGGCCTCACCCTGGGCGGCGGCATCGGCTACCTCTCACGCAAGCACGGGCTCACGATCGACAATCTGATCGAGGCCGACGTCGTCCTCGCCGACGGCACGCAGGCGCGCGCGAGCGCCGAGGAGAACCCCGAGCTCTTCTGGGCGCTGCGGGGCGGCGGCGGCAACTTCGGCGTCGTCACCTCATTCAGCTTCCGAGCGCACCCGGTCTCCACCGTGCTTGCCGGACCGACGTTCTGGCCGCTCGAGCAGACACCCGAGGTGATGCGCTTCTACCGTGAGTTCCTCCCCGCCGCGCCCCGCGAGCTGAACGGGTTCTTCACGACCATGACGGTGCCGCCCGCGGACTTCCTGCCCGCTGAGCTGCACCTGCGCAAGGTGTGCGGGGTGATGTGGTGCTACACCGGCCCGCCAGGAGGCGGCCGCCGAGCTGTTCGCGCCCGTGCAGGCGCTCGGGACGCCGCTCCTGCACGGAGTCGGACCGATGCCGTTCCCGGCGCTCCAGAGCCTCTTCGACGGCCTCTACGTCCCAGGGCTGCAGTGGTACTGGCGCGCGGACTTCGTCCGTGAGCTCCCCGACGCGGCGATCGAGCAGCACGCCAAGTTCGCGGAGAAGCTCCCGACACTGCACTCGGCGATGCACCTCTATCCGATCGACGGGGCCGTGCACGACATCGGCGCCGCCGACACTCCGTTCAGCTACCGCGACTGCAACTGGGCCGAGGTGATCGTCGGCGTGGACCCCGACCCCGCCAACGCCGGCGTCATCCGCGACTGGACCGTCGACTACTGGGATGCCACGCATCCCTACTCGGCCGGCGGCGCATACGTGAACTTCATGATGGATGAGGGACACGAGCGTGTGCGCGCGACCTACGGCGAGAACTACGACCGCCTCGCCACCGCCAAGGCGACCTACGACCCGGCGAACGCCTTCCGCGTCAACCAGAACATCGAGCCATCGGTCTCGGTATGAGCGATGCTTCTACCAGCTGAGCGGCTTTGGACGATTGGCTACGAAGAGGGTGTGTCGATCCCTTCAAGCCGGGGCAGTGGGATGAGGGGCGCAACAGCCTCGAGCGCTGAAGCGGCGCGGAACATCAGATCCTCGCGCTGTGCGGGCGCCAGGATCTGGACGCCGATCGGGAGCTGTTGCTCATCCACGCCGAACGGAAGCGACAGGGCGGGCTCGCCGGCGAGATTGGATGACACCGTGCATATATCGCCCGCATACATAACAAGCGGGTCTGTCAGCTTCTCCTCAAGGCCAAACGCGGTCGTTGGGTAGGTCGGTCCGATGAGAACATCACAGCTCTCATAGGCGCGGATGAAGTCTTCGCGTATGACGGTCCGTACGCGGCGTGCCTGATCGTAGTACTGATCGTAGTAACCGGCAGACAACACATACGTGCCAAGCATGATCCGGCGACGAACCTCCGGTCCGAACCCGGCCGACCTGAACGGGCGATCATCTCATCCGCGGAGCGCCCGTCCTCACGCACTCCATATCTCACTCCGTCAAAACGCGACAGATTGCTCGACGCCTCGGCACTGGCAATCTGGTAGTAGGCCGAAAGCCCGTAGGAAGGAGGGCACTGTTACCTCGAGCACCTCCGCTCCCATGCCTGCAAAAGCCTCGGCGGCCTCGCGTATGCGTTGGGCGACCTCGGATGAGACACCCTCGCCCAGAAGCTCGCGCAGGACCCCGACGCGCAGGCCGGTCACTTCGCCATCGGCATACTCGGCATCGACGGCGTGGCTTCTCTGATGGAGGTCGAGTCGCACTCATCGGGACCGGCGATCGCGTCGAACACGAGAGCGGCGTCTCTCACCGATCGCGCGAGAACTCCCACTTGCTCCAGAGACGAGCCATATGCCGTCAGCCCGTAGCGCGACACCCTGCCGTAGGTGGGCTTCACTCCTACTACGCCGCACAGGGCAGCCGGCTGTCGTACGGTCTCCGGTGTCAGACCCAAGCGCGACGGGGACCAGGCCGCCCGCCACAGCTGCCGCGCTGCCGCCGCTGCTCCCGCCGGCGACGCGTGTTGTGTCGTGTGGATTGCGAGAGGGCCCAAAGATCGAGAACTCTGTGGAGCTGCCCATCCCGAACTCGTCGAGATTGGTCTTCCCAGCCAACGTGGTGCCCGCCAGGCGCATGCGCTTGACAACCGTCGCCTCATATGGCGCGACCCAGTCGCGGAGACCCGATGCGCAAGTGGTAGGTACCTCACGTGTGCAGATGTTGTCCTTTATGGCGCAGGGAACGCCGGCAAGAATTCCAGGCGGCTCGTCTCGGGCGATCTTTGCATCCACTTCCGCCGCTTGCTGTCCCAACAGATCCTCGGTCACTGCCACAAGCGCGTTCAGCCGTGGGTTGTAGCGTTGGATTCGCTCCAGGTATGCGGTACTTACCTCGCTGGCACTCAGCTCGCCGGCGCGCACGCCCCGAGCGATGCTCTCGGCGACATCTCGCTGATCAAGAAAATCCATGATCGCATCCGTGAAGAGGGCTTCCGGTCTGCTCTCCGCGCAAGTCTTCCTGCATGGCGAGCTTCACTAGCTCACGATTTGGCTCGTGTCCAAGTTGCCACATAAGCTTCGTTAGAGCCGCCTCCGGGGTAATGTCGAGCCCGTTGATGACACCCCGCTCGAGAAGCCCGCGGCTCCCCTCGTACAAGCCTGCCTCAACTTGTCCTTGCAAGCATGAGGTAACGCTGACGATCACCTTACCGGCCTCCACCGCATCTCCGATAGTCCGAAGAAGCTCCTTGTCGCTTGGTGCATTGCCGCTACCAAATGTGTGAAGCACCAATCCCTGGACCTGCTCAAGCTCGAGCAGGCGTTGTAGGACAATCGGATTCAGCCCGGGGAACAGCCCAAATTCCACTACACTCGGGCTCATCGATGTCCGCGCGGAGAATGGCTGGGTCTGGTTGTCAGCTGGGGCTCTGACTCGATCGCGATGAATCCGAATCCGCGCGCCGATTTCACCGATGGGTGGGAAGTTGGGAGTGCCAAATGCTTGCCAGGCAAACGTGCTCAACTTTCGTGCTCGGTTCCCACGGAGCAGGCGGTCGGCAAAGCAAACGATCACCTCGGGGACAAGTGGAAGCCCCGTAGCTTGCCATCCCGCGACGTAAAGAGAGCTGACGAGGTTCTGCACGCCGTCGGTGCGAGCATCGCCGAGCGGCAGCTGTGATCCGGTCAGCACGACAGGCTTTGCCAGATTCATCAGCATGAATGACAAGGCTGAGGCGGTGTAGGTCAGTGTGTCAGTGCCGTGAAGTACGACAAATCCATCCCACTCTTCATAGTTATCCTCGATCGCCCGTGCTATGGCGACCCAGTGCTCTGCTTGAATATCGGAGGAATCGAGCGGTCTTAGCTCGTTTCCTCGATTGTCCTTGAGCTTCTTGACCTCGAAGTACACCAGGCTGTTGCGCACAGCCGTTAGCTGCTTTATGCCGTCGATGAGCTCGCTTGCGTCGAGCACCGGCGTGAGCGGGCTGGCGAGATTTGACTCCTCGGCACGCTTCATCCCGATCGTCCCGCCGGTATAGAGGACCAGGACTTTTGCTCTCCTATCACTCACTGGATCACATCTCTTACGGCTTGAGGTAGCGCTCGGAAATTCCCCCGGCGCAGCTTGCGATCCTCGCGCCTTGCGACTTGCGGGCAAGCGCCGCCCACCGGTCGCGACCGGTGTCCTTCCTTGACTGAGATCACGTGAGAGCACGGGCCGACAAGCTACCATCACGATCGCTGTGGCGTCTCGCCTGCGCCGTGGTCAATCTGCCCGAGTTTGAGGCCTCATCTGTTGATGCTCTCGGCGCTTGGGCACAGGCGCGGGAAGCGCCTCACCGCTGTTTGGGTCAGACATTGGCCGAGCGGCTCGCCCGGGGCCGTGGAGATGCGTCTCATCGCTTTGGGCAGGGAACCGTTGGATTGACCGTCACTGTTTCGCCGCTGAGGAACGTGACTTCGACCTTTCCTTTGAAGCCGCCTTTCGGACATGTCTTGGGCACCGTGCCGTAGGAGATCAGCTTCTTGCCCTGCTTGAACGCCGCGCCGATCTTGCCCTTGATCGAGAACACCGACGCATATGGGGCACCGGGCACCGTTTCCACGAGAGGCACCGGCACTGTGAGCTTTGGGCCGAACGGGGCGGCGGCGGTGGAGAAGCCGCCGGTGGCGAGAATTTCCATGACCGCGGGCGATCGGCCTTCGGTGAAGAACGCGAGCTTGCCGTCGGGCGCGAAAAACGCCTGGATGGTGGCTTTCTCCTCCACGCGAGTGTTGCCGAAGCTGACAACGCCGAGCACTTCGCCCCGGGGGCCGGCCACCGACCTCTTGGGGCACTTCGACACTTCGTGGCTTTCCAGGATCGCCGTCGAACAGGTAGCGAAGCCCTGGCGGTGCAGCTTCACGCCGGCAGGCAACTCTACGACGACCTCGGTCACGGGCGAGGGATAGCCGCCGTATTCGGTGCCGCTGATGCTCAGTTCCGCTTCCAGGGCGGCGCCCGGCGCCGAGGATGTTGCCTGTGCCCGGGTACGTGGGGCTGTTGGGGCGAATCCGGGTTGATCGGGATCGGCACGATCTTCGCTTTCACGGTCACAGGCGGCCGGGCCGACGGCCACGGCTGGAAGTCCCAGGGCCACGAGGGCCAGGCAGCCAACATCAAAGCTATGAATATCTTCGCACCCAACCCCCTCCGTACTCGACTCCTCCTGCTCAAACATACAGGGTCACGGCCGAGCTTCAGCGGTTCGCGCGGAAGGGTCGCGTAGGAGGGTCTGCGGATGGGAGGACGTGGACGCGGCATAGCGGGCACCGAAATGGGGTTGCCCGGGGCAGCGGCCTCGCGGATCACGGTGCCGGCAGCGGGCGCAGCTCCTCGCTGGAGGGCACCGTCTGGCGCTGCAGGCGGCCATCCTGGCCGAGCACGTACGCGCCCATGCTCAGCAGCGGCGGGGAGTAGGCGTGCAGCGTTACCGCCGGGATCTGCGCCGGCGTGGCGCACGCGATGGATGTCGGTCGCCGAGAAGTGAAAGCTCGCGCCGGCCCTGACCACCGCTGTCGGTGGGCGGGCCGTCGAGCTTCAGGCGCTCCTCGCGTACGCGTCCGCTCACCACGGCCACCGCGCCGCAGGAGATGTCGTGGTCGTGAAAGCCCGTGTCGTGGTCCTCCATCCAGCAGATCAACCACGCGGTCACGTGGTCGTCGCTGAACAGCTCCTCGTACACGCGCTGGGTATGGTCGTGCTTGACCAGATCGATCCACAGCTCGGGCCGTCCGGCGAGCTCGTCGACGAAGCGCTCGAGCTCGCTCCGGACAGGTCGTGTCCGTATGGTCGGCGGGACGTGTGCGAAGCGCCGCTCTCACAGGCCCGCCCTCTCGAACGCTCCGGCGCTTTCCAGGACGGCGACGCGCGTCGGTTTGGCGAGGTGCGTAAACGCGCGCACCCCCTCGTGGGTGAAGGCGCGACCGGCGTTACCCGCGAACAGCTCCCAGTCGAGCTCCTCGCGCACACCGTCGCCGTGCGGGTCGATCACCGGACGGTCGGACCCATAGAGAAGCTGACCGGCGCCGACCAGCTGCTCCAGGACGCCCACCGCACGGGGCCCGTAAGAGGAGGTGTCGTAGAAGATCAGCGGGTCCGCCCGCGCGCCGCCGGACCGCCGCGCGCCAGCAGCCGCTCGGCGTGCAGCGGGGCCAGCCCGGCGAGCATCGCGAAGATCACGCGCAGCTCCGGGAACGCGCGCCGCCCGGCGCTCGTCCACAGGAGCCAGGCCGCCTGTATCTCAGCCACGTAACGTGTGAGCGCCGGCCACCACAGCGGGTCTCCGAGCGAGGACTCGTGCGCCGTTGGCCCGTGCCTCGCCCGGGGTGCACGAACAGCGGCACCCCGCGACTCTGGATGCGTGTCAGCACGGGGGACAGCCGCGCGAGCATGTCCACGCTCGCGAGGGCTCCCGCGGGCAGCGAGATGCCGACGCACCCGCGGTCCAGCGCCCGGTCCACGTCGTCGGGGTCGAGCCCGTCGAGCGCGAGCGCGCCCCACACGCCGAATGGCTCCCCGAGCGCGAGCGCCCCCTCGTGGTAGGCGTCGATCAGCTCGCTCGCCCCCGTGCGTGCCAGCAGCTCGATCCCCAGCGGGCTCGACAGGCACACGAGTGCGCGATCCACCCCGTCGTGCTCCACGAGCGCGGCTCTGCTCGCCCGTGTTTCGGCGTCGAGGTCGATCACGTACGGTTGCTCGCCCGCGAGGAACAGCACCGTGAGCCCGTGTTCACGGCGGATGAACGGCAGCTCGCGGCGACGCGACAGCGCCTCCACCAGCGGCTCGGTCCAGAGGTGTTGATGGATGTCGGTCTTCACGGCTAATCTCCAGATTCTCGATCAGATTTATGAAGATTAGCAGATCGCGCGCGAGCTGTGGCCTTGGCCAGCGAGTCTGGGGCCTTGGCCGGTATCCGTCTGTGTGACGAAAGGCGTATCCCGATAGGGGTGCATCCGGACGTGCGGACCTACCGGGATACGCGCTAGCCAATACCGTTAGACGGCGCCCTGCCGCCTCCACTCGGCGTGCCCGGCGCAGTTCTCGCATGTCCTCGTCCCCAAATGCCAGCGGCCTTGACACTCGCTTCCTCGACGTTCTCGGCCTGCGCATCCGTATCTGGTGCGCGGCTCGGGCCCGCCCGTGCTCGTGCTGCACGGCTGGGGCGCCTCGATCGAGACCGTCTACCCGATTCGTCACCGGCCTCGCGGCCGATCGCGACTGTGCATGCGCTGGACCTGCCCGGCTTCGGTCAGAGCGACCCGCCCCCGCGAGCCGTGGGGCGTGGAGGACTACCAGGCGTTTCCTCGCCGCCTTCATGGATGCTCTTCGCGATCGAGCGTCCCGCGATCGTGGGCCACTCAAACGGCGGGCGCATCGCGATCAGGATGGCCGCCACCGAACCGCGGCGCGTCTCGCGGCTCGTGCTCGTCGACTCCGCCGGCATTCGTCCCAAGCGCACCATGCGCTACTACCGCCGGGTGGGGATGGCCAAGCTCGGCAAGTACGCCGCGCGCTTCCTTGGCGCGCCCGGTGAGCGGCTGCGCTCGCTGCTCGTGGGCGGGTGGCCTCCGCCGACTATGCCGCCGCGGGCCCCCTGCGCCCGACGCTCGTGCGGCTCGTCAACGCCGACCTGCGCCCGCACCTGCCGCACATCGCCGTGCCCACGCTGCTCGTGTGGGGCGCCGAGGACGCCGACACCCCCGTCGCCGACGGCGCCCTGATGGAGGAGCTGATCCCCGACGCCGGCCTCGTCGTGCTCGAGGGGGCGGGTCACTACAGCTACCTCGACCAATCCGCCCGCTTCACCCGCATCGTGTCGCACTTCCTGGCCCCGCCCGGGGCCGATGGGAGAGTGCTTCTAGCGCCGAGTCCCCGCACGCGCGTAGGCCAGGCCGTCCGCCGGTAGGCCCGGGTCCGCCGGTAGGCCCGGGCCTCTTCGCCGGCAAGCCTGAGTCCACCGGTCGCACGAAGATGCGGTCGGCACGCGCTTCTCGCCTCTCCCGCGGCGCGTGGGGCGGCCCGTTTTCAGGAGGGCACCGCCGCGGCAAGCTCCCCTGCCGGCACGCGTTCCCAGGGGCCTGCGCGGGCGCTCGCGACATCGCGCGTGCTGGCGATGCTGGCGCTTGCGATCCGCCTCGCGGGCCGCCAGCACCGCCTGCTGCACCTCTTCCAGCTCGAGCACTACGAGCCGGCCAGGCTGATGCTGTGGCTGCGCCGCCGCTCAGAGCTGTTTGCCCCGCGCGAGCTTGGCGTCTCCGTGCTGCTGCTCGCCGCGCGCGCTCGCTGCGCCCGCGCGGCTGTCTCGGGCTGGCTGTGCGGAGCGCTGCTGCTGCTCGCCACCCCGCTCGCCGCGCTCGGGGCATCGGCGACTGGCGCCGCGACGCCGTCAAGCCACTCGTCTTCACCGCGCGCGCCAAGCGGCTGCTCGCCGCCGCGCTTGCTGCCCGCCGCGCTGCTGCTGCTGGCAGCGGCTGGCCGTTGCGCCGTGGCCGGGCATCACCACAGCCACGCTGGTCGTGCTGCTCGGCGCTCGGCGCTGTTGCTCGCTCGCGGTCGCGCCATGGACGCTGCTGGCGGCCAACATCGCTCTGCGCCCCGTGCAGGAGGCGATCAACCGCCGCTACGTGCAGCGCGCCGAGCGCTCGCTGCGCGACTGGGACGCCGCTCGTGGTCGGCATCACCGGCAGCTACGGCAAGACCACCACCAAGTTCTGCGTGGGCGCGGTGCTCGACGCTGACCGCCCCACGCTCGTCACGCCCGAGAGCTACAACAGCTTCCTGGGCGTCGATGCGCACCGATCAACGAGCGCCTGCGACCAGCGCCACCGCGCGTTCGTGGTGGAGATGGGCATGTTCCGCCGCGGCGACATCGCCGAGCTGTGCGAGCTCGTGCATCCCCGCGATCGGGGTCATCACCGCGATCGGCCCCATGCACCTGGAGCGGCTCGGCTCGATCGAGGCGATCGCCAGCCGCCAAGGCAGAGCTGCTCGAAGCGCTGCCCCCCGACGGGCACTTCGTCACCAACGCCGACGATCCCCGTTGCCTCGAGCTGGCCGCCCGCGCGACGGTGCCGGTCACGCTATTTGGCATCGAAGAGCCGACGAATCTTGTGGGGGTGGCCCATGCAGGCCACCGGCATGGGCACGCGGGCGCGGACGCGGCGGCGCCACACCGCGACGGTATCTCGCGGGTACGCCCCACCCCTCCCAAAAAAATCAGCCAAACGTGCAGGTTCTCGCGCAGGACATTCAGCTCGCTGACGGTCGCACCAAGTTCAATCTGCAGCTCGACGGGCCCGAGCAGCCCGCCGATCGCCGTCTCGGCGGGACTGCTCGGACGCCACAACGTCTCCAACCTGCTCGCCGCCGCCGCGGTGGGCGAGTGCTCGGGATCGAGCCGCGCCCGCATCGCCGAGGGCCTCTCGCGCGTCGAGGCGCCCGCGCATCGCCTGCAGCCGATCCACAATCGCCGCGCGGGCGTGGTCGTGATCGACGACGCCTATAACTCCAATCCCGACGGCGCCGCCTCGGCGCTGGAGGTCCTGCGCGAGCACCCCGCCTCGCGCCGCCTGCTCGTCACCCCCGGGATGGTCGAGCTGGGCGAGCTGGAGGCGCAGCTCAACCGCCGCTTTGGCGAGCATGCCGGCGTGGTGTGCGACGTAGCGATCCTCGTCGGCCCCGCCCGCACCGCGCCGATCCGCGAAGGGCTGGCGAGCGCTGGCATGGACGCCGTCGAGCGTGCACGTCGTCGCGACATCGCCGAGGCCACCGCGCTGCTCGGCCGCCTCACGCGCGCCGGCGATGTCGTCCTGTTCGAGAACGACCTGCCCGACACCTACGCAGAGCCCAGATAGCCCCGTGCCTCGACCGCTTGAGATTTTTTTGGGAGGGGGACCCTTACGGGTCCTGCTCGGCGTTCCCACGGTGTTCCCTGGCCCGCGATCAGAGCCGTGCTCCCCGGTCCCGCCGCGGCGCTCCCAGGGCTCGCGATCGAACGGAGCCTCCAGCAGGGTGTCCGGGTCGCTACTAGGCTAACGACCGTATGCCACCACAGCGGACTGAGCGTGGGCGTCGCCTTTGGCGGGCGCTCCGTGGAGCACGACGTCTCGATCATCACCGGGCTGCAGGCCCTGGGCGTGCTCGAGGAGCGCCACTCGCCTGTGCCGATCTACATAGCGCGCAGCGGGCGCTGGTACACGGGCGATGCGCTGCGCGAGCTGTCGATCTACCAGCGCGAGGCGGCGATCCCGAGGACGGCGAGGAGATCCACTTCGACCTGCACAACGGCCGCCTGCTGCGCGCGCGCCGCGGGCGGTGGTTCGCTGCTGCGCGCGCGCCGCTGCTCCCGAGCCGATCGAGCTCGACGTGGTCGTGCTCGCCACGCACGGCACCCAGGGCGAGGACGGCTGCCTGCAGGGCGCTCTGGAGCTGGCGCAGCTGCCCTACGTGGGCCCGCCCGTTGGCGCCGCCGCCGCCGCGATGGACAAGGTCACCACCAAGGCCATGCTCGCCCAGGCGGGCCTGCCCGTGCTCGACCATCTGGCGCTGCGCCGCGAGCAGTGGGAGCGCGACGAGGCGCAGCTCTGCCGCGCGCGTGCGCGAGCGCTTCGATTTCCCGCTGTACGTCAAGCCCGCCTCGCTCGGGTCGAGCGTCGGCGTGCAGCCGCTGCGCCGACGAGCGCGACTGGCAGAGGCGCTTGGAGCTGGCTTCGAGCTTGACCGCATGCTGCCTGCTCGAACCGGCCGTCGAGGGCGGCATGGAGGTCAACTGCGCGGTCATCGGCCGCCGGGGTCGAGCCGCGCGCCTCGGTCTGCGAGCAGCCCGTCGCCGCCGAGGAGTTCCTCTCCTTCGAGGACAAGTACATGGGCGGGGGCAAGAGCGAGGGCATGAAGGGCGCCCAGCGTCTGATCCCCGCGCCGCTCGCGGAGCGCTCACGATGCAGGTGCGGGAGCTCGCCAAGCGCGCCTTCACCGCGTTCGGCTGTGCTGGCGTAGTGCGCGTTGACTTCCTGATCGACTCGGCCGAGCGGGTGTTCGTCAACGAGCTCAACACGATCCCCGGCTCGTTCTCCTTCTACCTGTGGGAGCCTGCCGGGCTCCCGTTCGCCGACCTGATGGACGAGCTGATCGACCTCGCGCTCGCCGAGCAGCGCGAGAAGTTGCGCACGACGACCGTGTTTGCCACCAACCTGCTCGTCGCGCGCGCTTCTGGCTCGAAGGCGGGGGGAGGTGTGAGCGGCGCGGCGCGAGGTGGTTGCCGTTTGGATTTGCCTGTCCCACGCGTGCGTGGGCGGGCCGGAGAGCGAACATGAGCGACGCCTCCGCGATCGTCGCGATGGGCGGACGCTCGCTGGAGCGCGAGATCAGCCTGCGCAGCGGCCATCGTGTAGAGCGCGCGCTGCGCACGCTCGGCTACGACGTGCAGGCGCTCGACGTCGACGCGGGCTTCATCGATCGCGTGCTCGGCCGAGCGGCCGCAGCTTCGTGTTCGTCGCGATGCATGGGCGTGGCGGCGAGGACGGCACGCTTGCAGGATCTGCTTGAGACACTCGCGGTGCCCTACACGGGCTCGGATCCGCTCGCGAGCGCTCTCTGCATGGACAAGATGCTGTTCAAGCGCATGCTCCGCCTGCACGGCATCCCCACGCCCGCCTTCCACAGCTTCAACGAGACCGCCTTCCGCGAGCTGGGCGGCGCGCGCACCTTTCCCGAGGCTGCTCGAAGAGCTGCGGCCTGCCCGCCGTCGTCAAGCCCGTCGCCCAGGGCTCGGCGATCGGCATCAAGTTCGTCACGAGCGCCGAGCAGCTCCCGAGCGCGATCCTTGGCGCCTTCGGCTATGGCGACCGCGTGCTCGTCGAGGAGCGCATCGTCGGGACGCGAGCTCGCGGTGACGGTGCTGGGGCCTACGCGGTCCACCCATCCCGGCGCTAGGAGGACCCGCGTGCGCTGCCGATCGTCGAGCTGTTCACGCCCGAGAGCTTCTACAGCTACGAAGCCCACTACACGATCGGCCAGCTGCGCATGGAGGTCCCGGCCGAGCTTTCTGACCAGGCGCGCGCGCGGGTCGAGGCGGTGGCGCTGCAGAGCTACACGCTGATGGGCTGCCGCGACTTCGCGCGCGTCGATCTCATCCTCGACGAGCACGAGACAGCCGCAGGTGCTCGAGATCAACACGATCCCCGGCCTCACCGAGACCGGCATCACCACCGCCGCCGCCGAGGCCGCCGGGATGAGCTTCGCCGAGCTCGTCGGCGCAATCGTCGCGCGCGTCTCGCCTGCTTGAGATCGAGCTAGGCACTTGGTGCAGCCAGGGCCTGTGGCTGCCCTGGGTGCCCGCGCGCGCACCTGCCGATCGCCTCGCGGAAAGTTCCAACCGCTCGATGTTGTAGGTTTTTTACCAACAGACGATTGTACTCTCCATTTATGGGCCAAATCTCGTGTCCGAGTGTGCCCCCCGCGGGCGCAGGAAGAGACGGTGACGTGGCTCGAGCTATGAGGTGAAATCGCGATGTACAAGGATGACAAGGGCAAGCCTCAAAAGGACGACGATCCCAAGCGGAGCACCGGCAGGAGGCGTGCGAGCAAGGCTCGCACTCAGGGCGCCGCCGACAGTCCACGCACGCCACGAATAAGGCCCAAGCCTGAGCCGCACCTGTCGCGCTCATTGGAATACGGTGTCGCGATTCTCGAGTCGTTCTCGAGCGAGCATCAGACGCTTGGGATTGCCGACATCTCTGAAATCGTCGGCATCAGTCGCTCCACCACCCACCGTTACGCGATGACGCTCGTCGCGCTCGGCTATCTCGAGCAGGACTCCACGCGCAAGCTATGGTCTCGCGGGCCGAGCCGCTGGGCCGGGGAACGTTGTGATTGCCGCGATCCGTCGACAGGTCTCCGCTCGCGCGGTGCTCGAAGAGCTGCGTGAGGAGACCGGCCACACGATCAGCATGGGGGTGCTCGCCGGAGCCCGCGTCATCTATGTGTACCGTCTGCTCGGCCACCGTCCCGGCCAGTATGAGATCGATGGTGATCTCAGGGTTGGCGCCGCCATTCCCGCATACTGCTCCGCGCTCGGCAAGGTCCTGCTCGCGAGCCTCTCAGATGCCAAGCGCCGCGAGCTGCTCGCGAATGTCAAGCTCACGCGACGGCTCCCAAGACGACCGTCAGGTCCAGGGAGCTGGCGGCGGAGCTCGAGCGCATCAGCGCGCGAGGAGTGGTGGTCAGCGACGAAGAGATGGTCGCTGGCGCACGCTCGATCGCGACGCTCGTGCCCCGTCCGCACGATGAGCATCCCCTGGCGATCGACATAACAGTCCCCTCCTCCGCCTACACCGTGGACAAGCTCGTCAAGAGCCTTGGGCCGCGCATCAAGCGCGCGGCAAAGCTCATCTCGGGGGAGTGAGAGTTGCCGCACGTGGGACTCCCGGTGATGGTAGGTGCCCTGGTCGACCAGCAAATGAGGCTCAGCCGCGCGCGAGGTCGTGCGCGCGTCCTGCCCGTCGTGCACGACAAGCGGCTCATACACGCCGATCACATCGCCGCACTCCTCGCACAGGAAACGCTCTGTCTCCCCGGCCGTGAGGTTTGCTTCCGGATAGGCGCCCGATCTACTCGCGGCGTTGGGCTCGGTGACGGCCCGTGGCAGTCGGCCTCCGATTGCGGTCGAACTTGCGGGGGTGCGCACTCTTGGCCGCTCGGTGTCGGCCCATGGTCTGCCCATGAGCTCACTCATAGCTGCAGCATGTCTTGGCGCAGGGCGTAGCGCACGAGTTCCGCGCGCGTATGAGCCCCAGCTTGCGGTGGATGCGGGCACGGTGGGTCTCGATCGTGCGCGGTGAAAGCCCCAGCTTCTCGGGCGATCTCCACGCTCGTGTGGCCCAGCGCGATCAGGCGCAAGACCTCACGCTCGCGCGGTGTCAACCTGTCGTGTCGATCGTTTGCCGCCGCTGAGCTTTGCCGCGGTGGCGGGCTCACGTAGCGCCTGCCACGCGAGGCTTCGCGAACGGCCGTTGGTAGGTCGGAGTCGGCCATCTCCTTGAGCACGAGCCCCGTAGCGCCGTTGTCGAGCACGCGCTTTGCGAAGCCGGGATCGTCGTTCATCGTGAGCACCACGATGCGTCGTCGTTGCGCGCCTCGCCCTCAACCCGCGAGCGCCTCGATACCAGCCCGCGGCGGACATGCCGAGGTCCAGTACGAGCACGTCGGGATTGCCCGCGTGCATGTGGCCGATGCGCCTCAGGCAGGCTGTCTGTCTCGGCGACCACCATCGATGTCCGCTTCGCCGTCGAGCAACAGCGCAGGCTCGGCGCATCGCCGCGTGGTCGTCGGCCAAGTATGATCCTGATCGCGCCCGTGCGCAGCGGAATCCGGTTCGGCGTCTGGCACCGAGGCAAGGCGCAAGAATGAAGCAGGATTAACACTAGCGAGACGCTAATGGGCCAAGCACTAGGCAAAATCCCTATCGCCGGGCAAATTCCTATGTTTGGTCGTGGCAAAGCACTGAGTCGCTCTGCGAGTCGCTGCTCGACTGTAGCGATCATGGGCTTTCAGAGTGGCGAGGATGACAGTGTTGCGCATAGGGATTCTCACCGGCGGCGGAGACTGTCCTGGCCTGAACGCGGTGATCCGCGCGATCGTGCGCCGCGGCGTGGGCGTCGGCGAGCACAGCTTCTTCGGCTTTCGCTACGGCTGGGCGGGCGTGCTGGCGCGACGACGCGATCGAGCTCGACGCGCGAGAGCACGGCCGGGCATCCTTGCCGCGCGGCGGCACGATCCTCGGCACCTCGCGCACCAATCCCTTCGCGGTCGCGCGGCGTGCGCTAGCAGCGGATCGGGAGACCTTCGAGCGCGAGCGCCTGGACGCGCTGATCCCGATCGGCGGCGAGGACACGCTCGGCGTGGCGCTGCGCTTGCACCGGGAGGGACTGCCGGTGGTGGGGGTGCCGAAGACGATCGACAACGACATCGGCGCGACCGACTTCACGTTCGGCTTCCACACCGCCGTGCAGATCGCCACCGACGCGATCGACCGCCTGCACACCACCGCCGAGTCGCACGACCGCGTGATGGTCGTCGAGGTGATGGGTCGCCACGCCGGCTGGATCGCCACCTACGCCGGGCATCGCGGGCGGCGCCGACGCGATCCTGGTGCCCGAGCGCCCGTTCGACATCGACGGAGCTGTGCGAGCGTCTGCGCCGCCGCCACGACGCGCGGTGTGACCTTCTCGATCGTGGTCGTCTCCGAGGGCGCCACACCACGCGAGGGGACCGCCATGGCGCTCCTCGACGACGCCAGCCCACGGACGAGTTCGGCCACGCGCGCCTCGGCGGCATCGGCGCGGAGCTGGCACGCGAGATCGAGGCGCGCACCGGCTATGAGACGCGCGCCACGATCCTCGGGCACGTGCAGCGCGGAGGCACGCCCACGGCCTACGACCGCGTGCTCGCGACGCGCTTCGGCGTCGCCGCGATGGACGCCGCCGCGGCGGGCGCTTCGGCGCGATGGTGGCGCTGCAGGGCGCCAACATCGTCGAGGTGGCGCTTGGCAGATGCGCTCGCCGAGCCGAAGCTGCTCGACCCGCGCGCTGTTCGAGCACCGCCGAGGTGTTCTTCGGCTGAGCTCGCCTCGCCGTGGACGCGACCTGCCGGCCCTGGGGCCGCATTGGACTTCCTGGGCAGCGCGATGGGCCGCGGGTCGGGAGCGGCGCACGTTGCGGCCCGTCAGGAAGTCACGGAGTGAAGTGACGCCGCGCCGCCGCCGGCAGATGTGGCCCTGTACTCCGGATGGCGGCGACCGCGCCCGAGTTTTGCCGCGGTAGGCGCTGGCTCGGGAAGTTCGCCTCGATCGTCGTGCCACATCCGGGCGCGGAGGCGATCCGCAGCGTGCCCGCCGAGCAGTTGCACGCGCTCGTGCATTCCGAGCAACCCGAAGCCGTTCGTCTCGCCGCTCGGAGTCAAAGCCGTCGCCGTCGTCGCGCACGCTCACGCGTGATGTCGCTTTCGTCCTCCTGCACTTCGACGACGGCGCGCTTTGCTTCCCCGTGCTTGGCGCGTTCGTGAGCGCCTCCTGCACGATCCGATACATCGCAGTCTCGATCTCCGGGGCTGTGGCGCGCCTTCCCCTCCGTTCGTAGCCAGCTCGATGTTCATGTCCACGTCGATGCCGTGCGCTCCGCTCGTTCGGCGAGTGCCTGGATCGCGGCCGCGGCGCCGAGCTCGTCGAGTGAGGCGGGGCGCAGATCGGTGATCAGCGCGCGCAGATTCGTGATCCCTTCCTCCAGGTGATCGATCGCGTTGGTCACGGCCTGCTCGAGCGCCTCCGGCCTGCCCGAGCGCTTGGCCGTCGAAAGTCCCACGCGCAGCGCGCTCAGGCTCTGCAGCGTGTCGTCGTGCAGCTCGCGCGCCCAGCGCTGGCGTTCGCCCTCGGCCGCAGCAAGGCGCTGGCGGCGGCGCTCGGAGGCCACCGACTGGGCGGTCGCCACCGCCGTGGCGGCGCTCGCCGCGAACGCTTCCAGCAGGCGCTCGTCGTCCGCGCGTGAACTCCGGACCCTCCTGTAGGCGGTCGATCTGCCACGAGCACGCCATAGGCGTGGTTGCTGGAAGACCAGCGGCACGAGCAGCCCTCCGTGCGCCTTCACGCCGAGCGTGCCTAGGCCGTGTTCGTCGAAGCGCGCGCGGGTGAGCTGTTCCTGCAAGCGCTGAGCCTGACGCGTACGCAACGCGGCGCTTGCGGCCGAGTCGCCAAGCGGCACTTGCTGCCCGAGCAGCCCGTCGGGCAGCTCCCCGGCGCCCGCAGAACCATCAGCCGGCCATGCTGTACGAGCTCGATCACCAGCAAGCGCGCGTCGACGAGCGCGCGTCCGCGCTTGGCGACGAGCTCGAGGATCACGTCGAGATCGGTCTCCGCACCGACCGCCCGCGAGATCTGTGTGGTCGCGTTGAGTGCCGCGACGGTTCGCTGCAGCTCGTCGCGGTGCTCCCTGGCGCCGGTATAGCGGCGCGCATGGTCGATCGCGAATCCCGCGAGCTCTGAGAGCATCGTCGACGGCTTCCTCGTCGGCCTCGCTGAACTGTTCGCCCTCTTGCTTCTCGGTGAGGTACAGGTTGCCGAACGGCGTGCCACCGATCATGACCGGCACTCCGAGGAAGCTTCGCATTGGTGGATGGCCGTGAGGGAAGCCGTAGGAGCGTGGGTGTTCGCTGATGTCGGTCAGTCGCAACGCGGTCGGGTGGGCGATCAGCTCGCCCAGCACGCCACGGCCCCGTGGCAGCGCCCCGATCTCTCGCGTTCGCAGCTCGTCGATCCCAATCGTCAGGAAGCGCGTCGAGTTCGGTGCGCGACTGCCCAGCACGCCGAGCGCCGCATAGCGGGCTCCCGTCAGCTCGCGGGCGGACTCGAGCACCCGATTGAGCACCACCTCGAGGTCGAGCTCGGCGAGCACACTGCGAGCGATATCAAGCACGCCTCGTGCCGTGCGGTCCACTAGCAAGCCTCCTGCACGGACGGCAGTCGCGACATCTTGCTATCGAACGGCCTTTTCGGCGGTCTGCGCAATGTCCCACAGCTGGCCACTGCTCACATCCCTATGTATTTCTAGGGATCCCCTGACCTGACTAAGGGCAGTTAGCTTAGCGCAGAATCTTCGGATTTAGCGGAAAACCACTGGTCCAATTTAGACAAAAAGTTAGAAGATTCAACTCCAGCCTGTCCAACCGCTTGGCGCCGTATGACGGCTTGCTACCCGCCATGTGACGGCTTGCTACCCGCCATGTGACGGCTTGCTACCCGCGGTATGACGGCTTGCCCACCCCTTGAACGTCGAGGCGCCGTGGTCGCCGAACGGCTCGTCGCGCTCGCGCACCGCCTCGCGGAAGCCGGCCTGCGCGGCGCGCTGCTGGAAGGCGTAGCCCTCGGTGGTGTGGCGGGCGATGCCGTCGAACACGGTGCCGAGCACCTGGGTGGCGTGCAGGCCCTGGGCGTAGAGGGTCTGGTTGACGAGCAGCTTCATCATGCGCAGCTGGTTGATCGGCATGCGCGCGATCCGCTCGAGCAGGATCTCGGTGCGCTCGTCGAGCTGCTCGGGCGCGGGCGCCTCGATCGCGAGCCCCCACTCCAGCGCCTCCGTGCCCGAGAGGCAGTCGCCGGTGAACAGCAGCCGCTTGGCGCGCTGGGCGCCGAGGCGGTGGGCCCACATCGCGGTGGTGGGCGAGCCCCACACGCGCGCCGGCGGGTAGCCGATCTTGGCGTCGTCGGCGATCACGAGCAGGTCCGAGCACAGCGCCATGTCGGTGCCGCCGGCGACGCAGAAGCCGTGCACCTTGCAGACCACCGGCTTGCCGCAGTGAAACAGCGACATGAAGCGCGCGCACGTTGCGGCTCATCATCGCGTAGTCGACCATCGGGTCCCACGTGCCCGCGGGATCGTGGTTGGCGGCCATCACCGCCGGGATCGAGCGGCGAGCCGGCGGAGGTCGGGGCCGCCCTCGCCCAAGCCTGCCCCTGACCCTCGGCGCTCTCGACGAGGTCGTAGCCGCCGCAGAAGCCCTTGCCGTTGCCCGCGAGCAGCATCACGTGCACGGCCGGGTCGAGGTCGGCCGCTCCACGCAGCGCTCGAGCTCTGGCGAGCAGAGCGTGATGCCGTTGCCGCGCTCGGGGCGGTTCAGGGTGATCCGCGCGATGCGGTCGGCAACCACATAGTTGAGGGTTTCGGGCGCCATCAGCTAAGTCTCCCATCCAAGGCCGGCGTAGGCAGCCCTGAGGAGGGCAAGGCGCCACAGTCGATCGGGAAGGGCGCGGCAAGGTTGATCGAGGAAGGGCGCCACAGTCGATCGAGAAGAGGGCGCCAAGGTCGATCGAAGACAGCGCCAAGGTTGATCGGTAAGAGGGCAGCACAATTATTATCCCATTGATCAGCAAAGTCCCGAGATTCAAGAGTGAGAGCCGAGTGGCCGAGTAGACCGTTATGACCACAACTCTCAACCGCGCGGAGCGGCGCAAGCTCCGCGAGAAGGCTCGCGCGGCAACGCTTGAAGCCTTGCGCGCACTTGGAGGCGAAGCTCGACGGAAGACTATTCGCGAGTGGGCTCTTGCTCACGGTGACTTCTCCTCACGCGAGCTGGCGGCACCGCCACCCTAGGGTGCAGCCGAGAAATACCGAGATGCCGTCGATCACCAGCTGTCATGGTCGCTAACCAACCTCAAGCGCGACGGCCTTGTTGAGAATCCGAAGTGGAGCACCTGGAAGTTGACGAGCACCGCGCTTGCCGCGACCGCAACCGCGGTGGGGGAGCCGGTTGACGCCGAGCGGCTCGCCGAGCTTTGCGCGATGCCATATCAGCTCTATCTGAGGACACCAGAGTGGAGACGGACTCGGGCAGCCGCGCTACTGCGGGCCGGCTATTCCTGTTCACTGAACGCGAGTCACACCCAAGAGCTCGAGGTGCACCATCGCACCCATGAGCATCGGGGCGCGGAGCTCGCGGGCGACCTGGTGGTCCTGTGCCATGCATGCCACCAATTGCACCACAACAAGTACGGCCCTCCCCGCCGAGAGCGAGACGTGGCATCGCCACCGCTTCGGACGGCAACCGACCGCTCGGCCGCGGCGATCATGGATACGGGCAAGCGGCCCAGGCTATCTCTGCTTCGGCGCCTGATTGCCGGCTAATGCCGACATCCTTTCAAGGAAAGGTGGGCTTCTGCCAGGGGCATCTCGGGAATGACATCACGGACAGCAGCACGAACCATAGACGCTCTGCACAGGCGCAGTCATCGCAGTTGAAGCGCCAAATTTAGACGCTGTCCAAACGGTCAAGCCAGGGCGAGAAGCAGTCTTACTATCGCCTCTTGGGCGGCTAGAATCGGGAAGTCAGTGGCAACGACAAGCACAACGGAGTGGGCCGAGCACGCTCGTGCGGTTCTCGACCAGGCTGGGCATCGCAAGGGTGGGGCGCGTAACGCGATCATCGACCTGTTGGCGGAACAGGCCTGCGCACTCAGTGCCATCGAGATCGAAGATCAGCTGCGGGCGAGTAAGCGCAGCGTGGCGAGGGCGAGCATCTATCGCATCCTCGATTTGCTTCAGGACCGCGGGCTGGTGGCGCGTCTGGAGCTGGGGGAGAACATGACGCGCTACGAGCTGATCGATCCCGCCGGTGCGCACCATCATCACCTGCTGTGTGACTCCTGCGGGCGCCTTGTGCCGTTTGACGATGGTGACTTGGAGCGCTCGATCGACAGGCTTTCCCGTCGCCTGGGGTTTGACACGCACGAGCACGAGGTCATTCTTCGCGGCGACTGCTCAGCCTGCCAGGGCTAGCCGCCTTCCAGGCAATAATAAGAATCAGACTCAATACTATGTTATGGTTTGCCGCGCGGCCCGGATGAGGCGCCGCCACCTTGCTTTCCACCATCGGATTGAGGTTGCTCATGAAAATCGCCCGACGGCGCGCCCAGCGCCGACGCACCCTCTTGGCCATGCTGGCGGCGAGCGTTTTGCTCGCGCTCCTCGCGGCAGGTTGTGGCAGCATCTCCGATCGGATCAAGCTCGGCTGTCTCAGCGTCCTCGAGCAGCGGTAGCTCGACCGCCCCGATAGCGGCGGTTGCGGCTGAGAACGAGTACGCGAACGTGATTGAACAGATCGGCGGCAAGTACGTGAAGGTCACCGCGATCGAGAGCAACCCGAACACCGACCCTCACACCTACGAGGCGAGTCCGAGCATCGCCCAGGCCGTCAGCGCGTGCGAGACTGCTGATCGAAAACGGGGTGGGCTATGACACCTTCATGGGAAAGATCGAGTCGGCCTCGCCCGACTCTCGCGGAAGGTCATCAACGTCCAGAAGCTGCTCGGTCTGCCGGAATCGACCCCCAACCCGCACCTCTGGTACAAGCCGACAACGATGCCGGCTGGTCGCGAAGGCGATCGTCAGCGACCTCTCAGCGCTTCAGCCCGCGCACGCGGCGTACTTCCAGGCCAACGACACGGCGTTCGAAGCGTCGCTGCAGCCGTGGCTGCAGGCGCTGGCGGAGTTCAACAAGCGCTATCCGGGCACGACGGTCGCGACGACCGAGCCGGTCGCGGACTACATGCTCGAAGCGGCCGGGATCGAGAACCTGACGCCGTTCAGCATGCAGGCGGACATCATGAACGGCACCGACCCCGCGCCCCAGAACGTGAGCCTCCAGAACGGCCTGTTCTCCGGGCACAAGGTCAAGGTATTCGTCCACAACCAGCAGGTCACAGACTCGCTCACCGAATCGTTCGTGAAGGCCGCCAAGCGCGCCGGGATTCCCGTGGTCGGCGTGTACGAGACGATGCCGACCCCCGGCTATGACTACCAGTCGTGGATGCTCGCCGAGGTCAAGGCTCTGGAAAAGGCGGTCTCTGAACACGCCTCGACCGAAAAACTGTGAACTCGGCCGGCGCATCCGGTGAGCGAGAACATCCTCGAGGTGCGGGGCGTGGACGTGCGGCTCGTCGGGCCGCAAGATCCTCGATCGGGTGAGCTTCACGATCGCGCCCGGCGAGTTCACCGGGCTGATCGGATCAAACGGGGCGGGAAAGACGACGCTGTTCCGCGTGATCCTCGGGCTGCAGGCCGCCAGCGCGGGCGAGGTCCTCTTCGGCGGGTCGCCCCGCGCACGCGCAACGCAAGCTGATCGGTTTCGTCCCGCAGAAGTTCCTGCTCGACCCGGACCTGCCGCTGCGCGCGCGCGATCTCGTGGGGCTCGGCCTCGACGCGCAGCGCTTGGGGTGCCGCGCCCCTCCGCGCGCTCGCCGCGCGCTGGTCGAGGAGATGCTCGAGGCGGTCGACGCGGCACGGTTCGCCGATACCCGCGTCGGACGGCTCTCCGGCGGCGAGCAGCAGCGCATCCTGATCGCCCACGCGCTGATCGCACGTCCCCGACTGCTGCTGCTGGACGAGCCGCTGGCGAACCTGGATTTGCGCAGCGCACACGAGGTCGTCGCGCTGCTCGCAAGGATCGCGCGCGAGCAGCAGATCGCGGTGCTGATCTCGGCGCACGAGATAAACCCGCTGCTCGGGGTCATGGACCGCATCGTCTACCTCGCCTCGGGCCGCGCGGTCAGCGGCAGCACCGATGAGGTCGTCCGCGCCGACGTGCTCAGCAAGCTCTACGGCCACCACGTCGATGTCCTGAACGTCCACGGGCGCGTGCTGATCGTCGCCGGCGCCGGCGAGGACACCGATCTCGCCGGGCACGAGGTCGCCTTCCCGGAGACGGAGATCGCCTCGTGAGCCACCTTCTCAGCCCCGGTCTTCGCGCCGGGCTTCTTCCAGAGCGAAGCGGTCCACATCGCGCTCGGCGTGGGGACGCTCGTCGCGATCGTGACCGGCGACGGTCGGGGTGTTCACCGTCATGCGGGGGCAATCCTTCGCGGGGGAGGCATTCGGTGACATCGGCACCACGGGCGGCTCAGGAGCGTTCCTGGTCGGGGTCGGCCCGCTGTGGGGATTCTGTGATCGGCAACCTTCTGGCGGCCGCGGCGATGGAGCGATCGGCATCCAGCGCACGCGCGGACGGGACCTCGCCACGGGGATCGTGCTCGGCGCCGCGATCGGACTCGCCGCGCTGTTCCTCTACCTCGACCACCACCGAGCAGAGCACCACCGGCGCGACCGTCACGATCCTGTTCGGCTCGGCGTTCGCGATCGCGAGCTCGACCGTCCCGCTGATCGCTGCTGCTCAGTCTGCTCGTGCTCGCGGCTTGATACTCGCTGCTCTACCGTCCGCTGCTGCTCAGCACAGTCAGCCCCGAGATGGCAGCCGCACGCGGAATCCCCGTGCGGCTCGTCGGGGCCGCTGTACCTGCTTGCGCTCGCGCTCGCGCCGCGCTCGCGGCGATCACGATCGGCTCGATCCTTGGCACCGCGCTGCTCGTCGGCCCAGCCGCGAGCGCGCTGCGCCTGACCAAGCGCCCGCTGATAGCGATGCTCACCGCCGCTGGCATCGGGATCGCGCGCGATGTGGCTCGGGATCGTGCTCGCCTACGACAGCTACGAATGGCCACCCGCCGGGCATGGATGGCCGGTCAGCTTCTTCGTCGTGACCATCGTCTTCATCCTCTACCTGCTCTCCGGGCTGCCCGAGCGACGCCGCGGGCACGCCGCCAGCGCGATCCTCGCCATGCCGGCCGCGCTCTTGCGCGCCGTACTCGGAGAGCCGGTAGCAGTCGTGTTCTCGGGTTTCATGGTCAATGCCTGGACGGTCGCGAGCATCGTCGCGGTCGTCGCGGGTGTCGTCGGTTTCTTCACGGTCCTGCGCGGCTCGGCGTTCGCGGCGCACGCGATCCCCAACGGGTCCTTCGCCGGCGCCGCCGGCGCAAGCCTGATCGGGGTCAGCACCCTGCTCGGGCTCGGCGTGTTCTCGCTCGCCGGTGCGCTTGGAATCGGGCTGCTCGGCCGCAGGGGCCGTCACGACGTCGCGACCGCCTTGGCGCTCGTGATGATGCTCGGCCTCGGCGCGCTGTTCCTCAGCTTTAGCGAAGAGTACGCACCCGGCCGTCTACTCGCTGCTGTTCGGGGAGGTTCTCGGGATCTCGAGCAACGACATCGCCCCGACCGCGATCCTCGGTCTTCTCTGCATCGCTCACAATCACCGTCCTCTACCGGCCGCTTATGCTCTCCTCGGTCCTGCCCGAGGTCGCAGAGGCCCACGGCGTGAGCCGCTTCCGCATGGAGATGTCGTTCCTCGTGGTCCTGGCGCTTGCGACCGCAATGACAGTGCCCGTCGTCGGGACGCTCTTGATCTTCAGCCTGATGATCGGCGCACCCGCCGCCGCCCGATCATTTACCGACCGTCCCCTCATAGCGATGGCGCTCTCAGTCGTCTTCGCGCTGCTCATCGTGTGGGTCGCGATCGCCGCGTCCTATGAAACCAACTATCCGGTCGGGTTCTTCGTCGGCACCGGTAGCGCCGTCTCCTATGCGTTCGGCCGCAGCTGGTCGGCATGGCGAGCACGCCAGGCATCTTCTGAGCAGGGCGCACACTCGAAGCCCGGCTACTAGCCGGGACGGTAGGAGCCGCAAGCACTTGATCGAACCTTTCAGGGATGGCATCTGATCTGGATCTGCTGGACCCAGACGAATACTTCGCCGACTACAACCGTCGCGCGCAAAAGCGACGGGAACGTCGCCCAACCCATCATCGCCACCCTCGTCAGCTGTATCGGGGGACACCGTGCGCCATCGTCGCCGTTGCTTGATCTTTTTTCAAGCATCTGATTGAATAGATGTGATGGCTTCGGCAAAGGTGGATCAACGCCGTGAGGCGGGTCTGCGGACGCGGGAGCGGCTGATGGACGCCGCATTGGACCTCCTCGCCGAACGCGGCGAGGAGGGCGTGAGCCTCCGCGATATCACGAGTGCCGCGGACGCGAACGTCGCAGCGGTGAGCTATCACTTCGGCTCGTTGAAGGCGCTGTGTGGCGCGGCAGTCGAGCAGGCGCTGGAGCGCTACCTGGACTCTCAGCAGGAGGCGGTGGGCACGCTCGGCCCGGAGTCCACGCTCGAGGCATTGGCGGTGGCATTCGCTCGCCCGATGATCAACGCGATGGTCGTGGGGGGTCGGGATCTCGCCGTAATGCGGATCGTGGCGCGGGGCGGGATCGACCCCCCCGAGGGATGGCACCGATTCGATGCGAGCTTCGATCTCGTTCGAGCGGACGTGCTCCGCGTTCTAAAGGCAAACGTTCCCGGCGTCAAGGATCGAGAGCTGATCTTCCGCACGCGTTGCGCGGCCGGCCTCATCAACTGGCTGATCCTTGCACCCCTGGGCACCGAGCTGAGCAAGAGATCAAGGAAGCAGATCGAAGAACTGCTGATTCCAGCTCTCGCCGGAACCTTCCGCGGCCACAGCTCCGTCTGACGCATAAAGCCAGGCTCGCACGGCCCGCCGTCGCGGGAATAGTCACGTCTGTCTCTGCCCCCGAGCGGGCGCAGGCATGCCCTGAGCCTGCACCGACAAACTTTTCAAGCAATCGCTTGACAAACCTGCGGAAGCTGGTATAAATTCAAGCAAATGTTTGATTTGTCTTGTATACGCGCTCGGTCAGCTCACTCGTAGCTGGCGCCTCGTCCGCCACAACGCTCTACGCATCGATCCGAAGGAGGAACAAATGCCCAGTGCACCGCGGAGCAGACGTTCTGTGAGCGCGTCCGACGACTTCCCCATCGCCGTCAATTCCCAATTCACCATCCAAAGGAGGCAGCAATGAGCACCGTTGAAACTCAGGTACTACCTGCCGGCACATGGCAGGTCGACAAGGTCCATTCGAGCATTGGGTTCGCGGTCGACTACATGGCGGGCACCTTCCACGGAACGTTCAGCGACTTCGACGCCGTGGTTGCTGATGGCGGGCTGAACGGTTCCGCGAAGGTCGACTCCGTCCAGGTCAAGGACGAGAACCTCGCGGCACACCTGCAAAGCCCGGACTTCTTCGATGCTCAGGCGCACCCTGAACTGACTTTCAGATCCAAGGCGATCAACCGCGATGGCGATCGCGTCACGATCGACGGCGAGATCACGATCAAGGGCCACATCGAGACCGCCGAGATCACTGGCGAGATCTCAGATCCGATCGCCGACCCCTACGGTGGCGAGCGCTTCGGGCTGGCGCTCCAGACCGTGGTCGACCGCGACACGTTCGGCATCAGCTGGAACAACCCGCTGCCGAGCGGCGAGCCGGCCCTCTCCAACGAGGTGAAGATCATCGCTGAGCTGCAGCTGTCAAAGCAGGCGTAGAGCGATGCGGGTCCTCGGTATCAGCGGCAGCCTGCGCCGCGACTCCCACAACACGGCGCTCTTGCGCCACGTTGGCGGCCTATTCGAGGCCGAGGGCGCGGAGTTTGAGATCTACCACGGACTGCGCGACATCCCGCCCTACGACGAGGACGACGACACCGAGGACGCTCCCGAGGCCGTCTCGCGAATCCGCGAGGCGGTCCGGGACGCCGACGCCGTGTTCTTCGTCACCCCCGAGTACAACTCCTCGATCCCGGGCGCGCTGAAGAACGCGCTCGACTGGCTTTCGCGCCCGTTGGCTACCAACCCCCTGCGCTACAAGCCGGTCGCGGTGATCGGCGCGAGCTCCGGCATGTTCGGCGCCGTCTGGGCGCAAGCCGAGCTGCGCAAGGTGCTCGGCGCGATCGGCGCACGGGTAACCGAAGGCGAGGTCGCCGTCGGCCACGCCGGCGAGCGCTTCGACGAGAACGGCCGCCTGAATGAGCCCAACCTCGAGCAGGAGGTACACGAGGTCATAGCCACACTGATCAGCGACGCTCAGTCCGCAAACCCCAGTCAACCCGCCACCAACGCGGTCACTCTCTAACGACGTTTGCGCCGATGTCGTAGAGCGCCGAGCGGAGCTCCTTGCGGGAGCTGATCCCGAGCTTGCCGAACACCTTGCTCAGGTGCCACTCGACTGTGCGCGGACTGAGGAAGAGCTGGGCGCCGATCTCGGGGTTTGTCTGCCCGTCGGCGGCTAGGCGTAGTTCCTAGGCCGCCGACGTGACACCCGCGTCTTCGGGCTTGAGGCAACACGTGAGATATCTTCGAAGGTCGCATGGGGTCTGACCGGCACCACGAGCTGCCGCACGAGTTGCGACGATGAGCGCGAGCAGCTCTGGGGATTCCGTCGCGTCGCCTCTGCTGAGCGCGTCCGAGCTCGCGGACATGGCCACGTTCGGCACCGAGAGAGCTACTCGGGCTGGAGACCTGCTTTTCCAAGCCGGGGACGCGTCTTACGATCTGTTCGTCGTCCTGGAGGGCGAAGTGCAAGTCGTTCGGCCAACCGGCGCGGATGAGGTCGTCGTTGCCGAGTTCGGGCCGAGCAGCTTCATCGGCGAGCTGACGCTGCTGACCGGCCAGCGGCGCTTTTTGACCGGTCGCGTCTCCCGGCCAGGGCGAGTGTTGGTGATTGTCCAGGCCGAACTCCGCCGGCTCATGAGCGTCCGCCCGGCACTCTCTGAAACCATCTTCAACGCGCTGCTCGCGCGCCGTCAGTCCCTGCGATCCGGAGATGGGGCGCAGGCGATCCGGATCATCGGCTCGCGCTACTCCCCCGAGGCGATGAGCCTGCGCTCATTCGCCGAACACTCGCATCTAGTGCACACCTGGATCGATGTCGAGGACGCCGAGGACCTCGACTCTTTCCTCGCGCCGATGGGTTTGCAAGCGCAGGACGTCCCGGCTGTGATCACCGCTACCGAGACTCTGCGCCATCCCTCGCCCGCAACCTTCGCGGAGCACCTCGGCTTGACCTTCCAGCCGACACCGGGCTACATCTTCGATCTGGTGGTCATCGGCAGCGGCCCCGCGGGCCTCGCCGCCGCCGTCTACGGTGCCTCAGAGGGTCTGCGCACCGTCTCCCTGGACGCGGTGGCCATAGGTGGGCAAGCTGGTGCCAGCTCACGGATCGAGAACTACGCGGGATTCCCGAATGGCATCTCCGGGGAGGACCTCACCGGCAGGACCGCCGTGCAAGCGATGCGACTCGGAGCTCGTTTGAATTCCCCGTGTGAGGTGACCGGACTGCGATCCGAGGCGGGCTTCCATGTCGTCGTGTTGCGCGACGGCAGCGAGGTTCCGACACGTGCGGTGATCGTCGCCTCCGGGGCGCGCTATCAGCGACTTGACGTCCAGGATCTCGAACGCTTCGAGGGCGCCGGTGTGTACTACGCCGCGACAGACCTCGAGGCGCGTGTCTGCGGCGGAACGTCCGTATTGGTCATCGGGGGCGGAAACTCCGCAGGTCAGGCTGCGATCTACCTAGCCCAGAACAACTGCAGTGTCACGATCGCGATCCGACGGCAGGATCTCACCCAAAGCATGTCGCAATATCTGATCGAGCGGATTGAGGCCGACCCGAAAATCGATCTCATGACCGGCGTTGAGGTTCAGGCACTCACCGGCCGGGACCATCTCGAAGGGGCAACGCTCGCGCACAAACAGACTGGCCGTGAGCACGAGATCGCGTGCGCAGGTCTGTTCTGCTTCATTGGCGCCCGCCCGGCGACGGCGTGGCTGGGTGACAGTGTGCTGCTCGACAGCGACGGGTTCATCCTCACCGATCGCCAGCTGGCCGGCCCGCTCAGTGCTGAGACAGCGAGAGTGCTTCCGTTCGAGACATCCAGGCTCGGGGTATTCGCCGCCGGCGACGTCCGGCACGGCTCGATGAAGCGAGTCGCAGCCGCCGTGGGCGAGGGATCGTCCGCGGTG
Organism: uncultured Solirubrobacterales bacterium; assembly: GCA_963723175.1. Lineage (GTDB taxonomy): Bacteria > Actinomycetota > Thermoleophilia > Solirubrobacterales > Solirubrobacteraceae > Palsa-744. The sequence continues at coordinate 42,680 of CAVRPO010000007.1, read as the reverse complement.
CGCTCTGTCCACGAGCGGCTGGCAATGGAGACCTGATGCTCGATACGCCTCCCTACGAAGGCATGCGATCTCCGCGGTGTGACGAGGACCCCATCCGACGCCCCAATGAAACCCTCAACCACAACCGCCCTCCTCGAGCCAAATTCGCACCAGTTTCAATCGCGGTTCGTGCGGTTTCAGGCGGTTTCGAGTGGTCCCGCAGAGCTCGGCCCACGTCGTGGGCGACCGCGAGAATCCCGCCTAACCACGCCGAAAACCGCTCAACAAAGCCAAAAGGGGCAGGACGGCCTTCGAGACGCGATTTATGGACATCCGATTTTCAAAGACCAGAGCACTTCCGCACGGTGAGCCAGATTCTCGGTACTCGCGCCACTACTAGCCAGTCCAGGCAAAACACCGTTTGAGGGTTGGCGAAACAAACGGAAGGGGGGAGATTCGAACTCCCGAGACGGGGGTTGCCCGCCTGCCGGTTTTCAAGACCGGTGCATTCAACCGCTCTGCCACCCTTCCCAGCACTGACTAAGGAAGGCTAGTCGATTCGTGTCACGGCCGGTCAAAGTTCTGGCAACATCCAGCGGCCCGGCATGATGGCGGACTCCTTGATCCTGCCTTCGCTGGCGAGTACGAGGACGCGTGCCTCTACGCGTGTCTTTGGCTTGTCGAAGGAGCTTGCTAGGTCTGTTGGGCTCTGAGTTGCATCGCTGGGCTCGTGGCGCGCCGTCTGCTAGAGACGGTTTCGGAGCCAGCTGAAGGTGAGCTCGTCTAGTTCTTCATCGTTCATCGGCGACGAAACCTAACTTGCCGGTCTGAGCTGCCTCCCGTGAAATGGTGTGGGCGAAGTTCTTCAGTAGGCGTAAAACTCGCCGCGGTAGTCGGAATCAATCTGTCGCGAACCGGCGCCAGTACACAAGACAGTTGTGCGATCGAATCGTCCGGGAATGCCAGCGCGGCATGGTCAGATCCCGCGCTTGGTGCGAAGCAGGGTGATCTCGCTTGCGTACAGGCGCAGTGAGTCTCGGTTAGTGAGTACGAAGGGGGGTCTCCAGCACGGACCGCTGCGTTGACGCGAGCGGCCGTGGCCTGGGACAATAAAGTAAGCATCGAACATGCTCTCATCGAGGTCAAGAGGGCAATCTGCAGACCTCCGGCGAGCGATGCGGTCCGAATTGTTGCCGCTCGGCCACCTTCCCATCTGACACAAAGTTGGACCCCGCAATTTCCAAGGTGAAATACACTTGGACCTCGTGGTCAGGTTTGAGCCGATGGTGCCGCTCACATACGATGGTGCCGCTCACATACGATGGTGCCGCTCACATACGATGGTGCCGCTCACATACGATGGTGCCGCTCACATACGATGGTGCCGCTCACATATATCGGCGGGCGAACGGGCCAGATCACTGCTGGGTCGCTGGAGCCGTAGGCTGGTGGGAAACCGCCCCACCATCCCACGCTCGTCAAACGACATGCACGCGCTCAAGACCGCCATCGACATCGCCTGGATCATCTTCTGGGTCTACTGGCTCGCGTCCGCCTTTGGCGTGAAGGAGGGCAGAGCCAGCAGGCGTCGGATCCCCCTGAATGGCCTGACCGCCCTGTCGGTCGTCCTCCTCGCTCCGCGTCTTCCGCGGCGGGAGCCTGGCCGTCCACAGCCCGGTCCTCGGAGCGATCGGGGCAGTCGTGTTCGCTTCCGGGATCGCGCTGGCGATCTGGGCTCGCGTCCATCTTGGGCGCAACTGGGGGATGCCGATGACCCAGAAGGCCGAGCCGGAGCTCGTTACCTCCGGCCCCTACCGATTCGTCCGCCACCCGATCTACTCGGGACTGCTGGCCGGAGCTGCTCGGGACCGCGCTCGTGACCAACCTGATCGGCCTGATCATCGTCGCGATCTTGGGTGGGTACTTCTACTACTGCGCATCCGTGGAGGAGAAGAACCTCACCGCAACATTCCCCACGGCGTATCCGGCGTACCGAACCAGCACGAAGATGCTCATTCCCTTCGTCCTCTAGTCGCCCTGCGCCGCCGAAGGCGCGTTGTTGACATCAGGCGTCGGGGTCGAACACGTTTATCTGTCGCGTCACTCGTCCTGCGCTCAGCTCGGTGGTCTGGACGATTGTGTAGGCGAGCGTCTTGCCGGTTGTGGAGAGATGCTGTCGGCGCGCGGCGAACGAGCGCCCGAGCGGGCTCTCCTCGATGGCGAGGTTCTCGATCGTGTTCATGTCGTAGTGGCTCTTGTACGCCTCGCCAGGTCTCGCGGGACCGCCAGTCGTGCTGCTCGCCGCCTGCCTGTTGCTGGTAGCGGTCGGAACCTCCGGCCGTCGGGTCTAGGTCAGTCTGGAAAGGTTGAGAATCTGGGGCGTAGGCGAGGCATAACGGAGCTACCCGGGTCTGGTAGCGATCGTGATCGCTGGGTCACCCGGCAGGGCGCTTCGTACGGTCGATGCCGTCGATGTCCATCGCTCTCACTCCGCAAGCGCCGGGAGCGATTGGTGCAGTGAATCCACCTCGGTAAACAGATCTCCCCGCTCCTCGACGCGAGCCAGCACCTGCTCGGCGTCGAAGACGAGCAGCGCCGGATCGCGCTGGTCGCGGCAGATCTCGACCTCGGTCCAGTCAAGCGGTGTGGAGACGGTAGGACGCTCCTTGGCTCGCAACGAGTAGGCAGACACCGTTGTCTTGCGTCGGTCATTTTGGCTCCAGTCGATCAGCACCTTGCCCGGTCGTTGCGCCTTGATCATGCGCGAGATCGACGAGCTCGGGATGGCGACGCTCGAGGAGGTCGGCCACCGCATGGGCAAGGGGCTTGGTCTGCTCGTAAGTCACATCGTCGTCGTTGAGTGGAACGTAGACTTGCAGACCCTTCGATCCAGAAGTCTTCGTGAACGAGGACAGGCCGAGCTCCTCGAACATCTCGCGCAGCTCGAGCGCAACCACGCAGCACTCGAGGATCGTCGCCGGTGGTCCGGGATCGAGGTCGAAGGCCAGAGCCCCCGGACGCTCAATGTCCTGTGCACGTGAGAGCGAGGGGTGCAGCTCGAAATCAGCAAGATTGGCGAGCCACACAAGCGTGGGCAGGTCTTGGCAGAGGGTGTAGTGGATCTCGCGTTTGCTGTGCTGGCTCCAGACCATCGTCGTCTGCACCCACTCAGGTCGGTGCCGGGGCGACTGCTTCTCAAAGAAGTGCTTGTCCTCGACGCCGTTGGGATAGCGCTTGAGCGTGAGCGGTCGGTCGTGCAGGTGCGGTAGCAGCACGGCGCGATTGCCGCGTAGTAGCCGATCAGATCCCCCTTTGTGAATCCGACCCGCGGGTACATCACCTTGTCGAGGTTTGTGAGCTTCAACGCGCGGCCCTCCACCTCGATCTCCATGCCGCCGTGCGCGCGGTGGCCGAGTCGATCAGCGCTGGGATGCCAAAAGCTTCACCGGCGGCAAGGCGGCGCTTCCCTTGTGGCGCGTGCGGCGACCTGTGTCTGGGATGTCGCGAGCTTCACCGGCAGGCGAGGCGAGGCTCGCTTGGGGCGGCTGCAACCACTCACGCACCACCTCCGCCGAGGCTTGTCCTCACGTAGGCCCTTGTATGAGGGGTGACGCAACGGACCGTCCTTGGTCCACTCGCGTGAACTCGACCTCGCATACCAGCCGGGGCTCGACGAAGTGAGCGCCACTCGGTGGTTGGTTGCCCTCAAAGGGCGAGTCGTCCCGCGCGAGTGGCCCAAGCAGGTCCTCGAGACGCTCGAGCTCCTGCTGTCAAAACCGGTCCCGACCCGTCCGGCGTAGCGCAGTAGCCCCTGATCGTCATAAGCGCCGAGATGAAGCGCGCCGATCCGCTGCGATCGTGCGCCCTTGCCCTCTGTCCAACCACCGATCGCGAACTCCTGACGGTTGGAGTGCTTGATCTTCAGCCAGCCGTCGTGTCGTCCGCCCGGTACATAGGGCGAGTCCAGCCGCTTCGCGACCACCCCCTCAAGGCCCTGCTCGCGTGTGGCAGCGAGCAGCGCGGAACCCCCGCCAACCTCAAACTCCGGTGTGCGCCAGCGCTCATCCTCGAGCTCCAGGCCCCTGAGTCGCTCCTGGCGCTCGATATAGGGCAAGTCCATGAGGCTGTGCCCGTCGAGCCACAACAAATCGAACAGAACATATGTCACGGGTGTGGCATGCGCCAGGCGGCGCACCGCGGCTTCGCCGCGTACGTGCATCCGCGGCTGCAATGCCTCGAAGCTCGGATGACCGGTCTCGTCAAACGCGACGATCTCACCGTCGAGGATCGCGGCATGCGAGCCGAGTGCCCGATCGAGCGCGCGCAGCTCCGGATAGGCGCCAGTCACATCGTTGCCGTTGCGACTCATCAGCCTGACGCGGCCAGGCTCGGAGTGCGCGATCGCTCGTAGGCCATCCCACTTGACCTCAAAGGCCCAGTCGGACTCCTCGGCCGGCAGCGTCGAGAGCTCTTGCGAGCATCGGCTTCGACGAACTCAGGCATCTCCTGCGCGGTTGCATCTCTCGGCGGGTCCATCCGATGGATGATCCAGTCCTTCTCGTCTTCCCCGCGCGAAACAGCGCATAGCGTCCATTCAATCGCTCGCCCTGGAAGACGATGACGACCTTTCCCGTCTCCCACTTCTCGCACGTGTATGTCCCGCGATCCCAGACCCTCACCTCGCCGGCCCCGTAGTTACCAGCCGGGATTGTGCCCTCGAAGTCGATGTAGCTCAGCGGATGGTCCTCGACATGGATCGCCTTACGATTGTGCTCAGGGTCTTGCGGGATCCCGTTGGGTACCGCCCACGAGACGAGCGCCCCGTCGTGCTCTAGGCGCAAGTCCCAGTGCAATCGCGTGGCATGATGCTCATGTACGACGAACCGTGCCACCCCGACACCGGCGTCCACCGGCCCTGGCTCGGGCTCTGGCGTGGCATCGAAGCTGCGCTTACGCTGGTACTCGCCAAGCTTTGGCGACCGGGCGCTTCGCACAATCGTCTCCTACCCCCGCCTATTGCTTACATAACCATTGCCTCGCGGCATAATCGAGACGACGGCATTCAATCGTTCCGCGCATTCAATCTCTTTCTGCGCCTTGCCGGGAGCTGTCAAGCAAATGCCAGGGGACGTTCGACGAACGGTCGATTATGCGGCTTGTCTGTGAAGTGCATCTAGTGCGCTGCCGATCCTTGTGCTGTGCGACTACTTCGCCTGACGATCGCTCCCGTTGTCATCCTGGTGCTGATGCTCGCGCTAGCCGGCGCTCCCGCGCAGGGCGCGGAAACGGGCGTGGTAATCAACGGCCCTGCCGGTCTATCTCCGCAGAGTGTTGATCAGGTGGCGGGACTTGGTGTGGGCTGGATACGGGCGTTCGTCTCCTGGAACACCTTCGAACCGAGCCGCGGGCACCTCAACGAACCGGAGCTGGATACGTTGGAAACGGGTTTGGCAGCACTTCCTAAGGGCACTAAGGTCATCATCGACCTCGTGGGTACGCCGGCGTGGGAGTCCGGTTCGGACAATCCCGTTGTGCCGCCACGCGACCCCGCCGACTATGCCCGCTTCGCCGGGCTAATGGCCGGTCGCTTCGCCGGTCGCGTCGCGGCGTGGGAGATCTGGAACGAGGAGGATGCCTTGTTGTGGTGGGCAAGCGGGCCGAACCCTGTCGCCTACACGGCGCTCTTGAAGGCCGCCTACCCCGCGATCAAGGCGGCCGACCCAAGTGCGACGGTGGTGCTCGGCGGGTTGACCGGCAACGACTACGAATTCCTATCTCAGCTCTACGGCGCCGGGGCGAAGGGCTCCTTCAACGCTGTGGCCGTGCACACGGACACGATCTGCGACGTCGATTCTCCCTATGACATCCTCCGCAACGGGCGGACCGACCAGCGCATCAATCGTTGGTCGTTCCTGGGTTACCGGACGGTCCACGAAGTCATGCTGGCCAACGGCGATAACAGCCCGATCTGGATGACTGAGCTCGGTTGGAGCACCGACACTCAGGTGTGCAATTCAGGCGCCTGGGCAGGTCAGAAGCCGGCGGGCGTGAGCCCTCAGCAACAGGCTAGTCCTGCTGCAGGCCTACCACTGCCTAGCGCAGAACCCCTACGTGCAAGTTGGCATCTGGTTCGGGTTGCAGGACACCGAACCGTTTGGCAGCCCCCGCGGAAGCTATGGGTTGCTTGATCCAACCTCCAACCCAAGCCTGCATATGGAGCTCTCGCCGAATACGATCGCAACGGCGACCGTCTCACCGAACAGTGTGGCGGCCAACAGGGACCGCAGGTCAAGCTGATGAGTCCAAAGACGGGGGTGCGCTACACCAACACCCTGCCGATCACCGTGACCGCCAGTGACAGCGCGAAGGTCTACCAAATCTCCCTGTATCACGAAGGCCACATCATTCGCAGCTTCTATACTCATGGCGGCACCACCACGCTAAGCGGGCACAATGCCGTATGAGCCGCCGGCTCATCCCCGGCAAGCAATCTTGACGGCAAAGGCATTTGACGAGCGCAACACCGAGCACGACATCGATCACGATCATCCGCGCCGCCAAGCCCAAGAAGCACAAGCGCCATCGCCACAAACACTGAGGCTCTCGTCGCACCGGCAAGCGTGCGGAGTCCCGCCAGGCTTGGACCGCGCGCAGCCAGGAGCAGGCCGGTCGCGCCGCTGGCGTCCACAGGCTCTACACTTGGCTTTCCGTAGTCTTGGGAGAGGTGGCCGAGTGGCTGAAGGCACTCGCCTGCTAAGCGAGTATGGGGGTGAATCTCCATCGCGGGTTCGAATCCCGCCCTCTCCGTTTCGCCGGGGCGCGATGCGGGTCGAAGTGCTCGTGCCGGCACAAGGGCCCGTCTCAGCCGTACCCAGCGAGGCGATCATGGGCCTAGCTATTCAGAGTTTGTTATATTATGATTTATGAGAAGACGTCGCTCGCACCAGACGAAGCTCATCTTTCAAGTGCTCCTCGATGCACCAACGGATGAGACCTATGGACTTGAGGTAGTCCGTACGAGTGGAGTAGCAGCCGGCACGACATATGCCATTCTCCGTCGTCTCGAGGACGAAGGGTTGCTCGATGGGCGATGGGAGGCGATGGACTCCTCCCATGAGGGTCGTCCTCCACGCCGTTACTACAGCCTCAACGGCGAGGGGCGGAAAGTCGCCCAGCAGGAGACCGCAGATGAACGTCGTGCTCTGCGCCTGCTTACACCCGGATGGGATACAAGATGAGCTTGGTCGTCGGGATCGCGACGATCGTAGGAGCGCTGGCGAGCGTGCTCGCGCTGTGGCTACCCCTACGATACAAACGCCGATCGTCGCACGAATCTGCGGGGGAGCAACTTGCATATAGCGGCCTCGACGAGGATGCGATATACGATTTCCTCATCGCAACAATTGACGGAACACCGAGGAACCCAGGTGACGTCAGGTACCTCGCTAACCGGATAGCGGAAGGCCAGAGGGACTTCCCTCCCGGGCTGCACAAGTATCTCCAAAACCGACGATTTAACTCCTACCGGACAGCGCAGTTCGCGAAGGTCGTCACCCTTAGATCAAGACGACGTTGGAGGCGCCGGGATCGAACGGTGAGGACCTCCGTTCCAGCTTGGGCTTTGCGACTGTTCAATCCGCTCGACGCGCAACGTTACAGTCGAGAGTGGGGTGCCCATCTGTATCAGCTTGTCGAAGAGGGTGATATCAAACAGGCGCGCATCGACCGTCGGTGCTTGGTGTGCGCGGCCGTCTTCCTTGCGCTAGCGCTTCGAGTACGCCGAGCTTTTAACCAAGCGCGGTAGTGTGAGATCGATAGCGGAGTAGCTTCCGTCTACTACTGTACATGCCCTGGTACTCTACGAGATTGGTGTTGGCGGCATAGGCAGAGAACGAGTGTCGCTCACACGGCCAGAATTGTGAATCCGGGTCCGAGCAGCGCTCGCATGTCATCTGTGTCTGATGTAGCAATCGCGTCGCCGCGACGGCGGACGCCAGTCGCTATGCATGCGTCGATAGTTGCGGCCCCCGGAATGGTTCGACGCAAGCTGCCGGCAGCGCGTGCCAAGCGCTCGTTAACGGTCTCGATGGAGCATGCCTTGAGCAGGCGAGCAACACGCGCGTCCTTGGCATCGCCACGCCAAACCTCCGCGAGTGCGATTGCCGGGATAGTGGGCACGAAGCCACGCGCGTATGCGACCGCAAGAATCTCGCGTATGCGCTCCTCGCCCCGCTCGTAGGCGATCAGCGCACCAGCGTCCAGCGTTAGGCCGGCCACTGGGCAGCGATCTGGGTGCTCACCTCGGCTGACACTACACCTAGCAGGGCATCGTCTTCGGCTAGAAGCTCATGCCCACGTGCGATTTGAAGCTCGTGCAGCACCGCTGCATTGACGAACGCCGATAGGTTTCCGCCCGACTTGGAAAGGCGCTGCTCGGCCTCCGCCAGCACCGACTCATCGAACGAGATTGATCGCTTCTGACTTGCCATGTGACTTTATCCTACCACGGTAGGACGACCTCCCTTGAGGCACGCTGGGACGGCTTATCCATCAAACCTCTTGACGTGCAACTCGCGGATACGCTGCCAGATGGGGTCGTGTTTCGAGATCGTCCCTCCTCCCGTCCCGCCAGATTGGCGACGCGCGTTCGTCCCTCAGCAGTTTCGTACTACAACTGCGGTCGTGGAGATCCGTCCGTCGGGCGCGTAAGCACGGCATCGCCGACGAGGACATTGAGCACGCGGCGGAACATGCGATGACGATTGAGAACCAGGATGAGGACACCAGGCTATATCTAGGGCAAGCCGCAGCGCAGCGCTGCTCGAGGTCGTCACCCGCCGCTTGTCGTCGTGCCTGCCTACCGGCGGGTTCCATAAGAAGCTTGACCAAGGCATCGAGCTTGGCTTGATGGTTTGCAAACTGTCCCGATCTCTCCGTCCTGTTGTGTCTCGGGACATCCTGGATGGGTGTCTCGGGAGATAGTAGACAGTTCGGGCTTGGGTGGTTGGTAGTCGGGGGTTGGGTTGTGGGTGAGTTGGTCGGTGTTTGCGTCGATGATGCGGATGTTTTGGTCGGCGATGAGGAGTTTGATAGCTCGTCCTGTGTGGGCTGTGCTGATGTCGATGTGGTGTGGTCGGCTGTTGTGGCGGAAGGTCACTCGTCCGCCTTTTGGTCGACCTTGTCTTGGCGGAGGCGGAAGTGGGTCGTTGGGAGTGCTCCAGTGGCTGGTCTGGTCTTGATCCTGGTGTTGTAGGCCTGTAGTGGTGTGCGTTCGTCGAGGGCTCTGTGCGGGCGGATGTTGTTGTTAGAAGCCAGGAATAGGCGGGAGTGGTCGTCGATCATGTTCATGATCTCTACGTGCTCGCCATCCTGGAGGTGCCAGTGCGTGACGTCGGTCTGCCATGTCTCATTCGGTGGGTCTGCTTCGAAGCGGATCAGGCTGCTGTGTAGCCGCTTTTGAGGTTGGGGGACGATCAACCCCTCGCGTCTGAGGGTCCAGATCGTTGCTCGTGAGGGAAACATCCTGGATTTGCTGCGCAAGGTGATATGTGATCGTCGCCGCGCCGCAATCGTGGCTTTCAGCGTGCAGCTGGGCGCGTAGCGCGACGATCGCGTTGATCGCGGTATCTACCGAGACATCAGTCCACTATGAGCTGAAACCACACACCGCCCTCTCCGTCACCCCAGTCGAAGTAGTGACGTTGCCGGTAGTTCACGGAAGGTCGAGTACCAGCTGGAGAGCCTCCTCTAGGGAGTGCTGCTCCTTGAGCGTCAAGTGCCCGACTCGCTTGCCGAGAGCGCGGGCGTCAACGGCGGCGATCATCTCGCAGAGGACCTGCGTTACGTGGCCATTTAGCGCGATCTCCGGGTGGAAGCTGGCCGAAAACGCTGAGCGTGAGGTAGGGCATATGACTACGGTCGATAGCGCGAGGAGTTCGTCGGCCTGGACGATCACCGCATAGCGGCGGCCCAGTTGGGCATGTCCGCGCTTGCCGGGAAGCTTGATCGCGTGGACATCACCACGGACCACGCAGTTCCTCCATAAGGCTGACGACGTCCTGTGCTTCGCGAATGTATCCCTTGTCTGTCATGAGGGCTCTGGCCTCGGCTGCGAGTCCTGTGCGGCGACGCTCTCGTTCGGCGGTCTCCGTGATTGCCTGGCGTGCTGCCTCGGCGCGACTCACGCCACGCCGGCGAGCGAGATCCTCAAGCGCATCGATCCCTTCGCGGCCGAGCCTCAGGGAGAGCGGATGTTGAGCAGCCATAGAATTTGATTGTAGCGCGGAATGAACTACACGGCCAGTCGATCCAAGCGAGTGAAGCGCCGCAAAAGCGCGTGTCATGCAGTTCTCGGATGCACCGCCGGCAAGATCGCGTTTCGAGGATCGTCCCGCGCACTTCGCTTTCGCTGGCCGGGGGGTTTCCTCAATCGGCGACGGTGTGGTCCGGGGCGGATGGCAAGGGGGATCGCCGGGTTACGATCAGCAGAAGCTCGGGCCCCTGCACGTCGTCCGATGCGAGCTTGTCCCAGGGCTCGAGACAGGCCTCTGCTTCTGGGCGAAGGAGGCGTGCGAGCGGCTGCGACTCGCCGGTCAGATGGCGTGACCTCCTACCTCGATGCCTCTCGGCCGATGGTGCCTTCAGCTGAACTATTTCGATATCGTGGCAAGCCGTTTCGGCGCCGACTTGGCGGCGGCATGGCTCGGCATCGCGGGTGTGGTAGTCGGAGCGATCCCTACGGCATCCGGATGAGGTGGTCTTGTTCCACGTCAAGCAGGCGTTTGGGACGGCGGCCGAGGTTGGCGCATAGAGCCGTCCCCTGCATGGCGGAACCCGCATTGGCTCGCGCCCCGCAGAGCCCGATCGCGAATGGCAAGACAACAAGAAGGAGGAATATGAACGAGCAGCCGGTGGATCTAGTGTTCGAGGGCGGTGGCGTCAAGGGAATCGGGCTGGCTGGAGCCTTCCTGGAGCTCTACGAACGAGGCTATCGTCCAGCATGCGTGGCCGGGACCTCGGCGGGGGCGATCACCGCCGCGCTGGTCGCTGCCGGCTACACCGGGGAAGAGCTCGAGAAACTCGTCCTCGAAGACATGCACTTCCCGCTGTTTGAGGATCGTCCGCGCTTCCACCTGCTGGACACGGCGGCGGGTGAGGTGATCGAAGTCCTCAGGGACCGCGGCCTGCACAGCGGGCAGTACTTCCTGAACTGGATCGGCAAGCTTCTAGAGGACAAGGGCAAGACGACGTTCGGCCACTTCCGCGACGCAGGCGCCGCGGGAACCAACCGGGAGTACAGGCTGCAGGTGATCGCCTCGGATCTCACCGATCACAGCATGCTCGTCCTGCCGCGCGATGCGAGGAAGCTGGGGATCGCGCCGGACGACCTATCGGTGGCCGAGGCAGTACGCATGAGCATGTCGATCCCGATCTTCTTCGACCCTGTGATCCAGAAGAACCCACAAGACGGGCGCAGGCACATGATCGTCGACGGCGGCATGCTCTCCAACTACCCGATCTGGTTGTTCGACGCGGAAGGCAAAGAACCGCGCTTTCCCACCTTCGGGATGCTGCTCGTGGCCCCCAACCAGGAAGACTCGCTAGTGCCGAATCCTGTAGCCACCGCTGTCGGGCACGATGACGGCATGCCCTCCCCGCTTGGCTACGTGAGGGCGATCGCCGAAACCATGATGCAGGCCCACGACCGCTTCTACGTCGAACAGGCCAACTACGTGCGCACCATCCCGATTCCCACCTGCGGCGTGACCACCACCCAGTTCGACATCACGCCCGCACAGACCAAAGAACTATTCCAGTCAGGACACACAGCCGCCAAGAAGTTCCTCGACACATGGGACTTCGACGTCTACAAGAAGAAGTTCCGCCAGGGCACATCGCCCAGTCGGCGGACGGGGATACTGGGGTGAACGAACCGGGAGGCGTGAGATGCGTCGCCACCTCCACCTCGCTGCTGGTCCTCGTCCGAGGCCGGTCTTAAACCACCAGACGGCACCTCCCCCTTACGCAACAGCTTCAACGTCACGAGCTTTTCGCCGGCGGGACGCTTGGTCTGGCCGCTCGAGCCTTCCGCCGAGCCGCTCTTGACTTCGTAATAGTTTCGATATAAGTTTCGTAACTGTTCCGTAAGCCTCCAGAGAGGGCCGCCAGATGTCGTCGAGCACTTATCGCTACCGTGAGCTCCTGCTGGTCCTGTTGGCGCTCTGCGCGAAGCGTCCTGTGCGCCACAACGATTTTGTGGCCGAGCTGACGCGCCGGGTGGGCGCCGATTATCGACCGTCGCCAGACATGGTCGAGTGCGCGATCGGAGCACTGGAGGCTGAGGGCCTGATTGAGAGCGAGGCGCGCGACGGCAAGATCTCCTATAGGACGACAGCGTTCGGGGTCAAGGCACTGGATGAGCGCGCCGAGACGCGAATCGACACGTTCCTGTTCACCGACGTGGTCGGGTCGACAGCGTTGCTCGATCGTCTCGGCGAGCACGTGGCGCACGCCTTTCGCCGCCGGCATTTTGCGCTGCTGCGTACGGCCATTCGCGAGCACGCCGGCACCGAGGTCAAGAGCCTCGGCGACGGGTTGATGGTGGCATTCACCGACGCGCGCTCGGCCGTCGCGTGCGCTGTGGCGATGCAGCGCGCGGTGGCGATGAGCGGGGATCCAATGACGTTGCGGATCGGGATCGACGTGGGTGAGGCCGTGCGCGAGCAGGACGACTTCTTCGGCAGACCGGTGATCGTCGCGCGACGACTCTGCGACGTGGCGCAGGGCGGGCAGATTGTGGTGTCCGAGACGGTGTGCAGGCTCGCCGGTTCCCCGAGCGCCCATGCGCTCGAGCCTCTCGGTGCGCTCGCGTTGAAGGGGCTCAGCGATCCGGTGAGAGCTACCGCACTGCGCTCCGCAGCGGCCCCGTCAACGGCGCGAGGCTCCCTTTCAAACGAGCAGCAGTGGCAAGGGCACAGCAAACAATCCGCCGCCGGGATGATCGGCGTAGCGGTGGCCTAGGGAGCGGTTGCGTTGCCCAGGAGATTCTTTCGGCACGGCGAGCTGCCACTCGTCCTGCTCGCGCTGCTGGCGGAGCGCCCGAGGCACGGGTACGAGATCATGGCCGAGCTGAAGCGGCTCTTCGGCCCCCGCTACCGGCCGTCGCCCGGCAGCGTCTACCCCGCGATCGAGGCGCTCGATACCGAGGGACTGATCGACGGTCAGACCCATGATGGCAGGACCACGTATCGCGTCACCGCGGCTGGCGAGCAGGCGATTGAGGCACGCCGCGACGCGCTCGCGGCACTCGAAGTTCGCACCGGCGCGCGGTTTGGCGATGCGGACTCGATCGGGCCGTTGCTCGATCGCTTCAGAGCGCGGCTCGTGCCGCTCTCGGGGCGAGTGGACCCACAAGCCATAGCAGCCGTCCTGCAGCGAGCGGCGGCCGACATCGAGAGTCTCGATGGGCTCTCAATAACCAAGGAGGCAAACTGATGGTCGATGCATTCGAGCGCGCCGCCGAGCGCGCGGAAACAGAGTCCCGACAGCGCCGGCACGAGCGTTGGGCGCACGGCAATCGAAAGGGATTCCAGATCCACGCGACGGTGTTCGTTGCCGTCCAGATCCTGATCCTCGCCGTGTGGGTCCTGCAGTGGCAGCTGGGAGGAACGACATACCCCTGGTTCATCTACCCGCTGCTCGGCTGGGGTGTGGGGCTCGCCGCGCACTACGCCGCGGTTCGCGACAGCTTCAAGGACAGACAACGCTCCCCATGAGCGCCCAGACGCCGACCCCCAGCAACAGCAACCGAAAAGACAGGAGTCAAAGATGGGTGAGAGATCAGCAACCATTGACCGTGACGCACCGTCCAGCCAGGTCCTTGACCCCGGGCTGCGCCCGGCAACCGCAGAGGACATCGGACGCCTGAAGGCGGTGATGGCGGAGGCCTTCTTCGAGGACCCGATCTACGGCTGGCTGATGCCCAACGACACCAAAAGACCGGCACGCCTGCGTCGCTACTTCGCGATCGAGCTCCGCCACCTCGCGCTGGCACGCGGGCGCGTGTGGACGAACACCAACCTCACCGGCGCCGCGCTGAGCCTGCCACCCGGCGCATGGCGCTCGCCACTGCACACCACCTTGCTGGAGGGCAGCGCCTTCGGCGTCCACGTGTCGAGAGCCGCGAGGATGGGTGCCGCGATCGAGTGGCGCCACATGCGCCAGATGCGTGAGCGCCACTACTACGTTCGTGACGTTGGCGTGCTTCCCGACATGCAGGGCCAAGGTCTCGGCAGCGCACTGATGCGTCCAACGCTCGAGCGCTGCGATCGGGAGGGCGTGCCCGCCTACATTGAGGCCTCCAGCGAGCGCAACGCCGCGCTCTACGAACGCCTCGGATTCCAGCTCATCCGCGAGCTGCGCGTTGGCGGCAGCCCACCGCTGCGACTGATGCTCCGCCCCTCCACACCCAGCGAGGTGAAGCGATGATCAGCGCCGACACCAAGGCGGTGCTCCTCGCGGACGCCGTGATGTTCCTGCTAGCGCTGCTGCTCGGGGTCTGGAAGTACAACCAGATCGCAACCTCCGAGGATCACACCTCACACATCTATGTCGATATCGCGCACCGAGCGGCGCTGCTCTACAGCTTCGCGCTGCTGCTGATCGCGACGTTCGTGCAGCTGAGCGGCTTCAGCTCGCTCGTGAACCTGCTCGCCGCCGGCGCGATGACGGTCTACTTCTTCGCGGCGGTCGTCGGCCTATGCGATTCACGGCTGGCGCCGTGACACGGACAACCAGTTCCGTGATCCAGTTCCCGGGACCAATCTCTCATGGTCACTCTGATCATCGCCGAGATCGGCGGCTGGCTCGTACTGACGGGAGGGTTCCTCGACAAGCAAATCTTCTGAGCGCGACTCTACCGGTGAGCCAGCAACCAAAAAGAAGCCCGCCATGAACGCGACACGCTCCAAGCCTCCCTTGAACACGAGCTATCTCGAGCTGTGGCACCGGCTCGGGATTGCGTTGCTGATCTTCACCGCGACGCTGTTGGTGGTGTATTGGGTCCTTTGGTTCGCTGACCGCGGCATCGTTGCCAGCGAGCACAACGCGCAGTACGTCGCCTTTGAGCAGGCCGCTCCTCTTGCGGACGGGTGGCTGTTCCTAACAGCACTCGCGGCGGCTATGCAGCTGTGGCGTCGCCGGACCAAACGCCCTCATGTGGCTATGCATGTTTGGCGGAGCAGGCCTGTATCTCTGCGCACTGGACGTGCTCTATGACCTGGAGCATGGCATCTACACCATGGGCCGCGGCGGCGCGAGCGAACTCGGTCTCAACGTTGCCACCGCAACGATGAGCATCGGAACCCTCGTAGTTGCCTGGCACTTCCGGCGTGACGTGCTCGGGGAGCTTGGCGAGGTAACGTGAGCTTCAGCGTTACGAGCTTCACCCCCGGGGTGCCCGTAGCGCGGGCACCGCGACTAAGCAGAAGTTAGCTGCTCCGGGATGGGGCGAGTGCTCCTAGCGTGGCCACCGCCGTGAAGCGGTGGTAATGGTGGCGTGTGCGTCACAAGACACGAGCGGGCTCGGGACCCAACCCCGATCAGGGGCGATCGTCAGTTCGCAGAAGCCTGCTTCTCGGCCTCGTCTAGCTCCCGCTTGAACTCCTTGCTGTCGGCATCGATTTCCTTCTCGATCGACTTTTCCGCGCGCGTGAGCGCCTTGTCGAGCTGTTCTTCAAGGCGCGACTCCCCGATCACGAGCAGCGTTGCTTGTCCCTCTTCGATCAGGTCACCCAGTTCCTTGGCGTCGTCCCTTGGGATGCCCTTTTTGAAGTGGCCGCCGAGGCCGCCGATGACGCCGCCGACCAACGCCGCGGGGACGACCGCTGGAGCGGCCAGAACCCCGACCGCCGCTCCGACGGCGATGCCTCCCCAGGCGCCGTGCTGCGTCGGCTTCTCGTGCTTCTCGACGTGGACCTTGCCGTCAGCGTCCTTCGTGACCAACGCGACGTCATACGTGCCCACGAGCTTCTCCGCATGCAACTCAACCAAAGTGTCGTAGTCCGCCTCGGCACCCGCGGAGTCAGCATACGTTGCGGCATAAATAAAAACCGGCCTGTCGCTCATCAGATCTCCAATCCTGAAAACATCAAATCCTCTGAGAGGCTCCACGCAAAGTCCGAGGCGCAGGACTCGAGGAAGTCCTAGCCACAAAGCATGATCGCCGCAGGAGCAATGCACATCACCCGTTTCGGATGACGGAGCGACCCCTGGTTGCGGCGGTCGCCTCCCGGAAACCAAGACCTGCGAACTATGCACAGAGGCAGGGTTCTCGGAGGTGCCGCGCGTGCCGATGGACAACCCACGAAGTCAAGGTATAACCGCCCTTGCATCAAAACCGGAAGTCTCCCGAGACGTCTTGCTCACTTGCGCAACGGACGAGGGGCAGGGGAATCGAGTAGGTCAACGCGGAGAGTACCGATCTGGAATCTTCTCGGGCCTAAGGAAGGCATGCTATTTATGGAAATAACACTCGTCAATGGATCCGGCGGTAGCCGCACCGAAAAAACGATCAGGTCTGGGGATGCGTAAGCGCATCCAGAATTGCGGTCCTTTGGGGGCTCATCCGGTTGTGAGATGCCACAAGCGGTGCCGCATCCGCTTTTGAACTTCTTTTACTGTCTTGGGCGGTTCGACTTCACCGGTGACGAACTCTTGTGCCCGCAGTCATCTATGCGGATGTAGCATCGGTACCGAAGCGCTCGTACAGCTCCGGGAGCAGCGCGCCGAGGTTGGCGTACTCCTCGGCGCAGTGTCGCGCGAGCGCGCGCGGCAGGCTGCGCGGGAAGCGCGCGGCGGCGTACGAGCGGTCGGTTGAGCAGGTGCTCGCGCCGGGGCCCCCGAGCGGACCGTAGGGGCGCAGGGCGGCACCGAGCCAGAAGCGGCTGCGCAGGACCACGCCCGTCGCCCTCGCGCAGAAACACGTGGAACATCGGGCGTGTGGCGCACGCGCCGGCGATCGTCGCCCGCGTAGCCGCACACGATCGTCGCTACGCGCGGATCGTCGAGCGCGTCGGCTGACATGCCCATCCGGTCGGTGCCTGGAACTCGATGCGGGCGTGCACGACGCCGATGCCGACGTCCTCGACCGGGTGGTGCACCGCGCCCCAGTGGGCCTTCGCGCCGCGCGTGGGCGGGCGCCTGCAGCGAGTTGTCGCGGTGGGCCGCCGGGTGCCAGATGCGGTAGCGCAGCGGCTCGCGCGGGTGCCAGTCAAACCACCAGTCCACCATCTCCCCGCTCACGCTCGGCATGGCGGTGCGCACCGCCACGTAGGCCACCCCGTCCTCGAGCACGCACCAGCCGGTCTCGCAGCGCAAGCGGCGTCGGGTCGAGCAGGCGGTCCACGCTCTCGGCGCAGCGCTGGAGCGCGATCGGCCGGGTCGATCGCCCGAGCGTCTCCTGCTCGGCAGCCTGCATCGGCGCGCCGTAGTCGCTCAGCGGCGCGCGACAGGATCAGGGGTTCGCTCAAGGGGCCACGACTCGTGCCGGCCGATGCCTCGATTCATACGTTGCTCATCGCGCGGCGGGCCGGGCCCATCCACGAGTGAAAGCGGCCGTCCGGGTCGTACTTTGCGCGCAGCGCGTCCAGGCGCGCGCAGTGCGCCTCGCCCATGAAGCGCGCCGGGCGGTGCCCGAGGTTCTCATCGGCCAGCTGGATGCCGCTGGCCAGGGGCTCCATCTCGCGCATCCGCTCGGTCGCCCATGCGACGTTGGCGTCGTCTTCGGCGGGGTCCGCCACACGCCGTACAGCGCGATGTAGGTGTCGTCCTCGACGCTGTAGGCCATGTCGGGGCGCTCGGGTGCGGTGCTCGGCGCCGGGTCCCCAGTTCATCCACAGCATGTGCGAGGGCGCCGCGGGCATCGTCTCGGCGATGCGGCGCAGGCCCGGCAGCAGCTCCTCGACCGGGGCGTGCGTCCACATGTTGTCGGCCGAGTAGCGATGCCCGTCGGGATAGGCGGCGTGGGCGCCCGCGTACAGGTCCTCCAGCTCACCGGGCACGTAGGGCACGGCGAGCTTTGCGCGGTCGAGCACCGGGCAGTCTCGAGCAGCGCGAGCGCCTCGCGCGCCTGCTCCTCGCTCTCGGCCAGCACCGGCCCGGTCACGGCGATCTCGAGCTCACCCTCTTCGGTGCGGTGGATGAACAGCATCAGCTCCATCGTGCGCGGGACCCGCGGGCCGATCTCGCGCGCCCAGCGGAAGACGTCCTCGAGCACGTCCATCGGGTAGAGGAACACGCTGTTGACAACCACCTTTGGCTGCGGCGCAGAGGCGCACGTGAAAGCGGGTCACCACGCCGAAGAAGCCCGGGTCCCGAGCCGCGGGCGGCCCACAGCAGATCGGCGTTCTGCTGCTCGTCGGCGTGCACGCAGCTCGCCCGTCGGCGGTGACCACGTCGATCGCCTCGACGCTCATGCACGCGGGGCCGTGCACGCGGCCGTTCCAGCCGTATCCGCCCTGCAGCAGATAGCCGCCGAGCGCCACGCCCGCACAGTGGCCCGCCGGGAAGAACAGCTCGTGCTCCGCAAGCGCCGCGAGCAGCTCGTCGCCGTGACAGCCGGGCCCGACGGCGGCGCGTCATCGCCTCGCGTCCAGCTCGATGGCCCGTCAGTGCGCGACAGGTCGAGCAGCATCCCGCCGTCGCGCACGTGGTTGCCGGCCCAGCTGTGGCCGCCGGAGCGCACTCCGATTCGCATGTCCTTTGCGCGCGCCTGGGCACCGCTCGGACAACGTCCTGCCTCGCTGTGTGCGATCACGATCACTCGGGGTAGCGCTCGGGCGTGCGGGCGTTCCACACCGCGGCACGCCGGGCCTGCTCATAGCCGTCTTCTCCGCGCGCCAGCACCATCCCGTCGTACGGGTTTGCCATAGTCGGCTGCACAATACTCGCCGTCTATGAAAAGCCCACCTGCACCACCTGTCGCGAGTTGCACGCGCTGCTCTGCGAGCGCGGCGTCGATTTCGAGAGCGTGGACTACCACGTGAGTGGCATCAAGGAGGGCGAGCTGCGCGACTTGCTGCGCAAGGCAAACGTCGGTCCGCGGGAGCTGTTGCGCACACGCGAGCCGCTTGTCAAGGAGCTGGGGCTTGACCGGCCCGGGGTCTCCGATGAGCGGCTGATCGCCGAGATGGTGCAGCATCCCCAGCTGGTACAGCGGCCGATCGTGGTGAGCGGGGAGCGTGCGCTTCTGGCACGGCCCATCGAGCGCGTGCTCGAGCTGCTGTGAGTCCAGGCGAGTCTGGCCCACAGGGAGCGAGCGTGCATACGCACGCGCTGCACGTGGCTTCACTTGATGAGCTGCCGTTCGAGGATCGCGAGGACTTCGAGGATGCGCGGCGCGGCTTGATCGAGAGCACCCCGAGCCTTGTGCTGCGCGACGCGCGCGGGCGCGCGGTGTGGGACATGGACAGCTACGCGTTCGTCGACCAGAGCGACGATCCGCCCGACACGGTCCACCCGAGCCTGTGGCGCATGGCGCGGCTGAATGGGATCCACGGCCTGTTTGAGGTCGTGCCCGGCATCTACCAGGTGCGCGGCTATGACATCTCGAACATGACCCTCGTCGAGGGGCACACCGGCGTGATCGTGATCGACCCGCTGATCTCGACCGAGTGCGCGGCGGCGGCGCTGGCCCTGTATCGCGCGGCATCGCGGCGAGCGCGAGGTCAGCGCGGTCATCTACACGCACAGCCACGTCGACCACTTCGGCGGCGTCAAGGGCGTCGTCAGCGCCGAGGCAGGTGCAGGCGGGCGAGGTGCCGGTCTGGGCGCCGGCGGGCTTCCTCGAGCACGCCGTCTCGGAGAACGTGCTCGCCGGCAGGGCGATGGCCAGGCGCGCCACCTACATGTTCGCGCCGGGCCTGGAGCGAGGGCCCGCGGGGCCAGGTGGACGCCGGCATCGGCAAGACGACCTCGACCGGCAGCATCACCCTGATCCCGCCGACCCACGAGGTCACGCACACCGGCGAGGAGCGGGAGATCGACGGCGTGCCGATCGTGTTCCAGCTCGTCCCCGACAGCGAGGCCCCGGCGGAGATGAACTTCTTTTTCCCGGATCTGGGCGTGCTGTGTATTGCCGAGAACGCCGTCCACTGCATGCACAACGTGCTCACCCCGCGCGGCGCGCTGGTACGCGACGCGCTCGGCTGGTCCAAGTACCTGGGGGAGGCGATCGAGCTGTTCGGCGCGCGTAGCGATGTGATGTTCGCCCAGCACCACTGGCCGCGCTGGGGCAAAGCGGATCGTCGAGCATCTGGCGCGCCATCGCGACATGTACCGCTACCTGCACGACCAAACGCTGCGCCTGGCCAACACGGGCCTCACGCCGACCGAGATCGCGGCGCGAGGTGCGCTTGCCGCCGAGCCTTGAGCGCACTGGTCATGCCGCGGCTACTACGGCACCGTCAGCCACAACGTGCGGGCCGTCTACCAGCGCTATCTGGGTTTCTTCGACGGCAACCCGGCCCACCTGGACCCGTACCCGCCGGTCGAGGCGGCCCGACGCTATGTGCGGCTCGCCGGCGGCATGGAGCAGCTGCTGGCCAAGCCCGCGCCGCCTTCGAGGAGGGCGACTACCGCTGGGTGGCCGAGCTGTGCTCGCACGCCGTGTTCGCCG
This sequence comes from uncultured Solirubrobacterales bacterium, assembly GCA_963723175.1. Lineage (GTDB taxonomy): Bacteria > Actinomycetota > Thermoleophilia > Solirubrobacterales > Solirubrobacteraceae > Palsa-744. Next base: position 22,027 of record CAVRPO010000007.1, on the reverse strand, counting down.
ACCCGGAGAACGCACGCGGCCGCGCGCGAGCTGCAGGCGTGCGCGCTGGAGCAGCTCGGCTACCAGTCCGAGAGCGCCGTATGGCGCAACCTGTATCTCGTCGGCGCGCACGAGCTGCGCGAGGGGCCGCCGCCCGCGCCGCAGGGACGGCGTGTGGCAAGCGCCGACGTGGCAAGGCTCTGTCGCTCGAGCAACTGTGGGACGCGATGGGCGCGCGCCTGGACGGCCCGCGAGCATGGGACACGACGATCAAGCTCGCGTGGGACTTCACAGACGTGCGGGAGCGCTGGAGCGTCACCGTCGAAAACGGCGCGCTCAGTGCCGTCAGGGATCGGCTGGCGCAGGATGCCATGCAAAGGTGACGCTCACCCGTGCGGCCCTCGACGCGGTCCTGCTGGGCGAGGGAGACGGCGCGCAACTGTTCGCCAGCGGCGCGATCGCCGTGGAGGGCGACGGAGCAAAGCTGGGCGAGTTTCTTGGGCTCCTTGACGAGGGCGACCCGGTTTTTGCGATCGTTACACCCTGAGTGCCTCCGATTGGCCTAAGCGTATTCGGGCGTTCTCGCACCGACCCGAACGCATCTACAGGCCATCGCACACCGACCTGAACGCCCATGCTGTGTCCCGCGCCGAGCGAATACCACACCCTTTGCTCATGGGCGCACGGTGCTCCCATGCGCGCGCCACGACTCAGGCCACGTTCAGCACCACCTTGCCGACGGCGCGGCGCTCATCGATCATGCGCAATGCCTCACCGCCTTGTCGAGCGGAAAGCACGCCCCGACTATCGGTCTTATAAACCCTTCGTCGACCATCTTGTTCACGGCCTCGCCGATCGCGCGATTGCGCTCCGGATTGCCAAGTACATATGCGCCCCAACCCGCGCCCACGACCGACACGTTGCGCAGCAGCAGGCGGTTGACCTTTACCTCGGGGATTGATCCCCTCGGTGAAGCCTACGACGAGTACGCGACCCTCCTCTTTCAGTGAGCGCAGCCTGTCGGTGAAGCGATCGCCACCGACCGGGTCGAGCACGACGTCAACGCCGCCGCCGCTCAGCTCCAGCGCCTGTTCGCGCCAGGGGCCGTCCGAGCGCAAGACGTCGTCGGCCCCCGCGTCACGCGCCACGCGCTCCTTCTCCTCACTAGAGACGACCGCGATCGTAGACGCGCCGAGCGCCTTGGCCACCTGTAGGGCCGCGGTGCCGACGCCTCCGGCCGCCCCGTGCACGAGCACACACTCACCCGCTTGCACGCGTCCGCGCTAGCTTCAGCGCAAAGTAGACCGTGTGATAGTTGAGGATCACCGAGGCACCCTGGGCGAAGTCGAGCTCCTCGGGCAGCGCAAACGTCATGTAGGCCGGCGCCACTGCCCGCTCTGCCATGCCTCCCAGCCCGGTAAACGCCATCACCCGCCCGCCGCCCGTCAGGCCGCTGCCGGTGGGTGCCTGAGATGACGGTGCCCGCCCACCTCGGCGCCGGGAATAACGGAGGTCGGGTTTGAGTTGATATAGGCCTCTTGTTTGCAGTACCTCCGGAAAGACACCCCGCCGCGGCGACATCGATCAGGACGCCCTCACCGGGGGTGAGCATGTGGCTGGGCTCGGGCTCGGGCACATCGGCCACGCGGACCGCCCCGGGACCGGAGAGCTCGCTGATCTGGACGGCGCGCATCGCGCAGAGACTATGTCTGGCGGCGTTGCTGGTTCTGTTGGCGCTCGCCGCGCACCTGCACAGCGATGAACACGACGATCACGTTCACAATCACCCCGATCCCGAGGAACGTTGCGAGCAGGCCGACATCCTTGCTGAATGCTGCGCTTGCGGCGAGAAGCATCGATCGTCTCCGGGTCGTGGGGCTCGTCTGGTGGGTTTGCTGCTGTGCGGCGCCGCCACGCGACGCGCGACGCGGCTCGCGAGAGCCTACCAACGGCAAAGCCCTGCGTGTCGTAGCCTTCAATGGTTGCCGCACGCGCGAACCAGGAGAGGTGCCAGAGCGGTTGAATGGGCGCGACTGGAAATCGCGTAACGGGGGTTGACCTCGTTCGAGGGTTCGAATCCCTCCCTCTCCGCCATATTGACGAAGTACGAACTATCGACCACAAAGGGCTTTGGAGGGCTAGATTGGCTCTCTGAAGCCCTTTGTGTGATGGTCTCAGCCTCGTTCAGCACGTCCTCCGTCAGGTTGTCGGCGAGCAGCAAGGCGTACGGCTCGGTTAGCTCGGCACCGGTGATCCGCACGATCGTCTGGCCCGTGTCCTCGTCCCACTCCGGGATGACGTAGAGCTTCTTGAAGAACGCTTGGTTGTAGCCGCGTTTGGTCGGCTCGTCGGCATCCGCGTAGACCTCGGCCACGTTGTCGGCCAACTCCAGAGCCATGCGCAAGTGCTGGGCGTCGATGGTCAGGCGCTGTTCGGTCTCGGCCAGGGAGGCTCTGGCCGCTTCAATCTCGGTCTCCAGCTTGGCTTGGCGGCGCTTGAAGACTGCCGCTGAGATGGACTTCTCCTCGAAGCGCATGTCCACCAGGGCGTCTTGCTGGGCCTCCAGCTTGGTTATCAGATGGGTCTTGGCGTCCCGTACCTGGCGGACGGCCTGCTGGCTGACCGCGACCAAGGCTTCAATGGCCTTGGTGCGCTTACGGACAGATTTGGCGCTCAGTTGCACCGGCCGCTCGACGTAGTAGCGCTGGATAGCGGCCTCGATGAGCTTGGGCGAAATGCTGGTATGCGTGGTGCAGTCCGAACGCTTGACACGGCCGACGCAGAAGTAATAGGGATAGCGCTTGCCAGTAGCGCTACGGCTCAAGCCGTAGACCAGCCGCCGACCGCACTCGTCGCAAAAGACGCTGCCCTTCAAGTAGTGCTGGCGCTTCTGGGGGCGTTCCCCGGCCACCCGCTTCTCATCGAGGCGGATCTGGACGGCGTTGAAGGTCTGATGGTCGATCAGGGCCTCGTGGCGACCCTCGAAGATCTCCTCCTCAGGCGTGCCACGCTTGTAGACGATCTCGCCGAGGTAGTAACGGTCACGCAAAATGCGCTGGAGGGAAGCGGCGTTGACCTGCTGGGCTGGCCGGTCCTTGCGCGGGCGCGAACGCAACCCTAGCCGGTACAGCTCATCGGACAATTGGGACAGTGAGTATTCGCCGCTGGCGTAGAGCTGAAAGGCGTGGGTCATGAAGGCATGGCGCTCGGGATCAGGCACGGCGATGGAAACCCGACGGCCGTCGGGAAGCTTGTCCACGTCGTTGAGGTAGCCGAGGCGGGTCCAGCCGTAGGTGCCGCCGTTCTTGGCCTTCTGGTAGAGGCTACGTTTGACGTTTTCGGAAGTCTGCATGGACTCGTACTGGTTCTTGGCGGCGATGATGCTCTCGGTGAAGAAGGCGGCGGCGCTGTCGTCACCGATCATCGGCTCGCTAACCGAGACCAGCTTGGCTCCGGCCTGGCGTACTAGCTCACGGGTCATCCAGTAATCGCGCTGGTTTCTGGCCCAACGCGACAGGCTCCAGACGATGACGTAGTCCACCCGCGTCGCCTCGCGTTCATTGCAGCGCTTCAGCTCATCGAGCATTTCGAGGAAGCCGGTGCGCTTGTGCAGGTCAACGTAGGCGCTCTTGCCGGGGTCGCTGAACTCGCGGCTGATCCCCGCCTCTAGCTGCACGGCCTTGTCAATGGCTGCCTCCCGCTGGGCGCGGATCGACAAGCCCGTCCGGGTCATAGTCAGTCCGCACCTGCGCTGGGTGACTGACCCGTAGATAGTCACCGCCCGCTTGGTCAGGTCGGCGACCTTGTCTTCGGTGCTCTGTGTTGGGGTCCCGGGATTTAGTTATTGCTTGCATATATACCTCCTTACTCATTTCGTACATATATATGACACATACGAAGTGTTGTTAACTTCACTACTAATATATTTTATCATGGGCATCAGACGACAATTTTGGTGAATTATCGATGCCGTTGGCTATCAGGCAGTCGATGGCCTCATCGAAACGGGCGACCTGAAACAGCTCCCAATGCTCGGCAGGCAGACGCGCCAGGCTGTCCACCAAGGCTGCCTTGCGCTGCTCGCTCGGTGCCAGCCACAGCACTCGGGGGAAGACTTGCCGCTCGGCCTGCTCCTTGCCGCTGGCTTGGTAGGCGATGTAGAGCTGGAGCTGACGCTCCAGCGCCCGGCTGCCCTCGGTGCCCACGATCAACCTCGAGGAAGTAGCTGTCTTCGTAGGCCCCCAGGCCCAGGCGGACGTAGCTGTCCGGCTTGAGCGTGGAGCGCTGACCGCCGATTCCGTCAAAGCTGCGCCAACAAGACGGTTCGGCGCTCAGCTCCAGCAACTCGAAGCGCCCAGCGCGGTCGCCTTCCACGAGACGAGTATGTAGCTCAGCCATGTCCAGGGCGTGGCGTACAAACAGATGTCCGGGAGTCAGCGACCGCCGGGCACGGCGCTCGGGTTGCCAGCTCGCGCGCTACGGCGATGCGCTGGCCCGCCACTCCCAGGTAGTAGACGAAGCCAGCCGAACCAGCGCGAATGCCGCCGACCGGACGATCCAGCCGTTCCAGCGTGCCGAGACGAACCAGCCGCAGCAGCGCCCGGCGGGCAGCTCGAACGTTGGCGCGCTCGTCATCGCTATCCGTAAAGGACAACCGGGCAAGCTGAGCACCGCTCACGAAGTGCAGATCGGATACCCGCCGGAGCACCTCCAGGTCTCGTTGCGTCAGCTTAGTTTCCAGGTCTCGCAGCAGTGCTGCGCTCAGGTATCGCGCGCTCATTGCGCGCTCCACTGTGCAGCAGTAGTCAGTGGCAGATTGGGGGAAATGAGCCGGTAGCGCCTGGGGATATGGGGCCTGTGACTCCACGCGATTGACCAGGCGACTGACCAACTCATGACCGGCTCCTCGGCTTACGTCCGATCGGTGCTGCCGGGCGTGTGGGGCCGACTACTTGGCGGCGCAACTGAGCCTCAATCTCCGGTCGGGAACGGGCGTAGGTAGTACGCGAGGCGTGCCGAACCTGTTGGCTCGTGCCCAGCGGCGTTGGTGGCGGTGGGGTTACAAGGGTCACCGGCCGGGCTGTGCTGCCGTTATCCAGAGCGACCATGGCGGCAATCGAGTGGGCGTCGAGGGCTTGCAGGTCGGCGGCCGTCAGCGCCGGAGTGAACAGCGGCTCCAGGCTCCGGCGTCAGCGCTACTGAGGGCAAAGACGGCCTTGCTGCGAGCGTTAGCCAGGATGACTTCGCGCAGCTCTTTGGGCAGCTGCGCCAAGTTCTGATGCGCCACGGTCAGGGCCAATCCGTACTTGCGGCCCTGGGCGAACATTTCATCCCACGGAATGGGGGCCGAAGCGAAGTCCTGCACCTCATCGACGTACAGGCCGAAGGGATGGCGCTCGGCGATGCGAGAGCCGGGCGCGTTCGGTGGCGGCTTGCCAGAGCGCCGTCAAAACCAGGCAGCCCAGCAAGAGTGGCGGTTTCGCTGCCGATCAGACCCTTGGGCAGATAGCACCAGCAGAATCTTTTGCTCGGCCATCAGTGCGCTGCATGGACAGTGGCGGGTTGGCCTGGCCGATGATGGCTCGAATCGACGGGCGGGCGGTGAAGCTTCTGACCTTGTTGAGCAACGGCGCTATGACGCTCGCCTGTTCTCGTTGCGGGCAGATTGCCGAACCAGCTGCCAGTCCGGCCCAGGCCGACCGGGTCGTCCAGGTCAGTGAGCACCCGTGCCCGGAACCCCGGATCGAGGAACAGCCGCGGCAGGTCAAGCAGGTCGAGCCTTTGCGGCGAGCCAGCGTCAGCAAGCCCATGTGGGCCAGTTGGCCGGTTCGCGGCCCCCAGTAGGCGCTTCCAAAGGCGCTGGAACAGCTCGCCGAGCTGGTCGGCGACCAGTGATGGATCAGGTGAGCCAGTGAAGGGATTGAAACCGACGGCGTAAGTCGCGGTCGGTCGGGTCAATCAGGACAACATCTTTTTGCCTGGCGGGGGGAATGAGATCACACAGGTCATTGATGAGGTCGCCGTTCGTTTCTACGACTGCCAGCCCCCGGCCAGCTTCTAGGTCATCCCGGATGAGGTTCTTTATGAGGGAGGTCTTGCCGGTGCCGGTTGGGCCGAGGAGATACAGGCCACGGGTGGAGGCAGCCGGAGAAATGGCCACCGGCCGTGCAATGCCGGCGAAGTTGCTCAGACCTAGGATTCGGCCGCTATGGTCGGCAAGTGCTGCGGCTCGGCACCAGGCGCTTCGCCGCACCAATTTCTAGGCCCGGCAAGTCGGGGGCGTCAATCGGCCAGCCGATGACGGCGGCGAGTTCCGGGGTACTGAGGTATCGACCACGTTGCCCGCAGCAGCGCAGCAGGTGTCCCCACCAATAGGAATCAGGAATAAGGCGACCGTAGGGAGTGCTGAGGCTCCACAAGCAGGCGGCGGTGCGCTGGGTGAGCTGGGTCAAGCGAGCAGAGTTCTCGGCTTGCACACTCAGCACGCCGTAAGCTGCCAGGCCGGGCAGCGCCAACTTGGCTTTGAGAGCCGTCAGTCGTCCGTCGCGTTGGGTATCTGAAGTGACCGCCGCCAAGGCTGGCCGCAGGTGAGGGCGGACTGTCCAGGTAAGGTTGATCGTCTCGTGCCCACTCAGCGGAAACAGGCTGGCGAGCAGACTGGCGGCAATAGCGCCCAGATCATTGGTGCGAATAACCGCGCTCGCCGGGGTCAGTTGCCAGAGCAGTCGCCTGACGTAGACCCGCTCAGGTGCGTCAATCTTGTCCAGGCGCAAGCTGGGAATGGCAGCCCGGAGATTGCCCAGCACGCCCTCAGTCGCCTTCGGACTGATACCGAGCTGATGGGTAATGCCTACGCTGGTGGCGCTCAGCTCAAACACCAGCCGGGTGGCGTGCGGCACTCCTGAGAACGAAGCCAAAGCTGCCAGAACAGCATCTTGGCTGAGATCACGCGGGAAGCTGAGCCGATAGTAGTTCAGCTCAGGCCGCATTATGGCGTCCCGGGCTTTCGCTTTGGTTTGCCGGCCTTGTCCTTTGGGCAGACTGCCGCTTGACGTATTGCAAGAGCGCGTAGGCGAACTTATCCCAGTCCGGTTCGTCTCTCAGTTCGGCTCGGACTGATACTCGCTGCAAGCGCCTCCCGCTAGTTTTTCTCTTTCTTGGCATGGCTATACCCCCTTTCGTTTACTGTTTGTCGTTCACGTTGGGGGTTCGCACATAACTTTCCTCACAAAACGTAACCTTCCATTGTCTCGCGTCGTCAGTTGCCCGGTCAAGTGTCATATTTACCATGACCTTCACCACTTGCGGGTGTGGAAAAGCACCAGTCGCACAATGACGAAGATGACTGCGAGAATCACCAGATACGGCATAACCCGTGGTAGCTCTGTGGCCAGAACATCGACGCTGATGGCACCGGCCACCAAGCCGGCGATGACTCGCTCGATGAGCTTGTTGTGCTCCGGCATTTAGGCACCTTCCTGTCTATCTAGTTCTCGAAACACCTCGTCCAAGGCATGTCGCACAATGGCTGCGTCCCGTCGTAGTTCTGCCTTGAACTCACTCACCTGTATCTGGCGACGGAGCCTGTACAACTCCACTACCACCTGCTCGGTGTCGCCCTCCAACTGAACGTCATTCTCATCAGGTAGCAGCATGGTCAGACCCCGAATTTCCGTCTGATGCGGCGCTCGTTGATGTCTGCCATGCGCTGCACCGCTCTGGCCGTGATCTCGACCTTTGCAGCCGAGTTTCCGGCGCGGCTGAGACCTTTCTCCAGCACGTCCATTTCTGTCGAGGCAGCGGCAAAGTTGGCGTCTGCCAGAGCCTCGCTGTCGTAGATGTCGATCTGCGCCTTGAAGTGAGAGCCATGCTTGTAGCGGTGCAGCTCCAGGGCGGTCTCGGCTTCGACTCGCCGAGCCTGCTCGAGCTGACGACGGGTCAGGCCGCCTGTATGGCTATCGCGGGGTGCGGGCTGGAAGAGCGACACGAATGACCTCCTTTCGGGAGTCGGTGTACAGGGGATCAGGCGCGGGAGCCGCCAGCAAGCCGAGACTGATGGCCGCTGGCAAGACTCCCGTGCGGCTGATGGCGTCGCGCCGTACCAGCTCGGCGAAGCCAGGGACACGCCCAGCGTCGGCAAGGATGGCGGCGTGCAGAGCCTCAGCGTGGCGCTGGGCCTCCACGTCCGGCAGGCTGTGGACATCACGAGCTGCGGGGCAGACCCGCCCGTCGCGGGCTTCCTGCAAGATACATTTGTTACAAGGATGGCTCTGGTTAGGAGGCGGACTCATACGGACTCCTTCTGGTCGGCTGAACTGGACATAGACCAACCGAAGCACGGATGTCCGCTCTCCGCTGGAATTCCAGTGCGAACGGGGAGGAAACGCTAAAAATCAGGTATGTCCAAGGGGCACGCTGAGCTACGGGCCACGCTGAGACGAGACCTCGCCTACCTCTACAAGGAAGGTCTCAAGGACGACTTGGCGAGGGCCGATGTCCCCTATCTACTCCCGCTTACCGAGACGTTGACGGGGAAGACTGAGGACGACAAGACTTCGTGCGCCGATCTTGCGCTGGGGTTCCTGCGCGGCGCCATCGGCGAGATGCCTACCAGCGACCAGTGGCGCAAGGTAGGCGAGGCCATGGCCGCGCTTTTTGGCATACAGAAAAGACGAATGATCCAGCTCACGCCACGTCTTGACGAAGCTGCTCTTGTGCTCGGCTACGCCAACGGCAACAGTCTGCGAAAGACCATGCGAGACGGAGTCCACGTCACGGAGCTGCTGATTGACGACCTAGCCGGTCACATCGTAGAGCTAGCAACCAAGCATCCGACCTATAGCGCGGTCATCTACAGCGAGCGGCGTCTGTCTCTCTTTGCCCGCCCCGAGCATGAGGGTAGACAGTGGAGCGTCAATTCGAGCCGTCCGGTGATTGATCGAGCCCAGATGGATGAGTCCTGGATTCTTTGGCTCGTGATCCATAGCTCTGGACTACTTGGCCCGATGCCAAATTGGACGACCATAAGTAAAATACGCCTCCGAGTCGTCTTGCCCGCCGCCACGGACAAGGTTCTGCACATTTCGGCATACCTGACTGAGGGCACCAGGTACTTGGCGATAAGGACTCTCGATCTGGAGAGCAGCGAGTCGTTTGCGATTACGTACACAGAGAACTCCGCTTGTCTGCTTTCACCCAAGCGCGGCTACAAGCTCGATGACGACATCATTGGTTCGAGCGTACTCGTCGGTCCGCTCATCATGCGCTCAATCCTCGATGCAGGGATGCCATCCGCTGATGTCTTCATAGGCTTGGGGTTGGGCTTCAAGCAGGGAGCACTGCAATCAACAGAGTCATCACCGATCCCTATGGAGCAGCCTTACCGTCTCGGGTAGCCAACTATTGCTTTGTTCCAGATATTGTGAGATAATATCTCAAAGTAATATTGGAGTAACCTATGTTTTCACCCTATGGTCCTGCCGGCGATGAGTTACAGCATGACGCGGTACGTCTCTTGGATAATCTGCTGGCCCCAAAGACGGAAATAGCGTTTGGCCCCGGTGAGGCGCCACGCTGGGCCGAAGATGACGACAGAGCTTTTTGGCATTTCTATGGGCTTGACAACAGTGTCGCCTTTCTTGAAGATCCTCCGGCGGAGGAAGGCCGTGCAGATTACGTGGACGGCGCAGACGTCGCTAATCTGTTCCGTAACTTCCGGGAACTAAACGCCTCATTACCCTTCAGTGAAGGGGAGCGTCACTGGCTGCTCGATCTGAGGAAGGGGCACATACTGGGGCGGGACCATGAAACCTTTTTCGGTAGACTTGTCTGCAGCGGAGACGACTGTTATCTCTGCTGGTGTGCGACAAGAACTCGTGGGCCGGGATTTAGCCCGCCGTTGGCCGGCTTGGCGTCGTGAAGAACAAGAATTCACCGGCCAAGGCAGCCTTCAGAACGCCCAGCGACTGCTGAGCCGTATCGCCCATCATATTGTGCCTCATGGACTGGGTAGCTCTGAGGCTCAGGAATTGCCCTATGCGGCACAGTTCCTTGCGGAGAATAACTAAGACTACCTGACGATTGCCCTACACACCTTTGACCCGAATTGACCTGCTGGTCGCACTGAAGTATTCACTACCAAACACGTGCACGCGGACACGTTGCCAGCTTCCACGCTCAGGGTGATTCCAGGTGTAGTTGAACAAGGTGGCCGGAGCACCAGTGGATATTGTGACCCATCGCCCGTGGGTCAAGAGCTGGACGGCCATCCGAAGATTCGGGCTGCTCACCGGTACTCCGTCAGGATTGTCCACACTGATGTGAAATGTTGTCTCGTGCCGACGATGGTTAGCCCTGATCGCAGCGAGAGACAGCACGAGTGCATGTTTGACGTACACCGTAAAGTCATACGGCCCATTGACTTCGCCACATCGCTTTTCTTGGGAGACATAGAACACCAAGGGCATCATGCCGGTCCGCTCCGCCGTGTACAGCGCTTGTTGATGACCGTTTTCGCCACTGGTCGCTTCCTGAACGGGTGTGGTGTCGGTGACGTTGAAGTCATTGGTTCCAACCGGGTAAAGGGCCTCGTTCTGCGCGCCTTGGCCCTCGAAGTCGATGGTCAGGTGATCGCCAGCCGTAACTGGCAGTTGCCAATACGACCAGCCGTGGCAGTCCACATGGACGTTGTTATCCGTCAGCGTGTTGCCGAACTCTTGCTGGCCATAGGCAACTGTCGGAGCCGAAGCTATGGAGGCTCCACCTGTAGCTCGGGCACTACTGACGGCCGCGTGAGCCGAGCAGATCGGCGTGGGCGTGCTGGCGACTTCAACGGGCGGACTGCCACCGCCGCCCCAACCTTTGTCGGGATGCCAGGCCAGGCGCACAAGAGTACGAACCGCGCTCCCCGGAGCATCGGCTGAGCAGTTGTAGGGAATCACTTGGGTATCGCGCAGGAGGAATCCGGCGTTGGTGGCCCGCGTGGTGAGCTTGCTGCTCCGAACGAAGGGACCAGCAGGACCGTTGCGCAGCTCTTGGAAGTACGTCACGGTCCGGACGCCTGCCGGATCACAGCCAATCATGCCTTCGACCTGGAACCGAATCCGATACTCGCTGGTCGATCCAGGTTCGTAGCCGGCGGTTATCGGGTGATAGTCGCGGGCAGCGGCTGCACAGTGTTCACCAACTTCCTTCTTGGGACCACAAGCCCCGGTGTTGTAGTTCGGGTCTCCGAGACGGCAGTCGAGACGCTTTGAGGCTGAAGCGGTGGAGCCCAGCAGCAAAGAGCAGCCGCAGACCACGACCGCTACCAAGCCGACGAAGATCGAGGCATGGAGACGGCCTGACCGGACGTTGGGTGGGAGCGTCTGCATCGCAACTGGTCTCCTTGTCTTGGGACGGCGCATGGCGGGAAGTGTGGCATAGCACGGTATCCCGTGTCTTGCGCAAGCCATCAAGGAAGGCGAGCCAGGCGGCAGTACACCTTGAAGATGCCTGCCCGACGCCCCGCTTCCCAAGTACAACGTGCCCATGCCTTTGGCGAACGCATTCGCTCACTTCGCCGCCAACAGAAGCTCAAGCAACGCGACGTAGCCGAACAGGTACCGATGAGCGCCGGTCATCTCTCCCGGCTGGAGACCGGCGACTATGGCCCGCCGAGCGATGAGGTCATCGAGCGACTGGCCGAAGTCCTCAAGACCGACCCACTGGAGCTGCTGCGCATTGCTGGCCGGGAGGTCGGCAGCCGCAGCTTTGAGCAGCGAGTGCTCGCCGAGCTCCAGACCATCCGTTCCGGCATCGACCGACTGGACACGGCCGTAGCAGCACTGGCCAAACCGTCCAAAGAGCCGTAGTTCCGCCGCACACCTTCGAGTCGGGGCAAGTGTGCGGATCACTCAACGGTCACGCTCCCCTATCGGGGAGGCCCCGACTCAGGCACCCAGGGGAGAGCAGACACGACATCCAACTTGACGAGCTGGCCAGGAAGGCCACACACTAGGAGCGTGGCGAGTCGGCGGATTCAGAACCGAAGCGCTGGGCGTGCAGCTCGCGGATGCGACGCCAAGTAGGGTCAGAGTTCAAACGTCCTCCCGCGACTCCCGTCCGCCATCTCTGGTGGCATCCTGTGACGGTATCCTGTAGCCCATGTCTGAGCAGCTTGATCTAACGATCGTTTATGAGCCTGGGGAGGAGGGCTGGATCATCGCATCGATTCCTGAGGTGGCTGGCGTATTCAGCCAGGGGCACACGCGGGAGGAGGCACGCACGAACGTCATCGATGCGCTGCGCCTGATGCTCTCGCCAGAGCCCGGCGACGCCGGTGATCGGCGTGAGCGTGAGGCACTGCATCTGACGATCGCTGCATGAAGCGAGGCGATCTGGAGCGTCATCTCACGGCCCACGGCTGCCACCAAGTGGACGAGGGCGGTAGCCACTCTCGGTGGGTAGGTCCCGAGGGCGCGCGCTCAGTTATGCCGCGCCATCGCGAGATCGACTATGGACTGGCGCGTAAGATCTGTCGGCAACTAGCCGTACCACCGCCGGCAGGTTCGCGCTGAGGGTCGGTTCCGACGCATGAGCGTTCCGTTATGACGCTCAGCCAGGCATGTAGGGCATGACGCGCTGGTCGATATCCGGGTCTGTCCATCCCCTGCGTCGTAGCTCCGCAATAAGCACCGGGACCTGTCCGGGGTGCAAGTGGGGCACATGTTGCGTGATCCAAGTTTGCGTGAACCGCCCGGGTAGCTGCAACGGTGGTGGTGGGTCAGCGAGCCATTGTTCATGGACGATGCGGGCTTGATGAGCTTGCTCGGCGGCCTGCTCACGGGCTTGCTGCTCTCGCTCCGCAGCCTGTTCGCTCACGAGCCGCTGCTGCTCGGCGGCGCGCTTCTTGGCGCTGGCAAGCAACGGCATCGAGAGAACGGCCAGCGTAAGGATGAGCAAGACCGCAGCACCAACATATCGCAGCCCGACGAGCGGGTAATGCTCGTGCATCCAAGTATGGTTGCGGTGCATGAGCTGATGCCACGACGGAGTTAGCTCGATAGCGTGGCCCCATAGCGATAGGGGCCACATCACCGCAAAGATGACGATGCCGACAGCGATGATAACCGCCAACAAAGCGCCCATCCCGCTTGAGCTTCCCGACTTCCGCCTTCGTCCGCCGCCGGACACGTAGACCGGGCCTGCTTTGACCCCGACTCGACCGCGCGAGGTCACGCTCACTGGACCGACTCTGACCCTCGCCCCCACGAGCGCCATCATCGCAAACCACCCACAGTTTCGTCAACAGGAACTGTTTTGGCGAAGCGCCTGGCATGCAACTCGCGTATGCGCCCCCAGACGGAATCATGTTTCGAGAGTCGTCCCTCGCTCTCCGTTTCGCTTCTAAACAGCCCATACAGCTCGACGGATCTCATCGGAGTCGTGGCTATCGAGGGCCAACGCTAGGCCTCGGTACTGTGTAGGGCTGATGTCCGAGTCCACGTCGACACGCGATGCATCCGATCTCCGGGGGGAGCAGGTGCGCCGTTTGCGTCTGCGAGCCGACGGACAGCGGCCGCTTGCGGTGAACCTCCGAGAGACAATCTCACTGACGCGCAAGCTGTTCGAGTTGCGCGACGCCGCCCGGCACGCCCGTTGAGCGCACCGTTCTTCGATCAGCTACTTGCGCACCTCGTCAGGGCGGACATCAGGTTCGTTGTCATCGGTGGCTTGGCACTCGGGTCTTGGGGCGTGATACGCGGAACGAAGGACTGCGACATCGTGCCCGATCCGACATCCGAGAACTTGGACCGGCTCGCTGGAGTCCTCGCCGACCTGGGTGGCCACGTCCAGCTTGGCGAATCGCTGCTCGGCTCCGAGCGTTCCATCGCCGCGCTGCTACGCAGCGGCGAGCGTGCGTTGATCGCCACGCAGCTCGGTGACCTTGACGTCGTGCAGGGCCTCGACGGCGTCCTGTCCTATGACGAGCTTCGAGCAAGCGCAATCGATGTCGAGATCGCCGACGTGTCGATTCCGATATGCGCACTGGAGCATCTGCGCACGATGAAGCGAGCTGCCGGACGTCCACGTGATCTCGTCGACCTCGAAGACCTCGATGCATCCCAGCCGCCTCAGTCTTGATGCTTTGCGTTGAAGCGGCGAGCGTGCAGCTCCCGTATACATTGCCACGCAGGTCGTGTTTCGAGAGTCGTCCCTCCCTCTCCGCCATTTGTTCATAGATCGAAACAGGGCCAGCGGAGTGCTCGTCAGTAGCGTTCCCGGCTGACCGAGCCCGCGAATCACTGAAAGGGCTTATTGAAGTGCTAGCACCGGAGTTTGGTTTACCGAAGTCGTACACCGCCCGTCGACAGCCATCTAAGCCCGAAGTACAATCGTCTTAGTCGCACTCACCGAACTAGCATTTTTTGGTGCAAACACCCCCTTCGCCTCCAACTTCACCCCCTTGGCGCCCTTGAGCAGCTTCTTTCCTGCTGCCGTCAACCTGACTTTGACCTTGCTTGTTCCCGCGCCCGCGAAGCTGGCCTGACCTGACGCAACGAGCACTGGCTTGGTCTTGACTTTCTTGGCTACCTTCGCTCCGCCTGGCACCTCGTACCACTGCACGCTGAGCGTACCCGCCTCCAGTGCCGTGAAGCTCATAGTCAGCCCACCCGCTTTTAGCAGTGCGGTGATGCGGGCAGCCTTGCCCGTGGGCACAAGCTGTTTCCCAAGTGGCGCGGCGATCTGCGCACTGCTTATCGTTGCCACTGGCGTACCGCTTCCTGGGCCTGATGCAGTCGAGCTGCCTGTCGCGCTGCTGGTGGTTGGCGGTTTGTTCGCCGCTTTTTCTTCCTGGTGTTTGTGTTCTTCTTCGGCGCCAGCACTGAGCACCACGTTTTCTGTCTCGGATGATGACCCGAGATAGTTGGCATCGCCGCCGTAGGTTGCGCCGATGGTATGTGCGCCATACGCTGCATAGCTAGCCTGACAAGTGGCCGTCGCTGAGACTCCAGCTTGAGCCAGCGGTCGAGCTGAGCAACCGGCGATTGCCATGCTGTCATCAAAGAACGTCACCCCACCACTCAGTACGGGACCACCGGAACTGCTGGGTGTCACCGTGGCGGTATAGGTCACTGTTTCGCCCCGCAGTGGTGTGGCGTTGGAGACAGTGAGCGTGGTGGTGGTCGCCTGCCGACTGCCTGCTGCCGGACAGGCCGTTTCCGTCGCCCCGATGGGTTCGCTGGCTTCACCATCGAAGGCAGCATCGCCCGCCCAGGCAAATTTCCCTGATGGACAGGTGCCCGGCACGCTGACGCTGTTGAATACCAGGCCACTTTCTTCACGAGTCGCCCCGACATTGAGCGTCAATGCCGTGATGCTGACATCAGGTGCACCCGGCACCGTTTCGATGAGCGGTATGGCCAGCACCAGGTCTTGGCCATACGGGGGACTATCGCTGACGTAATGCCCTTCCATGATTATTTCAATCGCAGCAGGCGCGCGACCTTCCACAACGAAATACAGCACGCCAGCCGGTCCAAATACCGCTTGCACGGGGGCTTCCTCTTGCACCTGTTCGGTGCCGAAGCTCACGATCAGGTTCATCGTGCCGACCGTTCCGGCCAGCGACCCGGCCTGACAATCAGCGGGGCCAGATAGTTCGATGGTGTGCTTACTGCATGTCGGGAAACCGGCGTCCGACAGACCAGTACCGGCCGGTAGGTGGATGGTCAGCCCAGTCAGCGGTGCCACCAGCCCGTGGTATTCGCTGCCACTGAAGGTCAGTTCGCTGCTGTAGCTGGTGCCTTCGCCAAGCCGACTGACGAGCGAGAACGTCGAGGCGAAGCTGACGCTCCGAGCACTGGCGACCGACGGTAGCAGCGAGCTACCGAGCAGGATCGCCAGCAGGGCCAACAGGACGGACAAGGCCCATAAGGCAGAGTGAACAATGGGCCAGGATGAGCTGATGGGCATGGCGAACTGGTCTCCTTTGTCTAGGGAGCGCTCAGACGCAATGCGAGGGATGGCATCTGCCCGAGCGGTCTTGCTGCATGGGTATTCCTGCTAACCGATCAGCAAGAATAGGCCACACGATCCCTGGATCGCCCGCCCCGAACGTCAAGCTCCCAGGCCAGAACCAACCTGGCCGCCTTCGCTGAGGACTATGCCAAGCGCGAAGCGACCTTGGAGCAAGCCGCCGACACGCTCCAGCAAGAGCGGGACGAAGCCATGCGGACGGCCACTACCGTCAACTATCGACGCCTGCAACCTCGAGGCTCGATGACCTAGCCACAGCCGACCTCGCCTACGCGAAGCTCGTTCTCCAGGGTTAAGCACCCTTCGGTTTGACGGATCTCAGGCTAAGCCAGTTATCTGAGGAGGCTTGATGCGATAGACATCAACGCGGATGACGTAGATGCTCCATAAACCGGCGACCTCTTGTGCTTCTCGCACGTAGTCCTCGTTCTCCATGAGGCGCCGCGCCTCGGCTGCCAGCCCACCGCGTCGACGCTCGCGTTTGGCCGTCTCGGCGATCGCCTGGCGTGCGGCCTCAGCACGACTCAAACCGCGCCGCCTGGCGATTCAGTCCAGCGCATTCAGTCCGTCCGACCGAGACGCAGCGACATTGGCTGAGGAGCCGACGATATCTCATCCAGCGTAGGCAAAGCGCACTACGCCGTGCACGTCCAACTCAGCACAGCCGAGCAACCATCTGCTGAGAATCAAGAAGGCTACCCGGCGAGAGGTGCCCAGCCTTGCAAAGTTCTTGTAATAAGAATGTATCTGCTTGACGCAATCTTCCTGTTCATGTACGCTCATCGAGCACTTTCCTTACTGTCGGAAGTCCTCCAAATACCAACCAGACTGATTCAGCGCTTATGCCGATGCCCATATCCGCTGTCGCAACAGGTTCCACGGCGACCGCAAGCCAGCCGCTTGCTGAATCCTCTCGGTGGTTCGGCTCGACGTATCTACCCGGTGAGACCGGGAGTACCCTGGCTTGGCTGGCCGAGCAATCGTGGCGGCGACAGGAGGCCCTGTTCCTGGCATGGATAGCAAAGCTCAGCGAGCTATGTCCGGTATCGCTCAAGTGCAGCGGCCTCGATAGCTGCGCCCGCGAGTATCGCGAGGCAACGCCTACCGACCGCGCGGCAATCATCACTCATCCTGTCTTCTGGCTGGAGCTGCAGCGAAGCGCTCCGCACGCGACTCCGGCCCGGGCTGATGCAGAGACCAGCGTCACGCAGGCGAAGCTGGCGGCTGTCGCCGGTGCCTATCGGCGCGCATGTAGCGCCATCGCTGACCCCGATTTGCTGCGCGCCATCGGTGGCATCGAGGTTCGCAGGTGGGACACCGACCCCCTGATCGCCGAACTGGCACCGCCCACCTATACGTTCCCGCCCGCACATGTTGCTTTGCAGCGGGCCAAGTCCGATGTCTATACGCTACCCATGTTTCGCGAAATCGCTGACGTCGCGCTCAGTCGCGTGGCGAGCGTATTGCCTGCCCTGGGCGAGGCCATTCCCTCGTTTATACGCATCCTTGTTCACATACCGGGAGCAGAAGTCCGCAGTGCCTCTGCCGCCCGTTATCGCGGTGTCGTGTTCATGTCATCCGACGATACCTGCCTGTTGGATGTCGAGGAGTCATTGGTGCACGAGTTTGGCCATCAGGTGCTCTACCACGCTATGAGGCTTGACCCTTTGCTCACCAGGGGCGAGGAGGGAGACTACGAGTTGCCGTGGTCGGGCTCTCGCCGCGACTTTTACGGTTACTTTCACGCATTTTATATTTACCTGCTCTTGACAAAGTACCTTGAGCGTGCCCTTCATGACCCCGAGCACGACCCCATGGCAGTCCGGCCGCTTCTCGATCACATTCTTGACGGCTTGATAGTGGCCAGCGAGGACTTTAGGCCCGATGAGCGCTTTACGCCGGCGGGCCGGGCAATGATCGAGCGCCTATGCGTTGAGGTGCGAGCCTTGGATCAAGCCAGGTTGACGCTATGAGCGAACCGAGTCGCAGGCCCGACGGGTATCAATTTTCACCAGATACAGTCGTAGAGCCCTCGATAGCCACGCGTACGATTGATCTGGGTGATGAGATCGTCATACTGGATGTGCTCGGCGATCGGGTTTACCGCCTGAACGCCACCGGCGCCCTTATCTGGCGAACCATGCGAAATCGTCGTGTCGTCGTTACAGACGTCGTCGAGCAGCTTCGCAACAGCTATGGACTTGACCTGGCTGAAGCCCAGGCCGCAACGGTGGACTATCTCAAGGAGCTTAGCGCCGAAGGACTAATCGGCTCCACCATCCGGAGCCAGCAAAGTGAAGAGACTGAGACCCAAACACCTCGAAAGGAGACAGCCTGATGGGATACGACCCAGAAGGAGGGCCGATCGGCCCCTACGTTCGACCGGAGGTTAGCCGAGTCGGAGACCTTGCCGGCTTCGGTGGCATCCTCAGCATGGATAGCGAGCAGCAACAGCAGCAACAGCAGCAGCAGCAACGCACCCAGTCCCTGCGGCGTTTTATCGATTCCGAGACGATGATGCCTCAGGAGGAGGTGGTCACAAAGCTATCGACCGAAATCAAGGAGCTCAATCGCATAGCCCCGCGCAAGGAATAGAGCCGACATCACTGTGGGCCACCGATAGGGGCGTCTAGCCTGCTGGGAAGGGAGTGGCTCACTCGCCGGTTCCACCCTCAGTAGGTCTTCCGTGCGCCCAGGTTGAGTCACTCCCGGCAAATGCCTCTCAAGCTGGTTGCGTGGGCGCTGATCGTCGGCAGACCTTCGGGTTGCCTGATGTGCGTGCCCTTTGCGGCGTCGATCGTTCGTTGCGCTCCGGCTTGCCTGACGTGTGGACCGCTCGCGGCGCCGATCGCTCGTCGCGCTTCGGGCTGCTCGGGCGCGTGCCCTTGCCGTGTCTCCGTCAGCCATAGATCGCGATGCCCGCTCTGGGCGCTAAGCGCAGGGTTTGACCGCAGCGGATGCTTCGAGTGCCATCGCGCGCGTCCCATCCCGTTCGGCAAGTCACGAGCTGCCTGCGCCCACGCGGTCACTACACTAAGCGACACTGCGCCCTTAGCTCAGCTGGATAGAGCGTCGGTCTACGGAACCGAAGGTCGGGAGTTCGAATCTCTCAGGGCGCGTTATGCGAACCCCCTGCTACGGCAGGGGTTTCGTCGTTGATGTGGGACTTCGCGCTACCCAGGAAGCGGCGAGGTGCGAACAGAAGTGCAAACAAAGGACCGCGACCCACGCGGCAGTGGTATGTGTCGTTCGCCGGTCGGCTTCGGTGGAGCGTCTTGGGGGCTCGAAGCGCCGAGTGTTCGGAGCGTGCCAAACTTGCGTAGGAAGCTGATCAGCAGCCATCAAAGATGGTTGCCGTGCATGACATGCTGCGGGGTACCGGCAGGTACATCGACGGGCGACCTTACGCGCTTACACAGTAGCTTCGCCATCATCATGGATGCGCGCTATGGGAGCACCGTGCGCAATGAGGAATTGGGCCGTAGCGCCGACGTGACGCGCACTGAGCGGCAGGAGCACAGTCCATATCACACCCTGCCCCCCAACTGGAGGAGACGACAGGCCAGTCGGGACGAGCTTGCCACTCTCAGTCGAGTATTGGACTGTCCACCCGCTCAAAGATAGCTCCTGCGAAGACGGCAACAGCATCCTCCCAGACGTTGTTGTCGACGGTTCCCGCTTGAGATGCGAGATACTCGCGTGCTTCCACGAGAGCCAGTTGCATTTTGAGCGATGCAATGTCGCCTTGTGCCAGAGCGGGGTCCCGATTCATCAAGCGCTCAAACCGTGCCAGCCATGCGACCACGACCACCAGTGTTACGGCGGCTATTAGAACACCCCAAGTGGACTCGCTCGCTCTCGCAAGCAGTCCGACAACCACCGCGCCGACCGCAAGTAGCGCCGAACCGAGGAGCATCGTTGCCAAGCTACGCCAATCGACCATGACGCTTATCCACAGGCGCACAGTTTCCTGGCGGGCGCGGACACCAACGCAGATGCCCTGTGCTTGTTAGCCGCCCCTCGGCTATGGCTGGCCATGTCAGCGCTCGTAGCCGTGGTCCACATCGTGCTCAGGTGAGTCTCGTTGCTGCGCTTGCGTCAGCGGGTTGAGACGGCTGGTCAGCCCCGCGAGTCGCAGTGGGTCGAGCAGAGGGCTCCAACCACGGTCAGGCATTTCTCGATGGATGACGGACGGCTTATGCGCGCGGCTGTGAGTCATTCGCTTGGCGAGACTGGCGATCCGGTCGGGGTCTTGACCTTCTTCGCCGAGCTGGTCGCGGGCGAGGTACCAATCAGTGCCGTAGCGGGCTCGGGTGACTTGAACATAGGCCGTCTCCTTGCTGGTTTGCCAACCGCCAGTGAGCACGACGGCGCGATCGACGGTCGCGCCCTGCTGGCGGTAGACGTGTTGGGCGTAGGCGAGCCGCAGCGACTCGGCGTCTTGACGTGCGAGCTGTAGCCGGCGGTCTGACCCGTCGAGCGCGAGCGTGAGCGTCCCGTCCTGGTCGATGTTCGTGAGGTGGCCGCGCGTGCCGTTCTCGACGCGCGGTTGGTCGCGTGAGCGGTGCTGGGCGATGAATGCGACATGATCGCCTTGCCGTAGCCCGTAATGGACGCTTGAGAGCGGGAGTTCGTCGGGGCCGAGTTCGCCGCGTTGGGCGCGTAGGTGTTGTGCGCGGGCGTTGAGCCTGTCGATCTCCTTGTTCGAGGAGTCCGCGATCAGCGCGACTTTGTCGATCCCGACTTCCCTGGTGAGTTGTGCCCACGCTTGGACGGCGCTCTCCGCGGCCTGGTCGCGGGTGTCCTCAAGATGGAGTCGTCCTTGGGCCTTGTAGTGGGCCATCGCGCGCTCTGGTTCGCCCGCGCGTAGTGCTTGCCAAGCTCGCTGTTCCTGCGAGTCGGTTGTGCGGTGGATCGTCTCCAGTTCCACGGTCGGCGCATGGCCCGTGAGCCGGTCGAACATGCCGCCGGGACCTATCGCGGGGAGCTGCTTGCCGTCCCCAACCGCGATCAGCTTCGCACCTGAACGCTCTACCAGCTCAGTGAGGGCATCAAGACGCTTGTGGTCGACCATTCCAGCCTCGTCGAGAATGATCGTCGTATCGGGACCAACGTGGACGCTCCCGGTGTCCGCGCGGGCAGTGAGCGCGTCGAGCGTGAGTGTGTTCCCGTGGAGTGCTGGACTGTCGGTTCCGAGCCGCTCGGCCGTCGAACCCGAGACGGCGATCCCGATTGTTTCGCGGCCTGCCAGTTGCACGGCTCGTGCCGCGGCGTCGATGACGACGCCCTTCCCCGTTCCTGCCGGCCCGACGAGCACGCTTGCGCGCTCGGGACCGGTTAGGACGAGCAACGCCATGTCTTGCTCGTCGGTGAGCGGAGCCCCGATGCGCTCTGCGACCTCGCGCGCCGCGTTCATCCGTGCGATGTGGCCGACATCGCGTCCGGCGGGCTGGGCGAGTACGGCTGCTCGTCGTTCGATTGCCTGCTCTTGCGCGCGGACAGCGAGCGTCGTCATACGCCCGCCCTCAAGCGTCAATACACGCCGATCCTGGATCATCTGCCGTGCTACGTGGAGCGCTTCGTTTGGCGACAGCTCGCCAGCGGTCTGCTCCAGCGCGACGGTGTGCAGGTCGCGCAACTCGAAGACGGCGTGACGCTCGGTGAGGCGTTCCTCGATCCGATCCTCCACCGGCCGGACGACAGGCCGGGTGCGCTCGCCAGCGAGTAGCCGCAATGCCTCATCGGGACCAAACCCGTACCGGCTCGCCGTGTCCCTCCACACGTTCTCAAGGTCGGCTCGGTTGGTGAACTTCTTTGCGCGGCGGTTCTCGAGCGCGAGGTCGCGCAGCTCACCACGCTCAGGCGCACGACCGTAGCGAGCACGGAAACGATCGGCAGCCCGCGCGACCTCCCTGGAGCGCCCCGAGAAAGCGTCTCGCAAGTTCTCGGGGACGCCCGCGATCTCGAAATACTTGCCGTACTTCCCTGTGGCCTGTTCGATCGCGTACCCCTGTGCGGCGAGTTCTCG
>CAVRPO010000006.1:0-373995 GCA_963723175.1 uncultured Solirubrobacterales bacterium | reverse complement strand
GTCTGTGCGCGACTCCTGGTGCTTGGCGGGCGCCAGCGAACGGGGCCTTTGGCGACGCCGTGAGGGGCTGGCCGGATGGTGTCTGGCGCGCTACTGTTGGTGGTGTTATGACTGCGAAGGAGAAGCTGCGGGTGGTTCTTGAGGAGCTTTCTGAGCGCGAGGCCGAGGGTGCGCTGGACTACTTCGCCAGCCGCCGGCACGACCAGCTGGGCGAGCTACTTGACAGCGCGCGATAGATGACGAGCCGAGCACCCCCGAGGAGGAGGCAGCCGTCCAACTCGCACGCGAAGAGCTCGCGCGCGGGGAGACCGTGAGCCTGGATGAGATCCGCGCCGAGCTCGCGTGAGCGACGCCTGGCGCGTCGAGCTGACGCGAGCCGCCAAGCGCGACCTGAGACGCCTTGATCCTCAGGTCCGTCGTCGTGTGATCGACGCGCTCGACGGTTTGAGCGTTCAACCGCCGCGTGGCAACGTCCGGCGTCTCACGGGCGTCGAGAAAGAGTGGCGGTTGCGGGTCGGTGACTGGCGCGTGCGCTTCACCCGCGAGCAAGCCACCCACACCGTCTTCGTCCTGCGTGTCCTGCCCCGTGGCCGCGCCTACCACGATTGAGAACCACAATCGCTAAGTGGATGATCTCTTAGCGCTCTTTGGTCTTGGCTTGGTGTTGGGTTTCGACGGCGGTGACGATCTCGCGCAGACGCACGTCCAGGGCCTTCGCTACAGCGCAGATCGTGGACCACGACGGGTCTGACTGGCCGAGCTCCAAACGGGCCAGCGTGCCCGCCGTCACGCCCGCGTGAACGGCGAGGGCGCCCCATAGCCGTCCCGCCCACTGAGAGCACGCCGCACGATCCCCGCCGCGCGCACTATCGTTCCCACCCCATGCACCAGCAGCAAGAACACGCCCAGCACCCGGCATCCCTCCCCAGCCGCCTGACCACCCATCACGGATGCTCCCAGGCCGCAGAACCGCGCCGGGCATTTCACCCCAGCCGCCCAGCCGCGCGCCGAGGGTCAGACCACCCAAAAGCCCTGCTCGCGCCCAGATTCGATCCTCCCACACTGCGAGATCGCAGCGGGTCTTGTGCTCAAGAAGAAGGCGAAGGCGGCGAAGAATACGCTGCCTACCACCCGAACCGGGAAGCTGAACGCGGCGCGAGCTTTGGACCGGAACCGGTCATGGTGGCCGTTGCCGCTGATGAATCGCAGGTCGGGGAAGCGGGTGAAGGTAGCGAAGGAGAACGCCAGAGTGGCCCTGCGCCGGAAATAAAATGCGGTGGGGGTGAAGGAAGTGAAAGTGAGTTCACGGTTAGCTCAGGCGCGGGTCGCCGTGAGTACGTGGCGAACCAGTGTTTAGCACAGAAATCCTATCCGCGTGGACGGCGGTGGGGACACATAAAGGCCATTCATGGCACCGGCGGTCATGGAAATTGGCGTGACGTCGGCGACGCCTACTGTGGCGTTGTTGGTGCGCAGGCTTTGGTTCCCGGTCTTGATATCTTCGACGCGCCAGTGGAGATAGCGTGTGCTGGGTACGGTGTCTTTAGAGCAACGGAAATATTGGTTGGTTCTCTATGAGGGGCACTCGTGTATACCTTTTGGTCGTCGGCATACCTGGCCTGTGTTTGCTGATTGCTGGAGCGGTGAGCCACGAATATCTCGTAGTAGTCCTCGGTGGAGTATTGGTTATCGTGGCGGCCGACCGACTCAATCGAAAACAGACGCGGAGGGCGTCCGCGAGCGATTATAAAAAGCAGCGGCTTTCGTTCGGTCTGGCCGGTGTCATAGGGGCGTCGCTTGCAATCACAGGATTCGTCAGTGACGGGAATTGGGTAGGGATGGCCGGCGTCGTTATCTTGATTGGGTCGCTTCTACAGCTCTATCGCACGAGACTGAGCAGCGGACGCTGAGACGGTCGCTGTGGTCGCGTGGTGGTGGGCGGATGGGGCGTGAGTAGGTTCTTTAGTTGTTTTGGTGGGTGAGTGCGTGTAGTCGTGTGCGTGTGAGGAAGGCGTCGAGGACTCGTAGGAGGCTTTGGCGGTCGTCTTCGTCTAGTTCTGAGAGTCCGGTGAGGCGGTCTGCTAGGCCGTGGTCTTCGAGGTGGAGGGGGCGGCGTGGGGTGTTCTCGATGGCGAGGTAGTCGAGGCTGATGTTCAGGGCCTGTGCGATGCGGATGGTGGCGTCGAGGCTTGGGGTGATGCGGCCGTTCTCGTAGCGGCTGATTTGGCGTGCGTCTGAGCCGCCGACGAGCTTGGCTAGTTCGGCTTGGGATAGGCCTGCTTCGGTTCGTAGTTGCTTGATGCGGTCTGAGAGGGGCATGGGGTGGCCTTGTTGGTCGTCGTTGCATGCCCATTCTGCACCGATCTCTTGCTCTTTGCCAGCCATGTGTGTCCCCTCAACTTGCCATGATAGGTATAGTATGGCATAGTATGTCGTCAGGAATGGCAACCATAAAAGTTTTCTGAGGGGGCACGTTGGCGCGTATCCCGGATGAGGTGGTGGAGCGGGTCAAGCGGGAGGTCTCGCTTGCGCGGCTGGTGGAGCTCGCGGGCGTGGAGCTGGCTCGTCAGGGCAAGGACCTGGTTGGGTGCTGTCCGTTTCACGAGGACCGTTCGCCGTCGTTTGGTGGTCTCGCCTGAGAAGAACTTGTGGCATTGCATGGGCGCGTGTCAGACGGGTGGGTCGCCGATCGATTGGACGATGCGTTGTGAGGGCGTGTCGTTCCGTCACGCTGTGGAGTTGTTGCGTGATGGTGTCGCGCCGTCGGCGCCGCCGAGGGATGGGCGGGTGGTGCGCTCGACGGTCAAGAAGCTGTCCTCGCCGCTCCAGGCGGGTGCTGATGAGCGGGAGCTGTTGGAGCGGGTCGTCGCCTTCTACGCGCAGACATTGAAGGAGAGCAGACACGATCGATATACCGATGGGTTCTTTGGTCCGTGCTGATGGTGCTGTTGCTCCACTTTGGAGCAAGTCTAACGTGGATCATGAGTGGTAGCATATCTGTACTAGGGGGGGCATTTGGAGCTGTGATAGATTGGCGGAAGCGGTCCTGGGCGCGGATGCGTGGGTCTGGCGATAAATGACGGGAGAAAGAGGTACGCCGGTTGGTGCCCACTCAAGAAGAAGCCGAAGAATGGGAATACGCTGCGTACCATTCCGGCACGCGAAGTAGTGAGGGCGACCCACAAATCGAATAGGCGGTGCTCTACCAGCCGCTCTCGCTAGCAGAAGGTGAGGCCTAGGCTGCCTCTAGGGCAGAATCATGTGCACGATACGCAAGTCTGCTTGGGGAGGCATTGGGCGTGATCAAAAGGTTGGAAAGCATTGAAGCCGCAGCCGGTGCTGCTTGGCGATTTGTTGGAGATCAGACTGTGTCATGGAGTGAATTGGAGAGTCAGGTAAAGCGGATTTTTGGAACGGGCGAACTCTCAGGCAACTACACCCGCTACATCACGGGCATAGGCGGAGGACTCCTCGCGATCCGCCACAACAACGAAAAAGCCAGCCTACAACTCCCCAACCTTCACGGCGACATCATCGCTACAGCCCACGACGAAGAAACAGCCACCACACTCGAATCGACGATCACCGAAGCAAGCGAGTACGGCGTACCCGCGACCGAAACGCCACCAAAGTACTCCTGGCTCGGATCACACGAGATCCCAACCACGCTACCATCCGGAACTATGGCGATGGGCGCACGCTCCTACATCCCCCAACTAGGCCGCTACCTCCAAACCGACCCCAGACCAGGCGGCTCAGAGAACCAGTACGCCTACGTATACGGAGACCCCGTCAACACCACAGACCTCACAGGCGAATGGACCTTCCAAGCAGCAGCCTGGGTCAACGAAGCAAACGCAGGCTTCGGCGCACGCGAAGAACAAGCCCAACTCGCCCGCGAACAAACAGCCCGAGAAGAAGCCGAACGCAACGCAGCCCGAGCAGCAGCACAAGCCCAAACCGAAGCAGCCATACTCGCCGAAATCGCCGGAAACGAAGAAGGACCCGAAGAAGAATGGTGGGAAGAAGAAGAAAGCGAAGAATGGGAATACGTATCTGACCGCCACGGCTCCCACGGCGGCAGGGAAGAAGCACATGCGGAACCCGGTCTCGTGGTTGAACCACTGAGAGGCACAGAAGATCAGAGCGAAGACGCAACTACGACGTCCAACTCTACTGTGCCGCTATGCAGCACCGACTCGGAGGGTCCATGCGCTTACGATACGGGTGGTATGCGCGGACATTGCGTGGCCAACAAATGCAGTTCGCGACATATCACCCCGATTGGACGACAGGGACCAAAAGGTGATGTCTGCACGGGTACAGGTACGACAGCCGCCTTTCTCGGGTCTGTCAGAAAGTTTGTGTAAATGGCCTTGTTGGTGTTCGTCCTCTTTCGGGCTATTGCGTGGTGGCGAGTCTGTCGCCGTAGTGGATGGTCAGGATGTTTAGCGCATGCTTCCAGTTGCTGATTTTGCCGGTCAGGTTCTCACGGTTCTTGCGGCGGGCTGTCGCGACGAGGTAGAGCACCTTCATCGCGGCTTGCTCGTTGGGGAAATGGCCCCTATGGCGGACGGCCCTGCGGAATCTGGCGTTCAGCGACTCGATCGCGTTTGTCGTATATACGATCCTTCGTAGCTCGACGGGGAACTGAGGAACGGCACGAACTCCTCCCAAGCATTCTCCCAGGACTGGATCATTGCTGGGTAGAGCGGCCTCCACTCATCGGCGAACTCGGCGAAGCGTGCTTCAGCGGCCTCGACGGTCGGCGCGGTATAGATCCCTCGCAAGCTCTTTGCGATCTGCGCCCAATACTTCTTTGAGGCGTAGCGCAAACTGTTGCGCACCAAATGCACCACACACGTCTGGACCGTCGCGTGCGGCCAGGTCACGCGGATCGCGTCCGGGAGGCCCTTCAGGCCGTCACAACAAACGATCAGGGCGTCCGCGACCCCACGATTCCTGAGCTCGGTAAGCATGCTCATCCATTGCTTTGCTCCCTCGCCACCGGAAGGTCCAAGCCATAGGCCAAGGACGTCGCGCTCACCGTCAAGGTTCACGCCGATCGCGACATAAACCGGCCGGTTAGCGACCTGGCTGTCACGGACCTTCACCACGATCGCATCGATCAACATGACCGGATAGACGCGGTCGAGCGGTCGGCTCTGCCACGCCACCATGTCCGGGAGGACCTGGTCGGTGATCTTCGAGATCGTCTCCCGTGAAACCTCAGTGTCGTAGATCTCAGCCAAATGAGCTTGGATCTCTCCCGTGGTCAGTCCCTTCGCATAGAGGCTGATCACGTTCGCACCCAACCCGTCGAGGCGACGCACATGCTTAGGCACCGTGACCGGCTCAAACGTGCCTTGACGGTCACGCGGCATCCGCAGCTCCACCGGTCCGACATCGGTCCTGACCGTCTTGGGATAGGCGCCATTGCGACTGTTCCCCGAACCCCGGCCGATCGACTCGTAAGGCTCGTAGCCGAGATGATCGGCCATCTCCACATCCAGCCCGGTCTGCAGCACCTCTCGGACCATCGAGGTCAACAAGCCGTCCTCGCCAGTCAGCGCCACACCCTCGCTGCGCGCCTGGTCGACGAGAGCCTCCGCCCACGCCCGCATCCCGTCAGTCTCAACCGGCACCAGCAGCGACGACAGTGCTGCCGCCGTCTCCGTCCCGTCAACACTCTCCTCAACAGACGCGGCACTCGTTGCATTACTCATCGGCACGATCCTCCTTCACGGCCCGCCCACGGCAGACCTATAGATCACGCCAAATACACAAAGTTCCGGACAGACCCCCTTTCTCGCGCCATTCGCTCCGGAGGCAGCTGGCGTTCTCGTGGGGATATTCCTCGCCGTAGGGTGTTAGCGAGGAGCAGATTATGGCGAGCGTCCGTAGCCCGGTTGAAAATGCCTTGTGGATTGTAGGGGCAGCATTGGTAGGTCTTGGAGCTGTCGGCGGCGTGAAGATCATAATCATATGCGGCGTGGTTCTAATGATTTGTGTCTTTGGCTATAAAACGATCGTAAAGAAACATGCAAAATAAAGAAGAAGGCGAAGAATGGAATACGCTTCGTACCATTCCGACACGCGAAGTAGTGAGGGCGACCCACAAATGGCTTACCTAGTGTTTGGTTGGAGGTTTCCCGCTGTTACCCTTCTGCGGCACCCGGCCATGATTCGAGCCCAGTGGGCATGACTGCCAACCGGCCACTGCTCGTGTCGTTCCTCGCGGGTGCGCTGGGTGGTGGTCTTCTCTCGGGAGCGATTCTCGCAGCGTTGGCTGCTAGTGGGAGCCTCGACTCGAAAACTACCGTCACTGTGCAGCAGACGCCCGCTATCTCCACAAGCGCATCGGTGCAAGGTCGTAGACTGAGCGCCCGGCAAGTCTATGAACGGGATGCTCCCGGTGTCGTGTTCGTGAGCGCGAACGGTGTTAGCGAGGCGCAAACACCAGCAGAATTCCTCAAGGGCGAAGGCGGCGGAGGGCAGGGTACCGCGACCGGGTCGGGTTTTGAGATAAACGGGTCAGGCACGATCCTCACCAACTGGCATGTCGTGGAGGGCGCCTCCAAGATCACGGTCGGCTTCGAACACGGCAAGACGGTCGAAGCGAGTATCGTCGGCAAGGACCCCTCGCACGACATCGCAGTGCTACGTATACCCACTGCAGGCCTTACTCTGCACCCGCTTGTGCTCGGGAACTCCAGCAAGGCTCATATCGGCGATCAGGTGCTCGCGATCGGCAACCCCTTCGGGCTCGCACGCACGCTAACCACCGGGGTGGTCTCGGCATTGGAACGCCAGATCCAAGCACCCAACGGTCTAACCATCGGTGATGTCTTGCAAACCGACGCACCAATCAACCCCGGCAACTCCGGCGGACCGTTGCTCAACGAAGACGGCGAAGTGATCGGCATCAACTCGCAAATCGAGACCGGCGGCGAACACGGCGGCAGCGTCGGCATCGCCTTCGCCATCCCGATCAATACGGTCGCAAGCGAGCTCTCTAGGCTCGAGAAAAGTTGAGCAGCGCACCTCGTCTACAGCACCTACGGTTGCTGTTCAATGTCAGACACGCACGCCGCAGCGGCGCTTCTTTAGCTTGAACGCTGCGGAAAGCAACTTCCGTATCGTCCGCACGAAGTAACTAACCCGAACGCTCGCGCTCCACAAGCAGCGCAAAGGTCGGACAAGCCTGCGCTGCTCGCTGCGCATGCGACACAAGCTCGGTAGGAAGCGGCCGCTCGTCAACGATCGGGTAACCCCACTCATCGAGCACGATCCGCTCGGGCAGCAGCTCGGCGCACATGCCGTGTGCCTCGCAGGCGATCGGGTTCAGGTGTAGTCGCTCGCTCATCTGTGCGGGGACTTGGTTAGCTGGTTAGGCATATCGCTCACGAGCTCACGCCCCTGCGGGTACCTGCCGATTGGCCGGCAGTGGCAGCTCGGATTGACGCGCGCACGCGTCGCACGCGCCGTAGCGGGCGTGGTCGGCCAGCTCCTCGGCGAACACGCCGGCGGCGCTCATCACCCAGCGAACGGTGCCATCGGGGTGGGCACAGGCGCCGCGCCTGTTGACGAGCATCGAGAGCTGCTCGACCCGCGCCATCGCGTCTCCGCGCGTCCTGCCGCGGCATACATCCTCAAGCGTCTGGGCGAGCGCATCCAGGCCGTGCACGCACGGCCCGCACTGACCTGCGCTCTCGCCTGCGAGCCAGCGCGTCACGCGCGCAGTCTCCGCTACCGGACAGGCAAGCTCTGAGAGCAGTAGCACGACCCCGGCGCCGAGGCTGGCGCCGTGCGGCGCCAGGTGGGCGTTTGACAGCGCCAGCCTTGGCAGCGAAGCGCCATCGACCCAGGTGCCGGCATAGCCTCCGAGGAGGGCGGCACGCACGCGAGTGGTCGTTCCGCCGGCGGCGTCGAGCAGCGAGGACAGCGAAGCACCGTACTCCACCTCGTAGACCCCCGGGTATGCAAGCGGCCCTGAGAGCGTCACGAGCGTCGATCCCGGTTGATCGGCCAGACCGAGCTCGCGAAACCAGCGTGGGCCGTGACGCGCGATCAATGCGACGTGGGCCACCGTCTCGGCGTTGTTAACGAGCGTCGGACGCCGACGGACGCCGCGCTCGAAGGGCATCGGCGGCGAGAAAGTCGGCTTGCCCGGACCGCCGTTCAGGTGGTTGACGAGCGCCGACTCGTGCCCTGCGACATAGCCCTGCGGGACGCTGCTCAGCACGATCCGCGGCCAATGCCCAGGCAGTCGCTCGCGTTCGGCGATTGCCTGGGCCGCGCGTTCGAGCCCGACGCCAGCCGACTCACATACGCACAGGATTGCCTCGTCCGCGCCGATCGCGCGTGCGGCGAGCGCGGCTCCGTCGAGCACCAGGTGCGGCAGAGTCTCAATCAGCGTGCGGTCCTTGAGGCTGGCCGGCTCGCCCTCGGTGGCGTTTACGACGACGATCGGTTTGCCCCGTCCGGCGACGACCGTGCGCATCTTCTTGGCCGTCGGGAAGTCGGCGCCACCGCGACCGCCGAGACCGGCCTGTTCGATCTGGTCGATTAGGGCCGCCACGCCACGCCGGTCGCGCCGCCGCGATGAGGGGAGCTCGCCGTGTGTGTCGAGGTGTGCCTGCAAGGCCATTGCGCCGTGCGCCGGCACGCCTTCCAGCAGGCGCGGCAGGCTGGGAGCCGGCGGTGGCGTCGTGCTTTCGAGGATCGGCGTTAGCTCGGCGGTCGCGCTGGGTTGGCTTGGGCTCATCGGCCTTCTTCGCTGGAGGCGAAAGCGCTCGCGGTCGAGGAAGACGAGCTCGCGGCGGAGGACACACCGGCGCCGCCGCTAGAGGAGGCGTGGCTGGAATGTCCGAGCAGTGCCGCGGGTGTGCCCGAGCGCCGCGCCCATTCCTTACCGAGCGGGCCGCCGGGAAGCCACAGGATCAGCCCTAGCGTAAAGATCCCAGCCGTGCCGAGTGCGGCACCACGTCGGGCGAGCTGGTCCGGCCAGCCGGCTGCGACGCGCACGAGCACGGCTGCGACCACCACTATCAGGCAGCCGATGCTGATCGCCAGCATCCAGGCGTTTTTGACGTCGCTGCCGGTGCCCAGGCCATGCAGCAGCGCTATTGGCCAGCTCGCATAGGTGAGCCAGTGGACGGCTCGCCAGGTCGAATGGCCCATTCGCCGGCGCAGCAGGCTGGTGATGATCACAGCGAGGATCAGGTCGAAGGAGAGCGCGCCCAGCCCAAGCCAGAATGGCCGGTAAGTGCCCGTGAACGGGATCACCGCGTTGACCAGCGAGATCGGCGCGAAGCTGTCGAGCACGGCGGTGAGGATGTGCAGGCATAGGAAGGCGAGCGCCAGCAGCGACACATTGCGGTGCAGCGAGTCGACCACAAAGCGCGGCCAGGTCTCTGAGCTCCAGCGCCTGACATCGACCACGCCGAGCGCGAGCGCGAGCGTCAACAGGATCAGTGCCACTGCTCCGGTGGAGCGAGTCAGGTACCAATAGGCGCTCGGGCCTGTCGTTGCGAATACGGTGCTCACGCGCATGCCTCTTCGGGGGCTCGGAGTAGCGCTGTCTCTCCCTCGCAAGGCCAGTCCCCGACGGTCATCACGTAGCCGTCGCGATCGACGAGCCGTGCCGGCAGCCCAAGCCCGGCAAGCCATTCCGGTGCCCGTGCACCGCGCACGATCGCTGCCGTTGCGGCGATGTTGGCATCGGCGCAGTCGCTCGCTGCGACGCTGATGGTGCGCCACACTTCCTCTGCGGGCGCGCCGCTAGCGGGATCGATGATGTGGTGCATCGTTTGTTCGCGGTGGCGCCAGCGTCGCACAGTGGTGCTCGAAGTGGCAAGACCGCCGCACGCGATCGAAATCGTCTGACCTGGGGCGTCAGGGCCGCTGCGATGGTCGTCGGTGACGTGTATGCGCCAGCCCGTCTGCGCCTTCGGTCCGTGGGGTTCTCCGCTGGGCGCCGGTCCCGCGGTGGAGATGTCCCCGCCAAGGCTCACGAGCACGCCGCAGCCGACCGCCTCGTGGATCGCGAGGGCAGCTCGATCGGCCGCCCAGGCCTTGGCGGTGGCGCCGAGGTCGAGCTTCACGCCGCGCGGGATCCTGAGTGTGGAGCGCTCGCGATCGAGCTCGACCGCCCTCCATCCCGACAGCAGCGTGGCGCGGACGCGCGGCGCCACCGGGGATCCTGGGCAAGCCCCCGTAGAGGCGTCCTCAATCGCCGGCGAAATGCAGTCGAGCAGCTGCATGTCGCGGTCGTAGCCGGCGAGCACGAGTGCCGCTCCCACCGTCGGATCGACGTCTCCCTCGGTTAGCTCGGCGGCGCGTAGCGCCAGCTCGACAGCCTCGATCAACAGCGAGCCGACCTGAACGGTGCGCCCGGCTCGCGTATTGACGCGCATCAGCTCGGAGTCATCACGGAAGCGGCTACAAGCGCGATCGACCTCGTCGAGCTGGCGCTCCAAGATCACGCGTGCTCGCGCCAAGGTGCGAACATCGTTAACCGTCCGTGCGTGACCATCGCTCACGATGAGTTCGACGCTGGTACCGAGCGCCTGCCAGCTTGCGCGTGCGAGCTTCGTCATCCGCATCACGATCCGCCCGATACGACCGGCGCCGATTCCTGCACGGGTGCGGATTCCTGCGCGGGCGCAGCTTCTTTGGTCGGCGCAGCTTCGGGCGCGGGTTGCGATTCTTGGGCCGGCGCGGATTCTTTTGCCGGCGCCGCTTCTTGGGCGGGCGCCGCTGCTTCCCCAGCCGGCGCCGATTCCTGTGACGGAGAAGATTCGTGACCGGGAGCCGATTCCTGGGGAGGCGTTTCGTGGGGAGCAGTCGGTTCCGGGGTCGTGCTCGCCTGTGGCGCTTGCGTGGGTGGCTGAAGCGATTTCGCGGTGGTTGCCGATGAGGCTTTCTGAGTGGCCCGAGTGTGCGCGCCCGTCCTACTCGACGTCTTGATTGTCTTACCGGGAAAGGCCTGTGCGGCGACCTCGGTGAACACGCCGGTCAGTGCCACAGAGCTCGCGAGGAGCCAGCGGTTGGCGCTGCTCAACCTGCGCAGTGCCGCATCTCTGGCGTTTGTCGGTCTATGTGGCATAGCTAGTGGTGATGGCGAAAGGCCTCGAAGTGCGTCCAAGCGCCGAAGTGGGGTATCAGCACGATTGCCAGCACGACGCCGGCGACCAGCGCACCGACGATCGAGATGATTCGTCCGCTCGAGCCGGCGGCATGTCTGTTGTACTCGACACGACCGCGGCTCCTGGTGAGAAAGATTTTTTGTATGTCAGGCAGGTGACCGAGAACGTGCAGCGCTACGAAAGCGACCCATACGATGAAGCTCACCTTGTGCAGTAGGCGCAGCGTGCCAGAGGATTCCGGTCCGAGGAACAGCAACCCGACCCCGGTGGCGAGTACCGCGACGCTCGTAGCCACGACGATCGGGGCGCTCACACGCAGCAGGATCGGCGGCGCGCCCCGCTTGCGATAGCCGGGGTCTGAGGTGTAGTAGCGCACGAAGCGATAGCCGGTGCTCGCAAGCTTCAAGCAGACCACCGGAATCAGCACCAGCCCGACGAACAGATGCACGGAGATGAGCGGGCGCAATCGCAGGATCGTCACGCCGATCACGGCAAGCAGCGCCACCAGCAGGATGCCGGTGGCCGCCGTCAGGCGCTCGTTGCCAGCCGTCCCTCCGCCTGTGATGCGCCCACCGCTTGGTCTGGTGCGAGTGCCTGAATCGCCAAACTCGCGCTCGAAATTCCCAACAGGTGAGAGTTGGCGTTGGGCGGCGCCACGAACAGGGCTCTGCGGTTCGGCGGGCATGGAGCGAGTGTGTGCTTGCTTGCTAAGCGCCCCATAACAGGATGATGAGAAAAGTCATCGAAACCGCTTGAAGGAGTCGGCCGGGGTGAGTCGAGGGCCTATCCTGAGTCAATGCCCGATATGGCCAAGCCCGGCACGGACGCGGCGTTTGCGCCGTCGATCCTGTTGGTAGAGGACGAGCCGGGGATCGTCGATTTCCTCAAGCGCGGGCTGGAGGCTGAAGGATTTGTGGTGCAGGCCGCGCTCAACGGCCTGGAGGGAGAGCAGCGGGCACGGCGCGAGAGCTTCGACATGGTGGTGCTCGATCTGATGCTCCCGGGGCTCGGCGGCATGGAGCTGCTGGCCAAGCTGCGCGATGTCAAGCCGGAGCTGCCGGTGATTGTGCTCACCGCCCGCGCTGATATCGAGGACCGGGTGGCGGGTCTGGACGCCGGCGCGGTCGACTACCTGGTGAAGCCGTTTTCACTTGCCGAGTTGTTGGCAAGGGTGCGTGCGCAATTGCGAGTCGCGGCGCAAACCTCGACCACCACGCTTCAGAGCGGGGACATCGAAGTGAATCTGTTGACTCGCAAGGTGCGCCGTGCAGACGTCCAGGTGACACTGTCCACGACCGAGTTCGAGCTGCTTGTCTACCTGATGCGTCACGGTGGCCAGGTGCTCTCGCGCGAGCAGATCCTTAGCGCCGTCTGGGGTTATCAGCACGACCCGGCAACGAATGTGGTCGATGTCTACGTCGGTTACCTACGACGCAAGCTCGCGCGCCCCGACAGCCCGGCCCCAATCTTCACGGTGCGCAGGGTCGGCTATCGCCTCGGCAGCGGTGGCTCGGGACACTAAGCGCGCCAACGCCAGGCACCTCGTTCCGGGGGGACTGCGTTGGCGGTTGGGCGCGTGGGTGGCATTTGTCGTACTCGTCTCCTGTGCGGTCACCTTCGTCGTGGTCTATCGCGACACGGGCAGCGAGCTACGCCACCAGATCGACTCGGAGATAAGCGGCGAGGCGAGCGAGCTCTCCCAGGCGCTTGTCTCCTCGGAGGATCGCAAGCCTCGCCAGGTGTCCGAGCGCGCAACCCGCTACATCCGCGGCCAGCCGTTCAGCGCCAGTTCGACGCTGCTCTTCGCCATCGTCGCAGGCGCGCCCTCGAGCTCCAACCGGCCCGAGCTGTTCACACCTGAGGGTCCCGACAACGGCGAGACTGTGCTCGAGCAGGACCACGAGAACCAGCTGGCCGCGAAATTGAGAGTCGTCCACGACGGGTACTCGACCATAACGTTGCCCGACGTGGGCAACCTGCGCCTGCTCGAGCGCAGTTTCACGCTACGCGGTGGCACACATGTGACTGTGGGAGCAGGCGAGCCGCTGGCCGCAGTGGCTCATGCGCAAGGTAGCGTCGCGCGAGCGTTCATTCTTGCTGGGGCGCTAGCGTTGCTCGGCGCGCTGGTGGCCGCCTACCTCGTGGGCACGCGTGTCTCGCGACCGCTGCGGCGCATGGCTGAGGTGGCGGCGCGGGTTGACGCCGGCGACCTGCATCCCCGCATCCACGGCGTCTCCGGTGAGGCGGCCGAGCTGCGGGTGCTGGCAGATGCGTTCAATCACATGCTCGACCGGCTCACCGAGGCGTTTGCCGGCCAGCGGGCTTTTGTGGCCGACGCCTCGCACGAGTTGCGCACGCCCCTAACGGTGATCAGTGGTCAGCTGGAGGTGCTTGCCGCGCAGTCCAAGCCCAGCGAGGCGGAGGTGAGACGCGTCGAGCGGCTTGTGCAGGCCGAGATTGCCCGCATCACGCGCCTGGTCGACGACCTGCTGTTGCTCGCCAAGGCAGAGCAGACCGAGTTCCTGCAAGTGGAGCCGATCGAGCTGCCCGAGTACGTGCGCGACTTGTGGGACGGGATGAGCCTGATCGCTGTGCGACGCTTCGAGTTGGGGACGGTGCCGCAGGGTATGCTCAACGCCGATCCGGACCGCCTCGCGCAGGCGCTGCGCAACCTGATTGCCAACGCGATCGAGCACACGGAGATTGAGGGACTCGTGCGCCTGGAAGTCGAGGATCTCGGCAGCGGATGGGTCTGCTTCGCAGTCGAAGACGATGGGCGCGGGATCGATCCGCAGGAGCGCGAGCGTGTCTTTGACCGATTCCATCGCACCGATACGGCACGCGATCGCGCTTCCGGCGGGGCAGGTCTCGGGCTTGCGATCGTGCGTGCTGTCGCTCAAGCTCACGGTGGTGGCGTCACCGCAACGGAGGGGCGTGCGGGCGGCGCTCGCATCGAGTTGAGGCTCACCGGTTTCCCCGCGCAAGCACCAGACACCGGTCCCGGTAACGACCTATCGATCCGCCGCTCATCACCTGTACATTGAAATTATTCGGCCCAAGGACACATTTCTGGCGCGATCTTGAATACTCTGTCTGGCATGAACGTGGATGTTCGTTACTGAAGGCCGATCGGGCGATGTCAGCCAAGAACGCCGTATTGGGACTCGTGATAGAGCGACCGGGCTACGGTTACGATCTTGCACGTCGCTTGGAGGAGAGATTTGGATCTTCGGGCTTCGCGCCGACGGGCGTCTATTCGGCGCTCGACCAGCTCAGCTCTGAGGAGCTGGTGCGCAGTGCCGGCGCGCGCCCGGGCGCCGCGAACGAGCGCGCGGCGCCGCGCACGATCTACGAAGCCACGCCCAAGGGCATCGACCGTTTCGAAGGCTGGATGCTCGGTGACTCCTCGCTGGCGCCCGTACGTGACGAGCTGTACATGAAGATCGCGCTTTCCAGGCCCCACAACCTCCTGCGTCTGATCGAGCTGACACAGACACAAGAGCAGGACTGCCTGGCCCGTCTACAGCAGCTGCGAGAACCCCCCGGTCGCCCACAGGGCCGGCCCAAAGCATGGTCGGAGGTGGCGGTGCTACTGGTGCGAGATGCGGAGATCAAGCAGTTGCAGGCGAGGATCGAGTGGCTGCAGAAGGCTCGCACGATCATGCACAAGCTGAGCGAACCTCACCAACACAGCACTGCACAGGGAGACAGGGTCGCTTGAGCTCACAGGTGCGGCTCGCGCTGGAGCAGGTCAGCAAGAGCTACTGGCGCGGTCCGCACGAGACCGCGGTTCTGAAAGAAATCTCGCTGTCGGTCTATGCGGGCGAGTGCGTCGCCGTATGGGGTCAGCGCGGCTCGGGCAAGACGACCCTGTTGAAGGTTGCGGCCGGCCTCGAGGCTCCCGAAAGCGGCACAGTGCGTTTCAAGGATCAGGATCTAGGGAGTATGTCGAGGGCCGCGCTCGTGCGCCTGCTGCGTGAGGAGATCGGCTGGGCCAGGCGTACAGGACCGGAGAGCGACGAGCTGGAAATGCTCGACTACGTCGCTCTGCCGCTGCTCAAACGCCAGACGCTGCGTCGTGCGCGTCGTCGCTCGGCGGCGGCGCTGTCGCGTGTCGGCGTGGGTGAATGCTCGAAAGGGCGCTGGGAGGACCTGACCGACGGCGAGCGCACGCTCGTCTCTATCGCCCACGCGATGGTGAGGCAGCCGAGCCTGTTGGTCGTCGACGACCCCACCGCAAACCTCGACGTACTCCAGCGTGAGGAGGTGATGGGTCTCCTGCGCAGCACGGCCGAGCAGGACTGGCTCGGGGTGCTGATCACTGTGCCGGACATGCCTTCGATGGTGCACGCTCATCGGATCGGATCGCTGAGCGACGGGCGGTTGCTGGTGCCCTCGGGCACCTTGCCCGAGCGCGACAACGTGGTCGACTTCCCCGCACGCGGACGAGCGGTCCCCGGGTGGTCGTGATCGGCATGCCGCCTAGCGAGCCTGAGCCGTCGCCGGAGCCTGAGCGGCAGCTTCCACACGGTGAGGCGGCGCGGCCAGCTGAGGAATCAGGTGTGGGGCGATTCGCGCAAGAATCACCCGAGGGCACGGTATCCGACGAGCCGCTGGTCTCGATCACACTTTCGCGCAATCAGGTGGACCACGTGGTGCGAGCCGCGCTTGGCGAGTACGCCGTGCCGAGCGTCTCCGGCGTGGTTGCCAATACCGGTTTCCATCGCACTCATGCCAGGCAGGTGCTCAGCTCCAGGTACCGGGCCCTACAGGAGAACAGGCGCCTGTCGCGGTCGCTGCTGGCGGGCTTGCTCGTGCTCTCGTGCTTCCCCCCGGAAGGGTTGGACATGGGAATCAAGGACATCTCCGAGCAGCTCGCGCTGAACACCAGCACCGTGCATCGCTACGTGCTGACGCTTGTAGCAGCGGGCTTGCTGGAGCGCGACCCGGACACGCGTCGCTACAGACTTTTGTCCGAGTAGGGCGACGAGTCGCAGGCGTAGCTTAGCTGTGGGAGGAGCCCGTCAAAGCCATTGCCATCTCTTGCTAGAAGCCTTACCGGGAGGGGTCGCGCGTAGAGCCTCAACTCCACGCGCGACCATCCCTTGGCGCCCAGGTAGGGAGTCCTGGGCGTCGCTCTGTCCCGGTGGTTTGTGCGTCGTCTTCACCGCCCTCGGGTCGGGGGGCGGCGCTGAGACCGTAACGACGCGTGCTCGGGGCAGCTTGGTCAGGTTCAAAGGTTTCGTTTAGTCGCCAACTGAGGTCTTTATCCTCTGCATCCTCCCGCCTGTGCGGATATTGCCCATCCGCACGTACCACGCGAAACGCTCGTGGATTTCCCGCATCGTGGTTGCACCTTGCACCTCTTGGCGGTATGTAACGTTGGGCAGGCTATGACCCGCCCGCTCTACTTCGACCACCCGGCCTGCCTGGAGCATGACCCGCGCGCGCACATGCCCACGCATCCGGACACGCCCGAGCGGCTGTACGCGATCGAGCAGGCACTGCAGGCTCGCGCCTGGCTCGGCTGGGAGCGTCGGCAGGCTTCCGCCGCAAGCGAGCGCAAGCTCGAGCTCGTTCACAGCGCCTCGCACGTGAGCGCCATCCGTGAGCTGTGTGCGTCCGGTGGCGGCGCGATCGACGCCGACACCTTTGTCGGGGAGGCCTCCTATCGCGCCGGGCTGCACGCCGTCGGCGGCGCTTGTGCGATGACGGCCATCAGGCGAGGCGCAAGTCGGCTTCTGTACGGTGCGTCCATCCGGCCACCACGCTGAGCCCTCGCGCGCGATGGGCTTTTGCCTCTTCAATAACGTGGCGATCGCCGCCGAGCATGCCATCCGCGACCTCGGCGCGCGAAGAGTATTCGTGCTCGACTGGGACGTCCATCACGGCAACGGCACCGCCGAAGCATTCCGCCGCCGCTCAGATGTGTTGTTCGCGAGCATCCATCAGGCAGGCCTGTACCCAGGCAGCGGTCCACTGAGCGACGTAGGCTCAGGAGAGGGGGAGGGATACACGATCAACCTGCCGGTGTCAGCGGGCTGCGAGGAGGATCTGTGGCTGTCGCTGCTCGAGCATGTCGTACTGCCCGCCGCTGTCGCCTTCAAGCCCGACCTCGTGCTCGTCTCCGCCGGCTTTGATGCCCACCGCGAGGACCCTCTGGCGGGCGTGTGCTTGGAGACGAGCTCCTTCGGCGAGATGGCAAAGCATGTGCGCGACATGGCGGAGCGTGTGGGGGCGCCGCTCGGAGCGGTGTTGGAGGGCGGCTACGAGCCGGATGTGCTCGCCGACTGTGTGGTGGAGACGCTCAGCGCGCTGGCGGGCTCCGAGCTGCCGTCCTCGGTAGCGTCCGAGGCGCTGCTCACCTCTAGGGCCGCGGCTCAGATCAGCCACTACTGGCCGCTGTGAGGGATTACGCGCGGCGGCCGGTCGAGGACTCCGGCCGGCCTGTTCAGGAACCTTTGATCAGCCCGCGTTTGAGCGCGTAGGCGACCAGCTCGGCGCGCGAGGAGAGGTTGAGCTTCTGCTGGATGTGGGCACGGTGGGTCTCGACCGTTCGCACCGACAGGAACAGCTGCTCGGCGATCTCGGCGTTGGTGTGACCGAGGGCGATCAGGCGCAGCACGTCGACCTCGCGCTCGCTCAAATCGTCGGGTGGCCCAGGGGCGGGCTCTGAAGCCAGGCGCGCGCCGAGACGTGGGTTGAGATAGCTCTCGTTGCGCGCCGCTCTGCGCACCGCCTCGACTAGCTCGTCGTCGGCGGCCTCCTTAAGCACATAGCCAATCGCGCCGGCGCTCAGCGCGCTGCGCGCGAATACTGGCTCTTGCTGCATCGTGAGCACCACGATCTGGGTCTCGGGATTGCTCTCGCGAATGACGGGGATCGCCTCGAGGCTCGACCCACCCGGCATGTTCAAATCGAGCACGAGCACCGTTGGCTTGTGCCCACGCACATAGCGCTGGGCGCCTTCGACGTCGCCAGTCTCGGCGACCACGTCGAAGTCGCTCTCGCTCTCCAGCAACAGTCGCAAACCGCTGCGCACGACGGCGTGATCGTCTGCCAGCACGATGCGGATCTTCTCCTGCGTACCGGTCTCAGGTGCGCGCTGTTCAGACTGCTGAGCCTGTTCTGCCACGTGCGTGACGCTAGCGCCTTGCGAGGCGGCTTGCCTGCGGGAAATTACTGGCTTTGGCGTGGACCGGTACGGATATGACTGGTCGCGCTCTCATACCCGTTCCGATCGCTGAGGTCTGTCGGCTTCGCTCACATATTCAAGTCACGTCAACCGTAGGATGTGGTGGGTTTGTCGCGAGGCTGCCTATATCCCTTCGCCGGTCAGGAACTCGTTGGTAAACGGCGGTAGGCCGGCGGTGTTGGGGTCCGAGTGAATCAAGCCCTGCGTAAACATCCAGTGCCCAAATGCAGCCCACGCCGAAGGGTCTTGCCAGCCATATGGCTTGGAATGATCGCTTGGCAGCGTAGCCGGCAATGTCGCTTCGATCGAGGCGAGCTGCAGCTTCTCTTCGGCGGACGGGTTGGCCTTTACGATCAGCGCTGCTGCTGCCGCGGGATTCGCGCGCACCTGCTGCTCGCCGCGTGTCAGCGCCTGCAGGAAGGCACGCATGTCCACGCCGTCGGTACGTGCCTCTTCGGAGCGCACCACCAACACCAGCTCGTCGTAGGTCGGCACACCGGCCTCCTCGATCGGGATCACGACGGGGTTCTTATGCATCTGGCGTAGCTGGATCGCCTCATAGTTCCAGTAGCCGCCGAGCGTGGCCGCCACCTTGCCCGAGAGCATCGTCGGCACGAGGTTGAAACCGACGTCGCTTTCTGTAACGGAGCTTGGGTTCACGCCGGCCGCCCGCAGCGCCGTGTGCAGCTCGGCTGTCTGGTAGGCGATTCCCGCGGTGCCCACGCGCTTGCCGGCAAGGTCTGAGACCTTGCTTACGTGCGCTGAGGGCAGCGCGATGATCGAGGTGAGTGGGCGTTGCACGAGCGCGCCGATCGACACCACTTTCAGCCCCTGGTCGCGGGCGAGCAGCAACTGCGGCTCGTAGGAGATAGCCATGTCGACCTTGCCGGCGGCAAGCAGCTTCAAAGGTTCGGCCGATTCGCTGGGCACGATCGGGCGCACATCCAGGCCCACCGCGTTGAAGTAGCCGTGCGCGATCGCCGTGTACAGCGACGCATGGTCGGCGTTGGGAAACCAGTCAAGCATCACCGTGAACGGCTTCGTCCCAGGCGCCGAGACGACATCCTGCTTGGTTCCGCAGGCACCCAGCACGACGGCGCAGATGCAGGCGACCAGCAGCGACCCCCCATAGCGGGGGAAAACCAGGGCGCCACGACGGACGCTTGAACGATGCTCTCAACGGATCTCTCCTCTTGGTTGATTGGTCCACGGCGAGAGCTTTCGCTCGGCAATGGTCAAGGCATAGAAACAGCTGATTGCAAATACGAACAGCACGGCTGTGGCGGCGTATGCGCGGGAGGTCTGCAGAGCGGTCAAGTCCGAGGTGATCTCGCGTCCCAGGCCGGCGTAAGGGCCGGTGGTAGGTGTCGATGTCTCGGCGATGAAGGCCCCGATCACACCAACGGCGAGCGCGATCCGCGCTCCGCTGAGCGCCGCGGGCAGCGCCGCTGGCAGCTCGCCGAAGCGAAACGCCTGCCAACGCGACGCGTCGAGGGTGCGTAGCAGCTTGAGCTGATCGGGATCGACCGCCGCGAGCCCGTCCACGGTGGTCACGACCACTGGGAAGAAGCAGATCAAAGCGATCACGATCAGCTTCGGGAAGATGCCAAAGCCCCACCAAAAGCACAGCGGTGCGGCGATCACCGCGATCGGGATCGCCTGCGAGCCGACCGTGTGCGGGTAGACGGCGCGACGCATCGGCGTCCACATATGGATCGCGACGGCCATCGCAAAGCCGCCGACGAGCGCCAGCGCAAGCCCGAACACGACCTCCTTGGCGGTAATCGTGAAGTTCGACCACAGCAGCCCGGCGTTGTCCCACATTTCGGCGAACATCGCGTGCGGCGCCGGCAGCAGCAAGGGTCTACACCCTGGAGGTCCACATACAGCTCCCAAGCGCCAAGGAAAGCGAGCCCCAGCAACAGTGGCGGCAGCACGTTCGCAAACCCGCGTCTCACAGGGCCCTACTCTCGGCCAGCGTCTGCATTGCCCGCTCGCGCAGTTCGATCACCGTCGCGTCGGTGCGCGAGCGCGGGCGCGGGCAGTCGACTGTCAACTCGGCCACGACGCGCCCTGGACGTGGGGAGAGGATCGCGACGCGATCGGCGAGCACGATCGCCTCCTCGACGTCGTGCGTCACGAGTACCACGGTGCGCGGCTCGCGCACCAGGGCGCCCGTCAACCACTCCTGCATCTCCTGCCTGGTGATCGCATCGAGTGCGCCAAAGGGCTCGTCCAGGCACAGCACAGGCTTGCCGGAAAGCAGCGTGCGCACGAACGCCACGCGCTGGCGCATCCCGCCCGAGAGCTCGTTCGGGCGCGCCCGCTCGAACCCGGCAAGGCCAAGCTCCTTGAAGAGGCTTGCTCCGCGTGTACGCGCCTGCGCGCGGGAGGCGCCGGCGATTCGCAGTGCCAGCGCCGCGTTGTCAACGGCACTGAGCCAAGGCAGCAGCAGATCGCGTTGGGGCATCAGCACGGCCGGCTGGCATTCGATCGCGCCGCTGTCGGGCCGCTGCAATCCGCAGATCAGCTCCAGCAGCGTCGTCTTGCCGCAGCCGCTCGGGCCCACCACGGCCAGCACGTTTCCGCGCGCGGCTTGCAGCGAGACGTCCGCAAGTGCCTGGACGCTCGCGCCGCGGCGATCGGTGTAGGCGCGGCTCACGTCGCTGAGGCTCACCGCCGCTCCCGGGCCGGTCGGCTCATGCGTCTGGCCTTCGCAGGACTTCAGTTGCGTTTGCACTGCGCTCCCTCCGCGGGCATTACCCCACAGGTTCGAAGGGTCGGTGCCGGATCCGTGCACCATCTCAGCCAACTTCCGTCAGCTCCCCTGTTGCTTGCCAGTCCCGATGCTAGCGCTAGGCGCTCACGACCGGTCGCGTCAAGGCCTTGACGAAATCCTCGAGTTGGGCGGTCGTCCAGCACTCGAACGCGGTGCAGTACTGCTCGTAGGCGGCGATCACCGAGTCGCCGTAGTTCCAGTACAGGCGCGGCTCGGGGTTCAACCAGAAGGTGCGCCCGGCGCGTGTGGCCACCTGGCCGAACAGGTCGGCGCGCGGGTCGCGGCCGTTGGTACGGGCATCGCCAAGCACGATCACGGTCGCGCGCGGGCTCATGTCGTCGGCGATCAGCTCCAACAGC
Organism: uncultured Solirubrobacterales bacterium; assembly: GCA_963723175.1. Classification (GTDB taxonomy): domain Bacteria; phylum Actinomycetota; class Thermoleophilia; order Solirubrobacterales; family Solirubrobacteraceae; genus Palsa-744. Next base: position 352,512 of record CAVRPO010000006.1, on the reverse strand, counting down.
TCCGACCAGACGCGTCCGTAGTCGGTGTAGCCGGAGATGTCGGCCACGCCAGCGTCGCTTGAGATACGTTCGCTGACCGCGCGGAAGTCGCGCTCGTGCTCGAACACGTCGGTGACCTCGCTTATCCGCTCGATGAACACGAACGAGCGCATCTTGCGAAACGAGTCGTGCAGCGCGTGCAGCACCGACAGGAAGAACACCGAGGCGGAGGTGACGCTAGTGGAGACGTCGCACAGCACATAGATCTCCGGGCGCCGTGGACGACGCGGGCGAAAGCGCAGCTCGACGGGTACGCCGCCGGTTTGCAGCGAAGCGCGCATCGTGCGGCGCACGTCCACGTGAGCGTGGTGGCGGTGGCCGCGATTCTGCTTACCCTGCGTGGCCAGGCGCCTGCGTAGCTGCGCCACAACGCGGTGTACCGCGGCGAGGTCCGCAAGTGGACCGGAGGGCAGTGCGCGGTCGAGCTCGCCCAACGGGCGAGCAGGGGGAAGGTGCCCGGAGCGCTGCACCTGCTGGCGTTCGAGCTCGCGACGCATCAACGCCTCGAAGCGGCGCAGCGCATCGCGCGGCACGCCGTCGCGGCGCGGGTCGTCAGGGGGCAGGTCGGGTTGAGGCTCGGCACGCAGACCGAGCGCGCGGCGGATGCGTTGCACGTCCACGCCGATCACACCGCTGCCTTGCTCAGCTTGGCCGAAAGTGGCGATCGCCATGCGCGCCAGGTCGCGCATCGCGCCCTCCGCGCCTTCGCGCAGAGCGGCGGCGATCTGGCGGCGCAGCGCATCGAGTTCGGTTTCCGAGAGCTCGCCGAGGTCGGCCGAGGACGTATTGCCCTCGTCCACCCCCTCGCGCACCGAGGCGATCTCCACCGCACGGAAGAAGAAGCGGTCGAACACAAGCTCGAAGATGCGCCGGTCGTCCTGGCTCTTGGCAAGCGTCGTGGCCAGCGCCTCGCGAAACTCGCCCTGCGCGGTCCATGGGATCTCGCGCAGTACCGCGAACGCGTCCAGCAGCTCGGAGGTGCCGACCGCGACACCCTCGGCGCGCAATTGCTCGCCTAGCTCGAGCAGTCGGGCCGCCATGCCCTCCGGGTCGGCGGCAGCGGCGGTCCCGTTGGGAGCCGCATTCCAAGGCCCCCCCGCGCGCGCGGGGGACATGCCGGAATCGCGGCCCTCAGGCGGGCTGGGCATTGGCCGGCTCGGCGTCCCGCGCGAGCTTGAGGCCGACGCGCTCGGCGACGATATCCATGTCGGTACGGTGCTTGACGATCACCGACATCGTTTCGTTGAAGACCGTGGCGTCGATGTCCTTCGCGCCGAGCAGCAGGAGCGCACGCGCCCAGTCGATCGACTCGGCGATCGAGGGAGGCTTCTTGAGGTCGAGCTCGCGCACCATGCCAACGACCTCCACTAGCCGTTGCGCGACCGCGTCAGACAGGTCAGGAGCGTGCAGCTTGACGATCTCAAGCTCGTGCTCGAGCGTGGGGTAGTCGAGCCACAGGTACAGGCAGCGGCGCTTCAGCGCCTCGGTCAGCTCGCGCGAGTTATTGGAGGTCAAGAGGACCACCGGGTGGGTAGTGGAGGTCACGCGCCCGAGCTCGGGGATCGAGATCTGGAAGTCGGAGAGGACCTCCAAGAGCATCGCCTCGAACTCCTGGTCGGTCTTGTCGATCTCGTCGATCAGCAGTACCACAGGCTGCTCGGAGGCGATCGCGCTCATCAAGGGTCGCGCCAGCAGGAACTCCTCGCCGAAGATGTCCTCCTGCACGGCCTCCCAGCCGGTACCGGAGGCCTCGGCCTGGATGCGCAGCAGTTGCTTGCGGTAGTTCCACTCGTACAGCGCCTTGGCCTCGTCGAGCCCCTCGTAGCACTGCAGGCGAATCAGCTCGCGCCCCAGGTAGCGAGCCAGTGCCTTGGCCAGCTCGGTCTTGCCGACGCCGGCCGGTCCCTCCACAAGCACGGGCTTGCCGAGCTTGGTGGCGAGGAAGGCGACAAGCGCGGTTGACTCGCTCGGCAGGTAGCCGACCGAGCTCAGGCCGTCGGCGAGGACGGCGGAGGAGAGGGGTCCCTCAGGAGGCATTGTCGAGGGAATGATAGGGGTCCCCTAACGCTTGTCTGGCTCAACGGGCGAGTCGTCGAAGGAAAGTTGCTCGGAAGGCCCGGGCGGAAAGCGGGGTCGCTTGGATGGAGCTGTGGGTCGTCTGGATGGAGGGGATGGGGTCGTGCTCCGAGGTGGTCGGGCGCTCTGCTCCACGACCGTTGTGATGTCCTCGGATGGGTCGTAGTCATGCTCCGCGACCGTTGTAATGTCCTCGGAGGGGTCGGAGTCATGCGCTTTGGGCTGGATGTCCTCTGTCGGAGGCGAGGAGGGCCGCGCCACGACCGGTCTCGCACGCGACGCGCGTTGCGGGGAAGGGGTGACGGCCGTGACGTCTTCGTCGCGGGGCGTGCGTCGGCGGCTCCCGCGTGGACGCATCAGTGGCATCTCGGGCGTGTTCGCGGCGCGCATGCGCCAGCCGGCGTAACCAAGCGTGCCGGCAGCGACGAACGCGAGGAAGAAGCCCCATTCGATGCCGACGGGATAGCCGTGGCCGTCGGGGCGCGAGAAGACGCGGTAGAAGATCAGCAGGGCAGCCCAAGCGCCGGCGGCCATTACGACTGCGCCGTCGCTGCCGGGCATGTGGAAGTCGCGCCGCTCCGCACGCGCGAACATCAGCGCGATCACGCCGGCCGCCACCAGGAACACAGCGGCCTCGACGAACGACACATCGCCGAAGGCACTGATCGAGTGCGAATTGATCGCATCGGTCTTGCGATCCAGCGACTGCAGGTCATACCAAGGCAGGAACATCGTCACGAGCAGCGCGAGCGCCGCCACCGTGGCGATGCGTTGCTCGGGCGCAAGCGCCCCCCAGGCGCGAGTTATGCGCGTCATACGCGTGCGCTGCGGGGGGCGTTGTGCGGCATGAATCGATTGTATGGCGCGGTGCAGCGCGAGATCGAAGTCGCCTGTGACGGGGAGCGTCAAGTCCGCCTACGCCGAGAGCTAGGGCGGTCAAGTGTCCGTCAATCTCGGGAAATTTGCTTGATTTGTTAGCGAATTCGCTAACATGGTTGCAGATGATCACGATGGTTACCCCACAATTGATCGGCGAGATTCGGCGACGCAGCGGCCTGCGCCCGGCCGAGCTCGCGCGGCGAGCGGGATTGGCGAGATCTGTCGTGAGCGCCTATGAGCACGGCCGTCGCCAGCCCGGCGTCGATGCGCTCGCAAGGCTGGCCGCGGCTGGTGGCCTGGAGCTACGACTCGGATCGGCGGCACCCCCGGTAGACCCGGCGCGCGCGGCACGCATACTCGCTCAGGTTCTCGATCTGGCTGAGGCGCTCCCTACGCGTCGGCGAGGGCCGCTCGAGTACCCATCGCTTGCTCGCCTGGCGCGATGAGCCTGCTGGGCAGCCGTCTGCTCGCAGTCCACGATGCCCTGACCGTCGCCGAGCTGCCACACGCTTTCGGCGGCGCGATCGCGCTCGCCTACTGCACACAAGAGCCGCGCGGCACACGCGACCTCGATGTCAACGTGTTCGTAGATCCAACGAGGGCCGGCGAGGCGCTGTCTGCCCTTCCCAGCCCGGTCACGGTAACCGAGGCCGACATCGCCACGGCTGCAAGTGAGGGCCAGGTGAGGGTCTGGTGGGAGGACACGCCAATCGATGTGTTCCTCGACATCCACTCCTTTCACGCCGAGGTAGCCGATGGCGTGCGCTCGGTGCCGTTCGAAGGCCGCACCATCCCGGTGCTCGACTGCACCGCCCTGGCTGTGTTCAAGGCTCTTTTCGATCGCACAAAGGACTGGGCTGACATAGAGGAGATCGTCGCCGCAGGGGCGCTGGAGCTCCCGCGTGCCGTCATATGGCTCGAGCGCATTCTCGGCTCTGACAGTCCCACCGCGAACCGACTGAAGTCGCTCACGAACTAACGACGATCGGGGAGTTTGCCGCTTGCGGTATACACCCGGCCAAGCTTGGCCGGGTGTCAGCCGTTGCGTGCGTAAGCGTCAAGCATGGGTGGTCGCAGCCTTGCCCAGCCGCTTGACCAGCAGCTTCGTGTCCTTCTCGCTGATCGTGCGCAGCTGACCTTGGAAGGCGAGCTTCCAGTGCTCGGCAGGCCACTTGCGGATGTGCTCGAGCTTGGTCGCGAGCTCCTCAGCTGGCACCCACTCGTCCTGCTTCCAGCACGATCTCAGGCTCCGTGGCAAAGCGCCAGGGGTAGGCGTCGGCTTTGCCGGGCTTGCCAGGCCACAGCTTCGTGCGCTCCTCGTACATCTCGCCGGTAACAATGATGCTGCCGGCGAAGCTCATCACCTTGGTCAGGTAAAGGACGATGCGATCGCCGGGCTCGATCTGAAGCGCCCGCGGACGGTTGCGCTCCTTGATCCCGATCACGCTGAAACCGTGCGCGCGCGTCGCCTCGTGGTTTTCGGGCGAGGCGGTCAGGATCCAGGTTTGGGAGACGGCGTCCGGCATGGGCGAGGCTCAAAGAATAGGCTGCCGCCGCGCTGGAAGCGAGATCCGCTCCACCGGCGCGAACTTTGCTGCACGGGCGCTCTTAGCCCCTCCCTTGGAGGAAGCTCTAACCACGATCGTCCCTGTCGCCACTTCTTCGTTGCCGGCAAGGTCGACGGCTTTGAGCCCAACCGAGTAGGTCCCGGCTTTCGAGGGCGTCACCCAAAGCAGGCGCGGCTTGCCGCCTTCGACGGTCACGCTCGTTGCGTCCAGACGGTCTTTTCGCCGAGCTTGATGACCATGCTGACGCTCGAGACCTTCGACAGCTTGATCTGCACGCCGGCACGTTCGCCCGTGCGCACGCTCTGGGTCAGCAGTTCGATCACCGGCGCCGTCTTCTCGTCTGCGCGGAATTCCTTGGCCGTCGTGCAGTAGATCTGATCGCCGGCAATCTGCCCGGTGGTCGGCGTCAAGCGGCTCGCCCTTGCTCGTCTTTTCGCACAGGTGTTCGAGGAATTCCGCAAGCAGTTCGTGGTAGCTAAGATCCGATTCGGAATGCTGGTCATACATCGACCAGGCCCCGGTGTTGTAGTGGGGCACCTCCGCCCGCGCCTCGGCGTCGCCGGCTTCGAACAGCTGTTGGCCCAGGGGATCCTTGGTCAGCTTCGTGTATTCGTAGAGCCCGACAAGGCTCTGGATGAAGCCGTTGAGGATGCGCTCGCTCGGCGCATAGGTGTACTCCAGGTAATGGGCCCCGGCGGGGGTAGCGATCCGCACCCCAGTAGGCGGGGGCGTCTCGAAGATGCCAAGCGCCTGCTGTGCGGCCGTCAGGTAGACCTGTTCGTGGGTCACGCTCCAAGCGCGAGAGAAGACCTGTAGCGCCGTCCCCTGCGAGAGCCCGCTGGTCCAGGGCGGAATGCCGCCGTCGAACTGGAACATGTATTCCCAGGCGATCCCGCCGGCGCGCTGAGTGGCGAGCGCGATGGCTTCGTTCAGCACTTCCTTCGAGCGTCGTGATTTCTTTGTCGAGGAAGTAGGCGTTGGCCTTGCCAAACGTCGCCAGCCACTGGATCTCGATGCCCTGCCCAGGGTAGTACTCCCAGACCAGCTTGCTGCCGCTGAAGTACACGCGCTGGTCGGCCCCGAGCAGCCGTTCAGTCGTCCACCACTGCCGGTTGCGTTCGAGCGTGGTGAACACCACGGGCAGGCGCGAGGGGATCAGCTGGTTGCTTGAGGCCATCGCTTCGACGTTGGCCATCACCGCACCGAGTTCGGCAGCACGCGTCCCAGACAGTTTGCGCAGCGAACTCTTAGCGGCGCTGAAGGCCCCCTGGTACTTGGCGTAAGTGGCCTGGGTGATCGCGCCACTCTGCTGCAGCCGCTGCAACGCAGCGGTCACGGTCACGCGCCCAGTGGCGCCGGCGCCGCCCGCAAGCGCGCATGTAGCGGTCAGGGCCGCCACAGCGAGTCCCAGCGCCGACGCGCGCAATCTCGCTCTGCGGACGCGGACGCGGGCGCGCAGTGGCTTGGAATGCATCGGCCTGATGCTAGGCTCATCCGCGTCGGGCATCGCAGCAAACGTTGCAGCGCGCCGGCCGGGTCGAAGCGTTGAGGGCACTCCTGAAGAACACAACCGTACGAGCAGCAGTTGCGCTGCTGCTCGCAATCTTCTGTGGCTGTCTGCTCTCGGCCTGTGGTGGCGACTCCTCCGGCAGCGCGCAGGCGCTGCTCGACGAAACCTTCTCCGGGCACAACGCAAATCGAAAGCGGCAACGTCAAGCTCTCCTTCGCGCTCGGCGCCGGCGGATCGAGCACTCAGACCAAGCCGCTCGCGGTGATCCTCAGCGGCCCGTTTGAAAGTGTCGGGCGCAGGCAAGCTCCCTCGCTTTGCTCTGCAGCTGCAGCTGAGCGCCGCCGGCCACAGCCTCCAGGCGGGCGCCACCTCGACTGGCTCGGCGTTGTTCGTAGAGCTGGCCGGCACCTGGTTCTCCACGCCGTCGAGCACCTACAAGGCGCTCGAAGAAAGCTACACGCAAGCCACCAAGAAGGCCTCGAGCGCCAAGGTCCGCTCGACCTTCTCCTCGCTTGGCATCGAACCGGGCCGTTGGCTGTCGAATCCGACCAAGGTCGGCACGGTTACGGTAGGCGGCGAAGCCACGATCCATCTCATCGCGGCTGTGGACATACCGGCCTTCCTGGCCGACGTGACCAAACTCTCCCAAGCCGGCAGCTCGCTGGGCCTGGACTCGGTGCCTGGAGCCTCGAGCGCCGGCGGCACGCTTTCGCCGACCATAATCAACGAACTGGCCAAGTCGATCAAATCCGCCCATGTGGACGTCTACACGGGCGAGAGCGACCACATGCTGCGCCGCCTGGAAGTCACCGCGGCTATAACGGGCACGCCCCAGACGCAGGGTCTCTTCGACGGCCTCAGCAGCGCCAATCTCACGGTCCAGCTCGAATTCTCAGACCTCAACAAAAAGCAGACGATCAGCGCGCCGGCAAACACTGAGCCGCCAACCCAGCTGCTCCCGGCGCTGCAACAGCTCGTCGGCGTGCTCGAGGGCACCTCGGGCTCCGGCACGAGCTCGGGCACGCTCGAAGAACTCTCCGGAGGCTGATCTCCAGTGGCCTTGGGGGTCGAGTTCTTCCAGGGTCCTTCGCACCTCTGACTCGACGTCCATCGGCTCTTCGCCACTGCGCACCCTGACGTTCGTTGCGCGCCGTCACGAGTTGGCGCACCTCTTCGGTCAGCCCCACGTCGTGTTTGCCGACAGGCGCGCCATCCGTCGGCTCTTCGAGCAGCGCGAGCTCGGCGTCGATGTCGAGCGCCTGCACCGCCTTTGCGCACCTGCCTGTCGCTGCGGGCCTGCAGCATCTGGCGGATCTCCTGCTCGCGCTCGGCACGAGCCAGGGGCGAGTTCGGTGGCGGCCCGCCAGAGCCGCTCTCGCCCATCGAAAGACCGCCCTCGCCGATCTTGTCGTACAGGCTGCCGCCGGCGAGGAACGAGCCGACGCCGACGAGCACGAACAGCACCACCGCGCCCACCACTACGACCGTGAACGGTTCCATTGTCTGATTGTGGCCTACTTCGATACTCTCTGGGTTGACTGACCAGTCAATCTATTCCCCGCGTCCGTCCTAGGAGAACACCAGACCATGGTCGATTTCACGCTCACCGACGAGCAGAAGAACCTGCGCGAGATGGCCCACGACTTCGCCGAGAAAGAGATCCGGCCGGTCGCCTGGGAGTACGACAAGGACGGCACTTGGCCGCAGGACATCATCGAGAAGGCCTGGGACGTGGGTCTGATGAACACCCACATCGACGAGGAGTACGGCGGACCCGGCGCCGGCTACCTCGACGGCTGCCTGATCGAGGAGGAGCTCTCCTGGGGCTGCTCGGGCATCCAGACCTCGCTCGGCTGCAACGGCCTTGCGACCGCGCCGATCGCTCTGGGTGGCTCGGAGGAGACCAAGAAGAAGTACCTGGGGATGCTCACCGAAGCGCCCAAGCTCGCCTCCTTCTGCCTGACCGAGCCCGACGCCGGCTCGGACGTCTCGGGCATGCGCACCACGGCCGTCAAGAAAGGCGACAAGTACGTCATCAACGGCTCCAAGTGCTTCATCACCAACGGCGGCTACGCCGACTACTACACGGTCTATGCCAAGACCGACAAGGACGCCGGCCATCGCGGCATCTCCGCGTTCGTGGTCGAGCGCGACTGGGGCGTGGTGGTCGACAAGAAGGAGGACAAGCTCGGACAGCGCGCCTCCAACACCGCCACGATCTCCTTCAACGACGTCGAGGTCCCCGCCGAGAACCTGCTCGGCGAGGAAAACGCCGGCTTCAAGCTCGCGATGATGACGCTCGACCGCACGCGCCCGGGTGTGGCCGCGATGGCGACCGGCATCGCGCGCGCGGCGTTCGAGTTCGCCACCGACTACTCGCGCGAACGCGTCCAGTTCGGCGTGCCGATCGCGATGCACCAGGCGATCCAGTTCATGATCGCCGACATGGCCACCGAAATCGAGGCGGCGCGCCTGCTCACCTGGAAGTCGGCGGTGCTGCTCGACCAGGGCCAGCGCAACACGCTCGTCTCCTCGCACGCCAAGCGCTTCGCCGCCGACGCCGCGATGAAGATCGCCACCGACGCCGTGCAGGTCTACGGCGGCTACGGCTTCATCAAGGAGTACCCGGTCGAGAAGCTGTTCCGCGACGCCAAGATCATGCAGCTGTACGAGGGCACCTCGCAGATCCAGCGCCTCGTGATCGCGCGCGAAACGCTGCTCCCGCGGCGCGTCGAGGAGCCACGGCGGTCCCCGGTCTGAGGGCGTCGATGATGGGCCATGCCGCATGCGGCTGGGAGGGTCGCATGCGACCCTCCGCTCGGGCCGTGCATGCACGGCCCGACCGTCGGCGCATGCGCCGTCGGCATAGCAGGTGGGCAGCGCATCCGAAAATAGCCACTGCTAACTAGAGGAGACCAGCATGTTCGTGTTCAAGGCCGCCGTCGTCGGAGCGGGCACCATGGGCGGGCAGATCGCCCAGACGATCGCCGCCGCCGGCTTCCCGGTCGTGCTCAAGGACATCAACCAGGATCTCGTGCAGGCGGGCTTGGACGAGGCGCGCAAAGTGACCGAGGGCCAGGTCGCAAAGCTCGTCAAGAAGGAGCGCATCACCGCCGAGCAGGGCGCCGCCCAGATCGAGGAGATCCTCGGCCGGATCGAGGGCACCACCTCCTACGCCGGCTTCGGCGACGTCGACTTCGTGATCGAGGCCGTGCCCGAGCGGATGGAGATCAAGCAGGCGGTGTTCGCCGAGCTCGATGCGGTCACGCCCGGCCACGCGATCCTCGCCTCCAACACCTCGTCGCTGTCGATCGGCGAGATCGGCGAGGCCACGTTGCGCCCCGACAAGGTCGTCGGCTTCCACTACTTCTACCCCGCTTCGGTGATGCCGCTGGTGGAGATCGTCGAGGGCGAGGAGACCTCGCCGGAAACGGTCACCGCGGCGCTCACTTTCGCCCAGGCGATTCGCAAGCAGCCGATCGCCTGCCTGGAGGTCCCCGGCTTCGTCGTCAACCGCATCCTGATGGCGGGAATGTCTGAGCTGTGGCGCGAGCAGGAGGAGAAGAAACTCTCGATCAAGGCGATCGACGAGGGCGTCGGCTCAGCCGGGGTGGTGCCGATGGGCCCCTACTTCCTCGTCAACCTGCTCGGCCTCGACACGGTCCTGCACGTCGCCGAACACGTCGCCGACGCCTATGGCGATGAGCGCTTCTATGTGCCCAAGGGCATGCAGAAGCTCGTCTCCGAAGGCAAGCTCGGCGCGAAGACCGGCGGCGACGGCGTCTACAGCCCCAGCGGCGAGGCCAACCTCAAAGGCGACGCCGACCCCGACGTGGCCGAGCTCGTCGAGCTGCTCACGCTGAAGACGTTCGTCGAGGCCGCGTTGGTCCTGCAGGAGGGCGTCGCCACCCACCGTGACATCGACTTCGGGATGATGGCCGGCGCGGGCCTCGACCCGCGCCGTGGACTGATGCCGCCGTTCATGAAGGCCGACATGGAAGGGCTCGACTCGGTGCTGGAGCGCCTGGAGAACGCGGCCGAGCGCTACGGCGAGCGCTTCGCCCCGCCCGACGATCCTGCGGCGCCTGGTCGCCCAGGGCCGGCTCGGCCAGAAGAGCGGCCAGGGCTTCTACGCCTACCCCCAGCCCGACGCCGAGCAGCCGGCCGAGGTGGTCAAGCTCGAGACGCGCCCCGACGGCGTGGCGATCGCGTGGCTTGCCAACGGCCAGATGAACTCGATCTCCCCGCAGGTGATCGAGGACCTCGGCAAGGTTTGGGAGCAAGGTCAAGGACACGAGACGTACACTGCGCTCGTGATCGCCTCCTCCAACCCGTTCCTGTTCAGCGCGGGCGCCGACATCAAGGCGTTCACCTCGATGGACGCCGAGTCCGGGGAGGCGATGATCCACGCCGCCCATGCGCTCTTGCGCGAATTCGGCTCGGAGGGGATCGCGACGATCGCCGCCGTCAACGGGCTCGCCTTCGGCGGTGGCTGCGAGCTCGCGATGGCCTGCGACGTGCGCATCGCCGCGCGCTCGGCGACCTTCGGCCAGCCGGAGATCAAGCTCGGGATCATCCCCGGCTTCGGCGGCACCCAACGCCTGCCACGGCTCGTCGGGCGAGAACAAGGCCCTGGAGATGAACCTTGTCGGCGACCCGATCATGGCTGAAGAGGCCTTTGAACTGGGGCTCGTCAATCGCATGGTCGAGGATCACGAACTGCTCGACACAGCCCTCTCCTGGGCGCGCCGCTTCGCAGCCCAGGCGCCGGTCGCGCTCGAGCAGATCAAGCGCGTCTCGGGCGCCGGCGATCTAGACGCGGGCATCGAGGCGGAGAAGCGCGGCTTTGCCACGGCGTTTGGCAGCGAGGACGCCAAGGAGGGCATCTCTGCCTTCCTCGGCAAGCGCGCGCCGCGCTTTCACGGGCCAGTAGCCAAGGTCCCCGCGAGACGCCGGCTTAGGCGCTGGCGGCCGCTAAACCAGTTGTGGGAACAGGTGGTGTAGTGAGTCTCCTATTTTGGGAATTACTATAGTCTATATAATCGTATCTACTGTAGGCAATTCCACAAATGTTACTTATGTCTCTCTCTGCACAGGTCCCGGCCATTGCGCTCATATCGGTGGAGTGAGCTCAAGGTATTGCGCCTCGGCTGCCGACGCATTCGTCCATGACAATCCCAAAGATTGGATCTGAGGGCGAGCGAGCCTCCGCCGCTGAGCGGATGGAGCTGGAGTTGGAGGGCGAGCAGCCCTCGGCCGCCGCCCGCATGGAGCTTGAGCGCCAGCTCAAGCGTCTCGGCGAGACGCTCAAAGAGCGAACCGAGGATGTCGTGAGCGGCATCGTCAGGCGCAACGAGGAATCGGCCGTGGTGCTCGAGCCGATCGTCGAAGAGAGCTTTGTCAAGGTCGGCACAGTCTCGACCGTCGCGTTCGCCAGATGGATGGCCGGCGAGGGCGCCGAGGTGGCGCGCGAGGTTGGCCACGAGTCGTGGAACATCTTCGGCCAGCTTGCCGCGCAACGGGCCGCGCCGCTCAACGAGGTCACCAAGCGCTGCCTGCGCTGGCGTGACGCCGCCGCGGACGCCATCGGCGAGATAGGTGTGCAGCTCGAACTGTCCGAGATGACGCTCTACCGTGCTCTGTCGATGCTCCAGCGCAGCCTCGACGTGACGCTCGTGCGCATGTGCCAGTCCTTCGAGGTCGAGCGCCGTCGCGCGCACGAGGAGCTGCACCGCCGCCAGGAGGAGCTTGCCTTCATGGCGACCCACGATGCGCTCACGGGCCTTCCCAATCGCACCTTGATCCTCGACCGTGTTGAGCAGATGCTCGTGCGCGCGCGGCGCAACCAGACGCCGGTCGCCGCTCTGTTCGTCGACCTCGACAACTTCAAGCACATCAACGACACGCTCGGGCACAGTGTCGGCGACCAGCTGTTGCGCGCCGTAGCGGCGCGCCTGGAGGCGGTCGTGCGCGACATCGATGCGCTCGGGCGCCTCGGTGGAGACGAGTTCGTCGTCGTCGCCGAAGGCATGTCACTTGCCGCCGGCCCCGAGCTGATCGCGGAGCGGCTGCTCGGCGCGCTCAAGCAGCCCTTCAAACTGAAGGGCGCCGAGAACACGCGCCTGGTCGTCACCGCCAGCGTTGGTGTCGCGATGGGCGACCGGGCCACCGCTGAGGAGCTGTTGCGTGACGCCGATATCGCCATGTACCGCGCCAAGTGGGACGGCAAGAACGGCTACGTGGTGTTCGAGTCGGGCATGCAGGACGCCGTCCAGAGCCGCATGGAGCTCGAGATGGATCTGCGCGACGCCTTCGAGAAAGACGAGTTCTTCATCGTCTATCAGCCGACGTTCGATCTGCGCGAGATGGTGCCCACGGGCATGGAGGCGTTGATTCGCTGGCGTCATCCCACACGCGGCATCGTCCAGCCCGACGACTTCGTGCCGTTGCTGGAGGAGACGGGCCTGATCGTCGACGTCGGAAGATGGGTCCTGCGCGAGGCCTGCCGTCAGGGCGCCGAATGGCGTGAGGCAGGTCGCCATGTGGGGATCGCCGTCAACGTCGCCGCGCGCCAGCTCGACCGCGACGAGTTCGTGGAGGAAGTGCGAGAGGCGTTGAGTGACTCCGGGCTGGCGCCCGAGCAGCTAACGATCGAGATCACCGAGACCACGATCATGGCCAATGCTGAGGAGACGGCCGGCCGCCTCGCATCGATCAAGGAGATCGGGGTGCGAGTCGCGATCGACGACTTCGGCACTGGCTACTCCTCGCTTGCCTACTTGCAGCGCTTCCCGGTCGACGCTTTGAAGATCGACCGCTCGTTCATCTCGAAAATGAGCAACGACGCCGAAGGCGAGACGCTGATCAGGACGCTCGTGCAGCTCGGCAAGTCGCTCTCGATCGAGACTCTCGCCGAGGGCATCGAGCAAGCCCAGGAGCTCAGCCTGCTGCGCGAGGAGAGCTGCGACACCGGACAGGGTTTCCTGTTCGCGCGCCCGCTCGATTTGGAGGAATGCGAGACCTTCCTGGAGAATTGGGCGGGAGCAGTCTCGTCAACGTCTGTGTCGGCCGAGCGCCCGCCTGCCTGAGCGTTCCTGCCTTGAGCGTTGAGTCTTAGAACGTATCTCGGGGCGCCGCGGGTCTTGAGACGCGTCCTTAGCCCAGCTTGACGAGATCGCGCTGTGGCGCGATCTCCCAGCGCGTGGCCAGCTGGTCCAACTGCTCGTCGAGCTGCCAGCGGTCGGCAAGTCGCTCGCCCTCGTATTCGACGCTTGCCCCCTTCAGCACCATCGAGCCGCTGTTGTCGCCGATCGCGCGCAGTTCGGCAACCTCGGCCTCGCTAAGCAGTTGCCGCGCGGGCAGCGAAGCAAGCTCAGCGCGCTTGTCCTCGATCGGTTTTGGCACGCCAGACTCGACTGTTTGGCTTGCTTTTCCTTGCGCGGCAGCGGGTCGGGCGCTCTCCTGAATCAGTGTGGGCGCCACGCAATGGACTGCCGGATGTGCAAGGTTCCACTGGCAGGCAAGTTGCAGCAGCGTCAACCCGTGACGCTCGGCATATGGGCGCATGCGCTCGAGCTTCTCGACCCCTGCCTCCACCCAGCCGGCGGGACGAAACTTGCGGTGGTCGTACTGGGCGAACTCGTGCCCTGGGCGCACGTCGCCGTGGAACAGGCCGCCGTAGTCGACCACGCGCGTGATCAGCTTCACGTCGTGAGTTATGGCTGCGTCGAGCACCAGCTCGCCAGGCCACGGCTCCATCGGGCTGAGGATGATCATCGCCCAGTCGATCAGCTCGCCGAAGCGCTCGAAGCAGTCGATCAAGTCGAGCGTGAACCCGTTTGCAGGACCGGGAGCAACCCCGAGCAGGCGCGTGAGACCCGCCTCGCGCAAAGCCTGCATCCCCTCCCAAACGCTTGCGCTCGTGTAGCCCGTGCGGTCGGGGTTGTGCAGCATCAACAGGTCGAAGTGCTCAGCGCCGAGGCGCTCCAAGCTCCGCTCGGCGGCCATGCGGATGTAGTCGCCGTAGTCGCGCTCGCTGCGCAGGCGAGGGTCGGTGAAACGCGGAAAGCCCTTGGCGCCGTCACGCTCGCCTTCGTAGAAGTCGTGCCCGATCGCGCCGATCAAGCAGAAGCTCTCGCGATCCACCCCTTCGATTGCGCGTCCGAGCAGACGATCGGCCTCACCGGCGCCGTAGGCGTCGGCGCTCATCACGGTGTCGATCCCATCGCCGGGCCTCAGTAGCGCGAGTAGGCGCTCGTCCTCCAGGGGCTCGCCGAAGTGCATGAAGCGGCCGCCGCTCCAGGTGCCGATCGCCGTGGCCGTTGGGTCAACGGTCATCGAGTGTTTTCTCTCGTTTGGCGTCGTCATCGGGCCCTTGTCTGGGTCATAGGGGGTGTTCGGTAGGGGGTTGTTTGCTCATACGGAGTGTTCGGTAAGGGGGTTGTGTTTCGGGGCGGGTCTATCGCCACGAACTCTACGACGAGCCGAATCCGGTCGCGGTGCGTGCCCGCAGGGCGGCTTCGAGTCGCTCGAGCGCGTGGTGCACGAGCTTCTCCTCAGGCGCCTGCGCGTGGGCGTTCGCGGCCACGTCGGCGCTCAGCTCGTGCAGCTCCTTGATGCGTGCCCGCAGGTCTGGGCGCTGCTCCTTTGGCAGCTCCCGCAGCGCAGCCACATATGCGCGGTCCAGCTCGATCGCGGCCAGCGTGTGTCGGCCTTGGTCGATGTCCAGGCGCGCACGCAACGCGAGCTCCTCGCACAAGAGCACGTTGCTGCGCCCCGACAAGAGCAGCGCAAGGCGCTCCTGCGGGCGCAGTACGCTCGCCCGCTTGCCGGCCCGCCGACGCGAGAGCACGAGCTCGCGTGCGTCGCTCCAAAGCCCGTCGGCGACCTGCTCGCCCTCGCCGAAGCCCGCGCGCACGACTAGCGCCTGGGCTGGGGAAATCTCGTGGATATGCGGGGCTGCGCCGGCGATGCGGTGCGCGTATAGGACGCGGTTGAGCACCCTTGCGGCCGCGTGCGCCTCGCGCTCGGGATCGAGCTGCTTCAGCCATGCGGTTGCTTGGGTCTCGAGCGACAGCGGTACCGGGTCCACCACGGTGGCGCGCGCGACGGGCACGGGAGCCGGCTCCGGATCTGCTCGGCGCGTGCGCGAGCGCTTGCCGAGCATGCCGCGGCGCTCGGCCCCGATCGTCGAGAGCACGACCACGTGCTCGGGCTCGTTGCCGTCGGCCCCAGCCGACTTGCGCAGCAAATAGCGGCCGTCGGCCGGGCCCAGCTCCCAGGGAAGCTCCATCTGCACGAAGGTGAACAGGCGCGTGGGCACACGCGCACGGTACTCTTTGGCCGATGTCCGATGGAAACAAGGCAGCCGCGGGGCTGCGCGAGCGCTTGACCACCGGCACCGAGGACAAGATCGGCAGGGCGCTTGTCGATCTGATCGAGAACCCGCTGATCACGGGCACGATCGGCCGGGCGTTCGACGCGCGTGAGCGCGCCGCCCAGGCCCAGGAGTTGGCGCTGAGCGCATTGAACATCCCGACAGCCGCCGATATCGAGCGGCTCACGCGGCGCTTGCGCTCGGTATCTCAGCGTCTGGAGGGCATCGAGGACGGCGTGCACCGCATCAACCGGGCGCTGACGGAGGGCTCGGTCGAACGGCGCTTGGCAGCGATGGAAGAGCAGCTGAAGGCGCTCAGCAGCAAGCTGTCGACGACGAACAGGACTTCCGCGCAGGCAAGTCCCTCGCGCGCACAGGGTGGCGGCGCCTCGGCCAAGGCTTCCGCAGCGGCAAAGAGCTCGGTCGCGGCCAAGAAGCCGGCGCCCAAGCGCGCGGCGCCGAAGCGTCCCACGCGGACCGCAAAGCCCAAGAAGACCGCTTGAGCTAAGCCGACAGCGCGCCCAGCGCGATGCTGCCCATCGCCTCGGCTGCCTGTGCGAGCGCGTGATCGTCTATGTGGATGCGCGCGACGGATCCATGGGAGGCGAGGTTATAACCTGGAGGTTGTATGTCTGGGTGAAGGTTTTCGCCGACATCAAGTCCCGGACTATAACCTGGAGGTTGTATGTCTGGGTGAAGGTTTTCGCCGACATCAAGTCCCGGACTATAACCTGGAGGTTGTATGTCTGGATGAAGGTTGTCGCTGACCGCCAAGAGGCAGGCGACTTGGATGCCTGTGTTGGCACCCAGGGTGAATAGCGTCGCGGCCTCCATCTCCACCGCCAACGCCCCTTCGGCTTGCCAGTTTGCATTGCGCGTCGAGTCGCGCTCGTAGAAGAGGTCTGTGCTTACGATCCGGCCCTCGCGGTGCGTTCCCTCCCGCCGGCTGCCTGCCCCCCGAGCAAGGGCCTCGGCCAAGGTCGGATCGGCGAAAGCCAGCTGTTTGGCGCCGAGGGCCAAGCTCGTCCCGTCGGCGGCGATCGCCTCGCGCGCGACCACGAGGTCGCCGAGGCCGAGCCCCGGGTCGAGCGCCCCACACGTGCCCACCCTGATCGCGCGAGTCACGCCGAGGGAGATCAGCTCGTGTAGCACGATCGCGGCGGACGGCCCGCCCATGCCGGTGCTCTGGATCGTGAGCGGCTCGCCGTCGATGGCCGTGCCCGTATAGCCCCACAGGCCGCGGTTGTGATTGAACATGAGCGGGCTCTCGAGCAGAAATTGAGCAAGCGCGAGCGCGCGGCCCGGATCGCCCGGAAGCAGCACCCGCTCGGCCAATGTGGCGGTGGGCCGTAGGTGGATCGCGTTCCCGTGGGGCAGCGGGGTCGGTCGATCGCCGGCTCGCGCCGGGTCGCTGCGTCGAGCGGCAGACGGCTCGCTTTCGGCCTGTTGGACTGGGTCGCTGTGATTCACGCCTGGCGACTTTAGACTGCCGATGATGGCGACGTCCACGACAAGCGAGCAGGCCGAGGGGGCGCCAGACGAGCCCACGTTCGCGGAGGTGGCCTCGCGCGCCGGCGTTTCAGCGGCGACGGTCAGGCGTTGGGTGAAGGAGGGGCTGATCCCCCAGTACGAGGGCAGCTGGACTCCGGCGGCGGTGGCACAGGTGCGCATCGTTGGGCGTCTGCGCGAGCGCGGGCACACGATCGAGCAGATCCGCCGCGCGAGCGAGAGCGGGCAGTTGGCCGGCTATGTGCAGGGCATGTTCGCGCCGCAGGAGGGCCGCTACACGCTCAGACAGGCTGCGCGCGAGGCCGACATCGACGAGGAGCTGATCGAGCGCATCTACATGAGCCTCGGCCTGAGCACGCTGTCGGTCGACGCGATCACCGAGGAAGACATGGAGATGCTGCGCTACATCGCGGCGATGCTCAATTCTGGCCTGCCAGAGGTCGCGTTTCTGCAGCTTGCGCGCGTGTACGGGCAGACGCTCGCCCAGATCGCCGACGCCGAGGTGCGGTTGATCCACATCTATGTGCACGAGCCGATGATGCGCGAAGGCATGCCCGGCGTGCAGATGGCCGAGGCGATGGAGGGTCTGACGGGCGAGCTGTTGCCGTTCGCGGCGCCGTTCATGCGCTACCTGCACGGGCGTTTTCTCGGGCACTTCATCGAGCAGGACGTGATCGGTCACATGGAGGCCGAGCTCGCCGGCGGCGTCCCCGAGGAGGGCCGCATGCGTGTGGTGATCGCCTTCGCCGACCTGGCCGGCTATACGCGCCTGACGGAGGAGCGCGGCGACGAGGAGGCCGTCGGCGTCGTGGAACGCTTCGTGGAGGCCGTGCAGCGCTCGCTGCCGATCGACGCGCGCGTGATCAAGACGCTCGGCGACGAGGTGATGGTCGTGGGCGCCGACGCGCTCGCGCTCACGCAGTGGGCGGTCGATTTCCAAGCGGCGCTTTCTCCAGACGTGCCGGCTCCGCGCATCGGCATCCACACCGGCGAGGCGCTCTACCGCGACGGCGACTACTACGGGCGCGACGTCAACCAGGCGGCGCGCGTGGTCGCCAGAGCCGCCGGCGGCGAGGTGCTCGTCACGCGCCAGGTGGTCGACGCTGCCAGCGGCGTGGACGGCTTGCGCTTCGAGCTGATCGGCGAAATCGGCTTGAAGGGCTTCTCCGAGCCGGTCGAGCTGTTCCATGCGTTCCCACGCGAGGAGTAAGGAGCTCGCCCATGGCAGGCCCGTGCCCTGAGCGTCGTCGAGGACGAATCGTGACTATCGCCGAGGTCGGGTAACAATGACCGCCGCCCAGGTACGCGAGCGCGTGCGAGCCGGTGGCCTGCTTTCTTCGGGCCGCGGCGTCGTCGCGATGCTCTCCGGCGGGCGCGACTCGGTCTGCCTGCTCGACGTCGCGGTCGCGCTGTGCGGGGCGGAGCAGGTGCACGCGCTGCACGTCAACTACGGGCTGCGAGCCGAGTCAGACGAGGACGAGCGCCACTGTCGCGAGCTGTGCGGGCGATTGGGAGTGGAGATCGAGGTGGTGCGGGCGAGCAGGGAAGAGCAGGCCACGCGGCAACCTGCATGCGTGGGCGCGTGAGCTGCGCTACGCGGCGGCGCGTGAGCTGGCGCAGCGGCTGGACGAGCGTCGCGGCGCGCAGGCCGGCAAGCTTTTGGACAGTGCGTCCGCCGCCGAGCCCTTGGGCAGCGTGTCCGCTGCCGTGGTGGCTTCCGCCGCCGAGCTCGACGCGGCTGGGGGAGGTGTCTCAAAACACGATGCCCCCCGCGCGCGGGGAGGGCATCGCCCTTTTTCGACTCTTATCGCGACAGGCCACACCGCCACCGACCAGGTCGAGACGATCCTCTACCGCCTTGCCTCTTCGCCCGGGCGCCGGGCGCTGCTCGGCATGGCCGCAAGCGAGGGACGGCTTGTGCGCCCATTGTTGGGGCTGACGCGCCAAGACACAGCCGCCTACTGTCAGGAGCTGAAGCTCGCTTGGCACGAGGATTCGAGCAACGACAGCCAGCTCTACGCCCGCGCCCGCGTGCGCCACGGGCTCGTCAAGGCGCTCGACGCCGTGCATCCGGCGGCGCAGGCCAACGTGCTGCGCACCGCCGCGCTCTTGCGCGAGGAGACCGAGCTGCTCGACGCGTTGGTGGATGCCGAGCTGGGGGCGGGCGCGAGCATCGCGATCGAGCGTCTGAGGGCGCTGGCGCCGGCATTGCAGCGGCTCGTGGTCATTCGCCTGGCCGAGCAGGCAAGCGGAGAGTTTGCTCCGCAGGCCGGCGAGCGCGTCGGCGAGATCCTTGCGCTCGGCGATCGCGGCGGTCGAGCAGAGCTGCACGTCGGCGGCCTCGCCGGCGCTGTGATCGAGGACGGCGAACTGCGCATGGTCGCGATTCACCCGCGCGAGCAGCGCCCACCGCGCGCTCTCTCGGGAATTCCCCAACAGGGACAGGCAGACGACGCACATGAGCCCCAGCAGGGACAGACAGACGCGCGTGAGGCTCTGCCCGAGCCCATCCCCGTGGATGCCGAGGATCCAGGGCCCATGAGTGGGGTCGGCCCGGCGGCCAATACACTCCCTCGCGTGGTGCCCATACCAGAGCGTGTCGCCTCGGCGGCCTTCGAGGAGACCTCCGAGGTGGGCGAGGTGCTTGTTGGCGAGGAGGATCTGAGCCGGCGCGTGCGCGAGCTTGGCGAGGCGATCTCGCGCGACTACGCCGGGCGTCCGCTGCTACTCGTCGGCGTGCTCAAGGGCGCCGTCTTTTTCTTGAGCGACCTGATGCGCTTCATCGACATCCCGGTCGAGGTCGACTTCATGGCCGTCGCCTCCTACGGTTCGGCCACCGACTCCTCCGGGGTGGTGCGCATCCTCAAGGATCTCGACATCGCGATCGAGGGCCGCGACGTGCTGATCGTCGAGGACATCGTCGACTCCGGCCTGACCTTGCAGTACCTGTTGCGCAACCTTGGCTCGCGCAATCCCGCATCGCTCGAGGTCTGCGCGCTGCTGACCAAGCCCGACCGCCGCAAGGTCGATCTACCTACCCGCTATGTCGGCTTTGAGATACCCGACCGCTTCGTGATCGGCTACGGGCTCGATTACGCTGAGCGCCACCGCAACCTCCCGTTCGTTGCCGTGCTTGAGCGTTAGAAGACCTATGGGCACGAACTTCTATCCCAATAACTCCACGCGCATGTGCGCCCCGGCGCATCCGGCCTCGGCGTGTGCGCTCGTGGTCGGAAACGACCGGGAATTCAGGCCTCTCGTGGTACGCTGATGGACTGGCGGTCGGCACCTCCAATGTCGTTGGCAGCCAGGATCCAAGCCCATGAGCCGATTCTTCAAGAGCGCTGCTTTCCCGATTTTGATCGTGGTCGTGCTCGCCTTCTTCATCTCGAAGGTGTTCGTGTCGCCCGCCCAGAAAGGGCCGGAACACAGCTACAAGACGCTCGTCACCGAAAACATCCCGCGCCACGAAGTCAAGTCGGCCGAGCTGAAGGTCAAAGACAACTCGGTCGCGGTCGAACTGAACAACAAAGAAAAATATCGAAGTCGGCTACGTCGATCAGGCCGCGCCCACGCTGATCGCCGAACTCGAAAAAGCCGGCGAATACGAAGTTCAACATCGAATCCAACAAGACGAGCATCTGGCCGTCGCTGCTCACGTATCTGCTGCCGCTCGTCTTGATCCTCGGCTTCTGGTTCTTCCTGATCAACCAGGTCCAAGGCGGCGGCTCGCGCGTCATGTCCTTCGGCAAGTCGCGCGCCAAGCGCCTCTCCGCCGACTCCCCCAAGATCACGTTCCGTGACGTCGCCGGGGTCGACGAGGCCGTTGAGGAGTTGCACGAGATCAAGGAGTTCCTGGAGAACCCCAAGAAGTTCCAAGCGCTCGGCGCGCGAATACCCACCGGCGTGCTGCTCTACGGCCCTCCGGGGACGGGCAAGACGCTGCTCGCACGCGCCGTCGCCGGCGAGGCGGGTGTGCCTTTCTTCTCGATCTCGGGCTCGGACTTCGTCGAGATGTTCGTCGGCGTCGGCGCCTCGCGTGTGCGCGACCTGTTCGAGCAGGCCAAGCAGAACTCCCCGTGCATCATCTTCATGGACGAGATCGACGCCGTCGGCCGCCACCGCGGCGCGGGTCTCGGCGGCGGTCACGACGAGCGCGAGCAGACGCTCAACCAGCTGCTGGTCGAGATGGACGGCTTCGAGGCCAAGGACAACATCATCATGATCGCGGCCACCAACCGCCCCGACATCCTCGACCCGGCGCTGCTGCGTCCCGGGCCGCTTCGACCGCCAGATCGCCGTCGATCGCCCCGACCGCAAGGGCCGCTCCAAGATCCTCGAGGTGCACACGCGCGGCAAGCCGCTCGCCAAGATCATCGACATCGACGCCCTCGCCGGCCAGACCCCCGGCTTCACCGGAGCCGACCTCTCGAACCTGATCAACGAGGCCGCGCTGCTCTCCGCCCGTATCGGCAAGCGCGAGATCGGCCAGGAAGAGCTCGAGGAGGGGATCATGCGCGTGATCGCCGGCCCCGAGAAGAAGACGCGCGTGATGAGCAAGAAGGAGCGCCTGATCACCGCCTACCACGAGATGGGCCACGCGATCGTCGGCCATTTCCTCGAGCACTCAGACCCGGTCCACAAGATCTCCGTGATCTCGCGCGGCCAGGCGCTCGGCTACACGATCTCGATGCCCCAGGAAGACCGCTTCCTGACCACTCGCGCCGAGCTCAACGACACGATGGCGATGACGCTCGGCGGGCCGCGCCGCCGAGGAGATCGTCTTCGACGAGATCACCACCGGCGCCTCCAACGACCTGGAGAAGGTCACCGCCACCGCCAAGCAGATGGTGATGCGCTTCGGCATGTCCGAGAAGCTGGGCCCGCGCGTGTTCGGCCACGAGCACGGCCAGCCGTTCCTCGGCCGCGAGTTCTCCACCGAGCCCGACTACTCAGACGAGATCGCGCGCGAGATCGACGACGAGGTGCGGCGCATCGTCGAGTCTGCCCACCAGCGCGCCAAGACGATCCTCACCGAGCACAAAGATGACCTCACCAATCTCTCTGAGATTCTCGTCAAGCGCGAGACGATCGAGAAGGAGGAGTTCCTCGCCCTGCTCGACGGCAAGAACGAGCAGGAAGTCTTCGGCGCCGAGGAGCCGCCTGCGCCCGAGCTGCCGGTTCCGCCGGCACAGGCCGATCGCGCCGGTCGCGAAGCGCCGCGCCCGCTACCGCGCCCAGGTCTTGGCCGGAGGCACGGCCGATATGCGCGGCGGACCCGAGCCTCCTACCTGACCTGAGCGCCCTCGCGCCTCGGCTAGCCTGAGGCTTCCGCACACATCGGCTCGATAGGTACATAGGCTGTAGACACATGTCGGCTATCGCCTGATGGGGATCGTGAACGTCACCCCCGACTCGTTCTCGGACGGGGGCCTGTTCTTGGACGCGGAAGCCGCCGTAGCGCATGGACTCGAGCTTGTCGAGCAGGGCGCGCACATCCTTGATGTGGGCGGCGAATCCACGCGCCCAGGGGCTGAGCCTGTCGGTGTGGACGAGGAGCTGCGCCGGGTCGTGCCGGTTGTCGAGAGCTCTGTCTCAGCGGCTCGGCACGACAAAGATCTCGATCGACACGTCCAAGGCGGCCGTGGCGCAAGCTGCGATTGCTGCTGGCGCAACGCTGGTCAATGACGTCAGCGCTTTGCGTGCCGATCCCGAGATGGCCGGCGTCGTGGCCGGCAGTGGCGCCGACTGCTGCTTGATGCACATGCTCGGAGAGCCGCGCACGATGCAGCGGGCGGGCGGGCCTCAATACAAGGATGTCGTTGACGACGTGAAGGCGTTTCTGGAGGAGCGCCTCGCCTTCGCTGTGGATGCGGGCATCCCCGAGCGGCGAATCTTGCTCGACCCGGGTATCGGCTTCGGCAAGACCGTCGAGCACAATCTCGCGCTGCTGCGTCGGCTGGACGAGATCGTCGCCTTGGGACGCCGGTCGCGATCGGCACTTCCCGCAAGCGCTTTCTCGGAGGGTCGCCGGCCGAATCGCCTGCCAGGCACGATCGCAACGAACGTGATGGCGCTGGAGCGGGGAGCGAGCGTGTTTCGCGTGCACGACGTGGCGCCGGTGGCGGCTGCGCTGGCGGTGGCGAGTGCTACGTTGAGCGGCAAATGGACGGCGAGCCCCACGACGAGCTGAGCGACGAGGAGCGCCGGCGCGCCGACAGGAGGGCGAGGTCTGCCCGAGGACGTCGAGGAGCCCGACGCCTACGAGGAGGACGATGACGAGGAGGACGGCTTCGAGACCGTCACGATCGAGATCAGCGGCCTCTCGCTCTACACGCATCATGGGGTAAGCGAGGCAGAGCGCGAGATCGGCCAGCGCCTGTTGCTCGACCTGCGCCTGGATGTGGGCGAAACCGACGCCACCGTCACCGACCGTGTCGAGGACACCGTCGACTACGCCGAGGTCTGCCAGCTGGTGGCGCTCGTCGCCCAGCAGCGCTCCTACCGCACGCTCGAGCGTCTGTGCAGCGCGATCGCCGACCGCCTGCTCGCCGACTTCGAGCTGGAGGGCGTGTGGGTAAAGGCGTCAAAGCCCGAGCCGCCGATTCCGCTGCCGGTGGAGGATGTTTCGGTGGAGGTTTGGAGGGAGGCAGGGGAGTAGAGGGGATTGTCGTTCAAGGGCGGCTGGAGTTGGCGTCCCGCAAAACGATGCCCCCTGCGCGCGTGGGGCATCCTAAAAATGAGCACAGCACCATGCTCTTGACAGATTAGTTAGCAGTCACTAATCTGCTCGGCCATGGCTCCGGTTGCTGTCGCTCCCGCCTCTCAGTCGCGATGATCGCGCGTCTCGCCGAGCTGGCGGTCGTCCATTCCAAGCGCACGCTGTTGATCGCCGGGGTGGTATTCCTGCTGGCGGCCGCGTTGGCGGGCCGGTCGTCTCGATCCTCAAGAGCGAGAACTCCGATTTCCAGGACCCGAAGTCCCAGAACCAGCAGGTGCTGAGGGTGATCGAACGGGCCACCGGGCAGACCGCCACCTATGGTCTCGCCGCACTCGTGCCGAGCACGGGCGACGTGCGTAGCGACCTGGCCGCCCAACGTGAGAGCGCCCATGTTGCCGCGCTGCTGGCCACGCAACCCGGCTTCCAGCGCGCAATCGACTATCCGGCCACGCACCTGCCCGAGCTGGTCTCGCGCGACGGCCGCCAGACGCTCGTGCTAGCCGCGTTCGCCAAGCAGGAAGACTCCGCACACGCGGTCGAACAGGTACGCCCATTGCTGGCCGGTGCGGGAGTTCGCTTCGGCGGCAACGACCTCGCCTTCGACGAGGTCAACAAGACGACCTCCTCGGACCTCAAGCGCGCCGAGATGTTTGCCTTCCCGATCCTCCTGTTGCTGTCCTTCTGGGTGTTCCGCGGCCTGGTCGCAGCCGCGCTGCCGCTGCTGGTGGGCGGTTTCGCGATCGTCATTACGTTCCTCTTGTTGCGCATCATCGACCAGTTCGCGGGCTTGTCGATCTTCGCCGTCAACCTCGTCACAGGGGTCGGTCTAGGGCTGGGGATCGACTACAGCCTGTTCGTGCTCTCGCGCTACCGCGAGGAGCTAGCCGGCGGCGCGACCGATCGACGATCGACGGGATCGCCGATCGACCAGCGCGCGGCGATCTTGCACACGCTGCAAACGGCCGGGCGGACCGTCATGTTCGGATCGCTGACGGTGGCTGCCGCGCTCGCCTCGATGCTGGTGTTCCCGATCCGCTTCCTCTACTCGATGGGCGTCGGCGGCGCGATCGTGGCTTTCTCAGCAGGCGTCGTCTCGCTGATCGTGCTGCCCGCCGTGCTCGTCGCGCTTGGCCCGCGCATCAACGCGCTCTCGCCCGCGCGGCTGCAGCGCAGCGCGGCGCGCTCGGCGCAAGCGAGCGAACAGGGTGGCTGGTATCGGCTGGCGCGCGGAGTGATGCGCCGCCCAGGTCTCATCGCGCTGGTCACGGCCGCCGCCCTGATCGCGGTTGCCTCGCCGGCCTTGCGACTCACGTTCGTGCCGGCCGATGCACACGTGCTGCCCGCCTCCTCGCAAGCACGCCAGGTCGCCGAAGCGCTCACGCACGACTTCGCGGTCGACCCATCGCAGACGATCACGCTGGTCGTGCGCGCACCGCGCGGCGACGCAAGCACAGTCGCAGCGATCGCAGCCCGCGCCAAGCAGACCGCTGGCACGCAGGCCAGCCAGGGCCCGCCGCGCTATGTCGGCGGTGGGGTGTGGGAGATCGAACAGCAACCGCAGGGCACAGACGGCTCCCCAACTAACCAGGCGCTGATCAGGCGCCTGCGCGCGATCGGGGCGGGTGGGACCTCATCAACGCTGCTGCTCGGTGGCGCGACGGCCTGGTTCGTTGACCAGAAGGCCGCGATCTCAGAACACCTGCCGCTGGCGCTCGCGATCCTCGTCGTGATGACCGTTGGCTTCCTGTTCATGATGACCGGCTCGCTGATCCTGCCGCTCGTCGCCCTGCTGATGAACCTACTCACGGTCGCCGTCGGCGCTGGCCTGCTGGTGCTGATCTTCCAGGACGGACACCTCGACGGCTTGTTCGGTTTCACCCCGATCGGGGGCCTGGAGGAGGCGAATCTCGTGCTGCTGTTCATCATCGCCTTCGCGCTCTCGACCGACTATGGCGTGTTCCTGTTCGGACGCATCAAGGAGGCCCACGACACGGGTCTGGCTACGCGCGACGCGGTCGCCTACGGCCTGGAGCGCACCGGACGCCTGGTGACGGCGGCAGCTTTGCTGTTCTGCGTGGCGATCGGGGCTTTCGCCACCTCGCACATCTTCTTCATCAAGCAACTGGGCGTTGGCGCCGCACTGGCGGTTGCGATCGACGCGACCGTCGTCCGAGGACTGCTCGTGCCGGCGATCATGGGTCGCCTCGGCGAGATCACTTGGTGGGCGCCCCGCCCCCTGCGACGCTTGCATAAGCGCTTCGGGGTAAGCGAGAGCGTGCTGCCGGAGCCTAGCGGGGCCTAGCCTCCGGATCGCCTTCTCAGAAACGTTGAGTCGAGCTTCCGGAGACGTGAAAGAGTCGCCGCTCAAGCCTCGCACGCCTCGGCCACGTGGTCGAGGCGCTCTCTGCGTGGATCATCGGCTCCTATGATCCGGTCAAGCCAGCTACGCGCTTCCGCCAAGTCAAGTTCCCCAACACAGACGAGCATCTGCTCTATGTCCAGCCAGTCCTTGGGGCGGTTGAAGATGGCCTTGCACACCAGCAGGTGCTCGGGGGCGAGGACGGGGATCTTTGTTTCGCCGAAAGGCTCGCTTCTGCTCGCCCTGTGCATGGCATCGTGGAGCGCGTCATACGCGAAGAACAGGTCGATCGGAGTATCGCCCCAGCGCAGACGGCACTGGCCGTCGCGTTCTACGAGCTGTGGATCCACTCCGTTGCCGACTCCAATCCTTGCCAGGTCCCGCTCGATATCCGGATATGAGCAGGGGGCGACGAACAGGTTGAGATCGACGTCAATCGTCGCACGCGGCTCGGCATAGTAGGCGAGCGCCAGCGCGCCCCCGAACGCGTGTGGAGTTTTCGTCTCGCGTCAGCTGCTCATGGATTGCCACGATCTTCTCGGGCAGGCTGGGCTCGCTCATATGGCGCGCGAAGCGATACGCGGAAAGCGCTGGTGCTCGTCACGCATCCTCGTACGAGGGAGGTAGTCGCTCAACAGCAGCAGGTCGCGCAGCGTCTCCCCCCGTCGCTCGCTCGAGGCCGTGATCCAAGCGGAGGCGGCCTGCAAGTTGTCTGTTGGCTGACTTCCATCCTGCGACAAGGCCTGCACAAGCAGGCGGGCCAGCAGCGGCCGTGGCCGCTGGCCATCGGCCAGCTGGGTGAGCAGCTCTCCGGCTGAGCGATCAGAAGGAGGGGCGGCTATCGGCGCGCCCGCACGCCGTGCCGCCTGACGCAGCTCGCTCGCATCGAGATCCTTCGAGGAGCGCGCTTGCGCGTGGGCGATCGTCTCAACAGTCAACGTCCTGAAGGTCGCGAGCGTGCGGCTACGGGGTCCCGCCGCGGTCGTGTGCGACTCGCGTATCTCCCATGCGCCGGCGCCGCGATCTAGTATGAAAGCCATAGTGGTTTATACTACCACTATCTTGGGGTGAGTATGCGACGAGACAGCTGCGTCGCGCTGTTGCGGTCGCTCGAATAGCCTGCGGCGCCATATGCCCATGCGTAGCGGACTGCTCGGCCTCGGATCGAACGTCGGCGATCGTCGTAATCACCTACAAGCTGCTGTCGATGCCCTGCAGTCCGTGGGCGTACGGGCGAGCGCCGCCTCCTCGGTCTACGACACCGACCCGGTCGGAGAGGTGCTCAACCAGCCCAGCTTCTTGAATGCGTGCGTGCTCGTGGAGACGGGGCTCGGACCGCTCGAGTTGCTTGACGCCGTCAAGCACTTGGAGGCTGAGCTGGGGCGTGCGAGCGGCGGCGTGCGTCATGGGCCGCGCGCGATCGACATCGACATCCTGTTGCTCGGCGGACTCGCACTCGCTCATGAGCGCATGACGCTGCCACACGAGCAGGTGCTAAACCGTCGCTTTGTGTTGATCCCCGCGCTCGAGCTCGACTTCGAGCTGGTTACTCCAGATGGGCAACGGCTCGTCGACGCATTGGCGGTGCTCCCAGTGAGCGAAGGCGTTCGTTGGGCGGGACCGCCGTTGTCGCTATGGCCGCCAGAGCGCGGACCAGCGATCTCTGGGTAGGCGGATTGGGTCGTGATCCTGCTCATCAAATCGTGAGAGCTGGCGCATGGTACGCGGACACCCACACCACACCGATAGGACGCGAGAACGCTCAGCGCGCCATCTCGGTTCAGGCGTGTACGACGACGCCGCGGGTGACCGTCACCGCCGCGCCGTGTTGTGGTGTGAGTGTGATCTTCACCGTCAGCGTCAGGCGCCGGTGGCGGCGCAGCGCGGCCTTGCCCTTGGCGGTCAGGGGCACGGAGAAGGGCACGCTGCCCGCCTTCAGCGACGAGCGCACCAGCCGCCCGACGCGCACCTGCACAGGGTGCCCCGCCTTGGCCAGCGAGGCGCCGGCGGCAAACAGGCCGACTTCCAGCCGCCCGCCGGAGCCGGCCTGGGACACCTTGATCGACCCGCGCACTGTCGATCCGTGCTGGCTGCCGGCGAGCTTGAGCGCCCTTGATCCTCCTTCCAAAGGCGAGCCGGAGCTGGGTTCGCTCGGTATCGTGGGAGCGGTCGGCGTTGTGGTCGTCGGTGTTGTGGGCGATGTCGTGGGGGTTGTGCCGGTGCTGGCGCCTTCGACGACGATTTCGTATTTGGTGTATTCGGGCCACAGCGTCGAGCTTTCGAACTTGTAAGTCCCTGGCTGTTCGAACTTGCACTTGCCTTCCCAACCCGTCGTTGGCGGCGTCGGGCTGACCGGCACCGACGGTTCGCACGTCGGAGCGGGTCCCCATCCAAGCGATACTCGCTTTTTCACCGTGGTCGATGAATGTGACCGTTCCTCCGCTCGCGATCGTCACAGATTTCGTGGGTTTCGCTATGGACGCCGACCCTTCGGTGGTCCAGCACGACCAGGTACTCACTTCGCAGTTCTCGTTGACTTCGAGCTTCGCTTCGGACGGAGCGGCAGCGAGCGCGGGCAGTACCGCCACCGCCGTCCCCGACAGCGCAGCGAGCGCGAAAAGCACAAGCGTGCGTGGTCTCAAAAGCGTGCGCGGCCTCATCGTACGACCACGCTTCGCGTGAGGGTCATAGCCGCACCCTGTTTGGGTGTGAGCACGATCTTCACGCTGAGCGCCAGCTTGTGATGATGGCGCAGCGCACGCTTCGCCTGCGCGTCGAGCGAGACCGTGAAGGAAACCGTGCCGGCGGGCGCCGAGGAGCGGACGAACCGCCCGACGCGCGAGCTGCTAGGTCGTTTGACCTTGGCCAGCGAGGCGCCCTGGGCAAGCAGTTCGACTTCCAGGCGTGCGCCACCGTCGGCGGCGGGGATCTGGACGGCGCCATGCACGGCGTCACCATGCTGGGTTTTCGCCAGCGCAAGCGTCGCGAGGGGGCTGGCCCCGCCCGACGGGGGTGGCGTTTCGATCGAGCCGGGCGTCGTGGCCGTGGAGGTCCACGCCGCCGTAGGGTTGAGTGGAGGTCGTGGCCGTCGGCGTTGTAGGGGTCGTCGGGGTGGTGGGTGTCGTGGGAGTGGTCGGGGTGGTGGGTGTCGTCGGAGTGGTCGGCGTAGTCGTCGTTGTTGTGGTGGTCGTGGTGCCGGTGGTTGTGCCGCCGCCCCCGGTTGTTTCGACGATCACCTTGTATTTGGTGTAGTTGCTGTAGCCGGCTTTGAATAGACCTTCGCTTTCAAACTCGTATTCGCCGGCGGTGGAGAACGTACACGTACCTTTCCAGCCGGTTTCCGTCGGGCGGCGCTTCCACAACTCCCGTGCAGCTCGGCCGCAACGCGCTCTTCCAGATCACGTCGGTGAGCGCTTTGGATTCGTTGTCTTCGAAGGAGATCGTGCCGCCCTGGGCGAGCTTGAACGGTGGCACTTCGCTTTCCGGATGTTTATTTCGGAGTTGCCCTTGGGGTTCCAGCACGGCCAGTTGCTCTCGATAGCAGTTTTGGGCGACTTCGAGGTTCACTGCGGACGGTGCAGACGTGCCGGCAGCGAGCGCGGGCAGCACGGCCACCGCCGCCCCCATCAGCCCAGCGAGAATGAAAAGCAAAAGCGTGCGCGGTCTCATCGTGAACCCACCTTTCTCGTACTGGATGTCCCCATGGCAGTCGCTGGGCTCCGTGCGTGGCGCAGCGGCATCCCAGCTCGTCATCCCCTAAAGACTCCAGCGCACAGAGATCCTTCCCGCTGTGTTTCCCACAGCGTTTTGCTGGGCTCTGCGTGGGCACCCCTCGGGCGCGATCTGGTGCGCCTGCCACGTCTCATCTAGCTCCCGTTGGGAGACGGCGCGATCTCGCCGCGGCCGGCTTGTTGCAGGTCGGCCGGCAGAGGCGCGTCGGCGGCGCGGGCGAGGACGGTCAGGCCGATGCGCCAGCGGATGATCGCCGCGCGCTGGGCTGCCTGGGTGTTGGGCAGGTTGGCGAGTTCGCCCTCGGCGAGGCCGGCGACGAGCGCGCTCAGGTAGGCGTCCTCGAACACGTAGGTGTTGGCGTAGGGGGCGTTGAGAGCACGCAGCTGGGTGGTTGGCGGATCGACCGCCGCGATATCTACTGCGTAGGCCGCAAATTGCTGCTCCAGCCGGCCCATCCGCCGGGCGGCCTCGCTGGGCGCGATGCGTCGATCGTGAAACGCCTCAAGGATCGGATCGGCCCCGCCCAGGAGCTTGTTGACGGCGAGCCTGATCGGCTCGACCTCGCCCATATAGCGCTCGATCGCTATCCGTCCAGCACTTTGCGTTGTGGTCGCCGACCCGGCTTGGCTTGCGCACCCGCCGAGTGCGGCTGCGCACAAACAACCGGCGGCCAGCGCGTGGGTGTGGCTTGTCACACCCACGCGCGCTGTGTCGCGCATCCGCGGACGGCTCAGTAGCCGTAGCCGCCGCCGCTGGAGCCGCCGCCGCTGGACTTTTCCGTTCTGAGGAGCCGCTCGTGCTCGGCCCGGGTGTCGCCGGCGTGCTGCCTGTGCTCGTCGCTGGGGTGCTGCTGGAGCTGGTCGTGACGACGCTCCAGGTCCCTACATCTTTGATGCCCTGACCCTTGGTCTCACCAGACTGCTGGTCACCAGTAAACGTGTACAGCGGCGTGCCCTTATAGGTGACCTGCATCGTCCCTTCGGAGCGCTTTACAGTGCCGAGCGAGCCTACTTCGCCGCTGGGAGTGCCGCTGGATGGCGCGATGAGCGGGTGCCAGACACCGACACAGGCAGAGCTGGTGCAGATGAACTTGCCGTTCTGCTCGCCGCTGAGGTGATACAGCGTCATCCCCTGGCCGTTGACCAGGATCGTGCCGAGCGAGTTGGAGGCTGTCTTCACGATGACGGCGTTTGACGGGCTGCTACTTGTCTGCGCGGCGGGCTGTGTGCTGGCGGCCGGGCTGGTCGTTTTGCTGGAGGAACTACTGCCGCAGGCGGCAATCAGGAGCGACGCGGCGATTGCTGGAAGGGACAGCTTCAGAAGATGGCGCATGTATTCACTCCTGTGAAGATTCGGCACCGTGCGGGCGCGTGTAGGTCCTGCTGTATCGATAAAGACTCCGGGCAGGCGCTTTCCTTCCGGCCCTTCGCCGACGGCACCGCCTGATGTCACGATGGCGCTGGGTCCCGCGCGAGGCGCGACCTCGGTCGGCGTTGGCGCTACAGTCGCAGGGCGGGATAGACGATCCTCGATGCCTCGAGGATCGGTCTTCCGCCACCGCCAATGCGCACTCTGGACCCACAGTCGCTGACGCAACACGTGGACCGGCTCTATCGCGCCGCGTGGGCGCTGTGCGGCTCGCGCGAGGACGCTGAGGATCTCGTACAGGAGACTTTTGCGCGTGTGCTCGCCAGGCCACGAGTACTCACCGGCGACGACGATCTGTACTACCTGATGCGAGTACTGCGCAACACGTTCTTCACGAACCGTCGCACCGCGAGCCGGCGGCCGCTGACCGTGGCCACGCTCGAGGATGTCAACCCAGCCGATCCTCGGCAGCTGGGCGAGCCCGAGCGGGCGCTGGAGATGCAAGAGGTATACGCCACGATTGCGACTCTGCCGGAGGATCGTCGTCTTGTCGCTTGTGGCGGTGGACGTGCTCGGTCTCTCCTACAGGGAAGCCGCACGGGCGTTGCGTGTGCGCGAGGCAACGATCACGACCAGACTGTTCCGGGCGCGCAAGCAGGTGGCCGAGCAGCTGGCGCCCAAGTGGCTCCCGCCCGCGTCGGCGTCCAAGTCCGATTCGTCCGTGCCGCGCTCCCCCGAGCGGGATTCTCCCGATCTCATGGGCGCATCCCGCTTCCCGTCGTCCACCGGGCCAGACAGTCCGCGGGAATGAGACGCGGCCCGCCGGAGTCTTGCCAGGTAGAGGAACGCCATGACCGAACCGCCTACCCATACCCCGGAAGAGCAGCAGCACATCGCCGAGTTGTTGCGCACCTTCGACACGCCCGCGCCCCAATCATTGCACCGACGGATCGAGTCGCTTGTGGCCACTCATCAGAAGCATCGTCTCGGGCGGCCTTCTTCTCGTCGCCGTCGGTTCTCTGCATTGGGTCTTGCGAGCGCGGGAGCGATGTCATCGCGGTGATAGTGGTTGCGATAGCGGTGATCCCCGGCGGTGGCGGTGCCTCTACGTTGAGCCTACGCCAGGCAGCCGCGCCAACTCTGCGCGCGGCGACGCTCCCCGCGCCATCGCAGAGTGCACACACCAGGGCCAACTCGCCGTCGCAGTCGACGGCGTGCCATTCCCCTATTGGGAGGACCGTTTTGGCTGGCGCAGCAGCGGAGCGCGCAGCCGATCTGATCGACGGGCGCATGGTTACCACGGTCTTCTATAGCGATAGCCGCGGCCAGCGGATCGGCTACGCGATTTTCGGGGCAGTCCAGCGCCACAGATCGAAGGCGGTTCGACTTTTTGGCGCGGTGGCGTTCCCTACCGGCTGCTCGCCGAGAACGGGGCTGCCGTGGTCACATGGCTGCGCCACGGGCACCTGTGCGTTGTATCTGGCCATGGCGTCTCCAGCGCAACGCTGCTAAAGCTGGCCAGCTGGAGCGACGCGACGGTCTCCTGAGCGCCAGCGCCGACGGATCGCGCCCCTGTGGTGGACGCTGCTGTCGAGCGGGGCATGGGCTGTTCGGTCACGCGGATCGAGTGCAACCCGTGTTGGAAGGTTCGCGAAGCTGCGGTGTCTATATGACATGAGAGTTGTGCGCCCCACCATCCCGACAGATTCGGAGTAATCATGAAACGAGCCAACGTTTTCCTGGCCGTCGCCCTCGTCGGCAGTGCAGGCGCGGCGACAGTTGCCAGTGCGAGTCCGGGCGCCCCGACCGCACGCCCGAGCAGCGTCGCAACCGTCCAACTGCGCCACACGAGCCTTGGCAGCATCCTCGTCAGCAGCTCTGGCCGAACGCTGTACGAGTTCACGCGAGATCGCTCCAACAGAAGCAGTTGCACGGCGATCCGCGGATGCTCGACAATATGGCCCTCGCTAAAGAGCGGGCGGCCCACAGCCGGCTCGGGTGTCAAGTCTTCGCTGCTCTCCACATCCGGCGGGCAGGTCACCTATGCAGGTCACCCGCTCTACACCTACAGCGGCGACAGTGGCCCCGGGAAGACATCTTACGTCGGGGCCAAGCAGTTCGGCGGTGCGTGGTACGCGATCAACGCCTCCGGCGGGGCGGTCAAGTAGCCCGTCCCGTCACCGCGGCTGTCGCTAGGTCAAGTCGCTAATAGCTGTATTCAGGCGTCGGGCTGGGTGTGCTCGGTTTGGTGGGAGTCGTCGGTGTCGCCGGGTTGGTGGCGCTCGTCGCACTCACCACGTGCCAGCTACCGCCGAAGCTGTGAATGCCCTGACCGTTGGCTTCGCCCTTGGCATGGTCGCCCGAGTAGCGGTACAACGGCAGCCCGCCGAGCGTGACCTGCAATACGCCGTTGCTGCGCCGCAGAATTGCAAGATGGCCGTGCACGCCAGGCCCGGCCAGGAGTTTGGTCTTGCGCGAGTGCACGGTCAGCGGCGGCCAGAATTTCAGGCATTCGCTGCTCTTGCACAGCAGATGATGCGCGGTCTCCGGGCTCAGTGCGTAGAGCGTGCGCCCCTGCGCGTTGACGACGATCTGCTCACCGAGTGTTGAATTCGATGTCGAGCTGACCGTCGCGGCGCTGCCGGCCGCGAATGCCATCGCGGCCAGCGAACCGGCAAACACCAGCATGACAGCCATCACTATTACAACTAGGCCCGAGGGGCGCCACCGCCATCGCCGGGACGAGCGCGCTATCTGATTCTGCTGAGCAGTGTTCATCGAGTCTCCTCCGTTGTGGGCGTTGCCTACATTGACGCCTGGGCGCCCACAACCTTCCGGGCGCTACGAACGTTCAGTGCAACAAGCGCAGCGTGTTTTCGCCGTCGTCAACGTAGTAGATGCCCTTCCCTGAAGGAGCAATTACCAGCCCGAACAGCGAGCCGGCGCCGGTCTTCTGATCGGCTGTACGCACGACGACCTGCTTACCGGCCGGGGTCGTTTCAACCATGTTGCCGTCGCCGGCATTGGTGGTCAGGATGTTGCCATTCCGAGCGAGCGTCAGCCCGAGCGGTTGCTTGAGATGCCCCCCTTCGGTGACCGTGTTGCCGCCGTCCACGGCTGGGCTGGTGCGCGTCATCGCGTCGGGGATCGCGGCGATGCGGCTGTCGAGCGTGTCAGCGAGATACAGCGTGCCGTTGCTCGCGAGCGCGACGCCGGTTGGGCCGATGACGAGCGCTTCCGGATCGTCGCGCCAAGGGATCTTGTCGGCGATGACCTGTTCGCTGAGGACCTTCGGTGGCTGGCCGACCCCCGACTGCAGGCGCAGGCGCACGACAGTGGAGTCCTTGACGGTGTGAACTCCTTTGGCGGCTCCGCCGTTCAGGGCGTTGCTGACGAATAGCGTAGTTTCGTTGCCCTGGCTCGTGGAGGTCATGTCCCACGGTCCCGCGATTTGTGGACTGGAGATCGTGCTTACGGGCTTGCCGCTTGAGTCGAGCACGATCAGGCAGCCCAGTTGCGCCGTGGCTGACTTGCCGTTGCTGGTGGGCAAGCTGCCGACGACCACGTAGCCACCAGGAAGCACGCTCAGCGCGGTCGTGAGACCTACGCCTCCTGGGCAACTGCCCGGGAGGGAGCTCGCGTCGATCGTCGAGAACAGCGACTGCCGTCCGGCCGGACTGATCTGGACGATGGTCGTGCCCGTCCCCTGATTGTTGGCCTTGTCGTTGAAGTTGCTGACCAGCAACTGACCGGCCTGGAGCTTGCCGGTACTCGTCGGCACGAGCACAATCCCATAAGGGTTGACATCGCCGCTGGCAGGCACTGTTGAGGCAACCGTCGAGACGGTTCTGAGCGGCGCGAGGAACGAGCTTGCTGCCTCCTCGGCGGTCGCGGTAGTCGCCGTCGGGGCGCTTACGGTGTTGGAGCTCGAGGAGCTATCGCTTGAGCCGCCGCAACCTGCGACGACGAGCGCTATGCCAGCGAGAGCAAGAATCGAAGGTCTGGGCACTGGGAGTATCTCCTGTCATTCGATATGAGATGAACAGATATTTCGAGCGCATGCCCAGCCCGACCGGTCATCTCTTGACCCTTCGTCGGCTTCACGGCTGCGGCCAGCGCGCAAGTAGTGCGCTGCCTGGTTGACTCCGACACGCGCGATTACTTCCCGACCGGCCCCTTGATCCCGAGCGTTCCGACCCGGACAGAGATCAGGTTGCAGTTATGCCGTCGGGTCCGGTGCTCGCCGTCTGCTCGATCAGCGGGATAAACTTCGTCGGAGCCAGCAGCCCCGTACTGATTGCCTGCCTTCCAGTCGAAGATCGGGCTGTGCCCGACTTACCTTGCGAGCGGTCGCGTCAAGAAGAGGGTGCGTGTGATCAGGCGCGCGTCGGCACCGGCAACCACTGTGCCGGCAGTGTGCCTGCAGGGACTTCGCCGGCCTGCGGCTCAAACCAGCGCGTCAGGCTCAGTGCCTTGTGGGCGGGTGGGTCTTCAATCAGCGGCCGCACGTCCGCGATCGTCATCAGCAGGCGGATCGAGCTGCCGATCTGCAGGTCGGCCGCGTTGGGCTGCTCGCCGCCGAGCACGCCGTCGGCGATCCACGCGTCGATGTGCTCCAGTTGCGCGGGCAGCGCCGCGAGATCGGCCTTTGCTTTCTCGTCGTCGGCCTTGTTGAGTTTGGCCATCAGCTTGGCCGTCAGCGGTAGAGCTGGGCGCAGCATTGGTCGCGGGAGCGGCAGCTTCGCATCGCCCGCATAGCTCTCCATGCAGGCAGCGTCGCGCAGCCAGGCCGCGTCGAGAAGTCGCCGTGGCACACCCTGCAGTACCTCGTCGCCCCAGCGCTCGGCCTCCAACACACGTGCGCGCGCCACAGAGTCCGACAGTGGCGGCAGCAACGGTGGCTCGGGCACGAGCGCGTCGAGACGGCGCATGATTGTGCGCGAGCCCGCCAAGCGCTCACCATCGATGCGCAAGCCTGGCACCGTGTTGCCTCCGTAGCGCAACGGGCCGATCGCCAGCTGGGAGAGTGGCAGCAAGTCGATGCGCTGATAGTCGATCGACTTCAGTCGCAACGCCACCTCGACCGCGGCACACGGATGCGATCCGGGCAACGCATACAGCTTCACGTTCATGTTCCGGAGCATAGGCCCTATTGCCCAGCTTGTGCGTCCTGGCTGGCTCGCCGACCAGGACCTCGGACGGTGCGGCGGGAGAGGACAGCGTCGTGGGGACAAGACAGTACGGCGGCGACAGGGCGAGGAGGGTGGTAGGGGAGGGCGGCAGGCCGAGGGAGCGAAGGAGGTGGCAGGGTCAGGGGAGGTGGCAGGGCGGGGGCGTCAGCGCAGCAGCGGCGCGCTAGGCCCATAATCCTCGACCATGCTGCTTGTCGTAGACGTCGGTAACACCCAAACGCATTTCGGCACCTTCGAAGGTGGGGATCTGCTCGAGCACTGGCGCTTTGCCACGGTGCGTGAGTCCACGGCCGACCAGCTCGGTGCCGCGCTGCGCAACCTGCTGGAGCTGCGTGGGCTGTCCTTCGAGGATCTATCGACCTCGATCGTGTCCTCGACTGTGCCCCACCTGGAGCCGGAATGGACCGCGATGGCCGCGCGCTATCTCGGCCACGAGATGCTCGTCGTCGGTCCCGGCCTGAAGACCGGCATGGCGATCCGCTACGACAACCCGCGCGAGATCGGGGCCGACCGGCTCGTCAACGCCGTCGCCTTGCGCGCGCGCTTCGGCGGGCCCGCCGTGTGCGTGGACTTCGGCACCGCCACCACTTTCGACGTCCTCAGCGCCGCCGGCGAGTACGTCGGCGGCTCCTTGATGACCGGTATGGAGATTTCCCTAGACGCGCTCACCGAGCGCGGCGCGCGGCTGCCGAAGGTAGAGCTTGCCCCGCCGAAGAGCGTGATCGCCAAGAACACGATCGATGCGATCCGCTCGGGGGTCATATTCGGCTACGCCGGCGCCGTAGACGCGATCCTGCGCCGTATCTACGACGAGCTCGGCGCGCGTGTCGCGGTCGTCGCGACCGGCGGTCTCGGGCACCTGGTCGTGCCCTTCACCGAGGAGATTGACGAGGTCGACGACTTGCTCACGCTCACCGGATTGCGCCTCATCCATGAGATGAACGCGGCGTAAGCGCCTCCAACAACTGGCACGTCTGCTGTGAAAAGTTGGTCGGGGAGACGCATGGTCGGCTCGATCGGCAGCCAACGGCCCGCGAATATCGCGGCACGAACGACGATCCCCACAATAATGGACGTGTGGCAACGCAAGCCCGTCTCACAGACCCCTGGCAGCTTGGCCCGCTGAGCGTGCCCAACCGCGTGATGCTCGCGCCGCTGGCTGGCATCGGCAACTGGTTCGTGCGCTTGCAGGCCAAGCGCCACGGCGCCGGCATGGCGGTCTCGGAGATGCTCTCCTCGCATGCCATCTTTCACGGCAACGAGCGCACGTGTGTAGAGATGTTGCGCATCGACAGGCGCGAGCGAGAGTACGAGGGCCCGATCTCGATCCAACTGTTCGGGCAGGACCCGGCCGTCATGCAGGTCGCGGCCAGAGAGGTCGCCAGGGCCGGCGCTGATGCGATCGACCTGAACATGGGCTGCCCGGTCCCGAAGGTCTGCAAGACCGGCGCCGGGGCAGCGCTGCTCGACGATCCGGACGTCGCGGTCGCCGTCGCACGGGCGGCACGTGCGGGCAGCGGTCTGCCGGTCACCGTCAAGCTGCGATCCGGTCGGCGCCCTGGAGATACAAGCGGCTTCGAGCTCGCGCATCGCCTAGTGCGCGAGGCAGGAGTGGCGGCGATCGCCTTCCATCCGCGCTCCGCCGCGGTCCACCACAAAGGCGTACCCGATTACGCCCTGGCCGCCCGCCTCGTGCGAGAACTAGACGCGCCGGTGATTCTCACGGGCGGGCTGCACGACCCGCAGTCCACGCTCAGTGCCTTCGAACAGACCGGCGCCACTGCGGTGATGCTTGCGCGCGGCTCGCTCGGCAACCCATGGCTGTTCGAGCAATTGCTCGGCCTGCGTGAGGATGCACCCACGCACGCCGAGGTCCTGGCCGAGCTCGACTGGACGATCGACCGCGCGGTCGAGCACCTCGGCCCGCCGCGAGCCACCCGTTACCTGCGCAAGTTCTACCCGTGGTACGTCGCTCGCCTGGGTCTTGATAAGGCTCACGCCAAGGCTTTGGGAGAGTCCCTGCAAAGAGCCGCCACCTTGGATGACGCTCGCTATACTGCTGCGCTCGCCGCCCACCCGACGGCGGCAGTCCCTGCCTGAAACGCAGGGATTTTCCTCATCCAAAGCCAACCTCGCGGAGTTAGTTCCCGCCACTCATATGCCGAAGGACGTCATCCTCACTCCCGAAGGGCTGGAGAAGCTCCAAGAGGAGCTCGAGCTGCTCTCGACCGCCAAGCGCCGCGAGGTGGCTCAGCGAATCAAGGAGGCACGCGAGTTCGGCGACATCACCGAGAACTCTGAGTACGACGACGCCAAGAACGAGCAGGCGATGCTCGAGAGCCGCATCGCCATCTTGCAGGAGAAGCTGCGCATGGCGAGCGTGATCGACTCCGCTGAGATCTCGACCGACGTCGTGGGCGTTGGCTCGGTCGTACACGTCAAGGATGAAAAGACCGGCAAGTCGGTCAAGTACACGATCGTCGGCTCTGCCGAGGCCAACCCCCAGGAGGCCAAGCTCTCCAACGAGTCGCCGGTCGGGCGGGCTTTGATCGGGCATAAGCGCAACGAGGTCGTCGCCGTGCAGGTCCCGCGCGGCCCGGCCCGCAAGCTCAAGATCACAAAGATCGACGTCGGACTCAAATAGTCTCTCGCGTTGTGAGCGAGAGTGATGATGAGCTGGCTGGGGGTTCTTCTGAGCCCGATGTCCCGAGCGCGCACGGGGGAGAGGCATCTGGAGAGCAAGCTGGCGCTGGTGTAGAGGGTCGTAGGGATGGGCAGCCGGATCGCTCGGGTGTGGATGCTAAAAAAGGCGATGCCCCCCCCGCGCGCGGGGGGCATGCCGCTGCGGAGCACGCGGCCCACGGCCTGCTCGAGCTGATCGCCGAGCGCCGCGCCAAGGCGCAGCGATTGCGCGCGGTAGGGGCCGAGATCGCCCCCTACACCTTCCCTGATGTCGAGCCGATCGCTGAGGTACGCGCCGCCTATGAGTACCTGGAGGTGGGCCAGGAGACCGAGGATCGCCACCGCATCGCCGGGCGCATCGCCGCGCGCCGCGGCGCCGGCAAGGCCGCTTTCCTCGATCTCGTCGACCGCAGCGGCAAGATCCAGCTGCACGCGCGTGCGGACGTGCTCGGTGCGGACACGCTCAAGCAACTGCTGTCGCTCGACCTCGGCGACCTGCTTGGCGTCGACGGCGCACCTTTGCGCAGTCGCCACGGTGAGCTGACCCTGCGCATCGACGACTTCCAGATCCTCGGCAAGGCACTGCGCCCTCCGCCCGACAAGCATGCGGGCCTGATCGACGTCGAGACGCGCCATCGCCGCCGCGAGCTGGATCTGATCGCAAACGAGGATGCCCGCAAGCTGTTCGCCGATCGCGCCCGGATCGTGTCCGCTGTGCGTGCCTATTTGGACGGCGAGGGTTTCCTAGAGGTCGAGACGCCGGTCCTGCAGCCGCTCTACGGCGGTGCCATGGCACGGCCGTTCATGACCCACCACAATGCCCTGGACCGCGAGCTGTACCTGCGTATCGCCACCGAGCTCTACCT
The DNA here is from genome assembly GCA_963723175.1 of uncultured Solirubrobacterales bacterium. GTDB lineage: Bacteria > Actinomycetota > Thermoleophilia > Solirubrobacterales > Solirubrobacteraceae > Palsa-744. The sequence goes on along the minus strand of CAVRPO010000006.1, from coordinate 312,635 downwards.
AAAGCGGCTGATCGTCGGCGGGCTGGAGCGCGTGTACGAGCTCGGCAAGAACTTCCGCAACGAGGGTCTCGACACCAAGCACAACCCCGAGTTCACGGTGGTCGAGTGGTATGAGGCCTACGCCGACTACAGCAACGAGGCCGCGCGCCTGGAGGCGATGGTGGCGGGCGCGGCCGCCGTGGTCGGCTACGAGGGTGAGCTGGACTTCAAAGCGCCCTGGCAGCGGGTGCGCTTCGCGGATGCCGTCCAGCGAGGCGACGGGCATCGACCTGCGCGCCCTTCGCGAGACCTCCGCGCTTGCCGGTGCGATCGCCGAGCGTGACCTGGGCATGCCCACCGATGGGCTCACCTGGCCCCAGCTGGCCGACGACCTGCTCTCCAAGTTCGTGGAGCCCAAGCTGATCCAGCCCACGTTCGTGCTCGACTACCCGATCGAGTTGTCGCCGCTCGCGCGCGCGCATCGCTCCGAGGAGGGTCTCGCCGAGCGTTGGGAGGCGTTTGCCGGGGGCATGGAGATCGCCAACGCCTTCTCCGAGCTGACCGACCCAGACGAGCAGCGTGAGCGCTTCGAGGCGCAGGCGCGGCTGGCGCTTGCCGGCGACGAGGAGACCCAGCCCCACGACGAGCTGTTCCTGGAAGCGCTCGAGCAGGGCATGCCCCCGACGGGTGGCGTCGGCGTGGGCATCGACCGGCTCGTGATGCTGCTCACGGGACGGACTTCGATCCGCGAGGTCGTGCTGTTCCCGGCGATGCGCAACTGATTTTGAGGGGACGTGCATGCACGTCCCCAGCAGGGCCGCATGACTTGTAGAGCCGAGATGCCGGACGGTGCATGCACCGTCCGGCGGAGGGGTCGCATGCGACCCCTCCTGACGCGCCGCATGCGGCGCGTCTTCGCTGGGCGCATGCGCCCAGCGACGGCTCGCACATGTGCGAGCCGCACAACATCGCGACCCAGCGCAACTCGTGCTCATCTGCGGGTCTTTTAGAGCATGCACATCCAACGCCGCAGGGCGGCAGCGGGAGCCCGGATACCCGGTTGGTAGACTGCCTGAAAGGCGCCACAGGACCGTACGCGCAAGGCGTGCGCTCCGCACAGGAAGGACGTACCCCATGTTCGAGCGATTCACAGAACGGGCCCGGCAGGTCGTCGTTCTCGCGCAGGAGGAGGCGCGCACGCTCAAGCACAACTACATCGGCACGGAGCACATCCTGCTCGGCTTGCTGCGCGAGGAGGAGGGGCTAGCCGCGCGCGTGCTGGAGAGCCTTGACATCACCGTCGAGCGCGTGCGCGCCCAGGTGGTCCGCATCGTCGGCTCTGGCGAGGAGGTCACCTCCGGGCAGATCCCCTTCACCCCGCGCGCCAAGAAGGTGCTGGAGCTCGCTCTGCGCGAGGCGCTGTCGCTAGGCCACAACTACATCGGCACGGAGCACATCCTGCTCGGCCTGGTACGCGAGAACGAGGGCGTCGCCGCCCGCATCCTGCTCGACTTCGACGCCGACTCAGAGAAGATCCGCAACGAGGTCATTCGCATGCTCTCCGGCCCGGGCGGCCGTCGTCAGGGCTCCGGTGCCGGCGCCGGCTCGGGCTCCGGTCCCAGGCGAGGGCAAGAAGTCCTCGAAGCTGCTCGACCAGTTCGGGCGCAATCTGACGAAGCTTGCCGCCGACGGCAAGCTCGACCCCGTGGTCGGGCGCGAGATCGAGATCGAGCGGATCATGCAGATCCTTTCGCGGCGCACCAAGAACAACCCGGTCCTGATCGGCGAGCCCGGCGTGGGCAAGACCGCAGTGGTCGAGGGTCTGGCCCAGCGCATCACCAACTCCGACGTGCCCGAGCTGCTCAAGAACAAGCAGATCTACACGCTCGACCTGGCGGCGCTGGTCGCCGGCTCGAAGTACCGCGGCGAGTTCGAGGAGCGCCTGAAGAAGGTGATGAAGGAGATCACCCAGCGCGGGGACATCATCCTGTTCATCGACGAGCTCCACAACCTCGTCGGCGCCGGCGCCGCCGAGGGCGCGATCGACGCCGCCTCGATCCTCAAGCCTGCGCTCGCGCGCGGTGAGCTGCAGACGATCGGCGCGACCACGCTCGACGAGTACCGCAAGTACCTGGAGCGCGACTCCGCCCTGGAGCGCCGCTTCCAGCAGATCCGCGTGGAGGAGCCTACGATCGACCAGTCCGTGGAAATCCTCAAGGGCTTGCGCGACCGCTACGAGCAGCACCACAAGGTGCAGATCACCGACGAGGCACTGCAGGCTGCCGCCGATCTGGCCTCCCGCTACATCTCAGACCGCTTCCTGCCCGACAAGGCGATCGACCTGATCGACGAGGCCGCCTCGCGCATGCGCATCAAGTCGATGACCTCCCCGCCCGCCAACCGCGAGTTCGAAGAGGAGATCGAATCGACCCGCCGCGAAAAGGAGGCGGCGATCGAGGCTCAGGAATTCGAGAAGGCCGCAGCCCTGCGCGACCAGGAGCGCAAGCTCGCCGGCAAGAAGCGCGAGCTCGAGGAAGAGTGGGAGTCCGGCGAGTCGGTCGAGCGTCCTGCGATCGGCGAGGAGGAGATCGCCGACATCGTCTCGATGTGGACCGGCATCCCTGTCTTCAAGCTCACCGAGGCCGAGACCCAGAAGCTGATGCGCATGGAGGAGGAACTGCACAAGCGCGTCATCGGCCAGCACCCGGCGATCGAGGTCATCTCGAAGGCGATCAGGCGCTCGCGCGCGGGTTGAAGGACCCCAAAAGGCCAACAGGCTCGTTCATCTTCCTTGGCCCTTCCGGCGTCGGCAAGACCGAGCTTGCACGGACACTTGCCGAGTTCCTGTTCGGCGACGACGAAGCGATGATCCGCATCGACATGTCCGAGTACATGGAGAAGCACGCCGTCTCGCGGCTGGTCGGCTCGCCCCCCGGCTACATCGGCTACGACGAGGGCGGCCAGCTCACCGAGGCCGTGCGACGCAAGCCCTACTCCGTGCTGCTCTTGGACGAGATCGAGAAGGCTCACCCCGACGTGTTCAACATCCTGCTGCAGATCCTCGAGGATGGGCGCCTCACCGACGCCCAGGGTCGCACGGTGGACTTCCGTCACGCGATCGTGATCATGACCTCCAACATCGGAGCGGCCGAGATCGCGCGCAACACGCCGCTAGGCTTTGCCGTCTCCGACGACGAGACTGGCATCACCTACGACGACATGAAGAACCGCATCATGGGCGAGCTCAAGAAGGTCTTCCGCCCCGAGTTCCTCAACCGCATCGACGACGTGATCGTCTTCCACAAGCTGCAAAAGGAGGAGATCCGTCAGATCGTCGAGCTGCTGTTGGTGCGCATCCGCGAGTCGATGGCCGAACGTGAGCTACAGCTCGAGCTGACCGATCCCGCTAAGGACTTGCTCGTAGACAAGGGCTGGGACCCGGCGATGGGCGCCCGTCCGCTGCGCCGCGCGATCCAGCGCTACATCGAGGACCCGCTGGCCGACTTCGTCCTGCGCGAGCAGCTGATGCCAGGCGCCACAGTCGTGGTGGACCCCGCCCCCGAGGGCGACGACAGCGAGGTGCGCCTCACGATCGTCAAGCCCAAGAAGGCAAAGACCCCAGTGGGAGTCGGCGCCGGCGGCGGCGATCCCGAGCCTGGCGCGGAGCTCCCGGCAGGCGAGGACACGAACCACGATGACGATGACGAGCACCCGGCCGAGCCGTAGGCTCTCAAGCGAAGCTGAGCAGCTCACCCCGCACAGCCGACGCCGGATCCGAGGACACAGGCGGTAACGCTGCTGCCGCGGATGCGCGCGTGGGCATCGCGCCGATGGCAGCCGAGGACTGGCCGGCCGTGGCTCGCATATATCGCGCGGGCATCGCCGCTGGGAATGCCACGTTCGAGCACACCGTCCCCGAGTGGGAGTCGTGGCGCGCTTCGCGCCTCCAGGAGCCCTGCTTGGTCGCACATGGACAGCAGCGGGATGACGTGCTCGGTTGGGCGGCGCTCACGCCAGTGTCAAGTCGCCCGGTCTATCGAGGTGTCGCGGAGGTGAGCGTCTACGTCGATCCCGGCCATGCGCGTCGCGGGATCGGCAGGGCGCTGTTGTGCGCGCTCGTAGACGAGTCCGAGCGTGTCGGGATATGGACGCTGCGAGCCGGGATCTTCCCGGAGAACGAAGCATCGATCCGCTTGCATGAGAGCTGTGGCTTTCGTCTGGTGGGAACACACGAGCGGATGGGCCAGATGCCTGACGGTCGCTGGCGCGACGTCGTGCTCTACGAGCGCCGCAGCGAAGTGGTCGGTCGCACCTGACCCGGTCCTGGGCGTGGTCTTCAAAATCGGCATGCCCCCCGCGCGCGCGGGGACATTGTGAATTTGGTTGATTGCAGATGGTCATGCTCTGGACGCTCCAAGTCGATGAACGCGCGCAGAGAACCGTCGGGGGCGACGCGTAACCTGGGCCGATGGCTCGAGCTCAAACCGTCCATATCTGCTCGCAGTGCGGGCTCTCCTCCGCCCAGTGGCATGGCCAGTGCCCGGGTTGCGGCGCATGGAACACGCTGGTTGAGGAGCGCTCAGCGGGGGGTGGCGGAGATCATCGTCGAAACGGCATGCCCCCTGCGCGCGCGGGGGCGCACTGGCGCACCGCTGTTAGCGCTCTCGCAGGTGGCGGCCGCTCGGCTGGAGCGTCTGCAGACCGGCATCGGCGAGCTCGACCGCGTGCTTGGCGGGGGGCTCGTGCCCGGCTCGCTGGTGCTGCTTGGCGGCTCGCCGGGGATCGGCAAGTCGACGCTGACCAACATGGCGCTCGGCAACATCGCCGGCGCCGGGCACAAGACGCTGTATGTGAGCGGCGAGGAGTCCGCCGAGCAGGTGCGCTTGCGCGCCGAGCGGCTTGCAGCCGAGCGCGCTGGAGGTGCCGGTGCTGGCCGAGACGCGATCTCGACGCGGTGCTCGACGCGATCGCCTCGCACGCTCCGAGCGTGTGCGTGATCGACTCGGTGCAAACGCTGCGCTGTGCCGAGCTCTCCGGTGCCCCCGGCTCGGTTGGGCAGGTGCGCGAGGTGGCCGCGCGCATCATGGACCTCGCCAAGGCGCGCTCGATCGCCGTGGTGCTCGTCGGGCATGTCACCAAGGACGGCGCGCTCGCCGGGCCACGTGTGCTCGAGCACCTGGTCGACTGCGTGCTGCAGTTCGAGGGCGAGCGCGAGCGCCCCTATCGTGAGCTGCGCGCGCTGAAGAACCGCTTCGGCTCGACCAATGAGGCCGGCCTGTTCGAGATGCGCCAGGGTGGGCTCGTGGAGGTGCTCGACGCATCTGCACGCTTCGTCGCGGAGGCCACGCGCGCGCCCGGCAGCGTGGTGCTCGCGGCGATGGAGGGCTCGCGGCCGCTGCTTGTGGAGGTGCAGGCGCTTGTGGCTCCCTCCGAGCTGGAGCAGCCGCGGCGCGTGGTCTCGGGTCTCGACCGCAACCGGCTCGCGCTGGTGCTTGCGATCCTCGGTCGCCACGGGGGCATCGGCGTCGGCTGGCCACGACGTGTTCGTCAACGTCGTCGGCGGCGTGCGCGTAGACGAGCCTGGGGTGGACCTGGCGATCGCTCTGGCGGTCGCCTCCGCGGCCAAGGGAGTGGCGCTGAATGGGCCGATGTCCAGAACCGGTGGCGGGGTGGCTCTCAAGGGATGCCCCTGCGCATGCTTCGGCGAGCTCGGTCTCACCGGCGAGCTGCGCTGGGTCGGCCACCCAGAGCGGCGCCTGGCCGAGGCTGCCAGACACGGCCTCTCGGGCGTGCACGCGCCCGCCGGCAGTGGCGAGGGGGCACGCGAGGCGTCCACGCTGCGCGAGGCGCTGGCGGCAGCACTTCCAGCCGTCGTGCGTCGTCCTGCACGGGCCGCGTAAGACGCTTGGCGCGAGGTTTTCGCTCCGGTCGAGTGTAAGCGGGCCGATTCGCTCCCTCAGAACACGTTGGGGAGCGCGATAAAAAAAGCCTAAATGCCGTAGAATGTCTAGTTGTGGCCTCACGATCCGGCGAAGAATTCGACACGGACGCGCGACCCGAGCCCGGCCTGGTCAGGGCCCTCGAGATGGTCGCTCCCGGCACGGCGCTGCGGGAGGGGATCGAGAGCATCCTGCACGCCCGCACCGGCGGTCTGATCGTGATCGGCGATCCGGAGGAGCTGAGCTTCCTCTTCTCGGGCGGCATCAAGCTCGATATCGACTACACCCCGGCCTTCCTCTACCAGGTGGCCAAGATGGACGGCGCGATCATCCTCAACACCAACGCCACCAAGATCGCGATGGCCAACGTGCAGCTGATGCCGGATCCCACGATCCTCTCGCACGAGACCGGCACCCGCCACCGCACCGCCGAGCGCGTCTCCAAGCAGACCGACGCGCTCGTGATCGCCATCTCCCAGCGGCGCGAGGTCGTCTCGCTGTACGTGGACGGGGCGAAGTACATCCTCGAAGACATCACCGTCGTGCTCTCCAAGGCCAACCAGGCGCTCGCCACGCTCGACAAGTACCGCCAGCGCCTCGACCAGGTCTCCACACGCCTCACCGCGCTGGAGTTCGAGGGGGGCGTGACGCTGCACGACGTGCTCACCGTGCTGCAGCGCTCGGAGCTCGTTACGCGCATGGCTGTGGAGATCGAGCGCTACATCGTCGAGCTCGGCAGCGAGGGGCGCCTGATCGAGATGCAGCTGGAGGAGACGATCCTCGGCACCACCGCCGAGAAGGCAGCGCTCGTGCAGGACTACCTGGCCGACTACTCCGACGAGGCGTTCGCCTCGGCGCTCGACCAGGTCGGCCGCCTGGCCCACCAGGATCTGCTCGATTTCGGTCGTATCGCCGAGCTGCTCGGCTACGACCGCAAGCTCAACACGCTTGACTATCCGGTCTCGCCGCGCGGCCACCGCATCCTTGGCCGCATCCCGCGCTTGCCGAAGCTGGTAGTCACGCAGATCGTCGATGAATTTGGCGGCCTGGATGAGCTCTTGGCGGCGACCGACGCCGAGCTCGAGGCGGTCGAGGGAGTGGGGGAGATCAGGGCGAAGGACATCCGCGAGGGCCTTCGCCGACTGCAGGAGATCAATCTCGTGGATCGCTACCTACAGACTTGACATGAACAGCCGGTCCGTGGCCGGCCCCGACACAAAGGCCGGTCCCCATTGCCGGCGCGACGAAGGAGGACATCATTCCCGTATCAACAATCGAAGAGACATCGTTCATCGAGGAGCTCGAGGCGACCCGCGAGGTCGAGTGCATCGAGTTCGAGCTCGGCGACCACGTCGTGTATCCCCATCACGGCGCAGGCAAGGTTCTGAGCAAGGAGGACATGGAGGTGCTCGGCACCACACGCGAGTATCTGACGATCAAGATCCTCCACAACGACATGACCGTCAAGGTCCCCACCGAGAATGCGGCTCTGGCGGGCCTGCGCCGCGTGATCGACGAGGAAACGGTCAAGAAGGTTCTGGATGTCCTCACTGACGAAGTGTCCGAGATGCCCAAGAACTGGAACCGGCGCTTCAAGCACAACCGCGACAAGATCAAGACGGGTGACATCTACGAGCTCGCCGAGGTTGTCCGCAACCTCGCGCTGCGCGAGAGCGAAAAGGGCCTGTCCACGGGCGAGAAGCAGATGTTCACGCGCGCCAAGAAGATCCTCGCCTCCGAGCTCATGTACGCGCTCGACAAGGACGAGGACGAGGCTGAGAGCTACCTGGACGAGCTGCTCGCGAGCTCCGCCTCGAGCCAGCTCGCGGCCGCCGGCAAGTAGCGGGCTCTCGCTTGTGCCCGTCAGGGTGCGCACGCGGCAGTTGCTCACGCTCGTCATCCTCTGCCGCGTGCGCGGTAGCTCCCGATGAAAGACGCGCGGCGATGGCCGTCGCGCTGATCGTTGCCGCCGGGATCGGCGAGCGTCTTGGAGCTTCACGTCCCAAGGCGCTCGTCGAGCTCGGCGGGGCGGCCGCTGCTGCAGTGGAGCGTCGACGTGCTGCGCGCGGTGCCGGCGATCGAGCGGATCGTGGTGGCGCCTCCCGGAGGGCGTCGAGTGCTCCGGCTGGGACGCGTCGGCGTGCTCGGCGGCGCCGTGCGCTCGGAGTCGGTGCGCCGCGCGCTCGCGGCTGCCGGAGCCGGCGATCCGGTGCTCGTGCACGACGCCGCGCGGCCGCTGCGCAGTGCTCGAGCTGATCGAAGCGACGCTCGCGGCGCGGACGCGCGAGGGTAGTCGACGCGGCGATCGCGGCCGCTCCAGTCACCGACACGATCAAGCAGGCTGGCGAAGGACGGCGTGTGCTCGGAACGCTCGACCGCTCCGCGCCTGTGGGCGGTGCAGACGCCGCAAGTGTTTCGCCGCGCTGCGCTTGGAGCGCGCGCTCGACGTGCCCGAGGAGGTGCTCGCGCAGGCCACCGACGATGCGTGGCTGGTCGAGCGCGCGGGGGGACGGGTCGCGTCGTGCCCGCCCCGAAGGACAACCTCAAGGTCACGACCACGCTCGACCTGGCGCTCGCGGAGCTGCTGCTCGCGCGGCGCGAGTCATAGCGGCGTCGAAGAGCCGTCCGCGTTACCGGTTTGTTCGCTGGACAGCGAGCTGACGGCGTGAGGAGCTCTACTATGCAAGCCCGCCCGGCTACTTTGCGATGCGTGCAGCGACTGACAGCCCAATCTCCCGCAACCCCTTCTTCTAGGATGCTCACCGACTACCACCTCCATCTGCGCCCCGACGAGCTCGACGCCACCCCCTCCGAGTACTTCACCGCAGGCCAACGTGCGAGCGCTACCGCGAGGCGGCGCAGCGAGCGCGACATCGCCGAGCTGGGCGTGTCCGAGCACATCTACCGCTTCGAGCAGGCGCTGGATGTCTGGCAGCATCCGCTGTGGCGCGAATTCGCGCGCGACGACATCGACGAGTACTGCGCGCTTCGTGCGCGAGGAGACCGATCTGCGCCTGGGGATCGAGGCCGACTTCATCCCCGGCGCGGAGGACCGCATCGCCAACCTGCTGGAGGCGCGCGACTTCGACTACGTCGTCGGCTCGGTGCACTTCCTGCGCGACCACGCGCTGGACATGGACGACTACAGCGTATGGGGCACCGGGCGCAGCGCCGAGGAGATCTGGCGTGCCTACTTCCTGACGCTCGGCGAGGCGGCTCGCAGCGGCCTGTTCGACATCCTCGCCCACCCCGACCTGGTCAAGGTGTGGGGTCGCGATCGTCCGCTTCCCGAAGGCGACCTGCGCCGCTACTACGAGCTTGCGATCGACGGCATCGCCGAGTCGGGAGTCGCGATCGAGGTCTCCACCGCCGGGCTGCGCAAGCGCGCGCAGGAGATCTACCCGGCGCGCGCGCTGCTTGCAGATGTGCGTGGAAGCGGGCGCCCCCGTCGCGCTGTCGAGCGACGCTCACCGCCCCGAGGACGTCGGTGCCGACTACGACCGCGCGCTCGAGCTGCTGGAGAGCGTCGGCGTCAGCGAGCTGTGCGTGTTCGAGCGCCGCGAGCGCCGCCTGGAGCCGATCGCCCTGTGGGCGACCCCCATGCCGGAGGGCAGGCAAGCGGCGCGGGTGTGGTGTGAGCGGCGTCTGTTGCATGCGGCGACGTCGCGTCTTCGAGTCTGACGCGGACCGCGACGGCGGAGAGCTCGCATGACGCTGACCGGCATCGGCTATGACTCTCACCGGCTGATCGAGGGCCGCCCGCTGATCCTCGGAGGCGTCGAGATTCCCAGCGAGCGGGGCTTGGACGGCCACTCCGATGCCGACGTGCTCACCCACGCGGTGATCGACGCGCTGCTCGGCGCCGCGGGTCTCGGCGACATCGGCGAGCACTTCCCCGACAGCGACGAGCGCTACCGCGACGCCGACTCGATCGAGTTGCTGGAGACGGTGCTCCCGCGTGTTCTCGCGCAGGGCTTGGAGCTCGTCAACGTGGACAGCACCGTTGTGATGGAGCGTCCCAAGCTCGGCCCCCATCGTGAGGCGATCCGCGAGCGCCTGGCGGGCGCCCTTGGCCTGGCGCCCGGACGCGTCAACGTCAAGGCCACCACCGGCGAGGGGATCGGGTTCGTCGGACGCGGCGAGGGCGTCGCGGCGCTGGCGGTCGTGAGCCTGCGTTTCGCCGACTGAGGTCAGATGTCGAGGAGCGCGCCACCCTCAGCGGCGCGCTCGGCCTCAATCTCGCTCCGTACGTCCGGGTCGGGTGGGCGCGTTGCTCGAAGCGGTTACCCGAAGTTCGGTGGCGCTACTGTTGCTCGGCCATGCGAGAGATCCAACTACACGACACGCGCAGTGGGGAGCGGTATCGCTGGTCCGCGCGACCCAGGCCGGGTGGGGATCTACGTGTGCGGGCCGACCGTCTACTCGCGCATCCACATCGGCAATGCGCGTCCGTTCGTCGTGTTCAGCGTGCTCAAGCGGTTTCTGCAGCACGAGGGCTATGAGGTGACGCTTGTCGTCGAACGTCACCGACGTCAACGACAAGATCTACGACGCCGCGCGAGCGCAGGGCCGTCCCAGCACCGAGTTGGCGGCGGAGATGACCGCGCTCTACGTCGCCGACACCGACGCTCTCGGCCTCGGACGCCCCGATCGTGAGCCGCTTGCCTCGCAGACGATGGACGCGATCGTCTCCTACATCCGGACCTGATCGACTCCGACCACGCCTACGAGAGCGGTGGCGACGTGTTCTTCCGCGTGCGCTCCGACCCCGGCTACGGCTCGCTCTCGCACCGCCGCATCGACGACATGGACCAAGGCGAGGGCGTCGAGGGCGCCGAGCGCAAGGCAGGACCCGCTCGACTTCGCGCTGTGGAAGGCGCACAAGGAGGGCGAGGACACTTGGTGGCCCTCGCCCTGGGGCGACGGGCCGCCCCGGCTGGCACATCGAGTGCTCGGCGATGGCCGAGGCGCTGCTCGGCGTGGGCTTCGACATCCACGGCGGCGGCTCGGACCTCGTCTTCCCCCACCACGAGAACGAGGCCGCCCAGACGCGCGCTGCGCGCGGCGCACGAGCTCGCACGCGATCTGGATGCACAACGGCATGATCCAGCTCACCGGCGAGAAGATGGCCAAGTCGGTCGGCAACATCGCGCTGCTGCACGAGGTGATCGAGCAGTATGGGCGCGATGCCGTCGTGATGTATTTGATCGGCGGCCACTATCGCCAGCCGCTTGTCTTCTCCGCCGTCGGAGCTCGAAGACGCCGATCGTCGTGTCCACCGCATCCGCGATGCGCTGCGCCGGCTGGACCCGGGCAGGCCGAGTCCGCCCGACATGGCGTCCCATGCCGAGGCTTTCTTTGCGGCGCTCGCCGATGACTTCAACACGCCGAAGGCGCTCGCTTGTCTGTTCGAGTGGATTCGCGAGGCCAACCGTCGCGGCGAGGCGGTCGGCGACGCCGACCTGCGCGAGATGCTTGCCACATTCGGCCTGGAGGGCCTGCAGCCGCTGGGTGCGGTTGGCGACGTCGAGGCGATCGACCCGGAGGCGGTCGCTCTGCTGGCCTCGCGCGAGGTGGCCCGTCGCGAGCGCGACTTCGAGCAGGCCGACCGGCTGCGCGAGGAGATCGCCGCGCGCGGGTGGGAGATCCGCGACAGCGCCGCCGGACCAGAGCTGATCCCGCTGTCGCGGTGATCGCTCGATCGTCTACGGGCGCAACCCTGTGCGTGAGGCGCTGCGCGGACGTCGTGCTCGTGGCGTCGCTCAAGTGTGGGCGACCGCGAACGTCGCGCATGAGCCCTGGCTGGCCGACGTCAAGACGAAGGTGTGTGGCGCGGACGAGTTGGAGCGTCATTTGCGGCTCCTCCGCTCATCAGGGCGTCTGCGCGGAGGTGGGCGGGTATCCGTATGTCGGCGCGCACGAGCTCCTGGCCGTCGATTCGCCCCTGATCGTGGCGCTCGACCAGGTTCAGGACCCGCAGAACCTCGGCTCGATCTGCCGCACGGCGGAGTGTGCCGGCGCCACGGGTGTGGTCATTGCCGAGCGTCGCGCGGCCGAGGTGACTCCGGCCGTGTGCAAGGCCTCGGCGGGAGCGGTCGAGCACATGCGCATCGCGCGCGTGCGCAACATCGCCGACTTCTTGGGCGAGGCGCGTGAGGCCGGGTGCTGGTCATATGGCGCGAGCGCACCGGACGCGCGCCAGAGGATGTTGACGGGCACGGTGCTCGTCCAGGCGGTGGAGTGGCGGTAGGCGTCCAAGGCGAGGGAGGCACGGCGCGGGTCACGTCCATCCAAGCGCTCCGGCGACGGTGCCATACACGGCCCCTGACTACAGTGGCGGGGTCGTGCTGGTGCTCGGCAGCGAGGGCAGCGGTCTGCGCCCGCGCGTGGCCGGCGCCTGCGACCAGCTCATCTCGCTGCCCCTGCGGGGACGCATGGAGTCGCTCGGAGTGGCCGCCGCTGCCGCCGCCTGCTGTACGGAATCTTGCAAGTCTCGCGACTGAGCGCCTTGACAAGGCTCCATAACTGTGCGAAGCTGCCGCCCATAACGCTCAACCTAAGGTTGACTTCATAGCTTTGGCGCCAGGGGAGGAGTGCGCCACTGAGCATGTTTTGGCTGGAATAAGCCAAGAAAGGATCTGCTCGTGGCACGTACCTTCCATAACACTCAATCTGAAGTTAAGGTTGATGACGGTTTCTTGATCGCCCTTGCGAAGCAGGGGGATCGCATGGCCTACGACCGTCTTGTGCGCCGCTACCACGGCTTCGTGCGGTTGAAGGCTTCTTCGTACTTCCTCGCTGGGGGAGACTCCGAAGATCTGATCCAAGAGGGTCTGGTCGGTCTCTACAAGGCGATCCGCGACTACCGCACCGACCGTGAGTCGAGCTTTCGCAACTTCGCCGAGCTCTGCATCACGCGCCAGATCATCACGGCCGTGAAGACGGCCACCCGCAACAAGCACACGCCGCTGAACCAGTACGTCTCGTTCTCCTCGACCCCGGCCGCGGCAGGCGAGGACGTGCCGACGCTCGACCAGACGATCGCCGGCCCATCGGTCAACGACCCGGTCAACCGCGTGATCTCCTCCGAGGAGCTGCGCTCGCTCGTCGGCTGCCTCTCGACAGCGCTGTCGGAGCTTGAGAGTCGCGTGCTCTCGCTGTACCTGGACGGCTGCTCCTACGAGCAGGTCGGCGAGCGGCTGGGCTGCGACACCAAGACGGTCGACAACGCCCTGCAGCGCGTCAAGCGCAAGGTCGGCGCGCACCTGCGCACGCGCCTGGTGGCTTCTTAGCTCGGCCTATAAGGGCCGGGCTTGCGCCGCGGCTTGCCGCCGGGGAAGGCCAGGCGCAGGATCGTGCGCTGCACGTTGCCGAGCTGCTTGCTGAAGCGACCGGTGTTGTATGGCAGCCCGTAGCGCTGGCACACGTCTCGCACGCGCGGCGCGATCTCCGCGTAGCGGCTGGAGGGCATGTCGGGGTACAGATGGTGCTCGACCTGAAAGCTCAGGTTGCCCGGCCATGAAGTGAAACAGCGGTCCACCTTCGATGTTCGCCGAGCCGAGCAGCTGGCGCACGTACCAGCCCCCGCGGGTCTCATCGGCTACCTCGGCCTGGCTGAACGTATAGGTCTGGTCGGGGAAGTGCCCGCAGAAGATGATCGAGTAGGCCCACACGTTGCGAACGATGTTCGCGGTGAAGTCGGCGGTGAGCGTCGACTTGAACGCGCGTGTCGCACTTTTCTCGGTGGCCGCTCGACCTGTGACCCCTCGAATCGCGCCGGCTATCGGCGGCGGAGAGCAGCGGGAAGGCGATGTAGTCCTTGACGACCTGCCTGCGCGCCTTCACGCCGATCGCCTTCAGCTCCTCGAGCAGCTGCTCCTTGGACTTTTCGCCGGCATGGATCGCGTCGAAATTGAGGTCGTGAAAGGCCACGCCCCACTCGAAGAACCCCATCAGCAGCAGGTTGTAGAAGGGCTGCAGCAGATACACGGGATGCCATTTCTGATGGGGGTCGATGCGCATGATCTCATAGCCCAGATCGCGATCCTTGCCGCGGATGTTCGTGAACGTGTGGTGCTCGTAGTTGTGGGAATGCCGCCAAGCATCGGCCGGCGAGGCCGTGTCCCAGTCCCAGCTCTGCGAGTTGATGTCGGGATCGTTCATCCAGTCCCACTGCCCGTGCATCACGTTGTGGCCGATCTCCATGTTCTCGAGGATCTTGGCGATCGACAGCGAGGCGGTGCCGGCCAGCCACAGCGGCTTGTAGCGCGAGCCGAGCAGCATCGCGCGCGCCGCCAGCACAAGTTGGCGGTGCAGCTTGATCGTGGAGCGGATGTAGCGCGAGTCGCGATCGCCCAGATCGGCGAACACCTCGTCGTGGATCGCGTCGAACTCGCGGCCCAGCTGCTCCAGCTGCTCGGGTGTGAGGCGCGCCAGCGGGCTCTCGGGCTCATCGGGATCGGCCGCCGACTTCTGGAGGGGCACGCTCCCGGTTGGGGGAGGCGTCGCACCCCCTGCCCGGGCCGGCGTTGCACCTCCGACCGGCGCCGACGCGGGGACGTTGGGGGGGATGAATGGCTTCTCGGCGTGGATCGTTGACATGGGTGCTCCTTCGGTAGGTCGTGTCTTCTATCGGTTTAGAGGTCGATCTCGACCGCGCCCTCGGGCGCGTTGATGCAGGTGCGCAACATCTCCCCGGGCTGGCCGTGCACGAGCCCGGTGCGCAGATCGCGCACCTGCCCGGCGCGCAGCTTCCCCACGCACGTATGGCAAATACCCATGCGACACCCGAACGGCAAGCTTGCGCCCGCCTTCTCCCCGGCCACAAGGATCGGCTGCTCGCCGTCGCTGCAAGCTTCGAGATCGCTCTTGCGGAAGCGGATCCTGCCACCCGATCCGCGCTGCCCCTCGCCGACTGTCGTGCTTGGCTGGAAGTGCTCGATGTGCAGCTGCTTGTGCTCGCCATCTTCGCTCCACCGCTGCTCCATCGCCTCGAGCAGCCCCGCGGGCCCGCAAACGAACGCCTCGCGCTCCCGCCAGTCCTCACAGAGAGCGTCGAGTTGCCCAGGTGTCACGCGACCCTGCTCGCCGGTCAGTCGCAGGTGCAGCCGGTAGCCCGGATGGCGGGCGTCCAGCTCGTCGAGCTCGCGCGCGAAGATCACACCGTCGGCAGAGCGTGCGCAATGCACATGAACCACGTCCTCGATCGCTCCGCGGGCCGGCAATGCTCCGCAGCATGCTCATGATCGGGGTGATGCCGCTGCCGGCGCTGATGAACAGCAGGCGAGGAGGCAAGGGCTCGGGCAGCACGAAGGTGCCTTCCACGCCGCCCAGTCGCACGATCGTGCCCGGACGCACCCGCCCAAACAGGAAGGGCGATACCTTGCCTCCCTCGACCAGCTTCGGCGTGATCGAGATGCATCCGTCCGGGCGCTTTGGCGTCGGAGGTAAGCGAGTAAGCGCGCCAGTGATGCACCCCGTCCACCTCGATCCCCAGGCGCAGATACTGCCCAGGTCGATGGCCCTCCCACTCCCAGCCGGGCTTGATCGCGACGGTCACCGCGCTCGGCGTCTCGCGCTCCACCCGTTCGATCCGTCCGCGCAGCTCTCGCGTTGACCACAGCGGGTTGACCAGCTCCAGGTAGTCGTCGGGCAGCAGCGGCGAGGTGAACGAGCGCACCAGCGCCAAGGCTCGGCGGCGGCCCGCGGGGACGCGTGGGGACGCGCCGCGCTCAGCCATGGAGACGCACGAGGGGAGAGGGGGCGCAGGTAGGGCGCGGCGAGGTTTTGGAGAGCAAACTCATCTGACCTGGATCAATGCTACCTCAAATGAGGTTACATGCAAGATGGTATCCTAGATCGAGGTGGCGGGATCGCGAACCGATACAGCTGACATACCCCGGAGAAGCCCGCAGGACACCTCTTCAGACCATGATGAGGAGCCCGCAGGGGACGGGCTGACGATCGAGCAGCTCGCCGCCGAGGTGGGGATGTCGGTGCGCAACATCCGCAACCACCAGTCCCGGGGCCTGTTGCCCGCGCCAGAGGTGCGCGCGCGCGTGGGTTACTACAACGCAGATCACGTCACCCGTCTGCGCTTGATCCTCGACCTGCAGGCCGACGGCTTCAACCTGGCGGCGATCGAGCGCTTGATGAGCTCATCCGGTGGCGCCGCCGGGCGGCTGCTGGGTCTGCGCAACGCGATGACTACGCCCTTCGGCAGTGAGTCACCGGAGGTCGTGACCGCCGATGACTTGTTCAAACGCTTCGGTGAGGTCGACGCAAAGACCGTCGAGCGCATCCGCAAGCTCAAGCTGCTGATCCCGCTCGGCGATGGGCGCTTTGAAGTGCCGAGCCCCGCGCTGATGCGGGCCGCCGAGGAAGTCACGGCCCTGGGCATATCGCTGCACGCGGCGCTTGCCTTGGTGGAGCGAGTCAGTCGCGACTGCGAATCGATCTCCCGCGCCTTCGTCAAGCTGTTCCTCGGGGAGCTGTGGGAGCCCTTCGAGCAGGCGGGCCAGCCCGAGCAGCGTTGGGACGAGATGATAGGCGCGATCGACGCGCTGCGGCCGATCGCCTCAGAGGCGCTCTTGGCAGTGTTCAAGCAGCGTATGACAAGCCAGGTCGAGAGAGCTTTCGGCAAGGTCCTGGAGCAGCAGGCAAAACGCTCGAAGTGACATAGACCAGCGCTCCTCGGTAGCCAAGCGCTGCGCATAAAGATTTCGCAAAGAACGTGCGCATCAAACGCCCGCAGCGTGTGTTAGCAGGGGCGGAACCTATAACTGCAGCCGTCGTAAGGGAGGCGCCGATGCGTTCACGTACGCTCATTCCGGCCATCACGGCCGTCATATCGCTGTTCGCGCTTTCACCGTCGGGTGCCTTCGCTCACAAGCGCCCCAGTCCAAGTGGGCGCTGTGTCGTAAGCATGCAGGTGGCCCCGCGTCAGATCGTGGCAGGCGATCCTGTGGTCATCTTCGGGCGGCTCCGCTGCGTCAACCGCGCGAGCGCCGCCGGTCAGCAGGTCGTTCTCTATCACCATCTCACCGGCCTGCCCGGATTCACCCCTGTGCAAAGCGCCACCACAGACGCTCATGGCTTCTATGAGTTCGGTCGAGCCGACGGCGTGGTCGAAACCAACCGTTCGTTCTTCGTGCGCTCGCACGGCGCGCGCAGCATTACCAGGCGAGTCAGGGTTGCCGCGCAGGTGACGCTCAGCGGCTCAGCCGAAGGCGCGTTGCTCACCGGATACCCCAATCGCGTCACCTTTACCGGAGCGGTCTTGCCGGCAGACGTGGGTGCGCGAGTGATCCTGCAGCGCCAGAACGCCCTCACCGGCAACCAGTGGCGGCGCATCGACTCGGGCATCGTGGAATCGACGGGAGACTTCACGATCACGCACACGTTCGTCGTGCCCGGCGACGCCAACCTCAGGGTGCTGGTGCGCTCGCAAGGACGCAACGTGCCAAGCGAATCGAACATCCTCGCCGATACCGTCTCCCAAGCCCAGAATCCCGAACTGACGATTCAGGCTTCGGCCGATCCGATCTCAGTGGGCGAAGCGGTCACGATCAGCGGCAAGCTGACCGATGGCGCGAATCGCTCGCTGACGCTGATGGCCCATACGGCACGCCAGCCTGGCTTCGTTGCCGTGGCGCAGACGACCAGCAACTCCGCGGGCGAATACAGCTTCCCGGCGCAGGCGCCGGCCAACAGCACCTTTTATCGAGTCGATGCAGGCCAGCTGGTGTGCCCGCCGAATGCCGCGTGCCCGGCTATCGCGTTCAAGTTGGTCTCCTCGGCCGTCCTCTACGAGGGCGTGAAGGATGTGCTCAGCGCTCAGGCTTCGCCAACCACCGTCCAGGCGGGCCAGAGCGTCACGTTCTCGGGCACGGTCTCTCCCGATCAAACCGGTCACGTTATCTACCTCGAACGCCAGAACGCACGCGGCCCCGGATTCCACGTGGTTCAGCTGTCGTTCGTAGGAGCCGGCTCCAGCTACACGATCGTGCACCGTTTCTATGACGCCGGCACCAAGCTGCTACGCGTCTACATCCCTGGCGGGCCCGATAATCAAGGCGCCGCCAGTCCATCGTTCACGATTCAGGTCAGCCGAGCGCCCGCATCGACGCTGATGCCCGAAGCTCCAGAAAACACGACGGTTCCACCCGAAGGTCAATCCTAATCCACGGGCTTGCGGCCGGTCCAAGCTGGCCGGTCGCAAAGCCTGCTGTCGCCGGCGTCTATGCGCGGTCGCTCAGGCGCTCGCGGCCAGTACTCTCCGGCCTCGAGCCCAAGATCCGCCCCGGGCCGCGTAAGACTCGTTCGTCCTCTGGCTTCTCTCGATCGCCGCCGAAGCCCGCGATCTGGGCGTTGCAGCTAGGGCAGCAGTCGCCGGCTGCCCAAACAAGCAGCGCGTCGGTCCAGCAGTGGCAGTGCGGGCAACGCACACGCTGATTCATCCCTGGCCAAGCCCCATTACAGATAGGCGCATACCCGGATGATTCCTGCTCCAAACCGTCCACGCCTCAGCCGTTCGCCCCATGCCTGCGTGGCGGACTACTTAAAAGCATCCGGCGTCTCCAGGGCCGCCGCGTACCGGACGCTGTCGTCTTTGGCGGGTGGCTGGACGACACTTGGGGCCTCGTCAACTCAGCCTCCACGAGTGCGCTTGCTGGTCCTGCGACGCTCACCATCGCCGAGCTGCGCATCCTGCGCTTTCTGCCGACACATCTGTCCTTCCGCGAAATCGGTATGCGCTTGCACGTCTCCACCAATACGGTCAAGACCCAGGCGCATGCCGTCTATCGCAAGCTGGAGGTCTCCTCGCGCTCCGGGGCCGTAGCGCGGGCTGTCGAGATTGGTCTGCTCGACGGCCGGGCGCCTTCGGCTTGTGGGTCGGCGCGAGAGTTGCTCGCAGGATCGGGAGGCGTAGCGCGAGTGTGCTTGTACGTGTGCAGGCCGCCGACGCTACTCGGTCGGTGTATAGCCTAGGTGCGCTGACATACGCTCAGCGCACTCCACCACCAATGGCGCCAACTGCTCGAGCAGCTGCGCTCGCGAGAAGCTTGACTTGCTTGCCGCCACATCGACCGCGGCGACGACCTCTGCGGACTTCGACATCACAGGCGCCGCGACGCATCTTTGGCCCTCGATGCGCACCTGGTCGGCTATCGCGATCCCCTTTTGGCGGATGCTATGAAGTTCAGGGATCAACTTTTCTCTTGTCGCCAGTGCATCGGCGGAGCCGGGGCGCTCCGCGCAGGCGTCGATCGCATCACATTGCTCCTGATGAGATACATGAGCTAGCAGCACTCTGCCCATCGCCGTGCGACTTGCCGGTAGACGCGAACCGCGCCCGATTCTCTGTGCGACCTCGCTCTCTCCTTGCCAGGAGCTTCTGGCCCGGTGGATGTAAACGATGTCCTTACCGTGCAGTAGCGCAAGACTGGCCGTGCACATGCTGCGGTCACGCAGCTCGGCTAGATACTCGGGAGGGAGCTTGCCCAATACCGTCGAGCTCACCGCCGAGCGCCCAGGATCGCCGGCGCGCATTCCGAGTCTGTACTTGCGTCTGGGACCCTGCTCGAGGTAGTCGAGGGCAACGAGCGTCGAGGCGTAACGGTGGGTTGTCGGGCGGCTCATTTGCAGCGCCTCGGCCAGCTCGGCGATTCCCATCCACGTCCGCTCTGGCGTGAAGGCGGTCAGGATTGCCAAGCCGCGCTCCAACGATTGCGAGTAGCGGCCCTCTTGAGAATTGGGCAGATGCAAGATGCCTCCGCGGATAGGGGACATGGTCGTCATAGAACAGGCCTTCCTTGCACGCGCCTTTACTACGTGTCAGTCTCACGTGTCAGTCTCGCCCCACCGCGGGACGATGAACGAACACAATGGTGCTCAAATGGAACGATTTGGACTAGTCAGCTCTGAATCTTTCAGCGCTGAAAGGAGCGAAGGGCGCATCTCGAGCACTACCTGAGCTCGGCCGGCAGTCCTTCCAGCCGCTCGCGCACGCCCTGCAGCCATTCGATCCTCGCGTTCCAAAAGCCAAGCTCCGCGTCGCGCGATACAAGGCGCACCATCCTGTCCCACTCTGAGCCGTCCACGCCATCTGCTTCGGAGGCGCGCTTTAGATCCTGCACGCGCCCCAGACAAACAAGCTCTTGACCATGGATCAACTCGATCATGCGTGGCGCGTCGCGCGGGCGGCACAGCGCGATCCTGAAATGCAGGTCGTCTCGCAACGGTGGCTCCGCGGTTGTCGAGAGCAACCAACCTTCAAATGACTCGACTCCCTTTTGGGTGGCCTCGTAGATCGCCCTGCGGCCCGAGGTACCATTGCGAAGCGGGTCGCCGTTCTCGTCGACCCTGCGCACAAGGCCTTCGTTCTCGAGCTTCTCAAGCGCCCAATATGGATAGGAGTCGGCTAGATCGGCAAACCGTAGCTGTCGGCGCACACCCGAGGCGATCCTATAGGCATAGCTTGGCTGCTCGATTACAAGCCCGAGTACGGCATGCTTAGCAGACACCGGTCTGCAACCCGCCTTCCAACCAGTGAACTTTGTACAAGAAGATGACGATAGTCGAAGGGATGCTTAGGTTTGGCAGATTGCCGGCTTGTGGCGTCTAGGCCCGGCGGGTTTTCTGGTGGTTCAGGTCCGGGTTGTGTGAGCAAGATCGGTGTTTCCCGGCTCCAGTGCTCAGGAATGTCCTCATCAGAAATGTGTCGTGTATTCGTCATTTCGCGCTTACGAGTCGGAAACAAACGAGCAAGTTGTCATTGGCATCCTCGTCAGGAAGGGCATATGCGAGTGTTTCTATCGTCCGGAATCCGATTTAGGTCGGCGGTAGGCCGAAGGACTCAAGTTGACTCTTTTGAGCGTCGATCAAGGGGTATGGCGCAAGAGAGGTCCAAGCGAGACGGTCAGCTAACGCCGGAGCAGGCACGCGAAGGGCATCGGTGGATACGGCATACCGTCCTTGCGGCTGTGCTCCAAGCGTGGATGATGGCTGCCGTCGTGGCGCTACTCGTTCCCCATCTGCTGGCCTTGTTTCTGGCGCTTGGAGCGGCCTACTCGCTGGCTGCGCCGCTGCTGTTCCGCTATCTAAACCGCGACATCGAGCGCCGTGTGATCACCGACGCCGCGGCAGACAGTCTCGTGCGGTTTGCGCGTACCGGCTTGCCGTCGTCTTCAGCCCTGAGCACGCCGCCCTCACCGACGCCGCCGAGCAACAGCGCCTCACCAGCGTTCTCGCCGAGCTAGAGGCGCGCGAAGAAATCTCGAAGCGCCTACCGGAGGCGCTCGCCCACCTGAATGCGCTGCAGGAGCCGGCGATGTTCGCCAAGGCCAGACGCAAGCTCAACACCTCAGCTCTCAGCAACACGATAACCGCGCTCTCACGCGAGCTGATCGAGGCCGACCTGCAGGGGCGCTGCACAGACGCCTGAAGGCTCTGAACTTCAACGGCCTTTGCGGTACGCGTGAGATCCAAGACCGTGCGCGGGCGAGCCCTCGTCGGCCTGGGCGGGCTGGGCGAGCAGGTCGGAGTCGCCGAAAGTGCTACACAGGAGTGCTACCATCTCTGTATGGCTGCGCGTCATCCACGCCTAGGAGTAGAACGTGACTCGGAGATGGAGCGTGCGCTCGCGCTTACCGAGCCGCTGCTCGACCCTGCGGAGACACGCTCGGCGGCAGCCCAGATCCGTGCGCTGACACTGCGCGGTGCGCAGGCCGTGCTCGCCGGCGCTGGCTCCGAGTCCCAACTACAGGCCCGATTGGCTGAGCGCTACGGCGCCAGGCCAGTGAAGGGCAGCCTGTCAGATCTCAATCCTCCGCCCGGCATTCCGGACCCGGCAGGCGCTGCGCCTGCGTCCGATGCGCTGCGGTGGGTCCGCGGCGAGTGAACGCCGCCTACATCGACGCCTCCGCACTGGTCAAGCTCTTCAAGGCTGAGCGCGAGACCGATGCCTTCCGGGCGACGCTCGGCGATTGGCCTGTACAGGTCGCGAGCGAGCTGATCCGTGTCGAGGCGATCTGCACGGCCCGACGTCTCGACGATGAGGACGTTCTGCGGCGCGCTGAGGAGGCTATTAAGCGGATCAATCTCGTCCCGATCTCGCCGGAGATCATCGAGCTGGCGATGGGCACCCATACCCCGCCTCTGCGCGCGATGGATGCGATACATCTCGCCACGGCGCTCACAATGCGCGAGGACCTGGGCGCTTTCTTCGTCTACGACAGCGACTTGTCCGCAGCCGCACGAGCCCAAAAACTCAACTCGCTCGCACCGGAGTGACTACAGCCTCTGCAACTCGGCAGTCCTCAAATCTGCCCGGCCGCCACGGCGGTACGATGCGAGCGGTATGCCGACGTAGCTCAACTGGTAGAGCGCCGCTCTTGTAAAGCGGAGGTTGCCGGTTCGATTCCGGCCGTCGGCTCTGGCTAAAGTGCCCTGCTCGTATGCCTCTGCTCCGCGAACGGCGAGTGCATGAAGCACCTGGGAGGCTGGTGTGCCGGTGCCCAAGACGTTACAAGCTTGCGCGATGGCGCGGTCCAGCTCTGGGTCTCGGGGCACTTGAATGCGGGCATGCCTACTCGCCACGTCCAAGTGTACCCGCTTATGGACACACCAATGATGGGCTCAGATCGTGTCTTGATCGCTCGGGTCTGCTCGGTGATGTAACACCACCTGCGCAAGCGGGTAACCAATGCATGGAGTCAAGCGCAGCCACCGACCGGCGCGAGGAGCGCATCCAAGGCGCAGACCTCCCCACAGGGGTTCGTCTGGTGCCTGTGCGCAGCAACAGGCGAGCCGATCACACGGACACCTCCGACGATCGCCGGGACGTTTCAAGCATGGAGTCCAACGAGCTGCACGCGTTTTGTGAGCACGCACTTGCCCATGGCGTCAACCCATTGCTCTACTGGCCTGTACGAGCGGTCTTGCTGCCCTTCTTCCTGCTCTACTTTCGCCTCGCCCGCCTCGGACGCGAGCACATCCCTAGCTCCGGTCCCGTATTGCTGGCAGCCAACCACCGCAGCTTTCTCGACCCGTTCGTGATCGGCGCGCTGACGCGTCGGCCCGTCTACTACATGGCCAAGCGCGAGCTGTTCGAGCGTCGCTGGCAGGCTTGGCTGCTCAACAGTCTTGGGGCTTTTCCGGTCGATCGTGGTCGCGGGGACGAACAGGCGATGGCCACCGCTCGCGCGATTCTTGAGCGGGGCGACTGTGTCGTGATCTTCCCGGAGGGGACCCGTGTGCGTCCTGGCCCACTCGCCCACCCTCACCGAGGGGTTGGGCGGCTTGCTCTGCAAACCGGAGCTCCCGTCGTGCCGGTGGCGGTTTTGGGTACCGAGGACGTACGCCGAGGCTGGCGAATACGTCCCCGCAAGGTCAGCCTCCGTTGCGGGCGTCCGTTGCGCTTCCCGCAAGCCGAGCGGCCAACGCCTGCGATGGCCCTTGGCGTGGCCGAGCGCATCTGGGCTTGTGTCAGCTTGCAGTGGGAGTGGCTTGGCGGCGCTAGAGCGATCGCCAATGCGGAGATCCCCTCAAGCGGCTCCGGGCAGCACGCGCGTGCCGCCTGAGGACTTGGGTAAAAGCGTCGGAGGGTAGGGTGCGATGAGTGGCTCCCCAACAACAGAAGTCCAAGGCGCAGCTCGACGCCGAGTTCTCCGAGCTGTATCGAGCTCATCTGCGCGACGTCTACAGCTATTCCTACTATCGGGTCGGCAACCATCACGACGCGGAGGACCTCACCGAGCAGACCTTCCTGCAGGCCTACCGTCATTTCGAGCGCGCCCAGCGCGAGTCTCACGGGAGGCCGCTGCGCCCATGGCTGATCCGCATCGCCCACAATCTTGCCGCCAATCTCTATCGCGATCGCTCGCGTCGTCCCTCCTCCTCGATCGACGAGGGCTCGGAGCTTGCGAGCTTGCACACGACCGAGGACTTGGTCGAGGGACGCGACGAGCTCAGCCGGGTGCTCGATGGGGTGCGACGCCTGCCCGACGACAGGCGCGAGGCTCTGATCATGCGCTTTGCGCTTGGCATGGACAATCGCGAGATCGCGCGTGCCATGGGTCGCTCCGACGGGGCCACCAAGGTGCTCATCCATCGCGCGATAAAGCAGCTGGAGGAGATCGTCGGCGAGTCGAGCACGGAGCCAGCGGATGAGTGAAGCGCTGCCAAGCTTTGAGGGGCTGCTCCACGAGGCGCTCTCCCCGATAGAGCCGCCCGAGGATCTCGTGCGGCGCTTGGAGGGTGCGCTCACGAGTCTTACGGAGAGCGCCGCCGAGGAGCTCGAGGCATGGGAGCTCTCGGCGATGCGCGACCCGCGCAACTGGGTCCGCCCGGCGACGGCCGTGGTTGTCGGGGGAGGAGCTGGTGTCGCGCTCGTACTGCTGCGCGCGCGGCACCGTCCACGTTCGGATGCGAGCGGCTTGCGGGGTGCACGCCGGATGCCGCTGAGCGTGCTGTGGGCGATCTCAGCGAGCAAACGCGGCGCTTGCTCGGCGAGCGCTAGCGACACCCGATCTGCTTTGGTGCCTCGTACCTAGGCACCTCTCGATACGGGCTCGGTCTCTCGCGCCGAGGTCTTGATGCCCAGTGGAGACGTGCCCCGATTTGGTCGGCAGGCTCGCTTTTGTTTTGCGCTGTGAGCGCACTGATCGTCGCGGGTTTACTTGCAATTTCGCGACGTAACGGTCACAGTGTTTGGTTCGGAACTGTCCCGATTGTCAGGCATATGGAACTTCTTGATGACAAGTCGCCTAGGCATGTGGCGCCGATCTCGGTCAGGTCTCACGCCACCTCCTCGCCTGGCGGAGCAGCTCGGAGAGCCCAGTGGAGCTGCCGCCATGCGTGTTCGCTCGGCTCCCGGACGATGCCCTCATGGTGCTTGTTGTGCGCGGCGATCCAGCTGCGTTTGAAGTGCTCTACGACCGGCATGTGTGCGCCGCTTTGGCGCTCGCCACACAGATGTGTCGCAGGCGGGCGATCGCCGAGGAGGTAGTCCAGGAGGCGTTCCTGTCGTTTTGGCGCAGTCGCAGGCATTTCGACTGCACGCGCGGCAACGTCAGAGCTTGGGTGCTTGGGATCGTGCGCAATCGCGCGATCGACGTCTTGCGTCAAAGCGTCGCGCACGACCTTGCCGATGCGAATCGACAGGTGGAGGATCTGCTCGAAGCACGCGAGCGCACCGATCATGAGGTCGGGCGGCGCGAGGATGCCCGC
This sequence comes from uncultured Solirubrobacterales bacterium, assembly GCA_963723175.1. Classification (GTDB taxonomy): domain Bacteria; phylum Actinomycetota; class Thermoleophilia; order Solirubrobacterales; family Solirubrobacteraceae; genus Palsa-744. The sequence continues at coordinate 287,487 of CAVRPO010000006.1, read as the reverse complement.
GAACTGCTCGCGGCGCTCGGCGGTCTTCCACCCGAGCAGAGCTGTGTCATCACGCTTGCCTACTACGGTGGCTATACCCACACCGAGATCGCGAGCATGCTCGACACCCCGGTCGGCACCGTCAAGGGTCGCATGCGCCTCGGGTTGCGCAAGATGGCGGTCGCCGGCGCCGACTTGCGCTGATCGCCTCGAGCAGGCGCATCGCTCCTGCTCACCCCACTGCTAGCGTCTGCGCGGCCATGGCCACCTGCTACCGCCACCCCTCGCGCGAGACCGGAGTCGCGTGCTCCTCTTGCGGACGTCCGATCTGCCCCGATTGCATGACCCCCACCGCTGTCGGGATGCGCTGTCCGGAGTGCTCCAAACAGGGGACGCGCGTGATGACGATGCGCAACATGGTTACGCGACCGCGGGTCACATTCGCGCTGATCGCGATCAACGTGATCGTGTTTCTCAGCGAGGAGGGCCAACTGACGATCGCAGGCAGCTCGATCCACGGCCCAGTCATCGAAGAAGGCATCCTCGCGCGCATGCTCACTGTCGTCAATGGCCAGGGACTCCTCGTCACCCGCTTTCCGATCTCCGCTGAACATCAGTACTGGCGGCTTCTCACGAGCGGGTTCCTGCACGAGAACCTGCTGCACATCGGCTTCAACATGTACCTGCTCTACCTGCTCGGCATGATGCTCGAGCCGGCGCTCGGATCGGTCAAGTTCGCCGCCATCTACTTCACCTCGCTGCTGGCTGGCTCCTTTGGCGCCCTGTTTGCCACAGGCTCACCGAGCCTGGGCGCCTCGGGCGCGATCTTCGGGCTGATGGGCGCCGCGGTGATCGAGCTCAGGGCTCGCCGTATGAGCGTCATGGAGTCGGGCATCGGCAGGCTGATCATCATCAATCTGATCTTTTCCTTCACGTTCTCCAACATCTCTGTGGGCGCCCACATCGGAGGGCTCATCGGCGGCACGCTCGCTGGCCTAGCGATCCGAACCGCCGATGACCGCCACCGCTCCTGGGCCGGTCTTGCGGCCTGCGTGGCGCTCTCGGTGGCATCGGTCTTCGCGGCGATCGCCGTATCGGGCTCCACAGCTGCCGGGATTGCTTGAGGCAGTGATGACTGCGGAATCCTCTGAGATATTGCCCGAGCGCGGGGTATCCTAGGTCTGCGTGACGCTTCTAGCCGATCCAGAGATCAAGGCCAACCTCGCAGCCAGCGAGTGGCAACGCGACGGCCATACGATCACCCGCGAATGGACGTTTGAAGATTTCGCTAAGGCGATCGTCTTCGTCAATCGCGTGGCCGACGCGGCCGAGTCGGCCAACCACCATCCCGACATCCACATTCACGGTTGGAACAAGGTTCGTCTCGAGCTCTCGACCCACTCCGAGGGCGGTCTCACGCAGGCCGACTTCGACATGGCATCGCGCATCGACGCTCTGGTCTGAGCGGTCCCCGAACCGTGTGCAAAGTCGACCAGTGCCCCTGCTACGGTTGTGCCGTCGGCCATCGATGAGCGAAGAAGAAAAACCTCCCCGAAGTAGATCGGCCCGGACGGGCGCCGATCGAGCGTGAACGGGCTCAAGCTCATACTCGCGGTCGTCCTGGTCGCGATCAACGCGTTCTTCGTTGCCGCCGAGTACGCGCTCGTGCGCTCCAAGCGGGCGCGCCTGGAACTAATGCGCGAGGAAGGCTCGCGCGGCGCGGCGCTCGCTCTGAGCCAGCTAGACCGCATAAACGAATACATCTCCGCCGTCCAGATTGGCGTGACGATGACCTCGATCGCGATCGGCGCGCTCGCCACGCCCGCGCTCGCGGACATTCTCAAGGGCGCTCTCGGTAGCACGCCGAGCCATGACGTCGCGGTCGTCGTATCGGTGGTCCTCGCATTCGGGCTGATCGCCGCCACGCAGCTGATCGCGGGAGAGATGGTGCCGAAGCTCTACGCAATCGATCGCGCCGAGACGATCGCCCGCCGCATCGCCCGCCCTCTACAAGCGTTCAGCGTGCTGTTTCATCCGGTGATCATCGCGCTGACAGTCGTCTCGGGTCGTATCCTGCGCCTGCTCGGTGTCGAGATGAGCGCACAGAAGGAAGGTGGCTCGCCTGACGAGCTCAAGCGCTTGATCGCCGAGTCCTATGCCGGCGGCCAGCTCGATCCAGGTGAGGCGGGCATGCTCACCGGTGTGTTCCATCTGCACGAGCAGGAGGCCCGCCAGGTGATGACCCCGATTCCAGCGGTCGTTACCGTCGACGTCTCCCAAGATGCTCAAACTGCGCTCGAGCTGTGCATCTCAAGCGGCCACACTCGACTGGTCGTGATCGAGGGCGACGATCGCGATCACGTGCGCGGACTCGTGCACTCCTCCTCGCTTGCCAAGCGGCTGATGCAGGACGGTCCTCAGGCCTCGATCGAGCCGATCATGCACGAGGCGCCGATCGTGCCCGAGACTAAGCCGCTGGACGATCTGCTCGCCGATCTACAGCGCCAGCGCACCTCGATGGCGGTCGTGGTCGACGAGTACGGGCGCGTCGTCGGGATCGTGACGATCGAGGACATCATCGAGGAGGTTGTCGGCGAGATCACCGACGAGACCGACCCGGCCGCGGGCGAGGTTCGTCGGCTCTCCGGCGGCGATCTGTTCGTGCGGGGTCACGTCTCGATCGCCGACCTGCTCGACTATGGGGTCGAGCTGCCGGTGGACAGCGACGCCTACAACTCGGTCGGAGGCTTCGTGTTCGCCGAGATCGGGCGGTTGCCACGCAGGGGCGACACGATCAGCTCCGGGGACTTCTCGATCAGGGTCGAGTCGGTCAACCACAACCGCATCGAGGCGGTGCGCATTCGCCCGCGTCGTGCGGTTCACACGCGCGAGGGGGATCCTCGCGAGCCTTCCCGTCGCGAGGCCCCGCCCGGGGTGGCCTAGGGACCCCAAAGACACGTCCGGCCCGCGGGGGGAGCGGGCCGGAGCGTGTGCACTGGGAGGAGGCGGGTGTGCGTTGCGATCTTGTGTCGCACCACAAGTATGCCTCCGCTGATGAAGCTCTCCTAAAAGTCTGGTGAGCCTAAATAAATTTTCACCGATCCGAGGGTGCCTCAATAGGCGAGGAATCCCCGCTTTGTCTTGCGTCCCAAGGCACCCTCGTCGATCAGCTCATCCACGCGCGGCGGGATCGGCTCGCTGATCATCTCACCGATCGCCTTCGAGACATCGAGGCCCACGAGGTCCAGAAGCGCAAATGGTCCCATCGGGTGTCCGGCGCCGAGCTTCATGCAGGTGTCGATGTCCTTGGGGTCCATATCCGTCTCTTCGAGCAGGCGCACTGCATTGAACAGGTAGGGGAACAGCAGCCTGTTGACGACGAATCCAGGTACGTCGGGAACCTCGACGGCGGTCTTCTCGAATGTCTCGCACAGCGCTGAGGCGCGGCTGCGCGTGTCCTGCGAAGCCGCCTTCGGAAACACAAGCTCTACGAGCTTCATGCGCGTGACCGGGTTGAACACGTGCAGGCCCACGAACTGTTCGGCTCGGCCAGAGGCCTCCGCAAGGCGCTCCACCGACAGCGAGGAGGTTGTGGAGGCAAGCACCGCTTGCTCGTCGAGGAGGTCGTTCAGCTCGCTCAGCAGACCGGCCTTTACGTCGTGATCCTCCACAACTGCCTCCACTACGAATGAGGACTGCGCGAGTGCGGCCACGTCTGTGACGATCTGCACATGCTGCGGGTCGACCTCTGCTTCCAAGCGGCTGAGGGTCTTCTCTACGGTGGCGCGCGCGCGCTCGGCTGAGCTGTCTGAGCGGGCGAGCAGCAGCACTGGTCCGTGGTGTGCGGCGGTGGCGGCCAGCCCACAGGCAATGGCTCCGCTGCCGACTATGGCTAGGCGTTCGTTCAAGGTCTCTCGCTCCTCTGACGGTGTAGCGGGCGGTTGCTATGTCCAAGGCCAGCCCGTCTTCCACGACCCGGTCGCGCCGGATCCTGGTTGACTGACCAGTCAATCTAGTGCTGTTGAGCGGTACAGTAGAGGTAGCGAACGCGCGGCGTCTTCACCAGAGGCCAGCTTGCGGGCGCTTTCTGAGCACACGCCGGGCGAGATGCCGCGGCGCCACCGGCAATAGACAAGCAAAGGACTTCCAAAATGAGGCAAGCAGAGGGCCGCGAGGTCGTAATCGTCGAGGCTGTTCGCACACCGATCGGTCGCGGACACCTGGAGAAGGGCTACTACAAGGACATCCATCCCAACGCGCTGCTCGCGAAGGTCTACACCGAGGTGATCGACCGCACCGGCATCGAGCCCGCAGTGGTTGAAGACGTCGTTGCCGGCTGTGTGCAGCAGTTCGGCGAGCAGGGCCTCAACGTCGCCCGTAATGCGTGGCTGCAGGCCGGTCTGCCGATCGAGACGCCTGCCACGACTGTCGACCGCCAGTGTGGCTCAGCGCAGCAGGCGGTCAACTTCTCCGCTGCACTGATCGCCGCGGGCGTGCACGACGCGATGATCGGCGGTGGCGTCGAGCACATGGGTCACTTCCCGTTCTCCGCGGCGATGAAGACCCAGCAGGAGTTCGGCTTTGCCTTCACCCCAGAGCTGATGGCCAAGCACAACATCGTCGGCCAGGGTCTTGGCGCCGAGATGATCGCCGACGAGTGGGAGATCCCGCGCTCCGAGCTCGACGAGCTGGCGGTGCGCTCCCACAAACTGGCCCACCAGGCCACCGAGGAGGGCCGCTTCGAGCGCGAGATCGTGCCGTTTGCGGTCAACGGCGACACCTACGTCACCGACCAGGGTATCCGTCCTGACACCAACCTCGAGGCGCTCTCCCAGCTCAAACCGGCATTCAAGCCCGACGGCAAGATCACGGCCGGCAACAGCTCGCAGATCTCAGACGGCGCGGCCGCGGTGCTGCTGATGAACGCCGAGAAGGCCAAAGATCTGGGCCTGACCGCACGGGCCCGCATCGTCGATCAGACCACCGTCGGCTGCGACCCGGTGAAGATGCTTGAGGGGCCGATCCCCGCCACGCGCAAGATCCTCGAGCGCAACGGCATGAATATCGACGACATCGACCTGATCGAGATCAACGAGGCGTTCGCGCCGGTTGTGGCGGCGTGGAAGCGTGAGCTTTCTCCCGACATGGACCGCGTCAACGTCAACGGTGGCGCGATGGCGCTCGGCCACCCGCTCGGCTCGACCGGTGCGCGGCTGATCACAACTCTGCTTCACGAGCTCGAGCGCTCCGACAAGGAGATCGGCTTCGTGACGATGTGCTGCGGCGGCGGGCTCGGTACGGGAACACTGATTCAGCGCATCTGAGCTAACCCTTTGGCCCTGTGCCGGTCCAGTCTACCGCGACCGGCGCAAGGGCCAGAAGGGCCTGCCAGGTAGCTGCTTCCGTGTGGCCGCTGGCGGCTATCCCATGAGCGGTCTGGAACTGCTCCAGGTTAGCCTTGGTCGTTGCGTCAAAGATGCCAGTCGTCGCCTGCGTGGGGATCGCAGCGGCCAGGTGCTCTTGCATCCAAAGCACCGGGTCGCCTTTGCTGCCTTCGCCGAGTTCCGACCAGGACGCGTTGGGAGTGACGCTGCTCAGCGGTACCAGCGGGGTTGCAAGGGCCGTCCACAGGCTTGCCGGGGTTTCCTGGAAGTCCCAGAAGGAGGTGCCGGTTGCTCCGTAGAGAGGTGCCTCCTCGCGGAAGCGCACCAGTTCTTCGGCTGAAGGTTTGGAGTAGGTCTGCCCGAGCGGGAAGATCGGTCGTCCATAGACGCGGTTTGAGATGTACGTGTTCGCGTACACGGTGTCCACGGAGTTGCCGATGTCCTTCCAGTACATCTGGGGTGCGTTGAACTGCGCGCCATTCGGGCCGAGGAAGACCGAATAGGGAAATGAGGTGTGGTCGTATACATAGGGGAAGGAGGCGAGCCCAAGCGGGTAGGCCGCACCGATCTTGGCGCGCAGGTCGGCAATATATGTCTGGGCAGCTCCGTAGTGGCCTTCGTACTCCGACTCGGCGTCGATCACCAGACAATCGGCTCCATTGGCGACAGCTTGTGCCCCGAGTTCGGCCTCGCCTACGGGGTTGGTGCCGTAGACATACTGCCAAGCGCACACCTTCAGACCGTTTGCGTGCAGCTGGGCCACTAGTTCGGGACTGAACTGACTCCAGTAGTTAGAGGACCCGTCGGAGCTCTTGATGTAGAGCGTGGTCACGTCTGCGGCGTGAGCCTGGGCGACGATCGAAGCGAGGTTGTCGCCGTCGGACTGGCTCACATACCAAATCCACATGCCCTGGCCATCGAACGCGGTGCCGCTTGGCGTCGGCACCGGCGGGGTCACCGTCGGTTTGGGCGGCGTTGGCGGGTGCAGCGCATAGGGCACGACCTGCATCGGACCAAAGGAGTTGGTATGGCGACCGTGGCTGATCAGGACCATGATGCGCCCGGAGTGGGCGTTATTCGGCACGTGCACGATCATCCCCAGCAAAGAGTTGGCCAGATGGGCAGTGGGCGAGTTGCTGGCGATGCGCGCGTTCCAGCTGTGGGGAAACGCGACGACCATACCGGTGCGCAAGCCTTTGCCTTTGATGAGCAGCTCGCCGCCCAAGGACACCTGGCGCGGGTTCGTCGAGCAGTGGATGGCCGGCACGCACACCGCGCTTGAGAGCGTGAAGGGGTCTACGTGCTTCGCGGGCGCTTTCTTCTTGGTTGTGGCTTTCGGCAAGCTCCCGCCCGTCGCTTTGCCGGCGGGCGCGGAGCCCTTTGGCGATACGCCGCCGCCTGTGGGCGCTACTCCTCCCGCGGGAGCGCTCGTCCCGCCTGCGCCCTGCGAGGCGCCGGCCGCCGGCACGAAATGGGTCAGCGCCATGCAGCCCGTCAAGAGCGCTACGCGCGTCGCCGCGCGTATGAAAGACGTCGAATGTTTGTCCACTGCTCTGGTCACGAACCATCCCTTCTGTCGGCGCACTCCGGCCCCGGCAGTCCTCGACCCGCCGGGAGCGCGCGCCACGACCGGCGATGCGACGCTGGCGCTGCCCGACGTTAGCGGCTTTTGGGTCCACAAACCGCTGGTAGACAGAGAAGTTGCGTCTCTTAGCCGTCGATCTCTGCCTGGCGCCTCCAAGCCGCGCGATGCCGACTAACGGAACCTAAGTGCACCAATCAAAATGCGCGCGGTGGCCTGCCAAGGGTGGCGGCGACACCACCCGTATCGACTAACGGAACCTCGACGTCCCGCTCTTGGTGCATCCAGAGCTCGTAGCTCGTCGCGCTTGACGGAGATCGGTCTTCTCCGCTTGACAATGAACGATTTTTCCTATAGAACCGTGCACGCGTCGTGTTCCGATAGCCACAATGTGCCGCGTCAGTGGATTGAGAAAAGAAAGACGCGATAGACGCGGTCGGCCAAGGGCACCTCGGGCCGAGTCGGTCCGAGGCGACGCTTCTGAGCATCAACCAAACCAGGAGGATTAGGATGACTAAAATGGGCCAACCCCACATAGGGAGGGGCATCAGCGCCGCTCTTCTTGCGGTGGCTGCCATGTCGCTGGCCGTACTCGGGTTCGCGGCGCCGGCGCTAGCCAAGAAACCGACGGGCGATTATATCAACTTCGGTCAGTGTCCGACGAAAGCGACTGGTGTCACTCAGTGCCTCTTTGGGCAGACCACCAGTGGTGAATTCAAGATCAAGAAAACCACTGTGCCGATCACGAAAACGATCACGCTGCAAGGTGGCATCAACACCAGCGGAGAAAGTGAGGTATTCGTCAACGCCGCAAACGGCGAAACGCTGTCGAAAACTCCCCAGGCGGTGCCCGGCGGGTTGCTTAAAATCATCGCGCCAAAAGGATGGCCTGAATTCCTGCAGAACTTCTTCAACGAATTCATCAACAAAGGCATCACGGGCGTGAACGCCACGAGCGAACTCGTCGGAAACGTAGGCATCAATACGGAGGCCCTCGTAAGCGGAGCTCCGGGTGCCATCACGTTGCCGCTGCGCGTTCACCTGGAAAACTCGTTCCTTGGCAACAACTGTTTCGTCGGATCGAAAGCTCACCCAGTGGTTGTGGAACTGACCACCGGTACGACGAGCCCTCCTTTACCGAACGAACCGATTACGGGCAGCCTTGGCGAACCCGAATTCAAGGACGAAGGCGCGCTGCTCATCCTCAGGAAAAACTCGCTCGTGAACAACACGTTCGCGGCACCTGAAGCCGAAGGATGCGGCTCGCAGATCCTGTTTGGGATATTCACCGGCATCATCGATGGCGCCGTGGACTCAGAGCTCGAACTACCGTCCGTCTCTGGGAACAACACCGCGATCCTCAGCGGCACGCTTGAAGACGCCGAAGCGGCAGCTGTGATCGCAAGCGAAAAATAAGCATCGCTTGATTTACACATGAGCCAGTAGTAGTTAAAGCAGCAGTCATCTGTGGGTCCTGTCGGCTCGCCGGCAGGACCCACAGTCGTTCTCAGCGATGTGCGTCGGTTTCCCATTGAAACCCCAGCGTCGAGGGCGCCGGCGCCAGCGGGCTCCGCGGCAGGCCCGCTGGGGGTTCCGGCAGGTTGTAGCCGCTCGGCGCCACATCGTTGGGCGCGTCTGCGTGAAACAGCGACGCCAGATACTGGATCTGCCCGCGTCCTACGCCCAGCTCGAACTGCCCGCCTCCGTAGTTGCCGATGCCGCGCGCCGCGCAGTAGTCGAACGCGTCCAGCAGGTTGCGCAGGCCGCCTAGTCGCGACGGCTTGATGTTGACCATCCGCGGGGGATATGGCAGCGCCTGGATGTCCGCTACCGAGTGGATCGGGGCGTCCCACGAGAAGCGCTCACGGTGGGCGGCCAGCGCCGCGTCGGTCTCGGGCGTGAGCGCTGGGTCCTCGATCCATGCGTCTGGGAATGCCTCAACCACGCGCCGGTAGAGCAGGGGATCTGCTGGCTGATCGACGATCGAGCCAGAGTAGTAAGCCTTGAAATCGACCGACTCCACCGCGCCGGTTGCCACGAGTTGGGCGATCAGCTCCTCGTCCCAAGAGCTCGTCGGGTCGAGCTTGAAACGCAGCGATGGATAGGCCTCCAGACGTTTGCGCAGTGGATCGATGCTCGGTGGCTCACCGAGGCGCAGCGACACCACGAAGCGCACCGACTGCGGTCTACGATCCAAGGCCTCGTGCAGCGTTGTGCCCGATTGGCGCAGCGCCAGATCGAGCGCCGCCGACTCATATGCCCACACGCGGTAGCGCCGCGACACCTCACGTTGAGGCTCCTGCGGAAAGAGGTCGAGCGTTGCCAGATGCTCTGAGAACGAGCCGATCGTCCAGCTGCCCTCCAGCGGGAGATGCGGTCCTGCAGCCTGCAAGATCTCATGGTCAACGGCGTCGTAGGTCACGTCCTCGCCGATACCCTCCTGGCCGGCGCCCGAAATGTGGATCACCGTGCTCTTGCGCTCGAACTCGCTCGAAACGAGTGCTTGCAGCGGCTCGAAGGTGTGCCCCTCGATCTGCAACGGCAAGCTCGCAAGGCGCTCCCAGGTATTCCCCTGCTCAGGCACAGCGGCTCAGCTTAGAAGGTCCAGTAAACAGGCCCGTAAACTGTAGTTGTGGCAAGTAACACCAAGGGTCCGCGGGGACGCTCGCGCAAGCCGCGTCCGAGCGTATCCGCGACGGGCGATCAGGCCAAGCCCGCCTCGCTCGAGCAGTCGCCGTCGCGAGCCGGATCCTCTCGCCGTGCACGTGCGGCAAGAACCCCAGCCCGCCCGCCGGTATCGCCTCAGAGAACGTTCGGCGAGCGCCCGCAAGCACCCTGGCATCCGCTGCCGCTCTCAGAGCTGCTCATCCTGGCCGGAGGGGTCGCGTTCGTGGTTGCCATCACGCGACTGCGTCACGGACCGGCGGCGGGTGGCCCGCTATTGCTCGCAGGTATCGCCGCCGTCGCTCTTGGCACGATCGAGGTGACCTGGCGCGAGCACTCGAGCGGATACCGCTCTCACACGCTGCTCTTGGCGCTGCTGCCGGTCCTCGTGCTGCATTCTGCCGTGGTCTTGGGTTATACGTTCCTCGCGAAAGCCTCTCAGCTGTTGAACGTGGGCATGTTCGCAGTCGACATTGCCGTCTTTGTGCTCCTTTTCAGGCTGCTGCGCACGCGCTTCCTGGACGCCCGCGCACGCGCAATGATCCGGGGTTGAGCAGGCAGTTGAGGCCTGCTGCGACCACATGGCAAGCTGACGGACCCGCTTGGCGAGTCGAGGCTGAGTCGGACGAAAGAGAGACGAGGTGATTAGCCGACGCTCAGCGAAGGCAGCGGCAGCTCGCCCTCGTTGCCGGCCTCGCCGCGCGTCTCGCCATTAAAGCCAAGGCGCTCCAGTCGCGCGATCTCGCGCTCGCCTTCTATTCGCGCCGGATGGTCGGAGGGGAGCTCCGCGATCAGGCGTACGATGCGATTGCGCAACTGCAGCGCGAAGTGTGGGGTGGAGGCGCCCATCAGCTCGCGTACGTCCTCCACGCTCACCTCTCCGGAGCGCTCTCTAATCAGGCGTTGTGGGTTCTCGGCTTGACTCACGGTTCGCTGCCCTGTGTCGATTCGCTGGGTGTCGATTCGTTCGAAGGTGTCGTCGGCGAGGAGAAGCTCGCTTCGGGTGCCGTTCTAGAGGATATCTCCAGCAGCGTGTCCAAGCGCGCCTGGGTGGTGGCAGAGATCGCCGTTTCGTCGCCGATCAGCCAGCCACGGTTGTAGACGCCGTGTACCGGGCCCGATGCGGGCGAGCCTGGCTGCAGGTCGCTCAGGTAGTCGCTCAGCTGGCTTGGCAACGCTTCGGCGTTTTCAAGAAGCAGCAGCGGGCCGTAGTCGCCGCGCGCAGACAGTGGCGCAGCGGCGGGCGCGTCCAGAGGTCGTGAGCTGTTCGCGAACACGAGTCCGTGGCCCGGTTCCAGCACGCCCCAGCCGAAGGAACCGTTGCTGAAGCGCGCCACGGCGATCGCGTTTGTGGTCGGGGTAGGACCGTCGATGCGAGTCACCGGACCGAAGTGTCGAAGTTCTCTAACGACGCGCTCGCTTACTACAGCGCGTGGACCGACGACGTAGATCGAGGCTCCGGCAAGCCTCGCCAGCTCGGCGGCGGTTGCGTGGGGAATCCTCGAGCGCTGCACGAACAGGATCGGCGCGCCCGTCTGCGCGGACAGTCCAGCGGCCGGCATCGTCATTGCGGGCGGACCGTTCGCGGCAGTCACGATCAAATCATGCGGCGAGTGACCGTCGAGCAAGCTTGAGAGCCGCTCGATCGCGACGGCCAGGACGGCCGGTTCGGCTGCCGCGATCGACCGCGTCACGTAGCCAGCCGGGGCGAGGGTGTTGCCAACATCCAGCACTTGGGCGTGTCCAGCCGGCCCGCTCGGTGACGGCCCGAGCGCGTTGGTCCCCGTGGGTCGCATCGCCTGGAGAGCCATGCTGGTTGCCTGTGGCAACGTGCTGCCTTCGCTGTACAGAAGCGGCGCGCGCAGCGGCGTGCCAGCAAGCACAGACGATGCAAGCGCTGCAAGCCAGTCGTTGTCGTTCACCATGACCACAAGCTGTGGTCGAGTCGCGGGGGTGAGGCCCGGGTATGCGGCGAGCGCGACAGCGGCGGCGTCGACGACCGGGGTGGACCCACCCAGGCGGGTGGTGTTCGTTGTGCTCACGCCGATCGCCGCGTGTTCGCTGAGCGCCGGCACCGTCGCGGTGGCGTGTCCGTTGGCCTGCGGGGAGAGCGTCTTACCGCATCCAGCCGCAAGCAGTGTGGTGCACGCCCCGAGAAATACGAAGGTCGCGGCGCGCAGAGAGGCGATAGGCATACCTGCCACGCTACCCGCCGTCCCCGACGACAGCGGTTCCACGAACGTGCGTCCCCACGCCGGCCGATCGTCCTCCGATCTGCAATTTGACGCCCAAAATCCCCGTATTTGCGGGGAAAACGTCTCAAAACACCTATATCCCGTGCAACCGTCATTGCACTCTGATAGCCTGCCGCCCCGAACGCCGAATCCTTGGTCAGAAGCCAAGGAACGGGGGACCCAAGTTGTTGGGGCGAATCCCGCGGTAGATCCGTGAGAAGCGCAGGCTCTTTCAGCGCTAGCCCGTCAGCTAACCCCGCAGGCCGACGAAAGAGGTTGCTTTGCGATTGCGAGCTGCGGGCTCAACGCTATTCAGCATGCTGTTCCTGGCTGTCGCGCCTGTGTCGGCGCTCGCCGCAACAGGTGGTGTCTCGGCCGGAGGCGCTTCGGCGACTGTGGCTCCGCCTGCAGCCGTCGGCGGTGCCGCTCCCACGACCACTGTCTCCGGCGGTCAAGAAGCCGCACGCGCCGATCACCTCGAAATCGACGAGCCTCGCCTACAAGGGCCCGATCTACGAGAAGACGGCCACCGGCCAAGTCGTCCCCTACGTTGCTCCCCAGTCGCCGAGCGAAGTGACCTCGTCGACCGGTGGAAGCGTGGTCGGCGTTGCCGCCGACACCAAGCCCGAGCTGCTTGTCCCGGGCAGCACCGCTCGTGTTGTGGACGGTCTCGCCGCAGCCCCGATGTCCGCGCCGCCTGCCGTCCAGGACATCATCTGGGCCGGCAACCAGATCATCGGCCTGCCCTACATCTACGGTGGCGGTCACGCCTCTTTCATCTCGCCGGGCTATGACTGCTCGGGCACCGTCTCCTACGCGCTTCACGGCGCCGACTTGATCACGACGCCGATGGACTCAACGCGAATTCATGGGCTGGGACTCCGGCGGAATTGGCACGTGGGTGACGATCTTCGCCAACGGCGGTCACGCCTACATGACGGTCGCCGGTCTGCGCTTGGATACGAGCCCCGTCGACGATCCCTCCGATCAGAATGGACCGCGCTGGCGTCCGCTGCGTCCCGGCAACCCCGGCTTCACCGTACGTCACCCCACCGGCCTGTAGCCCTCGTCGGCTACGCTAGTAGCCCAACTTCCCCGCCCTACAGGAGGATCATATGGCCGGTTTGACCGGGCGCATGTCAACCGTCGTGAAGGCCAAGGTCTCCAAGCTCTTGGATCGCGCCGAAGACCCCGCCGAGACGCTCGACTACAGCTATCAGAAGCAGGTCGAACAACTGCAGAACGTCAAGAAGGGCATCGCCGATGTGGTGACCGCCAAGAAGCGTCTGCAGCTGCAGGAGACCTCGCTGCAGCAACAGGTCGTCAAGCTCGACACGCAAGCCCGTCAGGCGGTCTCCTCCGGCAAGGAAGATCTTGCCCGAGTGGCGCTGGAACGCAAGAACATCGCCCAGACTGAGCTGCAGGGGCTCGACACGCAGGTAGCGGAACTGGAAGACCAGCAGCAGAAGCTGACCGACTCTGAGCAGAAGCTTCGCGCCAAGATCGAATCCTTCCGCACCAAGAAGGAGGTCATCAAGGCGCAGTACTCCGCCGCCGAAGCGCAGGTCAAGATCTCCGAAGCGGCGACGGGTGTGGGCGAGCAGATGGCCGATGTGGGGCTAGCCATGCAGCGCGCTGTCGACAAGACCGAAAACATGAAGGCCCGTGCCGACGCAGTGCAGGAGCTCGAAGCGGCCGGCACGTTCGACGACATCACGGCGCTTGGCCCCGGCGAAGACGACATCGATCGCCAGCTCAAATCGCTCTCCAGCAAGTCCGCGGTCGACGACGACCTCGCCAAGCTTAAGGGAGAACTCGGAGCGGGAGACTCTGGTGCCGGCGCAGGCCAGCTTCCCGCGGGCGCCGAGGACGAGCCGGTCGAGGGCGAACCTGCCGCGGCCGATCCCAGCAAGGAGCAGTCGGCATGATCGTGCGCATCTCAGGCGAGGACCAGTACCGGCTCGACGATGGGCTACACGACCAGCTCGACCAACTCGCGGGCTGCCGCGCACGCGGCGGTTGACACCGAGGACGAGGCCGCCTTCTCGCGCTCGCTCGCTGATCTGCTCGCCTTCGTGCGCGCCAACGGCACGCGCGTAGACGACGAGGAGATCGAGACCTCCGACGTGATCCTGCCGCCCAGCGATACCACGCTCGCTGAGGCCCGGACAGAGTTCACCGGCGAGGGCCTGATCCCGGACTGACATATCCAATTTTTGTGCGATTCACGATGGTGACTACAATTTGTAGTTACTAACGTGAATCGACTTAAAACGAACACATAGTCAACGCGCCTTTAGGTAGCCAAGCGCGAACAATGGCGTTGAGCCTGTTGAGCGCGACGTCAACCTCTAGATCGGAATCCCCCACAAGGGGAACCATCGCTCCAGCTCCGGCTCGATCGGCAGTTCCGAGGCCATCTGCGCCTTCAGCTGCAGCTCGCGCTCGGTCGAGCGTTCGGTGGCTTGAGCCGAGTTTGAAGAAGAGCCGCCGCCCAAGGCTGGAACGAACGGGTACCAGAAGCCGCGCTTATAGTTATAGATGAAGTAAAGCTCGCGCTCCTGAGCGTCCTTGAAGGCGAACACCGCGCACAGCAACCGCTCGCCGTGACCGGCCGTCTCGATCGAGCCGGAAACGGCGTTGATGCCGACGGCCAGGTCTTCCACCGAGTTGCCGTTCAGCACCATCCAGCGGTAGCCGAAGCTGTCGTCCTGGGTGTGCACCTTCGTGCCGCTCTCGCCGCCGGTGGCCACGACGACTTCTTCCATTTCCTTGATGACGCTTTCGAACTCGCTGGTCTGCAGCGCCTGGAAGACGATCGCCGCGGCGCCGGCAGGCTCGATGTTGTGCTCGGTTTGCAGCGCGATGTAGGCGGTGGAGATCGCAAACAGGCGGTCGGGGGCCGGCCCTTTGACCTCGTGGCGGCCCGTCAGGATGTCTTTGAGGCCCATCGGCTAGCGCGTCCGATACCGTCGGAACGATGGCTTGGCTGGCGGCACAGGTTAGGCAGCGCTCTGGAGTTGAGACTCCAACCGGCTGAGCGCATCCAGGCGCTTCTCGAGCGAGGGATGATCGGAGAAGAGGTTCATCAGCGACCGCTTGGTGCGGGCCGGCACGATGAAGAAGGCGCTCATGCCTTCGGCCTTGCGTAGGTCTTGACTTGGTATCCGCTCCATCGTGCCGCTGATCTTCACCAGCGCCGAGGCAAGCGCGCTGGGACGGCCGGTCAGGACCGCCGAGCCGCGGTCGGCGGCGAACTCGCGGTAGCGAGAGAGCGCCTGCAGCAGCATGAAGGAGATCGCGTAGACGAGCACGGAGACAATCAGCACGAGCATGATCCCCTCCTCCTCTTCCTGGTTACGCCCGTAGCCGCCGCCGAAGCCGCCTCCGAAGAAGAGAGTGAACTGGGCGATGAGCGCGGCCAGCGAGGCGAAGAAGCTGGCCAGCGTCATCACCATCACGTCGCGGTTGATCACATGCGTGAGCTCGTGGCCGATCACGCCTTCGAGCTCGGCCGTATCGAGCATCCGTAGGATGCCGTTAGTCGCGCACACCGTTGCCTTCTTCTGCGAACGGCCCATCGCAAAGGCGTTGGGCATGGGCGTGTCCATCACGCACACGCGCGGCTTGGGTAGGTCCGCTTGCACGCAGAGTCGCTCGATGATTCCATGCAGCTCGGGTTGTTCCTGAGGGGTGACCTCTTTGGCGCCGAGCGTCGAGAGCGCGATCTTGTCCGAGGCGAAGAACTGCAGCGCCAGCATGAACACTGCGATCACGACGATCAAGCCGGCGGCTGCGCCGGCAGCGAAGAGGGCGCCGACGAACACCACGTAGACGAGTCCCAGCAGGAACATCGTCAGCAGCATTCGTATCTGCAGACCGCCATCTTTGCCGAACTCTGAGTGTCGCTTTGCCATCTAGATTGATTGTAGAGTCCGCGAATGCCGAAGTCGCCGACCCCAAGTCTCGCTCAAGCGCCGTGAAGCCAGAAGTCCTCATCTTCGGCATCTCGATCAAGACCTTCGGCGTCACGTTCGCGATCTGTTTCCTAGCCTGCGGCGCGATCATTGCGCGTCGCCTGCGCGAGCTCGACAAGCCGGTCGACTGGGCGTATGAGATCGTGTTCGCAGCGCTCATCGGTGGGCTGCTCGGAGCGCGCGGATACTTCATCGTGCAGAACTACGGCGAAGTCAAGCATGACCTGATCGGACACATCTTCTCCGGCTCGGGCTTGGTCTGGTACGGCGGCGCGATCGGCGGCGCGATCGCCGTGGTGGCTTGGATGCACTGGCGCGACACGCTCAACCTGGCCACCGTCGATATGTGCGCCACAGTGCTGGCGCTCGGCTATGGGATTGGGCGGATCGGCTGTCAGGTCTCCGGCGACGGCGACTACGGCATCCGCTCGAAACTGCCCTGGGCAATGGGCTATCCGCATGGAACGGTGCCCACCCCTCCAGGTGTGACCGTGCAGCCGACACCGATCTACGAGACCGTCTCTATGTGCCTGCTTGCGTATGTGCTGTGGCAGCTACGCGATCGTGTGCGGCCCGGAGTGATCTTTGGGCTGTATTTGGTGCTCAGCGGACTGGAGCGTCTGCTGGTGGAGTTCATCCGCCGCAACAAAGAGGTCTTTGCTGGTCTGACTTCCCCGCAACTGGAGAGCATCGTCCTGATGGCGATCGGCGTGGTGTTGCTGTGGGTCCTGGCGCGCGGCGGGGGTTGGGCGGTGCCGGGCGGCGGTGTCTCCGTTTCGAGGCACCCCTCTCGTGTGCGCGCGAGCGCTGCGTAGGTCGTAGGAGCCGCCATAATCTCAGGATGGCCACCGGCACGTCCCTCTCGCACGTCTTTCCACTGGGAAGTCGCCTCAACGAGCGCGGTCATGTCGAGGTGGGGGGGTGCGACACGATCGAGCTTTCGCGGGAATTCGGCACGCCCGCTTATGTCGTCGCCGAGGACGATCTACGGGCGCGGGCGCGTGCGTTCGTGCAGGCGGGCTCCGCGGCAGGCCACGAGGACTTCCACGTGGTGTTCGCATCCAAGGCGTTTCCGTGTACGGCAGTGCTGAGCCTGTTCGCTGAGGAGGGCCTGTGGTGTGACGTTGCCTCCGGTGGTGAGCTTCACCTTGCTTTGAATGCGGGATTTACGCCCGAGCGGATCCTGATGCATGGCAACGCCAAGTCTGAGGCCGAGTTGCGCATGGCTTTGGAGTGCGGGATCGGGTTGATCGTGGTCGACAACTTTGACGAGATCGATCGTTTGAGCGCTCACCGAGGGCGCTCGCGACGACGGCATGCGGCGGTCTTCCCGACGGGAAGCAGAGTAGGTGCTCATCCGGGCGACTCCGGATGTGCGCGGAGACACGCATGAGAAGATCTCCACTGGTCAAGCCGACTCGAAGTTCGGTTTCTCGATGGCCGATATCCCTGCTGCGATCGAGCGCGTGCGGGCGGTTGATGGGCTTGAACTGCAGGGCATCCATGCCCACATCGGCTCGCAGCTGCTCGAGCTGGAGCCCTACCGTCGCGAGGCCAAGGCGCTCGCGAAGATCGGCGACGGGGTGGGCGGGTTCTCCATCTATGATCTCGGCGGCGGCCTTGGAGTCGCATACGCCGAGAGCCAGCATCCGCCCGAGATCGAGGAGTGGGTGGGGGCGGTTCTCGGCGCCGCGCACGAGGCTGGGATCGATCCGGGCAAGCGCGTGCTGGTCGAGCCGGGACGTGCGCTCACGGCCAATGCGGGTGTCACGCTCTACACGGTGGAGAGCGTCAAGCGCAACGTCTCAACCTGGGTGGCGGTCGACGGCGGCATGTCCGACAACCTGCGCCCGATGCTCTACGGCGCCGCCTACGAAGCGCACGTCGCCGATCGCCTTGCCGATCCCGCGAGCGCCGTCAGCTGCGTGCTGGCCGGCAAGCACTGCGAGTCCGGCGACGTGATCGTGCGCGAGGCACTGCTCGAGGATCCGAGGCCGGGAGATGTGATCGTGACGCCTGCCACCGGCGCTTACGGCTTTGCGATGGCCAGCAACTACAACGGCGTGCCGCGCCCGCCGGTCGTGTTCTGCAAGGACGGCGACGCCCGCATCGTGGTCAGGCGCGAGCGCTTCGAGGATCTCACGGCCCGCGATGTCTTCTGAGCGCTCAGCGATGACTTCTGTGCGCCCCGTGGCCTCCGCCGCTCGCGTCGTCGAGTCCTCCGCGCCGTTCAATGTCGGTCTGCTCGGCTTCGGGACCGTCGGCTCGGCCTTCGCCACGTTGCTCGGAGAGCGTGCCGCGCACATCGAGCGGCTCACCGGTCGTCTGCCGGTGCTGGGCGAGACGCTCACCACCAGCAAAGGCGATTTCGCCCAGATCCTCGAGTCCTCCGACTTGATCGTCGAGTTGATCGGCGGGATCGAGCCGGCGCGCGAATACGTGCTCACGGCGCTGCAGGCAGGCAAGCACGTCGTCACGGCCAACAAGCAATTGCTCTCCCAGCACGGAGAGGAGCTTTCGACGCGGCGCGGGCAAACGGGGTGCAGCTGCGCTTCGAGGCTGCCGTGGCGGGCGTCGTCCCGGTCATCCGCGTGCTGTGCGAGTCGCTCGCCGGTGCGCACGTCGAGCGTATCCACGGGATCGTCAACGGCACCACCAACTTCATCTTGAGCGAGATGACACACGGCTCCTCATACGAGCAAGCGCTTGCCGAGGCCCAGCGCCAGGGCTACGCCGAGGCCGACCCGAGCGACGACGTAAGCGGGCGTGACGCCGCTGCCAAGATGGCGATCCTCGCGCGGCTCGCCTTCGGCACACCGGTCCACATCGACCAAGTCCCATACGAGGGCATCGAGCAGCTGCAGACCGACGACCTGCAATATGCGCGCGAGTTGGGGCTCGGCTTGAAGCTGATCGGCACCGCCGAGCGGCGCGACGGCGGCATCTCGGTACGCGTGCACCCGGCGTTCCTCTACTCCGGCCATCCGCTCGCCTCGGTCAACGGACCGTTCAATGCGGTCACGGTCGAGTCCGACGCGATCACCGAGATCACGATGTCCGGCCCCGGAGCGGGCGGGCGCGAGACCGCGAGCGCAGTGCTCGGCGACCTCGTGAGCGCGATGCTCCCGCTGGGTGCGCCCTCGGCCCCGCTTGATCCATTGCCCCTCGTTCAGGACGTGGAGAGCGGCTTCTACATCCACATGGAGGTGGCGGACACGCCCGGCACGCTGGCCTCGATTGCCCAGCTGCTCGGCGAGCAGGGCGCCTCGATCAAGTCGGTCGCCCAGCATGGCCTGGGCGAGCACGCACGTCTGGTGATGGTCATCCATCCGCTGGCTGAATCGCGCCTGCGCGAGGCTCTGAAACGCATCGCCGCGCTCGACTTCCTACGCTCAACACCACGCGCTATTCGCGTAATAGAAGAGGAGTTCATGTGAGCAACACGATTTCCATGGGCAAGAGCCATGTGCCGCTGATCGAGCGCTACCGCGATCGTCTGCCCTTCGCCGAGGACGACCCGATCGTCAGCCTGCAGGAGGGCTCCACGCCGCTGTTGCGCGCGCCTGTGCTCTCGGAGATGGTGGAGGCCAACGTGCGCCTCAAGCTCGAGGGCGCCAACCCCACCGGGTCCTTCAAGGACCGCGGCATGACCTGCGCGGTCTCAGCGGCCGTGCGCGACGGCGCCAAGGCCGTGATCTGCGCCTCTACCGGCAATACTGCCGGTAGCGCGGCGGCATACGCCGCGCGCGCGGGCATCACCTGTGCGGTGATCGTCCCCGAGGGCAAGATCGCCGAAGGCAAGATGGCCCAGACGTTGATGCACGGAGCGCGTGTGATCTCGCTCGCCGGCAACTTCGATCAGGCTCTGAAACTGGTGCGCGAGCTCGTCGAGAAGGACCCGATCGTGCTCGTTAACTCGGTCAACGAATTTCGCATCGAAGGCCAGAAGACGGCGGCCTTTGAGATTCACGAGGACCTCGAAGGGCAGCTCGAAGCGCTCTGCATCCCAGTCGGCAATGCCGGCAACATAACCTCCTACTGGCGCGGCTTCCGCGAGATGGGAGCGACGCCGAGGCTGTTTGGCTTCCAAGCCGAGGGTGCTTCGCCGCTGGTACGCGGTGAAGCGTTTGAGCATCCCGAAACCGTGGCCAGCGCGATCCGCATCGGCCACCCGGTGCGGGGCAGCGATGCGCTTGCCGCCGTGAGCGAGTCCGGTGGCGCGATCCGCGCCGTCTCAGACCACGACATCCTCGCCGCCTACCGCCTACTCGCCTCCAAGGAAGGCATGTTCTGTGAGCCGGCCTCGGCGGCGTCGGTCGCCGGCCTGCTCAAGTACGGGGCCGACGGCGCTGAGCAGGTCGTGTGTGTGCTCACCGGTCGCGGCATCAAGGACCCGCAGACCGCGATCGAACATAACGGCGGTGCGGTGATCCCCTGTGCCCCCGACATTGGGGCGATCGAAGAGGCGGTTCTCGGTTGAGTCGCGAGCGTCTTCTCGGGAGCCGCAGGCGTCGATTTTCGCCGAGGGAAGCGGAGGGTATGTATAAATTGTGAAGACTACGATAATAGATACATATAGTAGCTACTATCGTAGTTTTGAAAAAATGTATGGGACGGGCAGCGGGTGATTCGCAGGCGGGTCGTGCGCGTGCCCGCGTCCTCGGCAAACCTCGGCCCTGGCTTCGACTGTCTTGCCGCCGCGATCGGCCTGCACCTAGATTTGGAGGTGTCAGAGACCGGCAGCTTCGCCGTCGAGACGGACCTGGACGTTTCGCGGGATAAGGACAACCTCTGCGTGCGCGCCTTCGAGAGCTTGCACCCAGCTGACGATTTCACTTTCCGCATCCGCTCGGAGATCCCGCTGACGGGCGGCCTCGGCTCCAGCGCCTCGGCGATCGTGGCGGGCCTACTCGCCGCCGACCATCTGTTCGAGCTGGATGTGGACCTGCTGGAGTGCGCGACCGCTATCGAGGGTCACCCCGACAACGTCGCCGCGGCGCTCTATGGCGGCTTTGTCATCTGCGCGGATGGCCAAGCCGTGCGCTTCGAGCCGCCCACAGGTCTCGAGGCAATCGCCGTCGTCCCCCAGCAGGCCGTGCGTACCAGCGAGGCACGCGGCGCACTGCCGGAGCAGGTGCCGATCGAGCAGGCGGTGTTCAACGTGGCCCACGGCGCACTGCTGACACTCGGGCTCGCGCGCGGCGATTGGGATCTGGTCGCGCGTGGCCTGCATGACCGCCTGCACGAGCAGCGCCGCTCGCACCTGTTCTCGCGCTCCTACGAGCTTGCCCAGCGCGCACAGGACTTTGGTGCGCTGGGAGCAACTATCTCAGGCGCAGGCCCCGCGGTGCTCGTGTGGTGTTTCTATGAGCACACCGGCGCCGTCGTCGAGGCGCTGCGGCCCGAGATCGAGGGCTGGGCCACGCTGCTGCGTGCCCCGTTCGAGGCCCAGGGCGCGTATGTGGGGGAGATGTAGACTGGCCGGCCAGCCAGTCCGGTAGCATCCGCGCGTGACCCGCGCCCGCCCTAGCACGACACACCCCCCTTGTTCCGACGACGGCTACTTCCCCCGCGGGCGATCGGTGCTGCGTGCCGTCCACGAAGAGAGGGCGGTCGGGCTGATGTATGGTCAGCGCGCGCTCTGTGTCGGCGCCGTCAAGCCGCTCAACTACGTCGGCACCAGCGAACACACCCGCAACAAGCGCACGCCGTTCAAGCGCATCACGCATACGGGAGGCATGTTCGAGGCGGTCTTCTTCGGTAGTCGTGAGCAGGCCGACCGCGTCCTGGAGATCGTCGATGGTATGCACGAGCGCGTGGTCGGCGAGCTCCCACAGGACGCAGGTCCCCACTACCCTGCGGGAACGACCTACTCGGCCTTCGACCCGGAGCTGATGCTGTGGACGGTTGCCGTTATCGCCGACTCGGCCGAATGGTTCTACGACAGGCTCGTGCGTCCGCTGACGGACGAGCAACGCGAAGCGCTGTGGCAGGACTACCTGCGTTTCGCCGAGCTGTTCAAGATGCCGCGTCGTTCGGCTCCGTCCACCCACCGCGAGTTTCGCGAGTGGTTTGAGCGCCAGCTGGCCGGCCCAGACCTGCACCTGACCGAGGAGGCCCGCTACATGGGCTACGCCTCCGCTTTCGAGATCCCGATGCCCTCGAGTCGCCAGCTGGCCAAGCGCGTGCATGATCTGGTGATGCTTGGCTCGCTGCCCCCGCGTGTACGCGAGCTCTACGGCCTGCGCTACAGCTCCTCTCAGGCCAGTGCGTGTGCAACGGTGCTGGCCGGCGGACGCTTCGCGCGCATGCTGGCCCCACGCAAACTCACCCACGGCTCCTGCATCCCCGAGTTCGAAATGGTCGCCGCCACCGAGCAGCGCCGGATCGAGCGCGGACAGCCTACGCCACAGCTCACGGGCTGAGCGCTTCAGCGAAGCGCGGTCAGGCGCTCGCGAACGTCCGCCATGCCCGGCAGGCGCTCGAGCATTTCGTCGGCGACCGCCAGGTAGTCGGCACCGAGGTCGGGGCGGTGATCGAGGATCGACGTGGCCCGCTCAGCCGACTCCGCATAGGCAATCGACCCGCGCACCGGCGTCGCGAAGACCTTCTCGCCAAAGCGCTCCTGTAGCGAGGCCTTCGCCTCGCGCGAATGCACCGTGCGCATATCGGCCAAGTTCAGCAATACCCCAAGTAGCGAAAGCTCGTCGTTGAGACTGTCGCGCGCGATCTCGATCACCTCCATCGCCTGCTCGACGCCCTGCAGCGCGAAGTACTGCGCCTCAGCGGTCACCAGCGCGTAGTCAGCTGCCACGAGCGCATTTACGGTCAACAGCCCCAGCGAGGGGGACAGTCGATGAGCACCACCTCGTACTCCTCAGGCAGCTTGGCAAGCGCCCGCCTCAAGGTCATCTCACGCCCGATCCTGCCGCCGAGCATCAGCTCCGCCTCGGCCAGGTTCAAGCTGGCCGGGATCACGTCCTCGTGAATCGCGTCGGCGGCAGAGCTTGTACCAGCAAGCACGTCGGCAATCGTGGGATCGCTGTCGGGAGGCAGGTCGAAGTAGTCCGACAAGTTGCCCTGTGGGTCGAGATCGACCGCCAGGGTCTTCACGCCGGTGCGGCGCAACACGTCGGTGAGCGTGCGCACCGTCGTCGTCTTGCCGGTGCCGCCCTTCTGTGAGAGCACAGCGATCGTCTGGGCCATGGCGGCCGATAGTACGTGGAATGCGCCGCGTGAGCGCTCAGGCCTGCGCAAGCAAGGGCGGGCGCTGCGTACGCTCGCCCGGCACGCTCACGAACGTGAGCCGATAACGGCCGACAAGAATCTCGTCGCCGTCGTTCAAGGGTCGCCACTCGACGCGCTCGCCGTTGACGAAAACACCGTTGAGGCTGCGGTCGTCGAGCACTCTCACGCCATCGGCTTGGCGCACGACGAGCGCGTGGCGTCGGGAGACGGTCGGATCGTCGAAGCGCACGTCGGCGGCGAGACTGCGCCCGATGCGTGTCCACTCGCGCGTGAGCGCGACCGTTCTGCTCTCCTCGCCATCGTCATACAGCAGGTACTCGCCCGCCTCGATCAGCTCTTCGCGCGCGCGAGCGATCCACTCCTGGGGTTCGTACGCGCGCGAGTGCGCCTGAGTCTCAACGGGACCGACTGCCGCGTTGAACAGCGAAGCCCTGACGAAGTCCTGTCCGCCACATTCAGGACAGTCGCGCAGCGCATCAAGCGACGTGAGAGTCAATACGTATCCGCATCCCTGACAGCGGAACGATCCGGTGCCAGCCATCGTGCCTGAAATATGCGACTCCATATTGCGCTACCCCTTCCTCTCGTTCCCGGACGATCGGGAACTTTCTGCAGGGTGGAATCCGGCGGGAATCATAACGAAGCTGTCAAGTGAGCTTGTAAGGAGCAAGTAAACGGGGGTACTCCATCGCGCCTGCACTTTGTCGCTGATCCCAGCATACCCCTCCGATTCGGCAGTCAAACGAATCGCGCCGAAAGATCAATGAAGAGTGCAGGACCCAGCATGGCCCTGGCGAAAGTAGCGCGCATGGCCTCGCCCCATGTCGACGTCGAGCAGCTCGAGCGCTTCCTCCTGCGCCGCGGTGTCGGCTCGCTGACTGCCGATCGCCACCGCTGCGTGGACTGCGACCGCACGCCGCTAGTGGGCGAGCGCATATACGTGTACGAGCAGGCCCGTGGCATTGTCTGCGAGCTGTGCCGCCAGCTGCGCGGTGGAGCACCGCTTCAGAGCGAGATCGTCCGCCATAGCGAGCTCGGTCATACGGTGCGCTTGACCGCACGCGCTGCTTGAAGACGGCTCCGGTGCGCGGATCTCGATGCGTGCCTTGCAGAGGGGTGGCGTGAGCATCGCGTCCAAGGGGCAAAACCGCCCCGCCAGTCATTAGACTGCCGCGCCGTGGATCCCCTCACCGTCTCGATCGTCATTAGCGCACCGCGCGAGCAGGTTTTCGACTACCTGCAGGACATCGCCAACCATCCCGAGTTCACCGACCACTATCTGGTCGACTGGCACCTCACGCGCGAGGACTCGGTCGGTCGTGGCGCAGGCGCCCGTTTTCGCGTGAAGGCTCCCGGCAACCGCTTCAGTTGGGCCGATTCGACGCTCACCGAGATCTCTCGTCCCCACCGTATCGTCGAGGTGGGCCGCACCGGCAAGACCAATCGGGTGCGCACGCTCGGCGTCTACGAGCTTGCTCCCGCAGCCGGAGGAGCTACGCGTGTGCAGTTCACGCTGGAGACCGAGACCCACGTGCTGTCCGACCGGATCATGGAGGCGCTTGGCGGTCGTGCATGGCTGAAGCGCAAGAACGAGAAGGCCATGCGCCGCCTGCGGGCGATCCTCGAGCGGGGCGAGGGCCGCGGAGAGCGCATTACCGTCGCCGGCGGATAAACTGCCCGCTCGCATGACTCCTCGCCCGGTAGACAGACCCCTCGGAGCGCGCTCGCGCACCGTTGCCGGCTCGCCCTCGTCGGCGGTTGCCCGTTTGCTAGGCAGGCTCGTCCTACTTGCAGTCCTTTTGGTGTCCGTACTTGCCCTCAGCGCTTGTTCGGACAACTCCCATACTCGCGTGACGACCGGGACCTACGCCGGCGAGTCCGGTCAGAACGCCCCTTATCTGAACGTCGGTCCGCTGATCTACGAGGTTCAGCTATCGCGCGAGCTCAACCCCTACGACACGGAAGACTCCACCTACTTGAGTGGCCTGACGCCCGCCCAGCGGAAGCTGGGTCCAGGCGAAGAGTGGTTCGGGGTCTTCCTGCAGGTCTACAACGAAACCTCGGCCCCCCAGGTGGCGACCACGCACATCTCGATCAGCGATACCCAAGAAAACGTATACACGCCGATCGCCCCGGCCCTGACCAACGAATTCGCCTACCGCGGTGGGCTCGTCCCTCCCAAAGGCCGTATCCCGGCGCTCGACACGACCGCTGCCAACGGACCCACGCAGGGCGCCCTGGTGCTGTTCAAGATCAAGATTGTCTCGCTCGACAACCGTCCGATCGAGATCAAGTTCGTAGATCCGTTCAATCCGGCGGAGACGGCCTCCGCCGAGCTCGACGTTTAGGCCGCGCGTCGTCGGTCAGACTGAGTCGCGTCTCCAGGCCGACGTCCTAAGCGCACCAGCCTCGGTGCGAGTCGGCTTCGTCAGCGCAAGCCGGCTTCGAGCACCTGTTTGGCCAGCGGGGCGGCCGTTTCCCCGCCGGCTCCGTCTTTTACGAGCAATACCCCGACGGCGATCTTTGGATGCAGGGCCGGCGCGAACGCCGCAAACCAGGCGTCGGTGTTCTGTGGATCGTCGCTCCCGGTAGAGCAGTCTTCGTTCGCCTCCTTTTCGTTTTCTCCGCTCGTCTGAGGTTCGCCGCTCTCAGATCCGTGTTCGCTTTTGCCGGGGCAGGCCGGTACGCCCAGTTCGGCGGTGCCGGTCTTGCCGGCCACGACCACCCCGGGGATGGCGGCCGCGGTGCCCGTCCCTTCGCGCACCACCCCGATCATCAAGTGCCGCACGGTGCGCGCCGTCGCGGCGCTCATCACACGCACGGGCGTGGAGCGCAGCGCTTCGAACGTGGGCGTCGGGCGCCTGCCGCCGTCCCCGACGGTCGCCGCGATCCTCGCCATCTGCAGCGCCGAGGCCTGTACCTGCCCCTGTCCGATCGACGTCGATCCAAGATCCAGTTCGCCCTGGATCTGATTTGCCGGCGGCAGCGTGCTTTCGACCGCGCCAGGAAGCCCGGGCGCATGGTTGAAGCCGAAACTTTCGGCCGTCGCCACAAGGCGCACGGCGCCAACCTTCACTCCCAGGGGGGCGAACACCGAGTTGCACGACACCGCGAAGGCAAGCGCCAAACTGCCCCCACAGTCCTCGCCGTTGGCGTTTTCGAGCTTCACTCCGTCCAGCGTGGCCGACGTTGCATAGGGAAATACGCTCTCAAGGCTTGCCACTTTGGCTTCCAGGGCGGCGGTAACGGTCACCATCTTGAATGTCGAGCCGGGCGGCTGCAGATCGTCGATGCCGAGGCCCGCCACCGCCAGTATCTCCCCGCTCGCGGGATCCATCGCCACGACCCCGCCAAGCTGTCCGCCGAGCGCTTCCGCGGCGACACGCTGCAGAGTCGGGGAGATCGTGGTGTGTACAGCGGGACTTGGCTTCGACGGGACGCTCGCGAGCACCCGTTCACCTGCCAGCAACTGTCCGCCGGGTGTCCCGCGCAGTTGATAGTCAAGTGCCAGCTCTAGGCCACTGGTGCCGACGATCGCTTCAGCCGGTACACCCTGAGCTTCCAGTTCGCTCACACGAGCGCTGGGCACGGGCCCGACCTCTCCGACGACGCCGGCCGCCGCGGCGCCCAGCGGCGAGTCGCGAGCACCCGCCGCGGTTGCCGGCCCTTCGGCCAGCACCGAGCCGTCGCGTGCTAGCAGCGTGGCGCGCGAGGGCATCGTCATGCGCCTGCTCAGCGACTCGCCTGCCAGCAGTCCAGGAAACACAAGCGAGTGCGACCAGATCACGCGCGGGCCGCCGGCGCCGTCTTGGACGTTCACGAGCAGTCTCTCTTTGAGCGTCCCCCAGATTCGCGTGCTCACACGCATCGGCACCGAGATCACCCCATGCACGCCTTCACGGGCATAGCCCATAACGGCCAAGCTGGTCTCGGTCGCCGTGCGCGCGGCCGCCTGGTAAACGTCGGCGAACGTACTCGCGGGGATGCGTCGCTGTGAGGCGTCGTCGATGTCTTCGTACATGGATGGGTAGTCGCCGTGCGTCCAAGCACGAGCGAACTGTTCGGCCAAGCCCAGCTGAGGCGAGCCGCCATGGCCGGAGCCGACGACCGCGCCTACGAGGAAGGCAATCGCGGCGAGAGCGATCACCGGCGTCGCTCGTCGCGCCCGTCGCCGGCGGTCGTGGGAGGTGTTCACAGCTCGGGACGGTAGAACATGAGCATGACGCGGCTCGACTGGATCATCGTGGGATTCGCTGTCCTGCTTGCGCTGTTCGGGTTTCGACGGGGCTTCATCGTCGCTGTGCTCTCCTTTGGCGGCTTCGCCCTTGGTTCATTCATCGGAACACGGCTGGGTCCTCTACTGCTTTCTCGTGGTTCTGCTTCGCCGTATGCGCCAGCATTTGGGCTGGTTGGAGCCCTACTCGCCGGAGCGATCTTGGCCACCGGCTTCGAGGGTGTGGGCTTCAGGCTGCGTCGCACGCTCGTGCTGCCCGGATTGGGCATGCTCGACGGCGTGCTCGGCGCTCTGCTCAGCGCAGCGCTAGGTTTGGCGATCGCGTGGATCCTTGCCGCTGTGGTGGTGCAGACGGCGGGCACGACCCAGCTGCGCGCCGACATTCAGCGCTCGCAGATCCTGCGCGAGCTTGACCAGTTGCTGCCGCCCAGCGGGCCGATCTTGAATGTGCTCGCAAGCCTCGATCCACTGCCGTCGATCGCCGGTCCGGTTCCAGAGGCCGCGCCGCCGTCGAGCGCGATCGATCGGGAGCGGGGGGTGCGTATCGCCGCGCGCAGCGTCGTGCGCGTGCTCGGCACGGCCTGCGGCTTGGCGATCGAGGGCTCGGGTTGGGTTGCGCAGCCTGGTGTGGTGGTTACCAACGCGCACGTGGTCGCGGGTGAGCACGACACGACTGTTGAGGTTGGGGGAGAGGAACCGGAGCTCTCGGCCTATGCGATCGCCTTCGACCCCAGCGACGACATCGCGATCCTGCGCGTGTCGGGCCTCAATCTGCCGTCGCTTGCGCTTGTCCCCAACCCAGCCCCAGGCAGCGCGGGTGCGATCTTGGGCTATCCGGAGGACGGCCCGTTCGACCCGCAACCGGGACGCATCGGCACGACCCAGAAGATCATCACCGACGACGCGTACGGTCGCGGCCCGGTCTCGCGCCTGCTGACGCCGCTCCGGGGTCTGGTGCGTCCGGGCAATTCAGGTGGTCCGCTGGTTGAATCGCGAAGGACGCGTGTTGACCACGGTATTCGCCAGCACCACGGGCGGTGGTCCTGCCGGTGGCTATGGCGTGGCCAACGCAACCGTCGCTCATATACTCGCTGGGGCGGGCCATATGGTGGGCACGGGGGAATGCACCTCAGGGTGAGTCGCCCTTGGTGCGCGTAGGTCAGGCGGTGGAGGGACGCGTCCGCGGGCGCGCGCGTGGCGCCCGTCTCTCCGTAGCAGGCTTGAGGGGAGACGGTTTGCCGATCGACGTCGCTCGCGCTCCGCTGCTCGACTACGACGGCTCTCCGCTTGTCCGCTGGTGCCTTGAGCAACGGCTCGGCGGCGGCGATGCGGCGAACGAGCTCCATGCGCACGCGCTCGAGCTCCTCGACACTCAGCAGGCGCGGCCCCGCATGCCTCGAAGGTTTGCTGGGCGCGGGAACCAAGCCAGGATGGTTGGACTGGATCTCTGAAAGGGTTTGCTCGAGCGCCGCGATCTGAGCTCGCAGCTCGCGGCGGCGCTCGCCGGCTTGCTTGCCTGTGCCCGCAAGGGTGTGCCCGTCAGGGTGCGTGGCCGCTTCGGAGACCGGCTCGGCGGTGACGTACAGGGCGGCGGCCACCTCACGCGGGTCGACGCCGGTGCGGCGTGCCTGGCGCGCCGCATCCGCGGCTATCTGGCCTACTGCGGAAGGCTCTTGAGCGACGCTTGCCACGAATGTGCCGGTCCCCTGGCGGCTGTCGATCAGCCCCTCCTGCTCCAAACGCTGGTAGACCGCACGCGCGGTGTTGGCGTTGATCCCGAGCATCTCGGCAAGTTCGCGCAGCCCGGGCAGCCGCTGAGCGGGCGCGAGCCGCCCATCGCCGATCCGAGCACGCAGCCCCCAAGCAAGCTGGACGCCGATCGGGATCTCCCCGGCACGGTCGATCGTCAGGTCTTCGAGCTCGAGCTGAGCCGCCGGCGCCTGTTCTTGAACTGACGTATCCGATGCCATTTCAGTTGACGCCTCTGACGCATGTGGTTCTCGATGGTCGCGTCTTGCCATGGGCCCAACTTTAGACGCTCGCGGGCAAGAAACATATTGTGCTAGTGAACTAGTACACTAGTTCTATGGAAGGGTTGAGGCGTGGGGAGCGGGGCACCGGCGAGGGGGCGAGCCAGACTGGTGCGGAGCTGTTGAAGCGTGCGCTGCTTCCAACTCGCAACGTGCTCGAGGAAGTCGGGGACATGATGGTCCTGACGGGAAAGACGATCTCGGCCGCTTTGCGCCCGCCCTATCCATACGGCGGCGAGTTCGTTTCGCAATTTCTCTTCACGCTACGGATCTGCTGGCTACCGCTGCTGCTTTCCACGTTCGCGATCTCTTATGGGGCGGCTGGCCTGCAGGCGGCGAACTTCCTGGCCTGATCGGCAATCTCGACCGGCTCGGCGGATTTTTTGTGCTTGTCGTTGTGCGCGAAATCGGCCCGCTCATCACCGCGACGGTGTTGGCTGGAGCTGCCGGCACCGCGATCACGGCCGATCTAGGCGCGCGCAAGATCCGCGAGGAGCTCGATGCACTGCAGGTATTGGGCGTTGACCCCGTCAAGAACCTCGTTGTGCCGCGCTTCATCGCGTTGATGCTTGTAACGGGGCTGTTCAACATCTACGCGATCCTGTTCGGCTTGTTCGGTGGCGTGCTTGCTGCGGTCGTAAACCATCAGCCGCTCGGGCCCTTCTGGGTGACGTTCTTCGCCAATACCTCGACCACCGACCTGTGGGGCTCGACGCTGAAGACCACCGTGTTCGGGGCGATCATCGCGATCGTCTGTTGCTACAAGGGCATGACCGCCTCCGGCGGCGCCGAGGGAGTCGGACGCGCCGTCAACCAGGCCGTTGTCACCGTCTTTCCTCGCATTTGGGGCGTTCAACTACGTGTTCACGCAAATGTTGCTTGCCACCCATCCGCAACATCCTCACCATTCGATGAACGAGCTCATCGCGCGATGAGCGAGCCCGTCACGACCCCACGAGATTGGCTGGCGCTCGACCGGGCGAGATCGGCGAGTTCACAACGGCCGCGTCCTACGCGACGTATGGACGTTGCGTGTGCTGCGCTTCTTCGGCGAGACAGTGCGCCAGGCGGGAATCCTGATCGTCTCCTCGACGGCAGTGCTGTGGATCTTGGTGTTCATCGTCGGGCTTGGGCCCATGCGGAATCCAGGGCGCCTACTTCGCCGAGGCCCAGGGCGCGCCGGCGTCGCGGGCGTATTCGCCGCGTGGTGTGACCTGCGCGAGGCCATCCCCTATGCCTTCGGCTACATGATGGCGGCCAAGGTCGGCACCGGCATCGTCGCGGAGCTTGGCGCGATGCGTATCAACGACGAGATCGACGCGCTGGAAGTGATGGGAATCGATTCGATGGTGTTCCTGTGCGCGACGCGCCTGCTTGCGGGCTGGATCGTGCTGCCGTTCATGTACATGGCCGGGATCGGGGTCGGCTATCTGGCCTCCTACATCGCGGTCGTCGAGCAGGTCGGGTACCGTCACCTCGGGCGGCTACCTGCTGATCTTCTGGCAGTACCAGAATCCGGTGGACTACCTCTACAGCGTGATCAAGGCGATGTCGATGGCCACGGCTGTCGTGCTCGTGTCCTGCTACTACGGCTACAACGCCTCGGGTGGGCCGGTGGGGGTGGGCAGGGCCACGGCCAAGTCGATGGTGCTCAACCTGGTGCTCGTCACGCTGATCGGGATGCTCGGCACCCAGGTCTTCTGGGGGACCAACCCGCGTACGCCGATCGGGGGTTGAGCACACGCAGGCGCTGGGTCCGGCGCCCAAGGTGGGTGGAGCACGTTTGAGGGGTCGCTCATACGTCGCTTCACCCAACCGCTACGCTGAGCGCCATGTCAAAGACGCTTGTGATCGCGGAGAAGCCCTCGGTGGGACGCGACTTGGCGCGCGTGCTGCCAGGCCCGTTCGCCAAGCAGGAGGGCTATCTCGACGGGCCCGACTACGTGATCACCTGGGCGGTGGGGCACCTCGTGCAGCTCGCCGATCCCGACGAATACGACGCCAAGTACAAGCGCTGGCGGATGCCGGACCTGCCGATCGTGCCATCCAAGTTCAAGCTGGTCGTGCGCGACGAGCGCTCGCGCAAGCAGATGTCGGTGGTCACTTCCCAGCTCGGGCGCGAAGACGTCGAGCAGATTGTCAACGCTTGCGACGCCGGGCGCGAGGGCGAGCTGATCTTCGCCTACCTGTATGAGAAGGCCAAAGCCAAGAAGCCGGTGCAGCGCCTGTGGCTGAACTCGATGACCACGGCCGCCATGAAGAGCGCCTTCGAGTCGCTGCGGCCAGCCGAGGACTATGCGCTGCTTGAGCAGGCCGCGCGCTCGCGCTCGGAGGCCGACTGGATCGTCGGCATGAATGCCACCCGCGCCGCCACGATCCGCCTCAAATCATCCTTCGACGGAGCCGTCTCGCTGGGCCGCGTGCAAACGCCGACGCTTGCGATCGTCGCGCGTCGCGAGGAGGAGATCAAGGCGTTCGTGCCCGAGCCCTATTGGCTGGTGGACGCACGCTTCGACGCGGGAAGCGCCGCCGGCGGAGATGAGGGGGGCGATTTTGGGAGGGGCGACGGAAGCACTGACAACGGATCTAGCCGGGGTGGAGCTGAAGGTTCGCGTGTCTACGGAGGACGCTTTCATGCGGGGGCGAAGCCGCGCTTGGCCACCGAGGAGGAGGCGCTTGCGATCGTCGCGGCCTGCCAGGGCAGGCCAGGCACGATCACCAAGCTCGACAAGAAGGAACAGCGCGAGCGCGCTCCGATGCTGTACGACCTCACGACGTTGCAGCGTGAGGCCAACACGCGCTACGGCTTCTCCGCGCGACGCACGCTTGCCGCGGCACAGCGACTGTACGAGGAGCATAAGGCGCTGACTTATCCGCGAACCAACTCGCGTTACCTGACGACCGACATGGTCGAGGAGATCAAGCCGACCGTCGAGCTAGTAGGGCGGCAAAAGGAGTACGCCAAGGCCGCCGCCTACGTCACGGGCCTCGACGTGCTGCCGCTGGCGCGTGTTGTCAACGACGAGAAGGTCACAGACCACCATGCGATCATCCCGACCAAGGCCGAGCACGCCGTCGATCGCATGGGCGACGACGATAAGCGCGTCTACGACATGGTCGTCAGGCGCTTCCTCGCTGTGTTCCACCCCGAGGCGGTGTTCGAGAACACGCGCGTGGAGACGACCATCGTGCCCGCCGGCAAGCAGGGCGCGGGGGCGAAGGCGGACGGCGCGGAAGCGGCGCCGGCGGCCGGCGGCTACGTCTTCCGCACGCGTGGCAAGCTGCTGCTCGTCCCCGGATGGCGCGGGGTCTACGGAGAGGTGCCCTCCGAGGCGAAGTCCGCCGCTGAGGAAGACGAGGGCGCCGACCAGCAGCTCCCCAAGCTGAACGACGGCGAAGATGTACAGACGCTTGAGATCGCAAGCGAGCGCAAGGAAACCAAGCCGCCACGGCGCTACAGCGACGCGTCGCTGCTCGGCGCGATGGAGACCGCCGGCAAGCTCGTGGAGGACGACGAGCTGCGCGAGGCGATGAAGGAGTCGGGGATCGGCACGCCGGCGACGCGCGCCGCGATCATCGAGCGGCTGATCCAGGTGGGCTACATCGAACGCGACGCGCGCGCACTCGTGGCCACCGAGAAGGGTCTCAACGTGATCAGGCTGCTCGGCGAGCATGCGCTCACCTCTCCGGACATGACCGGCCAGTGGGAGCACCGCCTCGACAAGATCGAGCGTGGCGAAGACTCGCGCGAGAAGTTCATGGGCGACATCGCCGGTTTCGCGGAGCTGACCGTCAAAGAGCTGGATGAGAAATTGAAGGACGTGCGCATTCCGCGTGCCAACCTCGGCCCGTGCCCGATCTGCGGACACGACATCAAAGAGAACCGCAAGGGCTACTCCTGCTGGGCCCGCGACGATCCGGGCTGTGGCTTTGTGATCTGGAAGGGCAAGTCTGGCAAGCAGCTGCCCGTGGCGGTAGCCAAGGAGCTGATCCACAGCGGCTACACAGCCAAGGCTGTGACGGGCTTCAAGGCGCGCAGCGGGCGCAACTTCCGCGCTCGCCTGGCCCTTAGCCAGAACGAGGAAGGCAAGTGGCGCGTCGAGTTCGACGAGGAGTGGGCCCGTGAGGGCGCCAAGCCGCCTGAGGCGGAGACAGAGGCCGGGGTCGTCGCGGGCCAGGAGGACGCGGTAGCCGCGAGCGCGGCCTAAACGTTTTTGGTCGATGCCTCGCGCGCGCGGGGCATGCCGGTTTTTTCAAGTGACGAATGGGCTTGTCGGCCCGGTGCGCCAGGATGGCAGCATGCCGATCGCGCTCG
This sequence comes from uncultured Solirubrobacterales bacterium, assembly GCA_963723175.1. Lineage (GTDB taxonomy): Bacteria > Actinomycetota > Thermoleophilia > Solirubrobacterales > Solirubrobacteraceae > Palsa-744. The sequence continues at coordinate 253,840 of CAVRPO010000006.1, read as the reverse complement.
TAACCGGACCAGCCAACGCCGGCAAGGCGCACGTCCTATTGGAAGCAGTGCGCGGACACGTGGCGCGCGGGGAAGAACCGCTGCTAATAGTGCCGACCGAGGCCGATCAGGCCCGCTACCGGCGCGAGCTGGCCGAGGGAGGACTGGCGCTCGGCGTCCGGGTCGAGCGCTTCGAGGGCCTCCTGGCCGAGGTGCTAGCCAGGGCTGGAGACGCGCGCGCGCCGCTCGGCCCACTGGCGCGCGAGCATCTACTGGCGCGTCTGGCTGACGCCCGTCCGGGCATGGCCAAGGAGTTGGCGGCGCTGGTCGCCGACCTGGAGACCCAACGTGTGACCCCTGCGAGACTGCGTGGTGCGCTGCGCGCGTTGAGATCTGAGGGGAAGGAGCCCGGCGAGCAAGCGCCACTGGAGCGTCTCTGTACGGTGTTCGAGCGCTACCAGCAGACGCTCGCTCAGATGCGCCGCTCCGATCGCGAGCTGCGCGCGACGCGGGCGCTGGACGAGCTGCGTCGCAAGCCCGCATTGTGGGGCGCGGTTCCGGTGCTGCTCTACGGCTTCGACGACTTCACCGAGTTGCAGGTCGACACGATCCTGACGCTCGGCGGCGTGGTTGGTGCTCCCGTGATGGTCTCGCTGGCATATGAGCCGGGGCGCGTCGCCTTCCTCGGTCGCGCCTCCACTTTTCAGCGGCTCGCGCCGCTTGCCGACTCTCACACCGAGTTACGCGCGCGCGCCGACCATTACGCGCCGCCCTCGCGCGAGGCGTTGCACCACTTGGAGCGCTCGCTGCTCAGCGACGACCCGCAACAGGTCGAGCCGGGAGAGGCGGTAAGGCTGCTCGAGGGCGGTAGCCCCAGAGCTGAGCTAGAGCTCCTCGCGGGTGAGGTGCGGGCTTTGCTCGACGACGGTGTGCCGGCGCAGGAGATCGCGATCGTGCACCGCTCTCCCGAATCGATCGCCGACCTGCTCGGAGAAGTGCTGGAGGACTTCGACATCCCCTACGCGCAGCATAGGCGCACGATGTTCGCCGACACCGCGCTCGGGCGCGGCCTGCTGGGAATGCTGCGCTGCGCCACCGAAGTCGGCGAGCTGGGCGATCTGCTGGCCTGGCTGGGAGCTCCCGGCGTGCTCGAGCGCCCGGAGCTGCTCGATCGCTTCGAGTGCAGCGCACGCAGGCAGGGTGTACTCGACGGCGCCCGCGCCCGGGCCTTGTGGGAGGCCGAGAACTGGCCGCTCGAGCGCATCGACCGCATGCGCGAAGCGGCCGCCACAGGGATGCCGGCGCTGCTCGACGCGCTCGCGGGCGAGCTCCAGCGTCTGTTCTGCGCTCCCCGCGGCGGTGCCGCGGCGGTGCTCGAGGAGAACGAGCGCGACGAGGCTAGCGCATTTGTGGGTGCACGCCGCGCGCTCGAGGAGTTGCGCGAGTTGTCGCGCGCCGCGCCCGAGCTTGCGCCAAGCGCAGGCGAGCTGATCGAACTACTGGAGCGGCTCGAGTTGACTGCCGGCGAGCACCTGGAGCCGGGGCGGGTCGCGGTGGTCGGCCCCCTTTCACTAAGGGCACGCCGCGTAAGAATGGTGTTCGCCTGTGGATTGCAGGAGGGCGTCTTCCCCACGACAGCCACGCCCCATCCCCTACTCCAAGAGCACCAGCGTCGCGAGCTGGCCCAGGGTTCCGGACTGGTGTTGCGTGGCGAGCCTGACTCGCTGGCGGCTGAGCGCTACCTGCTCTACGCATTGGCCTCGCGTCCGCTGGAGCGCCTCACGCTCAGCTGGCACATCGCCGACGAACAGGGCACGCCGCTCGCTCGCTCTCTGTTCGTCGAGGATATCTGCGACCTGTTCACCGCGACGCTGACAGAACGCATCGTGCGCCGAGTAGCAGGGGCCGCCGACTGGCCAGGCCCTGGCAAGCCGGCCGGGGCGATGGCGAGGAGTGCGGCCGCGATCTCCGCGGCCGCGCCGGCCAGCCCGATCGCTCCGCTACGGGACGAGCGCATGTTGGGGGAGATGCATGAGCGTGTGCTGTGGTCCGCGTCATCGCTTGAGAGCTGGACGGGCTGTCCTGTGAAGTGGTTCGTGGAGCGTCTGCTGCGCGCGGATGACATCGAGCCCGACCCAGAGCCGCTCAAGCGCGGTGGATTGGCCCACGCTGCGCTGAAGGATACGCTGGAGCGTCTGCGCGAGCGCAGCGGCTCGGCACGGCTGACCCCCGCGAGCGTGGGCCTCGCCAAGCGCCTGTTGGCAGAGGCCCTGCTCGAGTTGGAGCCCAGCTACCCGTTGTCGGTCGCGCCCGAGCGTCTGCCGGGAGCGCGTCGGCGCCTGCAGGTAGACTTGGAGCGCTACCTGGAGTGCGCGGCCGAGCAGGCCAGTCCGCTGGAGCCGACGTACCTGGAGTTGGAGTTCGGTTTTGGGACGGAGGCGCGCGAGGAGCATGCTGGAGAGGACGGGGTGGAGACACTGCCGCCGCTGCAGCTAGGCGATGGAGTTCTGTTGCGCGGCCGCATCGACCGTGTCGATCTCGGCTCGGCGGGAGAGGCAGTGGTCTACGACTACAAGGGCCGCAGCGCCCCGCCGGGTGCCAAGTGGCTCAGCGACGGCGCCTTCCAGCTGGCACTGTACATGCGCGCTGTGGAGATGCTGCTCGACCGTACCGCGGTGGGCGGCTTCTATCAACCGCTGGCTGGCAGGGACATCCGCGCACGCGGCGTACTCGACGGCGACAGCGCTGTGAGGCTCGAGTGCGTGCGCACCGATCGCCTGGAGCACGAGGAGATGCGCGAGCTGATCGACCGGTGTCTGGCCGCCGCTTTGCGTGCCGCCGGCGAGGCGCGCTCGGGGGCGCTTGAGCCGCGGCCCGACACTTGCGCCTACAACGGCGGCTGTGCCTATCCGACGATCTGTCGTTGCGAGCGATGACGGCCGCTGAGCTGCGCGATACTGCGTCCTCAGTCGCTCATGTACCGAAGCCGGGAGACACTCGCTGCGCTCGCATCCCCGTTTCGGCCAGCACATTTCGCTCCTTGCGTCCTTGTCTCGCTTGCTCAGCGACCGTCATCGCGGCTTTCACCCGTAAGAAGCGACGGATGTTCTGATGGCGACGATCTCAAATACGCAACAGCAGCTGGAGCTAGCCTACGAGCAGCCGCTCGCGCCCGTCGGCGTGCCGGAGCGGCGACTCACTGACGAGCAGGAGCGTGCGGTCGCAAGTCGCCAGTCTTCGCTGCTGCTCGCCGCTGGGGCCGGCAGCGGCAAGACCTCGGTGCTCGTCGAGCGCTTCGTGCGCGCGGTGCGCGAGGACGGCGTCGCTCCTGGACGGATCCTCGCGATCACTTTCACCGAGCGCGCGGCCGGCGAGCTGCGCCAGCGGGTGCGCTCGCGCATGTTGGAGTTGGGCGAGCGCGAGGCCGCACGCGAGACCGAGGCCGCGAATGTCTGCACCTTCCATAGCTTCTGTGCGCGGCTGCTGCGGATTCATCCCATGCAGGCTGGGGTCGAACCGGGCTTTGAGATCCTCGAGGAGGGGATCGCCACGCGGCTGCGAACGCTTGCCTTCAGCGATGCGCTGGGCGGCTTCTTGGCCGGTGAGCGCCAGCAAGCGGTCGACCTCGCGGCGGCCTACGGCGCTGACCCGCTGCGCGTGATGGTGCTGGGTGCCTATGCCCAGTTGCGCAGTCAGGGGCAGGCACAGCCGCGCCTGCCCTCAGAGCCTCGACAGAGGAGCCTGAATCTCTCGGAGGCCGATGTCGATGCGCTTGTTGCTTGCGAGCTGATAGGCGAGTTGCTGGAGCGCTTTGGGGCAAGCTATGCCGAGCGCAAGCACGCGCGTGGGGCACTTGACTTCGACGATCTCGAGCTGAACGCGCGCGCGCTGCTGCAAGCGCACGCGGACGTTCGCGAATCCTGGGCGGAGCGCTTCCAACTACTGATGGTGGACGAGTTCCAGGACTCAAACCCGCGCCAACTCCAAGTGCTGGCAGCGCTCGATCGCGGCAATCTCTTCACCGTCGGCGATGAGCTGCAGTCGATCTACGGCTTTCGTCATGCCGACGTCGGCCTCTTTCGCGAGCGCCGCGTTAGGCTAGCCCGCGATGCCTCAAGCCTCGAGCTGACACGCAACTTTCGCAGCCTGCCCCCGATTCTCGCGGCCGTCAAGCGGATCTTTTCCGAGCGGATCGGGGAGCACTTCACAGCGCTGACTCCCATGCGCTCTGCAAGTGAAGTGTCCGAGTCCGCAAATGAGCCGATCGTGGAGTTGCTGCTCTGCGACAAGCGCGGCTGGGAGCAGCTTCCAGGTGATGAGGATCTGGCGGGCCTGCCCCAAGCCACGCTGTGGCGCCAGGCCGAAGCAGCTCTGCTTGCCGAGCGCATCGCACAGTTGATCGCGAGCGGCGAGGCTCGAGCGGGAGAGGTCGTCGTGCTGTTGCGCGCGCTAAGCGACCTACCGGTATACGAGAGCGCGTTGCGCCGGCACGGCTTGCGCACGCTCGCCGGGGTCGGCGGCTTCTGGAACCATCAACAGATCGGCGATCTGCTCGCTTGGCTGCGGACTTTGGCAAACCCGCTGGACGAGCTCGCGTTGTACTCGACGCTCGCCTCGCCGCTTGTAGGTCTCTCAAGCGACGGCCTCGCGCTGCTCGCACGCACCGCCCGCGAGCACGGGCGTGGCGTGTGGCACGCGATCCTCGAGCGCTCCGCAGAGCTTGACGTCCTGCCAGCCGGGGATCGCGAGCGAATCGGCGCCTTCCGCGAGCTGTTTGCAGCCGAGCGCGTAGGTGCTCGGCTGCATCCCATCTCCGAGCTGTTGCGCCGTGTTATCCGTGCCACCGGCTACGACACTCACGTGCTCTCGCTCGGCTGGGGCGAGCGACGGCTTGCCAACGTGCACAAGCTCATAGGCATGGCGCGGCGTTTCGAGGCGCAGGAGGGCCGTGACTTGCGCGGCTTCCTCGATCACGTCGCCCACCTCGAAGTCGCGCTCGCCGGGCGCGAGGCCGAAGCGCCGGTCGGCGACGCACAGCTAGACGCTGTGCGTCTGATGAGCATTCATGCGGCCAAGGGACTCGAGTTTCCGGTCGTATGCGTCGCCGACCTTGGGCGCGAAGCGAATCTGCGTGTGCCCGACCTCTTGTTCGACGAGGCTGGCGGGCGCTTGGGACTGCGCCTGCAGCAGCTGGGAAGCCCGGAGTCCGTCAGCGCGCTCGCTTACGAGCAGTTGCGCGACGAGCGTCGTCTCGCACAGGAGGAGGAGGAGGACCGTGTCCTGTACGTCGCCTGCACGCGAGCGGAGGACAGGCTGCTGCTGAGCGGCTCTGTGGCGTTCGGGCGCTGGCCGGCCACAAGGCCTGGAGTCGCCCCGATCGCATGGATGGCACCGGCGCTTGTGCCCGATGCGCCAAGCCTCGCCGCCTCCGAGGGGGAGAGGTCAGCAGGTGCTCTGACGGTGGATTTGGGCGGCGGCTTGACGGTGCGCTGCTTGTTCCATTCCTCGAATGCCGCCGAGCCACAGAGCGGCGGCGGCTCCCACGCGGACGTCGATATCGATTGGGCGCCGGAGGCTTCCGATCCGGCGTCTGAGCTTCCCGCGCGGGTGTCCGTGTCTGCCGCATCTGTGCCCGAGGACTCCGCGCCTGGCCGGCAAGCGCCTGTGCCTCGCTCCGAACCTGTCAAGAAACCTGCCGTGTCGCACCGTCTGCCGCTCGGCGACCCAGACATGACGATGAGCTACAGCTCGCTCGCCGAGCTCGAGCGCTGCGGCTACCGTTTCTATGTCGAGAGAGTCTTGCGTCTCCCCGAGAATCGCGCTGCCGCCCGCACAGGCAGGGACGACGGCGGGACGCATGCACGCCGGCGCGGCACGATCGTGCACGGGCTGCTTCAGTCGATCGACTTCGCGCGTCCCAAGCGACCGTCGTTGGAGGACGTCGCTGGAGTGGCACGGCGAGTCGGTGCCACGCTGAGCACGGGCGAGCGCGAGGAGATCGCCGCCTTGATCGCCGCGGCGCTTGCCTCCGAGCCGGCCCGGCTGCTGGGCACAGCGCGCCGGGCGCGCCGCGAGTATCCGTTCGCATTCTCGCTCGGCGGGGGCGAGCCGCTAGTGACAGGCGTGCTCGACCTGCTTGTCGAGCAGCCTGACGGCAGTGCTCTGATCGTGGACTACAAGAGTGATCGGCTCGCTGATGGTGAGGACTTGGAGCTACTCGTGCAACGCGACTACGGTTTCCAGCGGCTGCTCTACGCGCTGGCCGCGATCGAGGACGGCGCCTCGCACGTGCAGATTGTCCACTGGTTCTTGGAGCGTCCCGGCGAGTGGGTCCCGGTCAGTTTCGACTCCCACGAACGGGAGGGACTGCGCGAGCTATTGCTGGAGCGGATCGCGCTCATGAGGGCAAAGGGCTTTGCTGTCACAGAGACGCCTCACCGCGCAGTCTGCCTGACGTGTCCAGCTCGCGGGGGATTGTGCTCATGGGGGGAAACCCGCACCATGAGTGAGCGGTCCACCACATTGGAATCCAGCGGTTGAAGGGGTAGCCTCAAAGGCGAGAATCGCAAGTCTTGCAACTTGGGCGAGGCCGAGAGGGAACTTATGGCAACCGAGAGGTCAGCGGCTACGGTCATCCAGATGCCGTCGTTCCTGCCCGATCTCGAACTCTTTGCCCGCATGCGCGTCGACGGTGATCCGCACGCTCGTGAGCTCCTCGTGGAGCGCTACCTGCCGCTCGCGCGCCGTCTGGCGCGCCGTTATCAGCACACCGATGAGCCGATCGAGGATCTCATCCAGGTCGCGTCGATCGGACTGCTGAAGGCCGTCGACCGCTTCGATTGCTCGCGCGAGGTGATGTTTTCAAGCTACGCGGTGCCCACCATACTTGGCGAGCTCAAGCGACATTTTCGTGATCGCACTTGGTCGGTGCGAGTGCCGCGCGATTTGCAGGAGATGGCGTTGCGCGTCGATCAGACGGTCACGCGACTATCGCTTGGTCAGCGTCACTCCCCGTCGGTGAGCGAAGTCGCACGGGCAGTCGAAGCCTCCGAGGAGCAGGTGCTCGAGGCGCTCGAGGCGATGGGCGCTTACAGGGCCGGCTCGCTCGATGCGCCACGCTCCGCGCGCGATGAGGAGACCGAGACGGTCGCCGAGGGTCTTGGCTCAGATGACGATGGCTTCACCAGAGCCGAGGAACGGGCCACGCTTCAGCCGCTGATGGGGCAGATCGGCGAGCGCGAGCGCATCGTGCTGAAGCTTCGCTTCAGCGACGATCTCACGCAGGCGGAGATCGGCGAGCGGATAGGCGTCTCCCAGATGCAGGTCTCGCGTTTGATCCGCCAAGCGTTGGCACGCTTGCGCGCCGGCGTGGACGCCTCCTCCGATAGCCGATCCAGATAACTCCTACTGGCTGCGGGGCGAGCGTGCGCGAAGCGCGATCACCAGTTCCGAGCCCTCGCCGTGGGCGCCGGGCTCCATGGATACGCGCTCGGCGATTCGCTCGAGCACGTTGCCCACGACCGGCAGCACCGCGTCTTTGACGAGGCCGCTCGCGCCGTCGCCTGTGAGGTCGAGCACGCGTAGCTCGGCTTCGTGCTCGCCAGCTTGGATACTGAACGTCACGGTGGCATCGCTCGAGTGTGCGAAGGCGTGCGCCGACAGCGCGTCGCACACGAGCAGCATGTCGTCGAGTCGGTCGAGCGGCCAGTCGGCGCGAGCGAGCATCATCGAGACAACCCGCCACAGCACAGGACCGGCGAGCGGCCCGTCGGCGAGGCGCACACGCGCGAAGTTGCCGGCGGCCGGCTCATGCTCGTCGGGGATCGACTCGGTCACGGTCGATCCGTGTAGCGAGTCGGCGTCCAGCGAGTTGACTGGGTCGACGTGGCCAACCGGCTCGATCATCATGTCCCATGTCCGCTTATGCCCGGCAGGGTATCGATGCTCGTCTGGGAGTCAACCAGCGAGAACGTCATCCGCACCTCCGTGTGCTCGATATCGCCGTGGGCCAGCTGCACGCTGTCGGCGAGCGCCGCGATCAACGGCAGGCCAAGGCCGAGGCCCGGGCTGTCCGGACGCGGCCCGATGCCGCGTCCCCAATCGCGCACGAGCACCGTCAGGGTGTCCTCGTCCTTGCTCGCGATGACCTCCATCGGCCCTGAACGGCCATCTGGATAGGCGTGCACGACCACGTTTGCGCACGCCTCGGTGACCGCGAGACGGATATCCGAGAGCTTGGGCTCGGGTACCGCGAAGGCCTCGCCGAGGCCGCCGAGGGCATACCTAACTATCGCGATGTTCTCAGCTTGCGCCGTAAGCGCAAGCTCCATGTCCGGCGTCATTGCCTCTCCTGCTGCTTTGCCGTACCTAGCGTGCCTTGCCGTCTCGCCCATAATGATCCCCGTCGAGGACGGATTTCACACGTCCAATGCCCATCTGAGGGCGATCTCGATGCTACGCTTTCAGGCTCCGCCTCAGGTGCCGACCCCCCCTGTCCGCGAGCGCGCCGCAGCCCATAGGGGCGCGTCGCCTCAAGGCAGCACTCATATGACTTCGCAAACATTGCCATCACAGGCCGCTGGACTCTACGACCCCCGCTATGAGCACGACGCGTGCGGGGTCGGCATGGTCGCGCGTCTGGACAACATCCCTACGCACGAGGTCCTCACGCGTGCGCTCGCCGCCTTGGAGAACCTCGAGCACCGCGGCGCCTCTGGGCGCCGACCCGCTGACCGGCGACGGCGCCGGGATCCTGATGCAGATGCCCGACGAGCTGCTGCGCGCGGTGGCGGGCTTCGAGCTGCCCCTGCTTGGCGCCTACGGGGTCTTCATGTGCTTCCTGCCCACCGAGGATTCCCTGCGCGCGCGCGTGGAGGGGCTGTTCGAGCAAACCGTCGCCGCGGAGGGCCAGCGTGTGCTGGGCTGGCGCGACGTGCCGGTCTGCCCCGAGCACACCGGCGCCACCGCCGCGGCCTCTCGCCCGGTGATCCGCCAGCTTTTCATCGGCGCGGGCTCTCCCCCGAGGCCGGAGGCGGCGGGGGAGGGAGAGGGGGAGGTGAGCGCCGACGGCCTCGACCAGGACGCCTTCGAGCGCAAGCTGTATGTGATCCGGCGCGTCTGCGAACAGGCCGTCGCCGCATGGCCGCTACGAGGAGCGCAGGAGCTTCTACGTCACCTCCAGCTCCTCGCGCACGATCAACTACAAGGGCATGCTCATCAGCTACCAGCTCGGCGCGTTCTATCCCGATCTGCGCGACGAGCGCTGCAAGAGCGCGCTGGGACTCGTGCACTCGCGCTTCTCCACGAACACGTTCCCCAGCTGGGAGCTTGCCCATCCCTACCGCGTGATCTGCCACAACGGCGAGATCAACACGGTGATGGGCAACGTCAACTGGATGCGCGCGCGCGAGTCGGGGCTCGCCTCCGAGCTGTTTGGCGAGGATCTGGAGAAGATCCTGCCGGTCGTCACGCAGGGCAACTCCGACTCGGCCACCTTCGACAACGTGCTCGAGCTGCTGCTGCTCGCCGGGCGTTCGCTGCCGCACGCGGTGATGATGATGATTCCCGAGGCCTACCGCAACCGCACTGACCTCTCCGAGGAGCTGAAGGGCTTCTACGCCTTCCACTCCTGCCTGATGGAGCCGTGGGACGGCCCGGCGGCGGTTGCCTTCACCGATGGGCGCGTGGTCGGCGCCACGCTCGATCGCAATGGCCTGCGCCCCGGGCGCTGGGTCCTGACCAAGGACGGCCACGTCGTGCTCGGCTCAGAGGCTGGGCTGCTCGACGTGCCGGCCGATCAGGTCGTGCGACTCGGTCGGCTACAGCCGGGCAAGCTGTTTCTCGTCGATTTGGAGCAGGGCCGTGTTGTCGATGACGGCGAGGTCAAGCACCGGATCGCCACACAGAAGCCATACGGCGAGTGGTATACGCGTAACGCGGTGCGCTTTGCCGAGATCGAGCCCTCCGAGCAGGTGACGCTCTCCGATCAGCCGCTGCGCCGCCGCCAGCGTGCCTTCGGCTACTCCCAGGAGGATCTGCGCGTACTGCTCGAGCCGATGGCGCGCGACGCTCAGGAGCCACTCGGATCGATGGGCAACGATTTGTCACTGGCGGTGCTCTCAGATCAGGCACCGCCGCTGTTCTCCTACTTCAAGCAGCTGTTCGCGCAGGTCACGAACCCGCCGATCGACCCGATCCGCGAGGAAATCGTGATGAGCCTCTCGACTAGCCTCGGCACCGAGCGCAACCTGTTCGACGAGACCCCCGAGCACGCCCACAAGCTGGAGCTTGACCAGCCGATCCTGCTCAACCGCGAGCTCGAGACCCTGCGCCACATCTCGAATGAAGTGTTCTCCTCGCGTACGCTTGACATCACCTGGAAGGTCGCCGAGGGTCCCGAGGGCCTGGCCGGCGCGCTCGCGCGTGTGTGCGAGCAGGCGCACGAGGCGATCGCCGAGGGCGTCAACATCATCATCCTCTCCGACCGCCTGCTCGGGCCCCGCGCGGGCCGCGATCCCCTCGCTGCTTGCTGTCTCCTCGGTCCATCACCATCTGGTGCGCGAGGGCACGCGTCTGCGCGCCGGCATCGTGCTCGAGTCCGGCGAGCCGCGCGAGGTCCACCACTTCGCCACGCTGATCGGCTATGGCGCCAGCGCGATCAACCCCTATGTGATGCTCGAGACGCTCGACGAGCTCGTCGCTCAGCGGGCGCATCATGCGCAGCGAGAACGGATCGACCAGCTTCCGCTCTCCCCGAGCAGGCGGCCCAGAACACGATCAAGGCGATCGGCAAGGGCCTGCTCGAAGACGATCTCCAAGATGGGGATCTCCACGATCCAGTCCTACCGGGGCGCGCAGATATTCGAGGCCGTCGGGCTGGAGCCCGAGCTGATCGAGCGCCATTTCACCGGCACCGCCTCGCGTATCGGCGGTATCGGCCTGGAGGTGCTGGCCGTCGAGGCGCTGGAGCGCCACGCGCGTGCCTATCCGGCTCCGCATGATGATCTGCTGCCGGTCGGCGGCGTTTACGCCTGGCGGCGCGACGGCGAGCACCACATGTGGAACCCCGAGACGATCGCGCTGGTTCAGCACGCCGTGCGCTCGGCCAACGGCAACGTCTCCGCGGCGCTCGGCGGCGACGCGGCATGCGCACGCCGAGGTGCGCGAGTCCCCAGCATTCCTGAAGTACCGCGAGTACGCGGCGGCCGTCAACGAGGACGCCGCCCGCAAGGCCACCTTGCGTGGGCTGCTGCGGATCGGGCTGGGCGCCTGGTGAGGCCGACGGGTTGACAGTCGATCCCGCTGTCGGAGGTCGAGCCCGCCAAGGAGATCGTGCGGCGCTTCTGCACCGGCGCCATGAGCCTCGGCTCGATCTCCCGCGAGGCGCACGAGACGCTTGCGATCGCGATGAACCGCCTCGGCGGGCGCTCCAACACGGGCGAGGGTGGGGAGGACCCGGCGCGCTTCACGCCCGACCCCAACGGCGACCGGCGTCGCTCGGCGATCAAGCAGGTCGCCTCGGGGCGCTTTGGCGTGACGATTCACTACCTCGTCAACGCCGATGAGCTGCAGATCAAGATGGCCCAGGGCGCCAAGCCCGGCGAGGGTGGTCAGCTGCCCGGGCACAAGGTGGACGCCTACATCGGCTCGATCCGCCACACCACCCCCGGCGTCGGCCTGATCTCCCCGCCGCCCCATCACGACATCTACTCGATCGAGGATCTCAAGCAGCTGATCTACGATCTGCGCTGCTCCAACCCCGAGGCCCAGGTCTCGGTCAAGCTCGTCTCCGAGGTCGGCGTCGGCACGGTCGCCGCCGGCGTCTCCAAGGCCAACGCCGACCGTGTCCTGATCGCCGGCCACGACGGCGGCACCGGCGCCTCGCCGCTCTCCTCGATCCAGGCGGCCGGCATCCCGTGGGAGATCGGCCTGGCCGAGACCCAGCAGACGCTGCTGCTCAACGACCTGCGCTCGCGCATCGTCGTGCAGACCGACGGCCAGCTGAAGACCGGCCGCGACGTCGTGATCGCCGCGATGCTCGGCGCCGATGAGATGGGTTTCTCCACGGCGCCGCTGATCGCCACCGGCTGCATCATGATGCGCGCCTGCCACCTGAACACCTGCCCGGTGGGCATCGCCACGCAGGACCCGGAGTTGCGCAAGCGCTTCAAGGGCACGCCCCGAGCACGTCGTCAACTTCTTCTTCTTTGTCGCCGAGGAAGTCCGCGAGATCCTCGCCTCGCTCGGCCTGCGCACGCTTGGACGAGGCGATCGGGCGCGTCGATCTGCTGCGGGCCGAGACGGCGATCGAGCACTGGAAGGCGCGCGGCGTCGACCTCACGCACATCCTCGCCCACGTCGAGCTTGCCGAGGATCCCGGCATCCCCGCGCCGCGCCGCCGCGTCAAGCCGCCGCCGAGCGTGCTCGACGACGCGCTCGACTGGGAGCTTGTCGAGAGCGCGCGCGCGGTCATCGATGCGCCGCCGGCGGTGCTCGAGAACACGCCAACGGCGAGGTCCAGGGCATGGCGGTGCAGGCCATCGCCCGCGATGGTTCAAGACGCGCGCGGGTGGAGATCGAGCTGCCGATCCGCAACGTCAACCGCTGCGTCGGCGGCATCCTCTCCAGCCACATCGCTCGCGCGCGCGGAGCCGAGGGCCTGCCGCCCGACTCGATCGTGGTGCGCTTCGAGGCTCGGCCGGGCAGAGCTTCGGCGGCTGGCTTGCGCCTGGCGTCACCTTCGAGCTGAGGGCGACACCAACGACTACACCGGCAAGGGCCTCTCCGGCGGTGTGGTCTCGGTGCGCCCGTCGCGCGAGGTGGGCGAGCACTTCGTCGCCCAGGAGAACGTGATCGTCGGCAACACCGTGCTCTACGGCGCGACCTCCGGCCGAGCATTCTTCCGGGGCCTCGCCGGCGAGCGCTTCGCCGTGCGCAACTCGGGCGCGTGGGCGGTCGTCGAGGGCGTGGGCGACCATGGCTGCGAGTACATGACCGGCGGGCGCGTCGTCGTGCTCGGTCCCACCGGGCGCAACTTCGCCGCGGGCATGAGCGGCGGGATCGCCTACGTGCTCGACGAGGACGGCAGCTTTCCCAGCTCGCTGCAACATGGGCATGGTGGGCTTCGACGAGATCTCGGCGGCCGACGCGATCGAGCTGCGGGCGATGATCGAGGAGCACGCGCGGCACACCGACTCGCCGGTGGCGCGGGACGTGCTCGCGCGGTTCGAGCAGCTGCTGGCGAGCGGCTCGCTCGTGAAGGTGATGCCCCACGACTACAAGCGCGTGCTGCGCGAGCTGGCGGAAGCCGAAGAGGGTAGGCCGGAGGGAGTGGTGGCATGAGGTCGGCCATTTGGATCGGCGGATTGGGCGTGCCGCTCGGCGTGCTCGCGCCTGCGCGCACATCCGTATGCCGCCACTGCTCGGGGCGGCGCGCTGATGGGCAAGCTTGGCGGTTTCCTGCAGATCGAGCGCCACGGGATCCCCTATCGCGACCCGCAGCGAGCGCGCGCACGACTACCACGAGTTCGTCGTGGAGCGGCCCGTGGCAGGAGCTGCGCGACCAGGGCGCGCGCTGCATGGACTGCGGCGTGCCCTTCTGCCACAACGGCTGCCCGCTGGGCAACCTGATCCCCGACTGGAACGACCTCGTCTACCGCGACCGCTGGCAGGAGGCGATCGCCCAGCTGCACGCCACCAACAACTTCCCCGAGTTCACCGGCCGCCTGTGCCCGGCGCCGTGCGAGGCGGCCTGCGTGCTTGAGATCCGCGAGGGCGACGCGGTCACGATCAAGCAGATCGAGCTTGCGATCATCGACCGGGCCTTCGAGGAAGGCTGGATCAGGCCCGAGCCGCCCAAGCGTACGAGACCGGCCAGTCGGTGGCGGTCGTCGGCTCGGGTCCCGCCGGGCATGGCCGCCGCCCAGCAGCTGCGCCGCATCGGCCACAGCGTGACGCTGTTCGAGCGCGACGAGGCCGCCGGTGGGCTGGTGCGCTTCGGCGTGCCCGACTTCAAGATCGAAAAGCGGGTCGTGCAGCGGCGCGTCGAGCAGCTGATCGCCGAGGGCGTGGACCTGCGCTGCGGCGTGGATGTCGGCACGCGACGTGACGCGTGGCCGAGCTGCGTGAGCGCTTCGACGCGGTCGTGCTGGCGACCGGCTCGCGCGTACCGCGCGACCTGCCGGTGCCCGGGCGCGAGCTCGACGGGCATCCACTTCGCGATGGACTACCTCTACCAGCGCAACCGCTTCGTGGCCAGCGAGCATGGCCCCGCGCCGACCGTGCCCCAGCCGCCGGTGGCCGGCGAGCCGATCAGCGCCGCGGGCAAGCATGTCGTCGTGATCGGCGGCGGCGACACCGGCGCCGACTGCGTCGGCAACTCGCTGCGCGAGGGCGCCCTCTCGATCGTCCAGCTCGAGCTTCTGCCCGAGCCGCCCGAGCATCAGGCCCGACGAGCGCACGCCGTGGCCGCGAGTGGCCGCTGAAGTACCGCCTCTCCTACGCGATGGAGGAGGCCCGCAGAGGCGGCCGTGGGCGAGCAGGACTACTCGGTCACCACCACCCGCTTCTCCGGCGACGAGCACGGCAACGTCGCGGCGCTGCACATCGCCGCAGCCGAGGCAGCGCCGCCGTTCGCGCCCGTGCCCGGCACCGAGCGCGAGCTGCCCGCGCAGCTGGTGCTGCTGGCGATGGGCTTCCTTGCACCCCGAGCAGCCGCTGCTGGACCAGCTCGGAGTCGAGAAGGACCCGCGCGGCAACGTCAAGGCGCTCGAGCCCTACACGACCTCGGTCGAGGGCGTGTTCGCCGCCGGCGACGCTCGTCGCGGGCAGTCGCTGATCGTGTGGGCGATCAACGAGGGACGCCAGTGCGCGCGCATGGTCGATCGCTACCTGGCGGGCCTGCGGACAGATCCGTGGCGCCGCCGCTGCCAACGGCCTGCGCCGGAGGATGGCGGTATCGCCGGTCACGCGCGACGCCGACGAAGGCCCCGAGGGGCCGCCGCAGCATGTCGGGCCCGGCGTGCCGGCGGAATAGTCTTCCAGCCGCGGCGCTAGACTGGCTGCGTGGCCAGCGCTCCCGAGAACGGACGCGCCGAGTCGAGCAACAGCAATGGCTCCGCTAGCGGCTTGCCGCGCACCTGCATCATCGGCGCCGGCTCCTCCGGCATCGCCGCCGTCAAGGCGCTGCACGACCGCGGCATTCCCGTTCGACTGCTTCGAGAAGTCAGACCAGGTCGGCGGCAACTGGGTGTTCGGCAACCGCAACGGGATGTCGGCCGCCTATCGCGACCTGTTCATCAACGTCTCGCGCGAGCGCATGGCCTACGCGGACTTCCCGATGCCGAGCAGCTATCCCGGACTTTCCCCATCACACCCACATCAAGGAGTACTTCGACGACTACGTCGATCACTTCGGCTTGCGCGAGCACATCACGTTCGAGACGCGGCGTCGAGCGCGCCGGCAAGCGCGAGGACGGCGTCTGGGAGATCGCGCTCGACACCGGCGAGACGCGCAAGTACGACGCGCTGCTCGTCGCCAACGGCCACCACTGGGACCCGCGCTGGCCCGAACCGGCCTTCCCCGGCGCGGACACGTTCGAGGGCAAGCAGCTGCACGCCCACTCCTACGTGGACAACTCGATCTTCGCCGGCAAGGACGTCGTCGTCCTCGGCATGGGCAACTCGGCGATGGACATCGCGGTCGAGTCCTCCTACGTGGCCGCCAACACCTACCTGGCGGCGCGCAAAGGCGCCTGGATCATCCCCAAGTACGTGTTCGGCAAGCCGGTCGACCAGCTCCCCAACGACCCCCGCATCCCGTTCGCGATCCGCCAGCGCATGATCCACCAGACGATCAAGACGCTGACCGGCCCGCCCGAGCGCTACGGCCTGCCCAAGCCCGACCACAAGTTCGGCGAGTCCCATCCGACCGTCTCCGGGCGCATCCTCGACCGCATCGCCCACGGCACGATCGCGCCCAAGCCGAACATCGCCGCGCTAGAGGGCGAGCGGGTGCGCTTCATCGACGGCAGCGAGGTGCACGCCGACGTGGTCGTGTACTGCACCGGCTACAAGATCAGCTTCCCGTTCTTCGACGCAGATTTCCTTGCGGCACCCGACAACCACATCGAGCTGTTCCGGCGCGTCTTTCACCCGGACATCGCCGGCCTTTACTTCATCGGCCTGCTGCAGCCGCTCGGCGCGATCATGCCGCTGGCCGAGGCCCAGGGCGCCTGGGTCGGCGACTATCTGCGCGGCGAGTACGCGCTGCCCTCCCCGGCCGAGTTGCATCGCGACATCGCCGCCGACCAGGCGGCGATGCGCAAGCGCTACGTCGCCTCCAAGCGCCACACGATCCAGGTCGACTTCGACGACTACCTCTACGCGCTCGACGCCGAGCGCCGCGCCGGCGCCGAGCGGGCGCGAACACGGGAATTTGCCGTGCCGATTCCGGCACGTGCGAGCATTACGGCGCCTAGCGCTTGAGCGCCTCCGTCTCGCTAGCGTTACCGACGTGAGCCCTACCTTCTGTCGCCATAACCGCTTCGTCGATCGTTGCCCGATCTGCCGTGAGAGCGCCCCGGGGCAGGCATCAATGCGCCGTGCGAGCAAGCCCAAGCGTGGGACGGGGAGCGATGCACGGTCGAGCGTAGGCCGAGCAGCGACGTCGCGCGGCGGTGCCGGCGCGCGCGTCCAGGCAGGGCGACCCTCCACGCGGCGCAACCAGGAAGTGCGCGTCCATCGCGAGGTGCGTGCCCGAGACGACGGCTACCGCTGCGAGCTGGTGCCCGGCCTGCACTCTTCCGAGGACGCCCGGCGGCTCGCTGGAGAGGTCGGCTTCGCGAGCGGACGCCTGCTGGCGCTTGGCGCAGACCCTCCAAGCTTCTACGCCGAAGCGCGCGACTGCGGGGACATCGAGCAGGCGACCTGGATGTGCTTCCTAGCGGCCTACCTATCGCCGCTGCAGGGGGATCAGTCGTTCGTGGGGATTCGCGAGGCGCTGCTTTCCTGCGGCTGGGCGTCGGGCTCTGTGCCCGACCTCCAGGGGATACCGCTAGGGCCCCGCACCTCCCACGATCCAGCCCGTGGCGCGGAGACGCTGAGCGCCTACCGACGCTTTGTCGAGCATGCGGGCTCACAGCAGCGAGCTTTCGAGGGGGAGCCTGAGTGGACGCCGCAGCGACGTTTCGCGCGGCTGTTCGAGCGTCTCGCGCTGCCCGGCTTCGGGCGCATGGGGCGCTATGACCTGCTGGTCACGCTTGGCCGGCTCGGGCTCTATGAGCTGCGAGCCGACTCGCTGCAGGTCCTCACGCGCTCTGGGCAGGCGGCGTCTGACCTCACGCCGCAGGCCGCCAAGCGAGTCTTCGGGATCGGCGATCCGCTGATCATCGAGCGGCGTGCGCACGCGCTTGCCGAGGTAGCCTCGACCCCGATCGAAGCGCTCGATCTGGCGCTTTACAACTGGGGCCTTGGAGCCCCTGCGCAGGGACGCGCAACGCTCGGCTTCCCGGCCGAGACACGCGATGAGCACGCGGTCGAGCGAGCCGAGTCCGCGCTGGGGATCCAAAGCTAGGCAGCGCACGGTGCTCGTCTCCGGACGTTGCGCAGCCTTTCTTGGTGGGGCCGTCTGAGTCGCATTTTGTGGTGTCCCCGCGCGCGCGGGGGGACTGGCAAATTTGTCGTCCACACCGACGCCTAAAGTCCTGTGTGTCACGTCCCCCTTCCCGCAAGACCAGGGAGCCACCATGCCGCTCTGCTTCATCGAGCCACACGACGCCATCAGGGTGATCGCAGATTCCGTCGGCCGCGAGGCCCGCCGGCAGCTCGTCGGCGAGGTTGTGCGCGCATGGGTCGACGACCTCCCCGACCAGGAGCTCTCGTTCCACTACGAGCGCGCGATCGCGGGTTTGGATCAGGACGACCTGCACCTGCTGGCCGCATGGCACGCCTCGCTGGAGGTCGGCCATCCCGTCCCCAATACCGATTTCCTCGTCGGCGTCTTCCCGAGCCTGGGCGAGAATCGCCGCGAGGCGCTGAAGATCGCGGCCGGCTTCAAGGGCGAGGAAGCCTTCCAGGCAGGTGTCGCCGAGGAGCAGGCGCTTGACACTGTGCTTCCGCATCTGTCGCGTGAGCGGCCATCGAGCTGGCCGAGGAGTGCATCCAGCTGTATCAGTGGGACCGTCTGGGTTCTTACAACTAGACTGAGAGGCATGGAAGAGACGACGGTAACCGTCGACGACGTTATGGACGCCCTGTCGAACGTGATCGACCCCGAGCTTGGCCTCGACTTCGTCGAGCTAGGGTTGATCTACGGCGTCGAGGTCACAGGCGGCGACGTGCACGTCACGTTCACGCTGACGACGCCCGGCTGCCCGATCGGGCCACAGGTCACCGAACAGATCGACGAGTTCGTGGGCGAACTCGACGGCGTCGCAACGATCGAATCGGAGATGGTCTTCACGCCCCCGTGGTCGCCCGAGAAGATGTCCGAGGACGCGAAGTTCGCTTTGGGCTACTAGCGCCGCCAGGCGGCGCGATCTGCGTCCTCGGACCCTTATGTGCTAGCGCACACTGCGGGGCGGGTGGGCATTTCAATCAATGTCTCGCTTGCCTAGCGACGTTAGTAGCGGCCCGTCGGGGCGCCGTCTTCTTGCTGTTTTCGCGAGCCAGCTCGACCAGTTCCGCCAGCTCCGCTGCGATGCTCTCGCCGATCGAGTCGATGTCCGGCAGCGCGTCGAAGTCGCCGAGCAGGCCGAAGTTCATCTCGCCCGCGTAGGACATGATCGCCACCGCGAGCGCGTGGTTTTCGGGCAGGAACGCCACCGGGAACACGCGCTCCATGCGGCGCCCGAGCACGTACAGCGGGAACTGCGGCCCCGGCACGTTCGTCACGATCAGGTTGAACAGGCGCGTGGAGAAGTTCAGACGCGAGGCCTGCGCCAGGATCGTCGGCGGCGCGAAGTTCTGCGCGCCGGCGATCACCTCCGCGCCGAGCGCCTGCTTGGACTCCTTCAGGCCGTCCATCGCGTGGCTGACGAAGCGCAGCCGCTGCAAGCGGGTCGGCGATGTACACAGGCAGCGGGCCCCGCATCACGACGATCCGGTTGCCGCCCTCGTGGCGCTCGCCCACGGTCCGCACCGACACCGGCACGAGCGCGCGCATCTCCATGCCCTCGGTGCGCACGCCGCGCGCGATCAAGAACGAGCGCAGCGCGCCCGTCACGACCGCCAGCACGACGTCGTTGACGGTGCCGCCGAACGCGTTCTTGACGAGCTTGAAGTCATCCAGCTGCGCTGCGATCCCGACGAAGCGCCGGTGCGGGCCGATCTCCACGTTCAGCGGCGTCTCGGGCGCCGGGTTCAGTCCGGCCCACACGATCTCGCCGACGCCCTCCGCGGCCTCGCGCGCTCGCTCGAGCGTGCGCTCGGGGTGGGTGAGCGCGTCGATCGCCCCGCTCACCATCTCCACGCCGGCGCGCACCGCTCCGCGCACGCCCGACCGCGACAAGCTCGGTCGCGTCCGGCTCGGGCTTCGGTTTCCACGCTCTGCCCGAATGGCGCAACGGCTGCCGGCTCGGGTGCGATGTCGAACAGCACCGTCGCGAGATCCACGCCCGCGATCCCGTCGATCAGCGAATGGTGGGTCTTGGAGATCAGCGCGAACCGTGGGGGGGACGGTGCCCCGCCGGGGCACGTCCATTTCGGATCTAGGCCCTCGATCAACCACATCTCCCACAGTGGCTTCGAGCGGTCGAGTGCCTGGGAGAAGATGCGCGCCGTCAGGTTGCGCAACTGTTCCCAGCTGCCCGGGGCGGGCAGCGCCGTGTGGCGCACGTGGAACTCGAGGTTGAAGCCGGGTCGTCCACCCATACCGGACGGCCGCTGTCGAGCGCCGTGTAGGCCAGCTTGTGGCGGTAGCGAGGCACCAGATGCAGGCGCTTGCGGATCTGCTCGAGGAACTCCTCCATCGGCGGCGGCGGCCCTCGAGCAATCGTGAGCCCGCCCACGTGCATGTGCGAGTTGCGTCCCTCCTGGTGCAGGAAGGAGGCGTCCACCGCGGTGAGCCTGTCGAGGTGTCGCTGTGCCATCGTTGCTCAAGGGTACCGGCCGCACGGTCCCTTGCCCCGCCGGACGCACGCGCCGCGCATGGGTGGGTCGCGGCGGCCCTACAATGAGCGTAGTGGCCAACACAGTCGAGAAGCTGCTGCTTGCCGCGCCGCGCGGATATTGCGCGGGCGTCGATCGCGCCGTGCAGACGGTCGAACGCGCGCTCGACCTGCACGGGCCGCCGGTGTATGTGCGCAAGCAGATCGTCCACAACAAGCACGTGGTCGAGCTGCTGGCCGCGCGTGGCGCTGTGTTCGTCGAGGACGTCAGGGAAGTGCCCGAGGGCGCGCTCACCGTCTTCTCCGCCCACGGCGTCTCGCCGAAGGTGCGCAGCGACGCGCAAGCGCGCGGGCTGGAGACGATCGACGCGACCTGCCCGCTCGTGACGAAGGTCCACCGCGAGGCGGTCCACTTCGCGCAGGACGGCTACACGATCGTGCTCGTCGGCCACGCCGGCCACGAGGAGGTGCAGGGGACGATGGGGGAGGCGCCCGGAGCACATCGTGCTCGTCGAGAACGAGCAGGACGTCGACGAGCTCGGCGTCGAGGATCCCGAGCGCGTCGCCTACATCACGCAAACGACGCTCTCGGTCGATGAAACGACGGCGATCGTCAAGCGGCTGCACGAGCGTTTCCCGGCGATAGCCGGTCCGCGCACCGACGACATCTGCTACGCCACCACCAACCGCCAGGCCGCCGTCAAGCAGATGGCCGGCGACTGCGACCTGATGCTCGTGATCGGCTCGCGCAACTCCTCCAACTCGGTGCGCCTGGTCGAGGTCGCCCGCGACTGCGGCACCGAGGCCTACCTGATCGACCACGCCGGCGAGGTGCGCGAGGAGTGGCTCGCCGGCAAGCGCGTCGTCGGCGTCAGCTCCGGGGCCAGCGCGCCCGACGATCTCGTCCAGGATCTGCTCGATTTCTTCCGCGCGCGGGGGGTGCAGGACATCTCCGAGTTCCATGTCGTGCGCGAGGACGTGCGGTTCATGCTGCCCAAGCCGATCCGCGAGGCTGTCAGCGGCCGCGTCTTGACGCGCACGCTGTCGTCTCAGACCTGCATCTCGGCGCCGGCTCCGGTGCCGACGTGCTGCGCCGCTCCGTGCCGCGCTCCGCGCTGATCGACGCGCTCGAGGACATCGATCGACTTGTCTTGCTGGGCGATGTGCTCGAGCTGCGCCATGGCCCGCGCGCGACGCGCTCGCCGCCGCACGTCCGTTCTTCGAGGAGCTTGGCCGAGCGTTTGCCGGGCGAGAGATCGTGGTCGTTCGCCGGCAACCACGACCATGCGCTCGTGGAGTCCTGGTCGCGGCGCCGCGACGAAGCGCCAGAGCCCGTACCGCTTGGCTTGGAGCAGCGCTTTGCCGCCGAGGAAGCCTCCTCGATGCTTGCCGCGCTTGCCTCATGGGCTGAGCCGGCAAGCCTGAGCGCCGCCTATCCTGGCCTGTGGCTGCGCCCTGACGTGTACGCCACGCACGGCCATTACCTCGACTGCCACCTGTCGATCCCGACGATGGAGCGGCTCGGGATCGGCATGACTGCGCGCGTGCAGAGCCGACCAACCGATGCGTTTGCCACGGTCGCTGACTACGAGGCCGTCACCGCGCCTGTGTTTGCATGGATCGACGCCGTTGCGCGCCAGGCCCCGACCGGATCCACGCTCAACGGGCAGTCAACCGTACGCGCATGGCGTGCGCTTGCGGGCAAGGGGCGTAACGGCAATGGCTTCGATTTGCGTGCGCGCGCGCTGGCTGGCGCCTTCCCATTCGCGGTCGCGGCGCTCAACAGGGCCGGCATCGGCTCCTTTCAAGCCGACATCTCGACGGCCGAGCTGCGCCGCGCAGGCTTGCGCGCGATGGGGGAGGTGGCCGCGCGCCTCGGCCTCGGCGATGCACATGTGATCTTCGGGCACACGCACCGTGCCGGGCCGCTCACCGGAGACGTCGACGCTGAGTGGCGCGGGCCCGGTGGTGCGCGCTTGCTCAACGCCGGCTGCTGGACCTATGACTCGTATTTCGTTACCGACACGCCTGGTGAGAGCCCGTATTGGCCGGGGGGTGCCGTGCTTGTCGAGGATGACGGTCCGCCGATGTTGCGACGGCTGCTCGACGATCGCTCAGCGGCGGAGATTCGTGCATGATCAGACGGGTGCAGGCATATAAACTTTTCGAAATTTTGCGATAGTAGTTACAGACGTAGTCACTATGGCAAAATTTCAAAAATGTACATATACCCCGACCCCTCGACGGCTTAAAGCGATTCAGGCAATTCCCGGCGTGAAGCAAGTCGCCAGGCACTTCACGCCGGCGCCGACCTCCAGGGTGAGCATCCCCTGCGTATGGCGCTCGTGTTCGATCAGCTGGTAGGCGCCCGGGCACTCGACGCTCAGCGTCCTATCCTTGGCCGGTACGCTCTCGCCACCAGCCGTGCTGACCGTAACCGTGCCTGATCCGTCGAGCACCGCCCAAACGCTGCCTGCTTCGTAGTGCCCCGACCACGCTCCCGCCTGCTGCTCGGTCTGGGGCAGCAACTGGGCACCGGGTGCGTCCTCTGGGCGCAGCGCCTCAAGCGGCTCGCGCTCGACGCCCAATAGCTCTTGGATCGCCAGCTCGGTCTCAACGTAGGCCCCCTCGCCGTAGTGGTAGTCGAACAGGCGCGCCCTGCCGTCGAACAGATAGCGCGCGGGCCAGCCGCGGTTCTCGTACTCCTGCCAGATCTCGAACTCGCTGTCGATCAGCACGGGGTGGACAATCTCCAGGCGCTCGACGGCGTCGCGGACAGCCTGCTCGGGGTGGGACGGCGCAAAGCCGGGGCAGTGAACGCCGATCACACGCAACCCATCGTCTGCATAGCGCTCATGCCAGGCCTTCACATACGGCAGCGTCCTGATCGAGTTGGGGCGGCAGAAGTCCCAGAACTCCACCAGCATCGGCTTGCCGCGCTTGAGGATGCTCGCCTGGGACCCGCTCGTGTTAACCCACGGAAGCTTCGTCGGGAAGAGCGGCGCAACGATCGTGTCTACGGGCGCACGCATGCGCCGACCCTACCCAATGCTGCCGACCATCTCCAGCTGAATCAAACGGTTGAGCTCGACCGCGTACTCCATCGGCAGCTCCTTGGTGACCGGCTCGATGAAGCCGTTCACGATCATCGCGGCGGCCTCGTCCTCGGTGAAGCCGCGCGAGCCCATGTAGAACAGCTGGTCGTCGGAGATGCGCCCGACCGTTGCCTCGTGCGCCACGGCCACGTTCGGGTTCTGGATCTGGATGTCAGGCCACGTGTCGGAGCGCGATTCGCCGTCCATCATCAGCCCGTCGCACTGCACGCGGGCCTTGGACCCGGCGGAGTTGTTACCCATCTTGACGAGGCCCCTGTAGCCCATGATCCCGCCGTCCTTGGAGATCGACTTGGCGAGGATGTTAGAGGTGGTGTTGGGCGCCAGGTGCACGACCTTCGCGCCCGTGTCCTTGTGCACGCCCTTGCCGGCCACGCCCACATTGAGGTGATCGGCACGCGCGCCCTCGCCCATCAGATAGGAGCCGGGGTAGAGCATCACGTACTTGGCGCCCATCGAGCCGCCGACCCACTCGACCGTGCCTTCGGCGTCCACGATCGCGCGCTTGGTGTTGAGGTTGTAGACGTCCTTCGACCAGTTCTGCACGGTCGTGTAGCGCGCCTTGGCGCCCTCGTGTACGAAGATCTCCACCACCGCGGAGTGCATCGAGTTGACCGAGTACGTCTGCGCGGTGCAACCCTCGATGTAGTTCACATCCGAGCCCTCGTCGGCGACGATGAGGGTGTGCTCGAAGGTGCCCTCGCCGGCGCCCTCCATGCGGAAGTAGGCCTGCAACGGCAGGTCCACCTTCACGCCCTTGGGCACGTACAGGAACGAGCCGCCCGACCAGACAGCGCCATGCAAAGCGCTGAACTTGTTGTCCTGCGGTGGCACGCACTTGTTCATGAAGTACTTCTGCACCAGATCCGGGTACTTGGTGATGGCGGTGTCCATCGAGCAGAAGAGGATGCCGAGCTTGGCGTACTCTTCCTTCAGCCCCTCGTATACCGGCTCCTGGCGCCACACGCCGACGACTCCGGCGAGCTGCTCGCGCTCGGCCTGGGGGATGCCAAGATCTTCATATGTTTTCTTCATCTCCTCGGGTACGTCATCCCAGGAGTTGAAGCGCCCGGCGGTCGGGGGGGAGTAGAGCACCAGCTCGTCCAAGTTGAGCCCGCTCAGGTCTGGGCCCCACGTCGGGATTGGCTTGCGTTCGTAGATTTCCAGCGACTTGACGCGCTTCTCGGCCATCCAGTCGGGCTCGCCCTTGACCTTGGAGAGCTCGCGCACCACCTCGCGCGAGATGCCTTTGCGCGCCAACAGCTGGCCCTGCTCGTCCTCGACGATCGGGCTGGGCTTTGCGATCTTGGTGTGGTCTAGCGTGGCCATGGGGCTCCCTTTGAGAATCCTGTGCTGTGGACTAGGAATTGTATCGAGACCATCACGCCGAGCCGACGGGCCAGCTGTTGTCGCCGGTGACGGCACCCTTGACCACCTTCAAGCCAAGCAGCGCGCACTTGCGCCGTGTCGCCGACACGGGGATGCCAAGTAGGTTGATCGCCCAGTCGGCGTCGAGCTTGCCCACCTCGTCGAGCTCCATCCCGACCAGCTCTTCGGATGCGATCGACGCAGAGGCTTGGGAGATCGCGCAGCCGTGGCCGTGGAAGCGCAGATCCTCGATCTTGCCGTCCTTGACGCGGATGTGCACACCCAGCTCGTCGCCGCACAACGGGTTGTGCTCCAGCCCCTCCATGTCGTGCGGGTCCAGCTCGCCGAAGTTGCGGGGACGCTTGTAGTGGTCGAGGATGTAATCGCGGTAGAGGTCGTCCATCACAAACCAAAGACCTTCAGGCCGGCGAGCAGAGAGTCGATCAGCGCGTCCACGTCGCTTGGTTCGTTGTAGACACCCACGCTTGCGCGTGCTGTCGCTCCGACGCCCAGGCAGCGCATCAGCGGTTGCGCGCAGTGGTGCCCGGCGCGGATGCACACGCCGCCGCGGTTGGCCAGCTCGGCGATGTCGTGCGCGTGCATGCCCTCGATCGTGAACGACACCAGCCCGCCGCGATTCTCAGCCTCGGGCGGACCGACGAAGCGCAGGCCCTGCACCTCTTGCAGGCGCGCGAGCAGGTAGTCGGTGAGCTCGCGCTCGTGTGCGCGGACTTGCTCCATCCCGAGCGCGGTCAGGTAATCGACGGCTGCTCCCAGGCCAACCGCCTCCGCGATCGGTGGCGTGCCCGCCTCGAACTTGTAGGGCAGCTCGTTCCAGGTGGCGCCGTCGAGGTCGACCGAGGCGATCATGTCCCCCCCGGTCAGGAACGGCTCCATCTCCTCCAGAATCTCCGCGCGTCCGTGCAGCACGCCGATGCCCGTCGGCCCGAGCGCCTTGTGGCCGGTCCACGCGTAGAAGTCGGCGCCGAGCGCGCTCAGGTCTACCGGCATGTGCGGCACCGCCTGGGCGCCGTCCACCAGCGAGGTTGCGCCAGCTGCGCGAATGCGTGCGGTCATCTTCTTGACCGGCACGATCGTGCCCAGCACGTTCGACACGTGGGTGAACGCCACCAGCTTCACGTCCCCCTTCGCCAGCTCCCGTTCGAGCTGGTCGAGGGAAAGCTCGCCGCGCTCGTCCACCTCCAGGTAGCGCAGCTGCGCGCCGCGCTCGTGACACAGCATCTGCCAAGGCACGATGTTCGCGTGGTGCTCCATCTGGGTGATGAGCACCGCGTCTCCGGGGCCGACGTTGGCGCGACCCCACGCGTAGGCCACGAGGTTGATCGCCTCGGTCACGTTCTTGGTGAAGATCGTCGTCTTTGGTTCCCAACCAACGAAGCCGGCAACCTTCTCGCGGGCGCCGTCGTAGGCAGCGTCTGACTCCTGTGCGAGCGCGTAGACACCACGGTGCACGTTCGCGTTGTGCTCGCTCAAGTAGGAGGAGATCGCGTCGATGACGACAGTCGGCTTCTGCGATGTGGCGCCCGAGTCGAGGTAGACGAGCGGCTGCCCGTCGAACTCGCGTGAGAAGATCGGGAAGTCGCCGCGGACGTCGAGCGTGGGGGAGTTGGGCGTGTCCATCGATCCCACCAGAGGTTTCGTGGGGGTTGGGCTGTATATGATCTTTTCGTTAACTACCATAATGGCTACAAAACGTATATGCGATGGTAGTTTTCAACAAAGGACACATTACCTCACCGCTCTGGATGAGCTATCTAGCCGTCGCGTACGCCTCGATGTCCTCTCGCGCTGCCGCGAGCTTCGCCGCGATCTTGCCGCGCACCAGCTCTTCAAGCGGCTCGTCCTCGAGCTGGCCAAGTACCGGCTCGAAGAAGCCCTCGACGAGCAAGCGCACCGCCGAAGGACGATCCAGGCCACGGCTTGCCATGTAGAAGATCGAGTCCTCGTCCAGCTCGCCCACCGTCCCACCGTGGGAGGCAGACACGTCGTCGGCCGAGACGAGCACCGATGGGATTGCGTCAAGACGTGCCTTCGGGGAGAGCATCATCGTGTGAATCTGCAGGTAGGTATGCGTCTTCTGCGCGCCCGGGTCGATCTGGATCAAGCCCTCGAAGCTGGCTCTGCTGGAGCCTGTCGCGGCGCCGCGCCAGTGCACGTCCCCGCCGGAAGGACCGGTTTCGTGCAAGTCCACCGCGAAGGTATCCAGATGCTCCTGGGCCTCGGTGAAGAACAGGCCGCGGAAGGCCATGTCGCCACCAGGCTCGCTGACGGCAAGCTCGAGGTGGTGGCGTACGAGATGGCCGCCAAGCAAGGCCGGCAGCCAGTGGCAGTAGGCGTCGCGACCGACACCAACGAAGCGTGTCGAGGCGTCGAACACGTCGCCTGAACCCCAATCCTGCACCTGCGCCAAACGGCAGCGGGCGTTGTCCTGCAAGTACAGCTCAAACGCACCGGCATGCAGCGATTGCCCGTCCTCGAAGTTGGCGGCGAGGTCGTGCTCGTGCACCCTGAAGTCGCTCGAGCGACCGCCGATCACCAGCGTTCGACCATATTGCGCCACGCCCGTTCCGCCGATCGCATAAACAATCTCAAACGGGTCCTCCACGAGTAGCCCGTCGGGCACGTACAGGAACGCCCCACCAATCCAAAAAGCAGCGTTGGCGGCCTCCAACTTGTGACGGTCGATCGTCAGACGCTTGCAATACCACTGCTGAAAGAGATCTGTGTGCTCGTTGGCGGCCTGCTCCAGCGAGCACAGGATCACGCCGCGCTCGGCAAGCTTCGGATCGAGCTCGACATAGACCGTCGAGCTATCGAGCTGCACGATCCGACCCGCGCGTGGGCGGTCGGGGATGGCGCTGGAGACGAACTCCGGCACGCCGGACCCGGACGCGTGCTCATTGGAGGCGACGGCGCCGAGATCCAGCTCGGAGAAGCTTGTGGTCCAAAAGCCCGAGCGGCGCCATACAGGCAGCTCGCTGTGCTCGTAGGCTTCCAGCGCGTCCGCGCGCAGCTCGGCGAGCGTCTTGTGCCCATCGCCGGCGCCGGCGCCAGCCAGCGCGTGGTAAAGCGACGCCTCGCGATGGCGCCCAGGCTTGACGACGATGCCCTCGCCGGCGCTGGTCACATCGTCGGGGGCGCCCACTCCTGCCGTCGTGGAGCCATTGGCCGCGCTCATGCCGCCAGCTCTCCCGACTCGCCGAATTCCTGGCGGATCTGGTCGTAACCTTCGCGCTCCAGGCGCTCCACCAGCTCCACGCCGCCCTCGAGCACGATGCGCCCGTCCATCAGGATGTGTACGAACTGGGGCTTCACGTAGTGCAGGATGCGCTGATAGTGGGTGATGATCAGCGCGCCCAACCCCTGCTCGTCGTGCAGGCGCTGCACGCCCTCGGCGACGGTCCTCAGCGCGTCGATGTCAAGGCCCGAGTCGGTCTCGTCGAGGATCGCCACGTCGGGTGAGAGCATCGCCATCTGCAGGATCTCCGCGCGCTTCTTCTCGCCGCCGGAGAAGCCGTCGTTGAGGTGGCGCGAGGTGAATGCCCTGTCTACGTCGAGCAGCTCGATCGCGTGCTGGAGCTTCACGCCGAACTCCTTCACTTTGATCGGCTCGTCCTGCTTGGCGTTGATCGCCATGCGCAGAAAGTTCGCTACCGATACTCCCGGAATCGACACGGGGTACTGGAAGGCGAGGAACAGGCCCGCCTTGGCACGCTCGTGGGCCTCGGCCTCGGTGATGTCCTCGCCCTTGAACACGACCTTGCCCTCGGTCACCTCATACGAGGGGTGGCCGAGCAGCGTGTTGGCGAGTGTTGACTTGCCGGAGCCGTTGGGCCCCATCAGCGCATGGATCTCGCCCTTGTCGATGCTCAGGTTGACGCCCTTGAGGATCTCGCGATCCTCGGTGCGCACGTGCAGATTGATGATTTCGAGGTCAGCCATGGTTCCTTTGCTCTAAGCGGGGACGGGGACTAAGCGGAAACGGACAAAGCGGCGGTGGCCGGGACCTGTTCGAGTGCGGCGATACTCTCACTGGCACCTGTGGAAGCAGTCTGGGCCGGCATGCGCTGCGTGACGAGCAGGTCGGCAAGCGTCGTGTCTTGCAGTGTGCGCACGATCGAGCCACGAACGCGCGTCCACAGCAGCTTGGTGGGGCACACGTGGCTCGGGTGCGACTCGCGCGAGCACACCACGCTACCGTCCGATGCTTGGGAGATGCACTCGATCGGGGCGATCGAACCCTCCAGTGCCTCGACGACCTCGGCCATCGTGATCTGCTCTGCGCCGCGCGCCAACATGTAGCCACCGCGCGAGCCTCTGCGACTGTCGATCAAGCCCGCCTTGCGCAAGCGTGCGACGAGGTGCTCCAGGTAGGCAAGTGGCAGGCCGTCGTGCTCGGCGATCTCGGCCAGCGGCACGACCGACTCGACACCGTCGGGAGCGTTGCCGGCTCGCCGAGCCAGCTCCACCATCACGCGCACGCCGTACTCGGCCTTGGTTGAGAACATCATCGTCTGAATACCTACCTGCTGACTAGGGTATCAGGCGCCCGCAAGCAGTCGAATATCGTGAGCGAGGCTTTCGGGAGTTATCTGTTCTAGGCCGAAGCCGACACGCTCGCTGCCATTGTGGTCGATCAACAGCACGGTGCTCCCCTCTTCGGAGGCGTACCTGCCGGCGCTCACCGGAGGGATCGCGTAGGCCTTCCAGATCGGTTGCAGCTCCTGAGGTGTCCCCGTCAGATATTCGACGTGCCCGCTCAACGAGGTTTCGCTAAGGAAGCGGCTCACGCTTGCGCGCGTATCGACCTGCGGGTCGGTGCTCACGAAGATCGTCGCGATACCGCGCGTGCTTTCGACTTCGTCGAGCGCTCCACGCACCTGGTCGGCGACCAACACGCACGTGCGGCACTTCGAGAAGAGGAAGGCAACCACCACCACCTTTCCGCTGTACGCGCTCAGTGACACGCGCTGTCCGCGCTGGTTTGTCAGCGTGAATTCGTGCGCGCGTACGCCTGGCGGGAACGCGGCGCCCTCGAAGTTGCCGTTGTGGTTGGCGTTGGGCGTGCTCGAGCTTGTGGAGGAGCCGCTATGACCGTCGCCAAAGACGATCGCCAGCGCCAGAGCGACCGCCAGGATGGCGCAGACGGCCGGCAGTATGAAGTGAGGTTGATAGCGCACAGGCACGCAAGGGTAGGGGAGATGCGCGAGTGGACGACCTATTCAAATGTCGAGCGGCGGGCGCTATACTTTTTGAAGTTCCATGAATTCCGACCGCAATTCAGGAGATTTCAGATGAGCCCGTCGAGTGCGGACCTGCTGCGCCAGGTGAAGAGCGAAATAGACGAGGTTGACCCGTCCGAGGTCAAGGAGCTCTTGCAAGAGGGCGCTGTGATCGTCGATCTGCGCGAGACCGACGAGCTTGCCTCCGGCATCCTGCCTGGCGCCAAGCATGTGCCGCGCTCCTACCTGGAGACACGCATCGAGGGCATCGTGCCAAACCGCGATGCCCACGTGATCCTCTACTGCGCCTCGGGCAACCGCTCCGCTTACGGCGCACGCACCCTGCGCGACGATCTCGGCTATGAGCACGTCGAGTCGATGACAGGCGGTATCACGTTGTGGAAGGACCGTGGCTATGAGGTCGATGTGCCGCGCACGCTGTCGGCCGAGCAACGCGATCGCTACTCGCGCCACCTGCTGATCCCCGAGATCGGCAACGAGGGCCAGCAAAAGCTGCTCGACGCGAAGGTCCTGCTGCTCGGCGCCGGCGGCCTGGGCTCGCCTACCGCGTTGTATCTCGCGGCTGCCGGCGTCGGCACGCTCGGGATCGTCGACGACGACGTCGTCGATCTTTCGAACCTGCAACGTCAGGTGATCCACTCCACCCAGCGCATCGGCATCCCCAAGGTTGACTCCGCCGAGGAGGCGATCCATGGGCTCAACCCCGACGTGAAGGTCATCAAGTACCCCGTGCGTCTGGACGCCTCCAACATCATGGAGATCATCGAGGGCTACGACGTGATCGTCAACGGTGTCGACAATTTCCCCACGCGCTATCTGCTCAATGATGCAACCGTGCGCTTGAGGATCCCGGTCGTCTCCGCCTCGATCCTCGGCTTCGACGGCCAGCTGTCCGTCTTCAAGCCCTACGAGGGGCCGTGCTACCGATGCCTGTTCCGCGAGCCACCGCCGGCCGAGCTTGCGCCCTCGTGCGGCGCCAACGGCGTGCTCGGCGTGCTGCCCGGGACGATGGGCCTTTTGCAAGCCACAGAGGTCGTGAAGCTAATCCTCGGCATCGGCGATCCGGCGATCGGGCGTCTGTTGCTCTATGACGCGCTCGCTGCGACGCTCACCGAGGTCAAGGTCCACCGCGACCCAGACTGCCCGATCTGCTCACGTCCGCCGGAGGAGATCTCTGACGAGGAGATGGGCGTGTTCCCGGATTACGAGGCATTCTGCGCGGCAGCCGGTTAGCGGCTCGCTAGCCGGCGCCAGGCGGCGTCCTCGTTTCGCTCATGTGCAAAGCAAAGCACACTTCGCTCACTGCGTCCTTGCCTGGCTTGACCAGCGAGCCGCTAATCCGCTAGTCGTCAATACCTGGTAATCATTCCCCCCTATGGCCAAGATCAAGATCCCACCGGTACTGCGTCCCTCCGTGGGCGGCGAGCGTGAGGTGAGCGCCTCGGGCGAGAACGTCGGCGAGATCCTGCGCGACCTGGCCGACTCGCATCCGGCCACGGCCGACCAGCTGTTCTCGGCTGACGGCGAGCTGAATCGTTACGTCAACGTTTACCTCAACGACGAGGACGTACGCGTGCTGGACGGGCTGGAGACCACTGTCGCCGAGAGCGACACAGTGGTGATCCTGCCGGCGATGGCCGGCGGGCGCTGAACGTCCAACTTCTCGCCCAAGGCTAAACATTCCGACCGGGCGAACGAATATGTTCTCGTGCCAGTGAGAACCTGTCGTCCTCTCAGCCTGCGTGGCCTCATGGGCGCGCTATGCGTTGCGCTTGCGGCACTTGCCGCCTGGGCGAGCTTGGCCGTGCCTGCCGTCGCGGGCGAATCGTCCAAAGCACCCGAATATTCGCTGTCGGTCGTCGAGGGAGCTGACACGCAGCCCGAAGACTCGATCGAGCACGTCAGTGCCAGCGTCAATACAAAAGCCGAAGTGGCCGTCTCGATCAGCCATAACGGGCTTGTCGTGGCCAAGCAGAGCGGCGAAGGTGGCGTGTGGCTCTCCCAGGTGCCGCAGGTCGGGGACATCGTCACGCTCGAATCTCCCGGCTTCGTCACGGCAGTCACATACGACGGGTTGCCATCGCTGGAACCCACGGTTTGCGCCGGCTCGACCAACTTCTCCGGCCAGCGCACCGGCGGCTACACCGTCGAAGGTGGTTACTACACAGTCGTGCCCCACCCTAAGTACTTCGCCAGGCGTAACGGCGGCTTGGCCCAGGTTCAGGTGCTTACCGGATCAAGCTTCGGCGGCGACTTTCTCTCGCCACTCCTCAGTGGCGAGACCGTCTACGCCGTCGAGTCGCTGACTTCCCCTCTTGCTGGTGGCGCGACCTTCACCTACTCCAGCGAGAACGACCGTCCTGTTGGCGGCTGTCCGCCGCCGCCTCCACCACCTCCGCCTCCACCTCCGCTCGCGCTTGCCGGGGCGTTCGCGAAATTCACGCGGACTTCGATCGCCAAGCTGCTTCATTTCGGGTGGTCGACACATGTGACGATCAACCAGCCCGGGACGATCGTCGAGGGCCTCTACCAGCACAGCGGGGTCCTACCGGCGTTCGCGGCGACAAGCAAACAGAAACGGCCGCGCAAAGAGCCCAAGGCGCTGCTGCTCGCGCGGGGTACGGCCACAGCCAAAGCGGCCGGTACGGTAACAGTCACAATGCATCTCACTTCTGTTGGCCGGCGCCTGCTCAAGCACGCACCCAGCGTCAAAGTGGTCCTGATCACGACGCTCACCGCCAGCTCGGGCGCGAAGCTTGCGCTTGGACGCCACGTCCTCACGCTTCACCGCTAAAGCTACGTATCCAGCTGGCGCAATCGCGGAACCGGTCTTGACTTGTCGTTCCGGGCGCTAGAGGGGTCGTTTGGAGGCGGCGATTGAGGTTTCCAACGTACGCCTTGGAGGGCCTTTTGAAGCGTGTTCTTCAAACCGCGTCGGTATTGCTCAGCGCGGTCGTCTGGCTGCAGCCTCCCGCCGTCCTTCCCCTGCCGTCGCGCACCGGCGCGGACGGACCGCCTCGACCGTTTGGGGTCGAGCCGCCGGCGGGGAGAGAACCCTTGGATACTCCGCCCTCACTTGTGCGGGCACAGAACCACGCTCTGCTCTACGGTCCCTTCCCGCACGGGGGGCTCGCGCGGGGCGTGTCCGACGGAGAGCTGATGCTGAACGAAAACGCCTCGGTTCGCGCGCAGACGATGAGCAGGGTGCGGGCGCTCGGTGGGAGCGTGGCTCGCATACCCGTGGACTGGCGCAATGTCGTGCAAGCAAGTCCGCCGGCTGGTTTTCAAGCGCGCGATCCGGCCAGCCCCGCCTACGACTTCTCCCAACTCGATGCGGCCGTGGAGAGCGCCGTGAGCGTCGGGCTGCAGCCGCTGCTGGTCGTCTCCCACGCGCCCGCTTTCGCCGAAGCGCCTCACCGCTGGCCGTATGCCTACCCGGGAAGCTGGGCGCCCAGCCCGGTCGCACTGGAAGAATTCGCGGCGGCGCTGGCAAGCCGCTACGACGGCGCTTTTCCCGACCCGCTGCACCCCAGCGCCGCGCTGCCGCGGGTGCACCTGTTCCAGGCATGGAACGAGCCCAACCTCGCGCGCTACCTGGAGCCCCAGTGGGTGGCGGTCAGTCGCCGCTGGAGCGCATTCTCGCCACAGCTGTACCGTCAGCTGCTGAACGGGTTCTATGCGGGCGTCAAGTCGGTCCAGCCGAGCGACACGGTCGCCGCCGCCGGAGTGGCCCCCGAGGGCGAACCTGCTGGTGTGGGGGCGATGGCGCCCGTGACCTTCCTGGAAGGGTTGCTCTGTTTGGGCGCGGCTAGGGCAAGCTGCCCGGAAAAGCCTCACCTGGACGTGCTGGCTTTCCATCCGTTGTCCGTTTTCAATCCAGACGTCGCTGCGGTCTCAAAGCTCGACGCGGCGGTCTCCGACATCGCCAAGATCACCGGACTGCTGGCGCGGGCCGAGCGTCTGCACACGGTCTTGCCCGCCGGCCGCCGGCCAGTGTGGGTCACAGAGCTCAACTGGGAGAGTTCCCCGCCAAGCTCGACTGGCGTGCCCGAAGCCCTGCAGGCCGCATGGATCTCTCGTGCGCTACACCGCCTGTGGGTCGCTGGCGTCAGCCTCGTCGACTGGCAGTTTCTGATCGACCCTTACGGTGGGACTCCGTTGGCCTCACCTGACGGCAGCATCGGCCACTACCCGCGACCCGCTGGCCTATACGCCCCTGGACCGGGCGGCAACACCGCCCTTGCCCGCCCCAAGCCTTTCTTGCGAGGCTTCATGTTGCCCTTCGACCCACTACGCGTGAGTCGAGGGCAGGTGCGCGTGTGGGCTTTGCTCATGCACGCGCGCCAGCCAGCTCTCCTACAACGTCAGGGGCACGGTGGCCGCTGGCAGACGATCGTGAGCCTGCGAGCCGACCGCTACGGCGTGCTCAACGCGCTGTTCCCGTTGAGCGGAGCAGCGCGTCTGCGGCTGCGTGCCGGGAGGCTCGGCTCAGCGTCGGCGTGGATATCGCAGGCTCAACGATCTCTGTAGGGTCCCCCACAGCCCGGCCGCTTCGTGATGCTGCGGCGCGTGGGTCTCTGGGACGTCGTCCGGCATCTCGACAAGTTCCATCTTTGTAGTATGCTCGCGCCTCTGTATATGTGCCTGTGCCTGTGCCGCATGATCCGTGGCGCTTGGATTTCGTCGTTACAAGGAGGGACTATGGCTAGTAAGCTTCGAGGGGGCGCGCTTGTGCGAACCACTATGTTGGGAGTAGCAATCGCAGTCGTCGCTGTAGCCACGTCAAGTGCTAGCGGGCTGACAGCCGTTTCAGCGTCCAACCGCTGCAAAACTTATGACGCAGCCGGCAAAAAGATCCACGTATGCAATGGATTGAACGGTAGAAACGGCGGACCCGGTCCTGCTGGATCGCAGGGATCGCAGGGACCACAAGGACCTCAGGGACCACAAGGACCTCAGGGACCTGCTGGCAGTGGCCTTCCCGTGCTGTTCAAGGGAGAACTCGGCACGGGTGTCCAGACGGCATTCGCAGGTCAGGGTCTGACAATCACGATGGATTGCGATGTGGGCGGACTCGCCAAGGCCTCGACCAACGCGGACCACTCGGCGCTGTTCGCCACCGGCAACGATTCGGGTGGGGAAGGGTTCTACACTGGAGTCACCCCCTGGGCCGTCGACGAGCCTAGCTTTGAAACCGGAGCTGCACATGACGTACCCATCACCAACGGGGAGGGTGGTGGAATTCTCAATTACGTGAATGGCGCAACAGGTGGGCAGCTGTCGATGATCTATGCGGCACAGTTCGGCGGGAACATCGCCAACTGTCTGTTCACAGGTAACGCATTGGAGAGCTGATTCTGTCGTCGCTGGGTGCGCTGGCAACGGCGGGCTCGATAATCGGTCGGACTGGTCGTAGGATCGGCTGGTCGTGGATCGCCGGGAAGCGGCAGCCGTTCGCGGTTGCTGAAGAACGGCGATCCGTGAGGTAATCAGGGTCCCGCCGTCGTTCGCGAAGCCGGGACCAATCGCGTCGCGAGTGTGACGAGCCCCCGCCGACCGTCAAAGCACAACTGAAATGTTGCCTGCGGGTGCCCTGCGTAGGGGTAGTAGAAGCAGCGCGATTTGAGAACTCGCGATGGTTCACCCTGGGGACTCGGCAATGGAGGACCGAACCTTCTTACGACGGCCCCATACGGAGTGCCAAGCTTGAGGTAATACGCGTCCCAGTAGGTCAGGGTGCCCGACCTCGCCTGCAGTTGGCTGGATGGACGAAGACCGGGTGAAGGCGCAGCATTCTTCTTATTGGAACTCTTCAGAAGGAATCCGGCACATATGCAGACTCCAGCGATACTCAGTCCAATCAAGACCCTTCTCTTTGGTCCGTGCCTGACGTATGGGTGTCCACACTCGGGGCACGCCTCGTGGTCTGTGCGGGCGGCAACTGAGCACTTCCTGCACACCTTGAGTGGAGCCGGGTCTGTCGCCTCTCGCATTCAAGCGCGAGGCTAGCACGTGGCCTACGCTCAAGTACCTATCGCTAGGGGCTGCGATACGGGCTCTATTTCGGCCGCGGCCGCCGCCGGCACGAAGCTCATCGCGTGCTCGGCCAGCGCCGTTATCGTGAGGCTGGGATTGACCCCCACGTTCGCCGGGACAGCCGAGCCGTCGCAGATGAGCAGGTTCTCGTAACCGAAGACATGTTGGTGAGCATCCACCACGCCATGCTCCGCATCGGCGCCGATTACCGCTCCGCCGAGGATGTGGGCGGTGGTGGGGATGTTCAGTGCCGCCTCGGTGAACGAGCTCTGCGCAATGCCGCCGGTACGCTCGGCAAACCATTCGGCGGCCTTGTTCGCGACCGGGATGAAGGTCGGGATCGGGCGCTCGGGATCCTGTTCGGTGCTCAGCCACAGCGTTTTGAACGGGCCCTGTTTCGGGCGCAGCGCGATCGCGTTGTCGAGCGTCTGCATCACGAGGATGATGATCGTGCGCCGCGACCAGTTCTTGGGGCGCACCACTTGTACGAAGCGCTTGGGGTGACGAACGATCTGGCCGAGCAGCTTCAGCGGCCGCGTTGCGCGCGTGCCGTCCCCCGTCAGCAGCGTGTTCAAGCGGCTCATCGAGTCACCGTCGTTGCCGTAGGTGACGGTCTCGATGTGCGTGTGTGCGTCGGGATAGATGCTCGAGGTGATCGCCACTCGTTTGATCAGGTTCTCCGGATAGTCCTCGGGCACGGTGACCGCGAGGATCGCCTCACTGTTGGTCCGCACCAGCTCGCCGAGGCGCGAAGAGATACGCGGCAGCGAGCCGCCGAGACGGCAGCGCTGCAGCAGTGTGTTCGTGCCCAGTGGCCCGGCTGAGACGACGACGCCACGCGCGCGCTGCACCTTGCGTTCGCGGCGCACCCACGCCCCCGAGCGGATGCTTTCCACCTCATAGCCGTCGCTGCCGTCGCCGGCTCCGAGTGGGCGAATGTCGATCACAGTGCGTTCGGGAGAGACGCGCGCGCCGCGCTTTTCCGCCAGATATAGGTAGTTCTTCACAAGCGTGTTCTTCGAGCCGTGAGGGCAGCCGACCATGCAGCGACC
The DNA here is from genome assembly GCA_963723175.1 of uncultured Solirubrobacterales bacterium. Taxonomy (GTDB): domain Bacteria; phylum Actinomycetota; class Thermoleophilia; order Solirubrobacterales; family Solirubrobacteraceae; genus Palsa-744. The sequence continues at coordinate 216,923 of CAVRPO010000006.1, read as the reverse complement.
GCACAGCTGACAGCCGGTGCGGTCGGGACCATCGCCACCGAAGAAAGGATCGGGCACCCGCTTGCCGGCCTCGCCCTCCGCGCCGAAGTACACGCCGACAGGGGTCTTTTTGTAGGTGTCGGAAACACCCAGCTCCTCACCGAGCTCGCGCAATAGCTGGTCTGCGGGGTCGTCATACGGGTTCATCGTTACGCCAAGCATCCGCTGCGCTTCCTTGTAATGAGGGGCCAGGCCCGACTCCCAGTCGGCGATCTCCGACCACTGCGGATCCTCGAAGAACGGCGTCGGCGGAACGTACAGCGTGTTGGCGTAGCCGAGGCTGCCACCACCGACGCCGCAGCCGCTCACGACCGACACGTCTTTGAAGGTCGTCAGGCGGAAAATGCCCTTCCAACCGATCTTCGGACGCCAGAAGTAGCGTTTGTAGTCGGCCGTGGACTCGGGAAACTCGTGGTCGGCAAAGCGCCGTCCGCACTCGAGCACCCCAACGCTGTAGCCCTTCTCGGAGAGGCGCAGCGCCGAGACGCTCCCGCCGAAGCCGGAGCCGATCACCAGCCAGTCGTAGTCAAAGCCCTGTGTCATCTGCACTGCTCAGCTTATTCGGTCTTGGAGCTTTGGGCTAGGTGGTGGCTCAACTTGAGGGCGGCCTGACCAGGAACTCGATCCATTTCGAGGACTTTGTTACAATCAACACAAGGAGTCGGGAACATGGCACCAAACCAGGGGAGTTTCCCCTTGAAAACCGCCTTTACTCCGTCCTACAGTGCAGTGGGATACCCGGCTTGAAATACGTCGTAGCGGAAAGTTATAGAGAAGGAGGAGAGTACGACCCGGCGCGAAATCAAGGTCCAAGCTACCGCGACGATCCTCATCAAAAGCTGATCCGGGTTCGAAATAGATTGCATGATCCGCAAAAAACGCGCAAAAGGCGCTCCCTTTGACTCGTTTCGTGGTTCAGGGAGATATAAGCTCCCGCCTTCCGCGCCCAAAGGGGAAAGCATGGCGAATCCGCAGCGAGCAGAAGATCAGGATCAGACTCCTCCAGAGGAGACGATCGCGCTGACCGAAGGAGAGCGGCGGGTATTGGCTGCCCTCGAGAATGCAAAGCAACCACTGGACACGATCGCGGTCGCGAGTTCAGCGTCGCTTGGCGTCGAGGAGGCTCATGCGATCCTTCAGGACTTGAAGGGGAAGGGCGTTATCGAGGAGCGCCCGCCCGAGCCGATTCGTGAGCGCTTCCAAGTTGATGAGGACGCACTAGCGCGAGTCGCCGGCTGACGTTTCCCACGGCCCTGTCGTGCCATATCTAGTTGCAGGGGCCGTAGCAGCGATCCTCGGGCTGATTGAGCAATACAATCGGCTTGAGGCGAGGCCTACGGTCGCCGACCATGCGATGGTGTTCTGGGGCCTGCGCGTGCTGCTGGAGGTCGGGGTCGGAGTCGCAAGTATTGGCATTGCGCAAGCTGTGGACTCGTCACTCAGCAACGAGCCGCTTGCGTGGGTCGCGGCTGGTGCCGCAGGCCCGATCGTCGTCCGGGCACGAATCATGGATATCGGCACAGGTAGATCTGCGCAGCCCATTGGTCTGGCCGCCTTCTATGAACCCGTCCGCGACTGGATCGCGAAGCAGATCGATGACATCGGTGCCGCCAAGCAGTCGAAGTGGCTCACCGAGGAGCTGCTACCCACGCTCTCGATGAACGGAGTGACTCCGCATGAGGTCGCGGGCCGCATCTCCCGCTGGTTTGAGGGTTCTGGGCGCTTCTCCAAGCTAGACGAACTTCACGAGCAAGAGTTCATCCACAAGACCCTCAAAAGTAGACAGCCGGACGACATCAAGCGGGAGATGCTGGTTCTGCGCGCCGTGAAGCTCGGGGCGTACCGCGTGTTGCGTGACCTCAGGAGGGCCTGCAAGAAATAAGGGTGCAAGAAATAAGGGTCTATCCCTGTAGGACTGCGCGTCTGTGGCGAATCTCCTCGCACCACAGCGGGCCAGCCCCGCTATATTTCGTGAAGTAATGGCTGCGGAGCGGGTCCAGAACAAGCCGTGCGGAGGTCGCTATGGCGACATCGTCCAGTCGATCGGCAACACGCCGCTCGTGGAGTTGCCGCGGCTCTCGCCAAAGCCGGGCGTGCGCATCTGGGCAAAGCTCGAGTCGCGCAACCCGACCGGCTCGGTCAAGGACCGTGTCGCGCGTGCGCTGATCGAGGACGCCGAGGAGAAGGGCGCGATCCTGCCCGGCCAGACGATCCTCGAGCCCACCTCCGGCAACACCGGCATCTCACTCGCGATGATCTGCTCGCGCAAGGGCTACCGCCTGAAGGTGGTGATGCCCGAGAACGTCACCCCCGAGCGCACCCAGCTGCTGAAGATGTACGGCGCGGAGATCGTCTACTCCGAGGGCTCCAAGGGATCCAACGGCGCGGTCGAGAAGGCGCTCGACATGGCCGAGAAAGACTCCTCCTACTACATGCCCTACCAGTACGGCAACATGGCCAATCCAAACGCCCACTACAACGGCACGGCGCTTGAGATCTTGGAGGAGCTCGACGAGGTGTCCGCGTTCGTCGCCGGGCTCGGAACCGGCGGTACGCTTGATGGGCAACGGCCGGCGCCTGAAGGAGACCTTCGGCGACGCTGTGAAGATCGTCGCAGCCGAGCCGATGCAGGGCGAGCCCGTGCAAGGTCTGCGCTCGCTCGACGATGGCTTCATCCCGCCGATCATCGACCTCTCGCTGCTCGACCGCAAGATCTTCGTGACCAACACCGACGCGATCCTGTGGACGCGCAAGCTGCTCGACGAGGAGAGCGTCTTCGCCGGCGTCTCCAGTGGCGCCATCGCCCGTGTGGCGGTGCGCATTGCCGGCGAGCTCGACGAGGGCAACGTCGTCTTCATCGTCGCTGACGACGGCTGGAAGTACCTGTCGAGCGGCATCTACACGCTGCCCGTCGAGGAGATCGAGAACCTCGACTCCACCGTTTGGTGGTGAGCGAGGATGGACATCTCGCAAGAGCTGCTTGAGCAGATCCTCGCCCACGCCCGCGAGATCCCCAAAGAGAGTGCTGCGGTCGTGGTTGCGGTCGAGCCTGGGGCGCCCGTTCGTGCGGCACGGGTGTGCTCGTGCCAACAACGTTCATGCGAGCCCGCTGAAGTTCGAGATCGAGGGCGAAGACTGCGCAAGCTGTATAGCGCCTGTCGATCGAAGGTCGGCGAGTCTGGGTGCGATCTATCATTCACATGTGCGCAGCAGCCTTATCCCTCTCAGACCGACATCAACTTTGCTGCCAAGTGGCCCGGCGTCGAGTGGATCATCGTTGGGCTCGTTGATCCAGAAAACCCTGAGATCCGTTCATATCTGATCGAGGAGGGTATAGTCCGTGAGGTGGAGATCGGGCAAATCGCGGTCTGACGACCGTGTGCATCTCGTCAAGGTCGCCTACGCGCGCAATCTCGCCGAGGGGGAACTGATCCAGGGCCTGCTGCGCCAGGAGCACATTCCCAGCATGCTCAAGCGCAACGGCGGCTTCGACGTGCCTGATCTGATCGCCGCCGGAGCACGCGACGTGCTGTGCCCGTGTCGCAGGCGACCGCGCGCGGGAGCTGCTGGCCTAGACGAGGACGGGCTGGCCCATCGGCTGCCCGGCTTCGCGCGTGATCGACTCGATCTCTTCGGCAGCCCGTTCAAACTCGCCGTCGGAGAGCACCGGTGTGCCCTCGAAGGGCAGTTCGCGCTGGAGCTCAAGCCAAGAGCTGCAAACGCCGTACTCGTCCTTGACCTTAACGGTCACGGGACGGGGAATCCTGTAGGTACGCAGCAGCAACACGTGCAGGGGATGGCGGCGCTTCCATTCCAGGCGCTTCTCGGCGTAGTCAGGTGTCCACACGTAAAACGGTGACAGCGCGTCCACGCAACGGGGATCTGAGATCGTGAAGTGGCCAGCCACTTCGGCCCAAGCCCTAATGCGCACGCGCTCGGGCTGCTGGATACCGCCTTCGACGCTGAAGGCGTTGACGGACGGCTCGCCGTCGTTCCACACGCCTTCCTCAAGCGCACGGCGCAGCTCCGGCTGGTGTGACTCGCGCACGAGGTCGTTGCGCTGGTGGTCGAACGTGGGGTACAGGAAGAAGCGGTCGTGATCGAGCTTGAAGTGCTTTTCGGGCTCGCGAATACCGCCCTTGCGCAGGGTGATGAGCTGCTCGCCTTCGGCGAGGGCGCGGACGGTGACCGCCCATTCCTTGAGAGCAATTGGCATTTTGAAAAGACCTGACTACGAGGGATCGTCTGAGAACCATGCGACCCCATCCGTGCCGCCTACAAGGCCTTAGCACGGGGCGCCGCTGCCCTTAAAGATACGAAATCCGAGCGAAAATCCCAAATCCCCTGCAAATCGAGGGTTTTTTTGGGTGGTCTGCCGGTTACGAGGCGTTTACAGCCGCCGTCCGGCGAGGCCCTCGGCTGACTCGATCAATGCCGCATAGTCATCTGTGCCGTGCCCACGGCCCATCGTCGCGGCCAACAGGTCGCGAGCATGGGCAGCCGCCGGGAAGGGGATTCCAGCCGCCTGCGCTTCCTCCAGGCACAGGCGCACGTCCTTGAGCAGGTGCTCGGTCTTGAACAACGTCGAATAGTCGTGCGAGCGCATCGCCCCAGACTTCATCTGCATCTGCGCCGAAGCGCCCGAGCCGCTCTGGGTCACCGCCACGAGCGCATCCAAGTCAACGCCGGTCGCCTTGGCGAGCAGCAGCGCCTCGGCCACAGCCGCGGCGTTTGCGGCTCCGAGGGAATTGTTGATCAGCTTGAGCATCTCGCCCTGGCCAAGCTCGCCGACGTGCACGATCAGCTCGCCCATCGTCTCAAGCAGCGGCTTCACACGCTCGAATTGCTCGGCCTCACCGCCGACCATGATCGTCAGCGTCCCCGCCTCCGCGCGTGGCGAGGAGCCGGTAACAGGCGCGTCGATCATGCCGATCCCACGCTCTCTCAGGCGCGTGGCGATGCGGCGCGTGTCCGTGGGAGCGATCGTCGACATGTCCACGCAAAGCAGACCGTCTTTGGCGCCATCGGCCACACCGTTCTCGCCGCACAGCACGCTCTCGACCTGGGCGCCGTCAACGACCATGCTCACGACGATGTCGCTGGCTGCCGCCACCTCCGCCGGCGTGTTCACCGCGGTGGCGATGTGATCCTCTGCCCAGCGCTGTGCCTTGCCGTCGGTATGCGTCCAGACCGTCAGCGGATAGCCCGCCTTGGCCACGTTCGTGGCCATCCGCGAGCCCATGATGCCGAGGCCAAGGAAGCCGATTCGCTCAGCCACGCGCCAACTCTCCAGGCTGGTCCGGGTGATAGTCGGATCGGTCGAGCGGTCGGATCGAATTTTGCTCAGGCCGACTGTCCATTGGGATCGGGTCGCTCGGGTGGGGCGCCATATCCACCGCCTCCGGGCGTTTCGATGCGAAGTCGCTCACCGGCATGAAGCCTACCCGTCGTCTTCGCCGGCAATCCTCGTGGCTTGTCATCGAGGCCGATCAGCGTGTCGCGACCTGGCTTGCCCGGACCGCCACCGTTTGCGCCGGGCGGCGCGTGGCGGCGGCGCTCGCCGATCAGCGAGAAGGTCATGTCGCTGAGCGCCTCCAGCTCACGGACGACCCCATCGCCGCCCCTGTGCTTGCCTGCTCCACCTGAGCCGCGCCGCAGCGCGTACTCGCTCACGAGTAGCGGCAGTTCGCGCTCGAGCGCCTCGATCGGCGTGTTCAGCGTGTTGCTCATCGCCACGTGCACGCCGCTGGGCCCGTCTCGATCCTCGCAAGCACCCTGCCCGCCGCCGAGTGTCTCGTAGTAGCTGAAGTCCGCATTGCCGAGCGTCAGATTGTTCATCGTGCCCTGACCCAGTGCTCTGCCAAAAGCGCCGAGCACGAGGTCGGCGACGCGCGAAGAGGTCTCGACGTTGCCGGCAGCAACGGCTGGGAGAGGCTCCGTGGTGTCGGCGGGTGGCTTGGCGTTCAACAGCGATCCCTCCGGCACGATCACCTCCACGGGACGGTAAGCGCCGGCCGAGGGTGGAATGTCGGGGTCGGTGAGCACGCGCACCGCAAACCAGCAGGCAGATAGCGTGACCGCAAGCGGACAATTGAGGTTGCCGGGATGGCGCCATGCCGAGCCGCTGAAGTCGAGTGTCAGTTGCTCGCCGGTGACCGTCGCCTTCAGGCACAGCGGCAGATCGCCCTCAGGCGCCTCCAACACGTCGCGGGCTTCGCGCACCCCGTCTGGCAGCGCAGCGATGCACGCACGTGTGCGCCGCTCCGCGTAGTCGAGCACCTCTTCCATCGCCGTGGCGAGACGCTGTACCCCGACGCGCTCGGCCAGCTCGGAGAGGCGCAGGGCGCCGATGCGGTTGGCGGCGAGCTGCGCCCGCAGGTCCGCTCTGCGCTCCTGGGGCTGGCGCATCTGCGCGACAAGCTCCTCGATTGCCGCCTCGCTCAGCTCACGGGGATGGATCACCACGCCCTCTTCCTCAAGCGTCCGGCTGTCAGCCGGCATCGACCCAGGTACCAGCCCGCCGACGTCGGCGTGGTGGGCGCGGCTGGCGGCGAAGCCGATCAGTGGCCCTCTTGGGTGAGGCCCTGTTGGAGAAGGCTCTGTGGGGCTTTGCGGGAGGACGTCACCTGGGGTTTTGGATGCTCTGAGAACGCGATGCCCCCCGCGCGCGCCCGGGGCATCGGCGAAAATAGGAGTCACAACCGTGATGTCCGGCAGGTGCGTGCCGCCTTCGAAGGGATCGTTCAGCACCCAGGACACGCCGGGTCGCTGCTCGCGCTCGAGCACCGCAAGCACCGCGGCAGGCATCGAGCCGAGGTGCACGGGAATGTGCTCTGCCTGCATCACCATCTCGCCGTGACGATCGAACAACGCGGTCGAGGCGTCGCGACGCTCCTTGATGTTGGCCGAGTGCGCCGAGCGAACGAGCGTGCCACCCATCTCCTCGCAGGCCGCCCTGAGCGCACCGACGATCACCTGCAGCTCGATCGGGTCGAGCGAGCTCAAGCGCCTTGTGCCCTTCGGGTGCTCCGCTCTGAGCTGCGCGGGCGTTTGCTCCGACCTCGCTCCAGCGCAGCCGCTTCCAGCACGACCGTCCCATGCTCGTCCACCGTGCCGCTCCAACCGGGCGGCACGAGCAGCGTGGACTCGGGCATCGCACACAGTGCAGGCCCCCGCACTTGCGTGCCGACGGGCAGCTCTCCCCGCCACAGCTCCGCCTCCAGCCACTCTCCGTCGAATGCCACCAGCTTGTTCTCGCGCACAGCCGGCTTATCGGTCGCAACGCTCAGCCGCAGCGCGGGCCGTGACCCGATCGCCGACACGCGCACGTTCACCAGCTCCACTTGGGCGTCCGCGTCGCGATAGCCATAGCGCTGCTCGTGCGCAACTTCAAACGCTTCGCGCAAGCGCAGGGGATCGCACAACGTGTGGGAGTTGACCCTCGGAGTGTCAGTGACCGGAACGACATCTCCTCCAAACCAATCCATGGGGTCGATCTCCTCGTCAACCGCCAGCTCGAACGATTGCCCCAGATATCGCAGCTCGTAGCGCAGCCCGATGCGCTCGGCGGGCTCGTCGAGCTCAGCTGACGCGCGCGCGATCAGCGCGTTCAGCGTCTCGGCGATGTTCTCGCCCGTAAAGCTTGCGCCACTGAGCATGACCGTGCTCGACGCGTCGCGCCGCGGCGCCGCGGCAGCCAGGCCGAGCGCGCTCAGCACGCCGCAAGCGCGCGGGCACAACACCCGCTCGATCCCGAGCTCGCCGGCCATCGAGGCGGCGTGCAGCGGCCCGGCGCCCCCGAACGGCATCAGCGCAAAGCGGCGCGGGTCGATCCCGCGCTCCACGGTCATCACCGCCAGCGCCCGCCTCATCTCCGTCTCGGCGACTTGCACGATCCCCTCGGCACAGGCGAGCGGATCGAGCCCCAGCTCGTCTGCCAGCGCTCCCACAGCGCGCTCGGCCGCCATCCGATCGAGACGCACGTCGCCGGCCAGTGGCGCGTCGTCGAGCAGTCTGCCCAGCACCAGGTTGGCGTCGGTCACGGTTGCCAGCTCGCCTCCGCGCCCATAGCAAGCGGGCCCCGGATCGGCCCCGGCCGACTCTGGGCCGACGCGCAACGCCCCGCCCGGATCGCGCCAGGCGATCGAGCCGCCACCCGCACCCACCGTGTGGATGTCGAGCGCGGGCAGCGCAAGCGGGCGACCGCCCACGCTGCGCTGTGCCGTCTCGGCCACTCGCCCTTCGTCGATTACGCACACGTCGCACGAAGTGCCGCCCATGTCGAAGCACAGCACGTCGCTCTCGCCCGCTGCCTGGCTGAGCATCAGCGCCCCGCCGACGCCGCCGGCGGGGCCAGAGAGCACCGTCAGCGCTGCATGGGCGGCGGCTCTTCGCGCATCGGTGAGTCCGCCCGAGGACTGCATCACCTGGACCTTGGGCAGGCGCTGCTTGGCGGCAAGCTCGCCAAGCTTGCGCAGGTAGGAGGCGAGCAAGGGGGAGAGCGCCGCATCGACCTCGGTGGTGCTTGCACGCTCGTACTCCCTGAACGTGCCGACAAGCTCGTGCGAGAGCGACAGATGCATGCCTGGCAGGCGCGATGAAATTAGCTCGCCGAGCCGGCGCTCGTGCTCAGGGTGGGCGTAGGAGTGCAGCAGCACGACCGCCACGGCTTCGCTCTGGCTGGCCGCAAGTCGCTCCAGCAGCGTCTCGGTGGCGTTGACGTCGAGCTCGCGCAATACCCCGTTTGGACCCATCCGCTCTGGAGCCCCGAAGCGCAGGTGCGGCGGCACAAGTGGCCGTGGTCCTGCCTCACACAGGCGATACAGGCTTGGGCGAGCCTGACGCCCGAGCTCGACAATGTCTGTGAAGCCGTCGGTCGCGACGAGCGCCGTGCGCGCGGGTGGGTGGGCGGGGGGGTGGGCTTCCGCTTCAAGCAGAGCGTTCGTCGCGACGGTCATGCCGTGGGCGAAGCGTTGGGTTTGACAAGCCTCGGCGTCTGCGCGACTGAGCACCGCCGCGATCGCGCTCATCACGCCTTGCTCCTGCGCAGCTGGCGTGCTCGGCGCCTTGGCGGTGTAGACGGTCCCGTCGTCGCCGACAAGCACCGCGTCGGTGAACGTTCCACCTACATCTACCCCGAGCAACATCGCCCGAGAAGGCTACTTATGCCGCGGCGAGGCGCTCGCTGTGCTCGGTGTCGGCCAGGTGTTGGTGCGAGGGGCAATATCCGTTGTGTGGCAACGGCACGCGCTGGCAGGTTGAGCCCTTGCGCGTAGTGGCACGGCAGGTGGGTGGCTCGTCGGTCACGGCCGCGTGTGCCTCCAATGGGTTCTCGGCGAGGAAGCGCTGGGCAAGTCCGATATAGCGGCAAACGGTCTGCAGCACGCGCTCCTGTGCGCTCATCGGGAAGTAGGTCCTGATGTCATAGAACAGTGTGCGAGCGGGCTTGGCGAAGTAATGGCGGTCGGTTGCAAGCCGCTCGACGGCCGACTCGCACGCGTCAAGCACGTGCTTGTGGTTGGAGGCGGCTCCGGCGTCGGGCCTAGACTCCGTTATATACGGCGCCAACTCCCTATATATGGCTCGGCTGAACTGATACATAGTTCTGCTCTCTTCAACACCGGTTCATGCCAAAAGGACCGGACTTCTCAAGTATCCAAGCCATTCCTAAGCGCCACAGAAGTAATTGATTAAGCTCGGGTTAGCTTTTCGGCCGTTGCGCGTTTTTGAGGGATGTCTCACCCCATTTTGCGGCGTATTTGCAGTTGGTTCGTAGCGCGCGCTAGCGCCAATCCTGCCAGTCGAGCTCCAGCTCGTCGCCGCTCTGCACCACCGTGTGCTTGCCGTCGAGGCGCGTATCGCACTCCAAATAATCGCTGCGCGTATGTGTGCCGCGACTCTCCTTGCGCATCAACGCCGAGCGCGCTATCAGCCGTGCCAGGGGGTGTGGACTGTCGAGAAGTTCCGTCAACCCGTCAGCGGAACGCTCGATCCCCGCGTGCCGCCACAACGCCAGTCTGATGTCCTGTTGGTCGCCCGAAGATCTCTCCGATCGCCAATCTACGTTCGCGCTCATCTCCGGCGCTGAGGCGCCGGCGTCGATCGCGGCTTGGCTGACTTCCGCGGCGCCGTCGCCGAGCGCGGGCTCCTCGAGTGCCGCCAGCGCCGCGCGGCGACCGAACACGAAGCACTCGCTCAACGAGTTCGACGCCAGTCGGTTGGCTCCGTGCAGGCCGGTGCAGGCCGTCTCGCCGACCGCATACAGCCCAGCTACGGCGGAGCGCGCATGCAGGTCGGTGACGATCCCTCCAATCGTGTAGTGGGCGGCGGGCGCCACCGGCACCAGCTCGCGCGTCGGGTCGAGCCCGGCCTCGCGCAACGCGCCGACCACGTTGGGAAAGAGGGCCGGGTCGATCGCGCGCATGTCGAGGCTGACCGAGCGCTCCCCGCTCTCGCGCAACCGGCTTTGGATCGCGCGCGAGACCTCGTCACGTGGCGCCAGCTCGTCGACGAAGCGCTGCCCGTCGCCGTCCAGCAGCGTGGCCCCCTCGCCACGGATCGCCTCGGTGATCAAAAAGCCTTCCCTGCCCTCCACGCCGATAACTGCCGTCGGATGGAACTGCACGAACTCGAGGTCCGCCAGCGTCGCTCCGGCGGCGTGCGCGAGCAAGAGCCCCTGGCCGATCGAGCCCGGCGGATTGGTCGTGCGTGCCCACAGGGCGGCGGCGCCGCCGGTGCTCAGCACGGTAGCCCGCGCCGTCACGATGCGCCCGAGCGCGCGGGGATCGTCTGGATCTTCGCTGGCGTGGCATACGACGCCTATGCAGCGTCCGTCCTTGCATAGCAAGTGGCTCACGCGCGCCCCCTCGATGACACGCACGCGCGGGTGCCCCACGACCAGTGCTGAGAGCTCGCGCAACAGCCGCCTCCCGGTTGCGCTACCGCCGGCGTGGACGATCCTGCGCACCGAGTGTCCGCCCTCCAGCCCGAGCGCCAAGCGCCCGTGGCGGTCTGCGTCGAAGTGAAAGCCAAGCCGCTCGAGATCGCGCACGCGCTCGGGCGCCTCGCTGACAAGCACCTCGGCAGCCGAGCCGCGCACCGCTCCGCGCCCAGCCCGCTCGGTGTCACTCAGGTGCAACTCGAAGCTGTCGTCGGTCGCGAGCACTGCCGCGAGCCCGCCTTGCGCCCAATAGCTAGCGGTCTGGGCGAGCGGCATGGCCGAGAGCAGCGCGACCGTGGCACCCTCGTTGGCCGCGCACAGCGCCGCATACAGCCCAGCCGCACCGGCTCCAACCACCGCGACATCGACATCGCCGTGCCGTGCGCCCGCCGAGGTGGCGGAGCTCATCCGCATTCTCCGTCAACCCGTGTCTCCCTGGTAGGGGGCCATGAACCCACAGCACATTCCCATGCTCCCCTTGGGGGGCATGACCCCACACGGGTGTAGAGGAGGCTCATCCGGCGAGCTTCACCAGCGCCGCCGCGAGTACCCCCAGCGACAGCACCACAACGAGCAGCAAGACCACCACAAGTGCCTTCCATTTCGGCTGTGCTGCCAGGCGCGTGCGCGCGGCAGCCCCGCAGCGCAGGCACCAATTCTGATCGGGTCTCAATGGGGCCTGGCAGAGTGGGCAGAGATCGCGCGGCCAAGCTTCGGCCTGGGCGACAGCCGGCGCCTGAGTGCTCACGGACTCGCGTCCCCACGCGGCGGCCGCAAAATCTGCGTCGGTTCGTCCTCCTGCGCTCGCTCTGGGGCTTTTGGCTCCGAAGTAGACGGGGAAACGGCAGGTTTGGCCTCGACTGGGGAGGGAGAGGAGGTTTTGTCGGCGGGCGCTGGAATGGCTGGCCGATTTGGCTGCGACCGGTGGGGCCGTAGGCTTCACCGGAGGCACTGAGGGCCTTGCTGGAGTAGGAGTTGCGACTGGGGCCGGTGCTGAGAGTGGGGCTGAGGCCGGAGTTGACACTGGCGTGGTCGTGCTGGGTGGCGTGGCGACCGGGGCTTGCACGGCAGCAGGCGCCGCTTGCACCTGGGGAGCCACCGGCGCGGTAGAGATCGGGCGGTCCGCATTGGCGTCGAACGCCAGTCCGCAGCCGGGGCAGAAGCGGTCGTCGCTGCCGTGAATTGCGGCACAGCGCGGGCATGCCGCGATCCCAACTTCGCGCAGCACCGTCACCGGCCGGTGGTCGCGCAAGCCGTCTTCGAGTCCACGCAGCTCGGTATCGATCTCGCGCAGCGTCGCAAGCTTGGCGAGCACCAGCGGGTCGTTGCGCTGGCCGAAGCGGTGCAAATCGAATACGAGCCCCCCGAGATCGCGATAGGCAAGCTCGCGTGCCTTGCGCAAGAAGCGGGCGCGACGACGCATGCGTCCGCGCTCGCCGAAGCCAGGCGCCGGCGGCGCCTGCTCGATAGGGGGCTCGGCCTCTGGCGTCTGCTGCCCCGAGCTCTGTGCAGCGTGGTTGGTAGCCGCTGAGGCCTGCTCGCCGGTTGGCGCAGCGCCTTGGGAAGCCCCAGGCGTTTGCTCGGGGGCCTGCGCTGTCTGCGCGGCGGTCTGTGGTGTCCGAGCAGCTGCCTGCGGCGTCTGCTCAGCTTCGTCCGCTCCTGCCACGACTCCCATGCTATCCGGCCTCCGCGACGAGTGAGCGCCATGCCGCTGCCACCCGCTCGGCCATCCGTCGTGCCGAGAAGCGCTCCGCATGGGCGCGACCCGCCACCCGCGGGTCCTCGGCGGCCAAATGGGGCGCCAGCGCAGCCCCCCAGCGCTCAAGCTCGAACGGTGCGCAAAGTGTCCCCGTCACGCCGTCGAGCGCCTGTGCGTGGATGCCGACGGGCGTCGCCAGCACCGGCACGTCGCACGCCAGCGCCTCGAGCACCGCCAGCCCGAAGCCCTCTCGCTCCGAGGGCACGATCACGGCGTTCGCTGCGTTCACGTACAGCGGCACGCGCTCCGGGTCCACGCCGCCGAGCGTGAGCAATCGCGCTTTGGCCGCCTTGGCGAGCGCCTGGGCGCGGTCGTAGCGCTTCTCAGGGCGGCTCGGGTCGGCCGGGAACAGCAGGTAGGGGGTTTGTGCTTCCAAATCCAGCATGCCCCGCGCGCGCGCACGGGGCATCGCCTTGAAACGCTCCATGTCCACGCCGCAGGGCAGCACTTGCGCGCGGGCACGCGCCTTGCGACCGGGTATCTCCTCGACGAGCGCCTGCGAGACCGCTGCGAGCAGGCCGACGCTGGGTAGCACGGCGCGCGTGGCCAGCCGCGTGCGGGGTGACGCACGTCGGTGCCGTGCACCGTCAGCGCGCGTCCGCGCGTCTTCACCGCCAGCGCCACCCAGGCCGTCAATCCGAAGTGAGCGTGCACCACGTCGAAGCGCTCGCCCGCATAGCGCGTGCGCAAGTCGCGTGTCGCGCTTGCCAGAGCGCCGGCACCCGGCGCGAACTCGTACAGCTCGACCTGCCACTCGCCCAACCCGCGCAACGCGTCCACCTGATCGCGCACGAAACGACCGCGCTCGGGATGTCGCCCGTCGGGACGCATGTTCGACAGCACGAGCGCGCGCAAGCCCCCCGCGTGTGAGTCCGCCGATCCCACGATCTGCTCTGGCACAGGCCCCGACGGTAGCGCTCTGGAATGATGGGTCGCGTGACGAGCACCGTCAGCGACCCGCGTGCCCGGCCGATCGGCGTGTTCGACTCTGGCGTGGGCGGGCTCACCGTCCTGCACGAGCTGCTGGTGCAGCTGCCGCGCGAGGACTTCGTTTACCTGGGCGACACGGCGCGCTTCCCCTACGGCGAACGCTCGCCAGAGGAGCTAGCGCGCTTCGCCTCGGAGATCGCCGAGGAGCTCTTGCGCCGCCACGCAAAGCTGCTGGTGATCGCCTGCAACTCCGCCACCGCCGCCGCCCTGCCGATCCTCGAGCGGCGCATGATGGAGACCACGCTGGGCGATCGACGTGCTCGGCGTCGTGCGTCCAGAGGCCTCGCAGGCCGTCGCCGTCACGCGTAGTGGGCGCATCGGCCTGCTTGCCACGCCGACGACGGTCGCCAGCAGCAGCTACGAGCGCGCGGTCGGCGCGATCGACGCGCACGTCACGTTGCACGCGGTCGCCTGCCCGACGCTCGCCTCGATCATCCAGGCCGGCCGGCAGTTCGACGAGAGCGCGGTCGAGCAGGTGCGCGAGGCCTGCGCTCCGCTACGCGAAGCCGAGGTCGACACGGTAATCCTCGGCTGCACGCACTACCCGCTCATCAGCCCGATGCTCCAGCGCATGCTCGGTCCAGGCGTGCGGCTCGTCAGCTCAGGTGGAGCGCTTGCCCGTCAAGTCGAGCACGCGCTGTCCACGCGCAACCTGCAGCAACCCCCGCACCCAAGGCGAGGGCGACTACCGCTTTCTCTGCACCGGCGATGTACCCGCCTTCAGGGACCTCGGCACGCGCTTTCTGCAGATGCCGCTCGGCGAGGTCGAGCACGTCGACCTGCACAGCGTCGGAGCGTTGGCATGAGCGGGGAGCAGCAACCGGCCGAAGTTAGGGAGCAGGCCACCGCGGGGTCCGCGCAGGAGAACAGCCACGAGGCCGAACGTCCCACGCGCAAACGCAGCTACGGGCGTACCGCAGGTCAGCTGCGCCCCGTGGAGATCGAGCCCGGGTTCGTGCGCACCGCGACCGGCTCCGCGCTGATCTCGATGGGCGAGACACGCGTCATCTGCACAGCCTCCGCGCAGGAGGGCGTGCCGCGCTGGATGGCCGGCAAGGGCCGCGGCTGGCTGACGGCCGAGTACGGCATGCTGCCCGCCTCCACCGGCGATCGCAAGGCGCGCGACATCTCCAAGGGTCGCCTCGACGGGCGCTCGGTCGAGATCCAGCGCCTGATCGGCCGCTCGCTGCGCGTCGTCATCGACCTGAACGCGCTCGGCGAACGCACCATCTATTTGGACTGTGACGTGCTGCAGGCCGACGGAGGCACCCGTTGCGCCTCGATCACCGGTGCCTACGTTGCTCTCGCACTTGCCTGTAAGCGGTTGCAGAGCAAGGAACGCATCGAGCGCTCGCCGCTTACCGGCTCGATCGCGGCCGTCTCCTGTGGGATCGTCGACGGCGCCGCGCTGCTCGATCTCGACTACGGCGAGGACTCCAATGCAGAGGTCGATGCCAACGTCGTCATGACAGGCGAAGGCGGCCTGGTCGAGGTGCAGGCGACCGCCGAGCGCACACCGCTCTCGCGCGCCTCGCTCGACGAGCTGCTGGCGCTCGCCGCCGACGGGATCGACCAGCTGCGCGCCGTCCAGGAGCAGGTGTTCGCCGAGCGTCCCGTGAGGCTGCCTGCTTTCCACCCGCAACGAGCACAAGCGCCGCGAGTTCGCGCGGCTGCTCAGCGGCTTCCAGGTCGACGCGCTACCCGACGAGGTGATCCTGCCGCCGGAGGACGGCCATACCTTCGAGGAGAACGCGCTCGGCAAGGCGCGAGCCGCCGCAGCCGCCACCGGCAGAGTCAGCATTGCCGATGACTCTGGCATCGAAGCGCAGGCGCTTGGCGGCGCGCCAGGGGTGCGCTCGGCCCGCTACGCAGGAGAGCACGCCAGCGACGAGCAAAATCTCGCCAAGCTCTTGCGTGAGGCGCCTGCCGGCAGTCCGCTCGCCTACGTGTGCGCGCTTGCCTATGTCGATCCGGTGCAAGGCGTCGAGCGTGTGTTCGAGGGGCGTTGCACAGGCCGGCTGGCCGAGCACCCGCGCGGCGAGCGCGGCTTTGGCTACGACCCGGCGTTCTTGGCAGATGACGAGCCCGGCGATGTGACGATGGCTGAGCTCAGCGACGAGCGCAAGGACGCCATCAGCCACCGCGGCCGCGCCCTGCGCGCGCTGCAGCAGTGGCTCACAACAAGTTGATCGCCGCGGAGGCTCCGCCGCCGCGAGGTCCGGCTGAGCAGCTCAAAACAGGTTGATCGCCGCGGAAGCCGCCACCGCCACGCTCAGCGCCGCATAGCCGGTGTAGTCGGACAGCAGCAGCAGCACCGCCGTCAGCAGCGCTACGAGCACGGTCACGATCCAGGAGACGCGGGCGAGGTCCATCTCCCCACGTATTCTTACGTGTCGTGCCCCCGTCTGCTCGTCCACCCGTTCCAAGCGCCGGTCTCGGGGACCGGTTGCCGAGCTCAGGCGAGGGGCCCAGCAATTTCGGCGACAGGCTCGCCGCGCTGGTCGCGCAGCGCGAGTCGCAGATCGTGCTCGGCCTCGACCCCGATCCGATGGGCCTGTGGCCAGCCGCCGTCGAGCGCGTTCGCGACGACGCGGACGTCTTGCCGGTGCAACGGGCCGGGATGGCGATGCTCAACCACTGTCGCGCGCTGATCGATGCAGTCGGCGATGCCTGCGTCGCGGTCAAGCCGCAACTGGCTCGCTTCGAGGTGTTGGGCGACGTTGGCTGGACGCTGCTCACAGCGGTGGTGCGCCACGCCCAGGCGGAGGGTCTGCTCGTGATCGCCGACGGCAAGCGCGGCGACATCGACGTGAGTGCCGGCGCCTACGCACGGGCGCTTCTGGGGGCCAGCGACACGCCTTTCGGCAGTGTCGAAGGGCTGGGCGTTGACCTCGTGACGGTCAACCCGCTGATGGGCTCAGATGCGCTGACACCATTCATCTCCACGGCGCGAGCGGCAGACGCCCTCAATGGCAATGCGGCCGGCGTGCTCGTGCTCGTACGCACCTCCAACCCGGGCGCCGCCGATATCGAGGATCTGAAGCTCGCCGGCGGCGAGCGGGTCTGGGAGCGGATCGCGATGCTCGTCGAGGATCTGGGGAGCGACGGCTGTCGGCGAGGCGGGTATCAGTGACGTGGGAGCGGTCGTCGGGGCTACCGTGCCCGAGCACTTGGCGCGCGCACGCGAGCTGATGCCTCACGCTGTGTTCCTGCTGCCAGGCATTGGCGCACAAGGCGGTCGCGTCGAGGATCTGACCCCAGCCTTCGCCCCTGGTCGTGCCGCGGGCTTGGTCAGCGCCTCGCGCTCGATCGTCGATGCCTATCGCGGTATCGGAGGCGACCCGGCCGAAGCGGCTCGCGCCGAGGCTGAGCGTTTGCGCGAGCTGGCCTGGGCGCTCTCGGGGGCTTAGCGACTCTGGGAGTGGTGGATACCGACCTCTGGCGGACAAATCGTCTGACTGGCGCGGACGGCAGCGCAAGGCGGCAGCTGCGACGCAGGAATTTATCTAGGTTTTCGGCTTTGTCGCGGCCCGTCCGCTAGCCTCTGGAGGGCGTAGGGTGACCATCCGGTCGCTTTCGCGCGAGAACGCGGATGAAGAGCACCAGATGATCATCACGGTCACTCTCAACGCGGCTATCGACAAGTCGTTGTCGGTGCCCAACTTCCGCCTTGGACGGCGCCACCGCACCGTCGAGCAGCGCACGATGGCCGGCGGCAAGGGCGTCAACATCGCGCGCGCTCTGAAGGCGCTCGGGCAGCCCGTGATCGCGACCGGCCTGGCCGGCGGCGCGACCGGCACGCATATCGTCGAGCAGCTCACCGAGGAGGCGATCCTCAACGATTTCGTGCGCATCCGCGACGAGTCACGTACCAACACTTCGGTGCTCGACCCAACCAACGGCGAGCAGACGGAGGTCAACGAACGCGGTCCCGCCGTCTCAGAGCAGGAGGTCGAGCTGTTTCGCGACAAGCTGCTCTACCTCGCACGCGGTGCTGCGATCGTGGTCCTTGCCGGATCGCTGCCGCGGGGGATCTCCTCGGAGATCTATGCCGAGCTGATCCGCGATCTGCAGAAAGTTGGCGTCACTACGGTGATCGACACCGACGGCGACGCTCTTCTGCACGCGGTCCGCGCCGAGCCCGATGTCGTGTCCCCGAACATCCTCGAGGCCGAGGAGCTGGTCGGCCACGAGTTCGCCTCTGAGGAGGAAAGGCTGCTTGCGGTACGCGAGATCGTCGCGCTGGGACCGCACGAGGCGATCATGACTATGGGCGACGGCTGTGTCGCCGACGTGCTCGTCGACGGGAAATCGTGCTTGCGTCGTGCCCAGACCGCGCCACGCGAGCCGGTCGCCAAGCGCGGCTCGGGCGATGCTTTCCTTGCCGGCTATGTCGCCGCCCGCTACGAGGGTCGCGCGCCCGACCAGTGCCTGCGCTTCGGAGTCGCCTGTGGGGCGGAGTCGACGGGACGGCTCGGCGCCGGCCTGATCGACCCCAAGGAAGCTCGGCGCCTGCTCGGCGAGGTCGAGGTTGGGGCGGTGGAGTTGCCCGTAGAAGTGAGCTGAGGCTCAGCCGCCGGCGACATCGCGGCGCAGGAACACCAGATACCCGGCGATCAGCGCCGGCACTGCGTACAGCGCGCAGACCCACAGCGAATGTGTGACCGGGGCCCAGTCGGTCGGGGTACGTAGCAGACCGTGCCAACCCTGGAACTGTTCTGTGAGCAGATAGGGCTTGATGCCTTCAAGGCCCGGTATGCCGGCCACGATGTACAGCAAGATCACAAAGCCGATCGTGCCGACCACGGCCGCGGTGCTGTTGCGCGTCGCCGTCGATAGCAGGACCCCGATACTGGCCACCGCGAACAGCGGGATCAGATAGCAGCCGTTGGCAGCGAACACGAGCAGCAGCCCTTCGGCGGCCGAGACGACGCTTCCAGAGAGGGTGATGATCGGGTGAAAGCCCCACGAGGCGACGCCGGCGATGGTGGCCACCGCGGCTGAGAGGAAGACGGCGAGCGCGCCGTAGCTCACAGCAACGAGCGCCTTCGCCGCGAACACCTGGCCGCGGTCGACCGAGCGCGTGAGGATCGTCTTCAGCGTGCCGTTGCCGTCCTCGGCAGCAACGATGTCACCGGCCACGAGCGCGGCGATCAGCGGCAGCATGAAGTAGGCCTGGAACTCGAGCATCAGCACGGGGGTTGCCAAGCCAGACTGTGTGATCTGAGTGGCGATGATGCTTTCGCCGCCGTGGCCGTGATGCTGATGCAGGTTCTGGACGACCACGAAGATCAGCGGCAGCAGCACGGCCAAGCCGAGGCCAAGGTAAGTGCGCTTCTGGGAGACCAGCTTGCGTAGCTCCCAGCGGTAGATGACGAGCGTCGAAGGACGGCGCGCGCGCGTCGTCGTGGCCGGCGCCGGCAGGGGAGGGGAGGCGGCGATGCTGCTCATGGCCCGCTCGCAATTTCGCGGGAGAGCACTCGAGCCATGGCGTTCGCGCTCTGACCGTCCTCATGCGCATCTGATGGCACGTTGCCGTTTTCGGTCAGCCGGAAGAACAGGTCCTCGAGCGTTGCCAGCTCTGGCGTAAGCGCGAGGATGCCCACGCCGGCCTGCCCAAGCGCCAGCGAAAGCGCGCCCACGCGCTGCTCGTCGGCCTGGAAGCTCAGACCGTGCTCATCCGCCACCGTGTGCTCCACGCCGGGCTGCTCGCGCACGATGGCGAGCGCGCGTGCGTCGTCGGTCGTGTGCAGCCTGTAGCCCCCTCCGCCCTGGCGGCGCAGATCGGCCAGCGCCCCCTCGTAGACCACTTTTCCGCGATCGACGATCGCCACGCGATCGCACAGTTCCTGCACCTCTGGCAGCTGGTGGCTCGAGAGCAGCACCGTTATTCCTTCCCCGGCTAGGCGCCGGATCAACGCGCGCATGTCGCGCATACCCGCCGGGTCAAGGCCTGTTGCCGGCTCGTCGAGGATCAACAGGCGCGGGTGCCGCAGCAGCGCCGCCGCGATTCCCAGGCGCTGGCGCATTCCATGCGAGTAGCCGCCCACCTTGTGCTTGCCGCGTGGCTCGAGCTCGACCAGCTCGAGCACCTCCTTGACGCGCTCGTTTGCACCGTCGCCGTCCAGTGCCGCGAGCAGCTGGAGGTTCTTGCGACCGGTCATGTACGGGTAGAAGCGCGGCGCCTCGACGAAACCGGCGACGCCCTGAAGCGCCCGTGCGCCCTCGCGCATCGGGTCGCGTCCGAACAGCTCGACCACACCGGCGGTTGGGGTGATCAAGCCGAGTGCCATGCGCAGTGTCGTCGTCTTGCCCGCGCCGTTGGGCCCGAGAAACCCGTACACGTCGCCCGCCTCCACGTTCAGGTCGATATGGTCGACTGCGATGACGTCGTTGTAGCGCTTGACCAGGCCGCGCGCCTTAACCGGCTGGGCCTCGACGTCGGTCACTCAGATGCCTCGCGCGAACGCCTCTATCGATGCCGGTGTGACCGAGCCGGCGAGCAGGTAGCGCACGCCTGCGCGCTCGAAGGTCAGCAGCGTCCCGAGCTGAGTGGGCAGCTCGCTGGCGCTCGTACCGTTGATGCTCACCTTCGGTAGGTCTTCGAGCTCAGTGGATGTCGGTTCCTTCGTACCGGCCTTGACCGGGCTTTCGAGCAGCACGATCGAGCCTAGTCCCTTGCCGCTGGTGCTGACGTGCGGCTTTTCGTCTGCCGCGGGGGACCCGGAGGCGCCCGAGTCGTGCTTTGTCGGGAGCGTGACTTCCTCGACCTTGGCGTTCGTCGGTGGGGTGAAGTCGAGTGTCGAGCTTTCGACAGGGCCATAGGAGATTTCGGTGGCGGCCAGTTCGACCACTGGAGCGGAGCTGTTGCTGGAGTAGATGGCCGCCCGCAGCGGTACTCCGGTGGTGGCGTCCCAAGACAGCTCAGCGCCGCCGATCAGCCCGCCGTTTTCGCGAGGCGAGACCCTCACGGTGTAGGCGGCCTGTCCTGCCACGTTGGTCGGTGTGGCGGGGGAGATGTTGGCGTGCTTGCCTGCGTTAGCGAGGCTTTCTTCGATTTCGCTGACCGTGGGTGTACCGCGGGGGTTCGTGCCGGTCGGAGAATGAGGGTCGTCCCCGGAGGATCCCCCCGAGCCGGCTTCGCCGCCGCTTCCCGACTGCGCCGTCGGTGTGTAGTGGTAGAGCGTGTTCGTTGCCGCGTCGTAAAGCGAGGCTGTGTGCCCGTCATAGAGGATCTGTGTGTCGCCTTGTTCGGATTGCAGTTCCAAGCGGGCCTGTCCGTTCGAGCCGATCCAGAGCCGGCCAGCGGCTCCGGTGAGCAGCGGGCTCGAGTTGATCTGTCCCGCTTGGCCGCCGCTGTTTGCAAGGTTGGCGCCTTCGAGCAAGTGGTTGGTGAACTGAATGCGCGCGCTAATGCCGTCCACCCTCGGCGCTGACAGCGCGTCATGGACGGCGTCGGCGAGCGGCTTGGCCGGTGGCGTCGGACCTGTGCCGACGGCTAGCGCAAGCGCGGTCGCGCCAATCCCTACAACCACAACAACGCCGCACAGCAGCAGTAGACGGGAAAGGGGGAGGCGGCGCAGGATGTTCACGTGAGCACGTCCAGTATTCGAGACTTGAGACCTGCCTTCAGCGTAGCGCCCAACCTAGGCCTTCCCTAAAGGCATATGAAGAGAGCTCTCATCGAACTCTGGCCGCGATGCTGCGAGGAGCACTCCGAGCCGGATGCTCATGTATCGTGCCGACCCGATGATCTACGCAGTCATTGCTTTCTGGGTCCTGGTCGGCCTCGGCGTGTTCTTCGTCGCCATGCGGCGAGGCGGGTCGGGTGGGGAGGGCGACGCCCAAAACATCGAATCGAAGACGAGCCAGCGGGCTGTGTTCTTCGGTGTGGCGCTCGCATTCGCGTTCGGACTGGTCGTGCCGGTGATCGTGCTGACCGACAACGGCAACAACAAGGCCAGCGAAGCGGTCGGCGGGGTCAAGCTCAATGCCCAGGAGCAGCACGGCCGGGTGCTCTTCTCCGACACTTGTGCGTTCTGTCACACGCTCTCGGGGGCCAACTCCGTGGGACGGACCGGCCCGAATCTCGACGTCAGGCTTGGCTCGGAGATACCGACCGAAGCCGGCCGCAGGGCGCTGGTGCTGAACGCGATCGCCGAAGGTCGTGCGCGCGGCAACGGCAACATGCCAGCGCAGCTGTATCAGGGCAAGGAAGCCGAAGCGGTAGCGGACTTCGTCGCGGCCGTCGCCGGGCATTAGAAGTCTCTGGCATTACCTGGCATTAGAAGCTTCTCGCAAAGTCGGTGAGCTTAATTCCGGTGGCTTCGGCAGCCGCCGGAGGCGCTGTTAGCATCGCCGCCGATGCCACGAGCTTCCGAGGCCCGTGCTTGGTGGGCCGACGTCGAGGATGTGCGCGAGCGGATCGAGCGCCGTAGGGATAGAGAGCTGCGCGCGGCCACCACCGCCGGCAGGAGCGCGGCTCCCGCGATGCGCCGCGGCGTGCGCGAAATCCGTCCTGGCCAGCGCCTGATGCTCGTCGAGCGAGCGGCGCCGCCGCCACGCGACTCGCGCCGGCGTCCACGGCTTCCCGCGGCGCAGCGTGTGGGCCCAAGGCCCGACATGATCGCCGCTTGGGCGGTCGCGCTCGGCTTCCTGCTTGTTGTCGTAGCAATCCTCAGCACCCACTAGGACGTTTTCTGGACGGCGCGATACTGCGTCCTCAGTCGCTCGCGTGCTTTCGCACGCCACGCTCCCTGCGTCCTTGTCTCGCTTGCCAGAAAACGCCCTAGTGGCTAGTGTGGACCTCTTTGGCCAGCCGTCCAAGGCGGGCGGTGGGTCCATCCATTACGCTGCGCCACGATGGCCGAGAACGAGCAGCCCAAGAGCCGCGACGACGTAAAGGCGCTTGTCGCCGAACGCGACATCCGCTTCATCCGCTTCTGGTTCACCGATATCCTCGGCCAGCTCAAGTCGTTCTCGATCAACGTCGAGGAGCTCGACGACGCCTTCGAGGCCGGCATGGGCTTCGACGGCTCCTCGATCACCGGCTTCAACGCGATCGAGGAGTCCGACATGATCGCGCTGCCCGATCCGAGCACCTTTGCCGTGCTGCCCTGGCGCCCCGAAGAGCAGGGGGTGGGGCGCATGTTCTGCGACGTCATCACGCCCGAGCGCACACCGTACGAGGGCGACCCCCGGCATGTGCTGCGCCGCGCGCTTGCAGCGCGCGCAGGCGATGGGCTTTGACACCTTCAACGTTGGTCCCGAGCTTGAGTACTTCCTGTTCAAAGACAGCAAGACCACCGAGGTGCTCGACGAAGGCGGCTATTTCGACCTGACGACGCTCGATGCCGGCACTGACGTGCGCCGCGAGACCGTGCTCGCGCTCGAGCAGCTCGGCATCCACGTCGAGTACACCCACCACGAGGTCGGCCCCTCCCAGCACGAGATCGACATGCGCTACGCGCCCGCGCTGAAGATGGCCGACGACTGCATGACCTACCGCATCACCGTCAAGGAGTACGCAGTCAAGTACGGCTGGCACGCCACCTTCATGCCCAAGCCGCTGTTCGGCGAGAACGGCTCGGGCATGCACACCCACCAGTCGCTGTTCGCCGACGGCAAGAACGCGTTCTACGACCCCGACGATCAGTACTTCCTCTCCGATGTCGGCAAGGCGTTCATCGCCGGTCAGCTCAAGCACGCGCGCGAGATCTGCTCGATCTTCGCCCAGTGGGTCAACTCCTACAAGCGGCTCGTGCCGGGCTACGAGGCGCCCGTGTACGCGGCCTGGTCGCGGCGCAACCGCTCGGCGCTCGTGCGCGTGCCGCTGTATCACCCTGGCAAGGAGCAGGCCACGCGCATGGAGCTGCGCTGTCCCGACCCGGCCTGCAACCCCTACCTGACCTTCGCCGCGCTCCTGCAGGCCGGCTTGGAGGGCATCGAGAAGGGCTACGAGCTGCCCGACCCGATGGAGAAGAACCTCTACCACCTGACCGCCGAGGAGCGCAGGCGCCTCGGCATCGAGCAGCTGCCGGAGTCGCTCGGCGAGGCGATCGAGATCACCGCCGAGTCGGAGCTGATGCTGCGCACGCTGGGCGAGCACACGTTCAACCGCTACATCGAGATCAAGCGCCAGGAGTGGGAGGACTACCGCGTGCAGGTCACGCAGTGGGAGCTCGACCGTTATTTGGCGATCCTTTAGGGCCCGCCGTCTGTGAACGAGTCGCTAGGATGCCGCGATCGTGCGCTTGCGGCTTCTTCCACGACGGGCTCTGTGCTTGTCCTCGCGCTCGGGGTGCTCGCCGGCTGCGGCAGCTCCTCGAGAGCAACAACATCGCCTCCAAGAGCGCGACGAGATCGTCAGCGAAAGCAAGGCCGTGGCTGACAGCGCTAGCTCGGTTCACGTCTCTGGTTCGATCAAGAGCGCCGCCGCGCCCGTCACGATCGACCTGAACCTTGTGGCCGGCAAGGGGGCGCGCGGTGAAATCTCCGAGAACGGGGCTAGCTTCAAGCTGATCCTGGTCGGGGGGACGGCCTACATCAGCGGCAGCCCTGCCTTCTATCGCCGCCTCGGCGGCGCCGCCGCGGCGCAACTGCTCGACGGCAAGTGGCTGAAGGCATCGGCGACTAGCGGCGAATTTGCTGCGTTCAACTCGCTCGCCAACATGCGCCAGCTAATCGACACGACGCTTGCCGCTCATGGAGTGCTTGACGAAGGGCGCCACAAGCACCGTCAACGGGCAGCAGGCGATCGCCATCACCAGCACCAACAAAACCGGCACGCTCTACGTTGCCACGACCGGAAAGCCCTATCCGGTGGCGATCACTAAGGGCGGCTCGGAAAACGGCAAGATCGTCTTCGCGGGCTGGAATCAGCCGGTCACGATCACGGCGCCCTCAGACTCGGTGGATCTCTCAGAACTCAAGGCGCTGGCCGGGCACTGAGAGGGGCCGAGCCGGGAACCGCGCAGGCGATCGGGCGCGGCGGCGCCAGGCGCCAGTGCATCGCCTGCAGCAGATGCCCAAAGGATGTCGGGTGCCGTGGCGCGATCGTGTGCAGCAGCGCTATGACGCTCGCGCCGTGGCGCTCGTAGCGCTCCTCGCCCGTCAGCTGTGCGAGACGCAGCAATCCCATCGCGGCGCTCGATCCGCCAGCCGGGATCGGCGAGTCCTCGAGCTCCTTGCGCCTTGCGATCAACTGTTCGCCGTCGGCCGCGGTCGAGAAGAAGCCGCCGTGCTCCGGGTCTGAGAAGCGCTCGATCAGCTGGTCGGCGAGCGTCGTTGCCTCGGTCAGCCAACGCTCCTCGCAGGTTGCTTCGAACAGGGCGATCAGCGCCTCCAGCAGAAAGGCGTAGTCCTCCAGATAGGCGCCGATCTTCGCTTGGCCGTCGTTGTAGGAGCGCAGCAGGCGGCCCTGCTTGTCGCGTAGGTCGCGCAGCACGAACTCGGCGCACGCGACGGCGGCGTCCAGGAAGCTCGCGGCGATGCTCTCGGCTTGCCCGGCGATGTTCTTCGGCCGTCCGCTCCTCAGTGCTCGGACTGTGGCTGACCTGTACCCCGGCCTCGGCGAGCGCCGCGATCATCAGTGCGTTCCAGCTGGTCAGGCGCTTGTCGTCGAGTCCAGGCCTCGTTCGCTGAGTCCGCGCTTGAAGCAGTCGTTCGAGGATCTGCGTACGCGTCGCCTCGTCGGGGCGCGGACCGCGATCCTCGAGCACGTTCAGGCCCGGCTGGGGGTGGTGCGGATCTACGAAGTTGCCCTGCTCGGTCGCGCCAAACCAGTGGATCGCCGACGTCCGCGTCCTCGCCGAGCACCTCTTCGAGCTCGGCGGTCGTCCATACGTAGAAGCTTCCCTCGACGCCATCGGAGTCCGCGTCGAGCGCGCTGTAGAAGCCGCCCTCGGGGCCTCGCATCTCGCGCAGTGCCCATCCCAGTGTGTCGTGGCACACCTCCAGCAGGGCCGCGTCTCCCGACAGCTGAAAGCCATGCAGGTACGCGCGCGCAAGCAATGCGTTGTCGTAGAGCATCTTCTCGAAGTGCGGCACCGTCCAGGTCTGATCGACCGCGTAGCGGTGAAAGCCGCCGCCCACCTGGTCGTGGATGCCGCCGCCGGCCATGCTGCGCAAGGTGTACAGCGACATCTCGCGCTCTCCCCGGGCCATTAGGAACTCCAGGACCGAGGCTTGCGGGAACTTCGGCGCTCCGCCGAAGCCGCCGTTGACCGTGTCGAAGGACGCCCTCAACCTTTGCACGGCGGCGTCAAGCGAGCTCTCGTCGAAGGACTCCTCGGCCGCCCGCAGCAGGGCGCCGCCGGCGAGCCGCTCGCGTAGCTGCTCGCCGCTTGCCCTGATCTCCGCTCCGCGCTCGCCCCACGCCTCGGACACCGCCAGCAGCACCTGCGTGAAAGACGGCATCCCTGGGCGATCCTGTGGCGGAAAATATGTGCCGCCGTAGAACGGCAAGCCCTCCGGGGTCAGGAACACGTTCAGCGGCCAGCCGCCGTGGCCGGTCATGCCCTGCACCGCCTCCATGTACAGCGCGTCCACGTCGGGGCGCTCCTCGCGATCGACCTTCACGCACACGAAGCGCTCGTTCATCAGCTGGGCGGTGCGCTCGTCCTCGAAGGACTCGCGCTCCATCACGTGACACCAGTGGCAGGAGGAGTAGCCGATCGAAACGAGCAGCGGCACGTCGCGCTCTTGCGCCAGCTCGAGCGCGCCTGGGCCCCACGGCAGCCAGTCGACCGGGTTGTTCGCGTGCTGGCGCAGGTACGGCGAGCTCTCGGCTGCGAGCGCGTTGGTCATCGCTCTCAGGACGGGGGTGTGCGCTAGCGCCGGCGCGGGGAAGCTCAGGTTCAGCGCCGGCCAGTTCGTCTGTGCGCTGCGTCGGCCTGGCGGCGCGCGCGAGCTTCACTTTGGCGAGGTCTACGTCGAAGCGCCGGCCGCCAAGCGTGCCGCTGACGTGTGCGCTTGCGCCGATGCGGATTGTTCCGCGCGCGGCCTGCGAGCCTTCGATGCGCAGGTTGGCCGCGAGCAGATGGCCATCCTTGATCGGGAAGCTGCCGGTCAGCTGCACGCCGCTCACGAACGACAGGCCGTGCAATTGAAGCGCTGAGATGTGATCCGCGCGAAACCACCGCGCAAGCCGCCGAAGCTCGACCCGCTCGGCAGTTCCTGGTCGGCTTGGAGGGTGGCCCCGACCACCTGTCGTTCGAGGTCGAGGATCGTGTCCAGCACCACCGCGAGCGTGCTCCCGGCACGGCCGGGAACCCCGCCCACCGCTTTTACGAGTGAGAGCTTCCTCGGGGTGATCGGCGTCGGCGGGAACGGGTCTTGCGTCGCCGTGCACGGTTGCACGACTCCGCCTGAGAAGAAGGCGGTGACGGCCGCCTGGGAGCAGCCGCTGAAATCGGTGCCCAGCACCGAGTGGCCGGTATAAGGCACCACGACCAGCTGAGATCCGGGAATCCGCGCCGCCATCGCCTGCGCTCCCGAAGTTGGCGTTCGCAGGTCCTGGGCGCCGGAGAGGATCAGCGTCGGCACGCTCGGCAGCGGGGCGATGGCCGGGGGCGCCGGTGCCACGTTCGGCCACTGCGCGCACCCGGGCAGCACGCTGTCGGCCCAGGCGACGCTCGCGTCGAACGGGTAATAGTCCGATTGAGGCAAGCGCGTGCAGCGCGTTCAACGCTTCGGCCAGCCGCGTGCTCGCCGGCGCCGAGCGTTGCCAAGGGAACGACTCCTCTTCGCAGGTTGTGTCCACGAACAGCGCTTCGTCGATGCCGCCGGAGCTGGCCAGCGGCGTGCCCGGCAAGCGGCTTGCGCTCGCGAGGGGTGGCCTGCCGGCTTGCGCCCACCATACAGGGCTCTGCCGCTCCGCTTGCGACTGGCGCTCGCAAATGGGTCGCCTGGCAGTTCGGGATCAGCCCCTCCGAGAGCAGGTTCAGGCGCAGCAGCGGAGCTGGATCGCCGTGCAGCGCCGATTGCACCGAGGCCGGCAGCAGCGCGCGCAGGGCCGGGTTCAAGTCGCCGGCTCCGATCAGGTTGAGCAGGTCCACGTTGGACAGCGTCGAGCGGTGGCGGTGGCCGGAGCCGTCGTATACGTAGCCGTTCAGCGCATGCTTCTGCAGGGTCGCCGCCAGGCGCGCGATGTCGCCGAGCGGGTCGGAGGTGATGCCGGCGCAAGCGTGCTGCCGAGCACAGCTCTTCGAATACCGGCTTCATCGCCTGGAACATCCCCACCGAGAAGGGGTCGTCTCGTTCCGGTGGCACGACCGAGTCGAGCACCAGCGCTTCGACGTTCTGGGGGTAGCGTTCGGCGTACTCGAGCGCCACCTTCGTGCCGTAGGAGACGCCGAACAGCACGAGCTTTTCGTAGCCGGTGGCTTGGCGGATCGCCTCGATGTCGGCCACCGATTCCTGGGTCGTATAGGAACCGCGGGCGGCGCCGATCTGAAGCGCGCACCGTTCAAAGGCCTGCCCGATCGCGCCGAAGACTTCGGCGGAGCTTTCAAGCGCCGGACAGGCGAGCGGGCCGGAGCTGCCCGTGCCGCGCTGGTCGAACACGAGCAGGTCGCGCGAGCCGAGCGCGGGCGCCATCTCCTTGGCCATCCCCTCGGCCAGCGGCAGCGCCGCCTGGCCTGGGCCGCCGGCCAGCCCGATCACGGCGGTATGCGGTCGGCGCGGCGCCGGCTTGCAGGCGCTCGATGCTCAGGCCCACCGTGCCGGGCGCCGCTCCGTTGCGGGCGAGCGGCACGGTCAGCGTCGCGCAGGTGAAGCCGGCTGCGGTCGAGGTCGAGCACGGCGAGAACGTCAACGCCTGTGCCGGTGCGGCCTGCGTCGCGGCGATGGCGACGGTGAGCAGCGGCGTGCCGAGCGCAAGTGTCAAGATCCTCCGCAGCACAGCGACAGACGTTAGCGGCAGATTCGTAAGCGTCCGTAAATGGGAGCGGCCGTGCATGGCCATGGTCCTGCTGGGCTGGTCAGAGGGTGTGTTGGTCCACCTCTGTGGCGGCAGGCGTCGGCTCGATCTTGGTGAGGCCTTCAGCCGAGCACGTAGCGCAAGAGCGCTGCCGTACCGGCCGAGCGCAGCGCCGCGAATCGCTCGGGTGTTGCCGTCAGGTCGGCCAAACGCGACTCGACGGTAAGCGTCGAGTCGCCGCGCTCGACTTCGGCCGCTCCGGCAGTTGTGAGATGGACGTGCTTGCCGGCGAGCATGCCGGTGAGCGTTCCGTGCACGATCGTGAGCGTCCCGTGCGCGGCTGCCGGTCCACTCGATGCTCAGCTTGGCGACACCTGATGAGATCTTGCCTGACACGGTGACGCCCGGCACGTAGGAATAGCCGTGCAGCAACTGCGTGCCGTCGGAGATCCCGCACCAGCCGGCCAAGCAAACCGCCGGCTCGCGCCGACGGGTCTCCTGAGCAGATTCCGCACTGGTCTCCCCGAGCAGCGTCAAGAGCAGCTGCCGGCTCGCAGTCCTCGAGCGTCAAGACGGCCGCATCGACCGTGCGCGCCGCCTTGCCGTGACCGCCCCGTGTGAGCGGCACTGCGGTCAGGCTCCGTGGCGGCAGCGGCGTAGGCAAAGCCAGCGCGGGCGGTGTCCGGTCTTTGCACTGTTGGACCGGCTTGCCCTCGAACAGCGCTTGCAGGGCGTTGTGTGCGCAGGGGGTCGGGTCCGCGCCGAGCACGGAGTGGCCCGTGTTGGGCACGACCAGCAGTTGCGCGTCGGGTATCTGGGCCGCCACCTCGCGTGCGTTCGCGGTCGGCGTGCGCAGATCGTCGGCGCCGCTCAGGATCAAGGTCGGCACGTTCGGGAATGGCGCTTCGTCGACTTCGGGTCCGGCCGAGGCAAACGGCCATGAGGCACAGGGGACCACGTCGCTCAGCGCGAGCGCGTTGGCCGGTGTGAACGGCGCAAACGCGCTTGCCGGCTGTGCGCGCAGCGCGGCAAGGGCTTCGCCCAGGCGCGCTTTGTGGGCTCGACGAGCGATTCCATGGGAACACGCTCTCTTCGCAGATCGTCGAGTAGTACAGCGGCATGTCGAAGCCCTCGCTCAGGTTTTCTTCGCCTTCACCTTCTTCGCCGCTTCCGCGCGCGCGAGCAGGCGCGCGAGCGCGGCCGTGTTGCCGCCCACGCGCCGAGCGCACGGCGGCCGGGAATTCGGCGCGCAGGATCGGGTCCAAGTCGCCCTCCATCAAGATCCCGAGCAGGTCGTTCGAGGAGATGCGCACCGGTTCGGCATGGCCCTGCGTCGTCGATGAATCGGCCGCTGAGCGAGCCGCCGCCCATGCGCTTCACCAGCCGCGCGAGATCGCCCACCGGTTCGGGTGTGATGTGCGCGCATGCGCCTGCCGAGCACAGCTGGCGCAGGATGCGACCCACCGCGGCGAAGGTCGGTTCCTCGAACGCGTCCCGGCCGGAGGGAGGCACGACCGAGTCGAGCACGAGCGCTTCGACGTGGCTCTGGGTACTCCTGGGCGTAGCGCTCGGCGACCTTTGTCCCGTAGTAGTCCCGTACAGCACGAGCTTTTCATAGCCGCCCGCCTGGCGGATCGCCTCGATGTCGGCGACCGTGTCGGCGGTCGTGTACAGGCCTCGTGTCTGCCCGATCTGCCCCGCGCAGATCGACGACGCGCGAGTGGCGTTATCCCCTGTTGAGGTGTTCGAAAGCGGCACAGGACAGCGGATGGGAGAGGCCCGTGCCACGCTGGTCGAACACGATCAGGTCGCGCGTGCGAGACGATCGGCCCGAGGATCTGGGCGAAGTCGCTCGTGAACGGGATGCCGACTGGCCCGGCCCGCCGGCGAGCGCGATCACGGCGGTCTTGGCTTGCCGACCGGGGAGAGATGGCGGCGCATCGCCAGCGTGATCGTGCCCGGGATCGCCCCGCTTGGGTCGACCGGCACCGTCAGATGGCCGCACGCGACTTCGTTTGTGCCCGCACAGGGCTTCCATTCGATCTGGGCCTGTGCGACGGCGGACGCACAGCGCGGCGCATGCGATCGCAGCCAGGAATGTGCTCGCGAGTGTCCCGGCGGCTCGTCGCACCAGTCGGAATCTAGCGAACCGTGTAGGCTCGCGCCTCAGTGGCCGTAAATCGTCGAAACGATCGACGCGTCAGGCGCTCCGGCCGCGATCGGGCCTTACTCGCATGCGGTGCGCGTGCCGGCTCTCTGCTGTTCTGCTCGGGACAGATCCCGCTCGATCCCGCAAGCGGCGAGCTGGTCGGCGAGACAGCGGCCGAGCAGGCGCGTCAGTGCCTGGAGAATCTGACGGCCGTCTGCGAGGCGGCGGGCGCATCGCTTGCAGACGCGGTACGCCTCACGGTCTACATGACCGACCTCTCGGCGTTCGCCGAGGTGGGGGAGGTCTACGCGACGTTCTTCCCAGATGTGCCCCCGGCACGCGTGGCCGTCGGTGTGGCGGCCTTGCCACGTGGTGCCCAGGTCGAGATTGACGCGATCGTCGCTCTTGACTAGGAGACAGCGCCGCATGCGCCTGTCAGAACTGGCGCAACTCCGCCCGCTTGACCTTGCCACTCGCCGTCTTGGGCAGCTCGTCCGCGAAATCCACGATCCGCGGATACTTGTACGGCGCCGTCTCGCGCTTGACGTGCTCCTGCAGCTCGCTCGCCAATGCATCTGACGGCTCATAGCCGTCGCGCAGAACGACCACCGCGCGCACCACCGCTCCGCGCTCCTCGTCGGGAGCCGCCACGGCCGCCGCCTCGGCGACCGCGGGATGGGCGACGAGCGCCGACTCGACCTCGAAGGGACCGATGCGATAACCGGCGGAGATGATCACGTCATCGGCCCGGCCCTCGAAGCGCAGGTATCCATCCTCGTCTTCGCGGACTCGATCGCCTGTGTGCCAGCTGCCGCCGTCGCGGCGGTCCTGCACCGTCCAGCTCCCGTCCGGCTCGCGTCGCACGTCCTCTCCCAAGTACCCAAGGAAGAACGTCGGCACGCTCCGCGGGTCAGCCACGAGCTCGCCGTCGATCACGCTCAACCGCGTGCCGGGCAGTGCCTGCCCCATCGATCCGGGACGGGCACGCACGCCAATCCCCGTGCCAGTCATCTGTCCCGTCTCGGTCTGCCCGTAGCCGTCGCGGATGTCCAGCCCCGTGGCGTCCCGCCAGACCTTCAGCACCTCGGGGTTGAGCGCCTCGCCGGCTGCGACCATCCCCTTGCAGGCTCGGCAAGCGCACGCAGCTCTGCTCGCTTGGCGATCACGCGGTACTCGGTGGGGGCCATGCAAAGCACGCTCACCTGCTCCCGCTCGATCAGGTCGAGACGCTCGTGCGGATCGAAGCGCGCATCGTGTAGCAAGGCAGGCGCACCCATCAGCCAGGGCGCCATGAAGACGTTGCGAGCCGACTTGCTCCAGCCGCTGGCCGCCGTGCACCAAACCAGCTCGCCCTGTTCTGCGCCGAGCCAATGCTCGGCTTGCACGCGCTGACCGTAGAGATAGCGCTGGCCGTGAACGACGGCCTTGGGTTCGCCGGCAGTCCCGCTCGTGAAGGTGATCAGGGCCGGGTCTGTGGCGTCAAGCTCGGCGTGGGGTGGGGGCGTCTGAAAATGGCCTGTTCCGCGCGCGCGAGAGGGGCCTTCGGTCTGGGCAGCATCCAAGCAACCGCTGGGCTCGGGGTTGGGGGACTCTTCGAAACGGCCTGCCCCCTGCGCGCGCGGGGGGAGCCCCGTTTGGGAAGCATCGCTCGCCGCGTCTCGCCCCCGCCGCCAGAGCCTCGTCCGCCTCCCACCCACATGACCGGACACTCCGGCGCAGCCGCCTCGATCTGCTCGCGGTTGCGCTCGTCGGCCACGATCAGCGACGGGCTGGCGACGCCCAGGCGCAGGCGCAGGTCCTTGGCGCGCAGCTGCTCGGTGCACGGCAGCACGACGGCGCCGATGCGAAAGCAGCCATCATCGCCCACACCCACTCGGGCCGGTTGCCGATCAGCGTCATCACCACGTCCCCGCGGCCGACGCCGCGCTGGCGCACAGATGCCCCGGCCATCGCTGCGCTGCGCTGCTCCACCTCGCCAAAGCTCCACTCGCGCCGGGCGCCGTCGCGCGCCAGCTCGACCAGCGCGAGCCGGTCCGGCGGTTGGGCTTGCAAGAGGTCAAATGCGAAGTTCACGCGCTCGCAGTCTGCCAGGCCGGGTCGATTAGCCGGTGCGCGAACCAGTTTGTCTCGCCACGCCCAGGTATCCTGCAAGGACCGCCCGATTCCCGACCTTGGAGCCGCACGAATGGCCGTAGCCCCAGCCCCCTTTACCGAGAAGACCGACGAGCAGAAGGCGATCACCGAGATGGTGCATCAGTTCGCCGACGAGCAGATCCTCCCCAACGCCGAGCACTACGACCACGAGGACCTGTTCCCCGAGCCGATCGTCGAGCAGATGAAGGAGCTCGGCCTGTTCGGGGTCACGATTCCCGAGGAGTACGGCGGCATGGGCCTCGACCTCACGACCTACGCGATGATCGTAGAGGAGCTCTCGCGCGGCTGGATCTCGATCTCGGGCGTGATCAACACCCATTTCATCGGCTCCTACCTCTTGATGAAGTTTGGCTCCGAGGAGCAGAAGCAGAAGTACCTGCCGCGCATGGCCACCGGCGAGATCCGCGCCGCCTTCTCGCTGTCCGAGCCCGAGCTGGGCAGCGACGTGCAGGCGATCAAGACCGCTGCCAAGAAGGGCGAGGACGGCAAGTACGAGATCAACGGACAGAAGATGTGGGTCACCAACGGCCTGATGTCTGATCTCGTGTTCGTGCTCGTCAAGACCGACCCCGACGCCCAACCGCGTCACAAGGGCTTCACCTGCTTCATCGCCGAGAAGGAGGGTGGAGTCTCTGAGAACACAGGCGACTATGCCGGCTTGATCGTGCCGGAGAAGCTCAAAAAGATGGGCTACAAGGGCGTCGAGTCGACCGAGCTCGTGTTCGATGGCTATCGCTGTCCGGCCGAGAACATCCTCGGCGGCGAGGACGCTGGTCTCAACAAGGGCTTCGCGCAGATGATGGACGCGCTGGAGGTCGGCCGCGTCAACGTCGCCGCCCGCGGCGTCGGCATCGCCCAGCGCGCGCTCGAGCTGGGGCTGCGCTACTCCCAGGAGCGCAAGACCTTCGGCAAGCCGATCGCCGAGCACCAGGCGATCCAGTTCAAGCTCGCCGACATGGCCACCCAGGTCGACGCGGCCAGGCTGCTCACGCTGCGCGCGGCGCGCCTGAAGGACGCCGGCGAGCGCTCGGACCTGGAGGCCGGCATGGCCAAGCTGTTCGCCTC
The DNA here is from genome assembly GCA_963723175.1 of uncultured Solirubrobacterales bacterium. Taxonomy (GTDB): domain Bacteria; phylum Actinomycetota; class Thermoleophilia; order Solirubrobacterales; family Solirubrobacteraceae; genus Palsa-744. Next base: position 182,908 of record CAVRPO010000006.1, on the reverse strand, counting down.
CGAGGCCGGCCGCTTCTGCGTGGAGGAGTGCTTCCGGATCCACGGTGGCTACGGCTACTCCAAGGAGTACGAGATCGAGCGCCTCTACCGCGACGCGCCGCTGCTGTTGATCGGCGAGGGCACCTCGGAGATCCAGCGCATGGTGATCGGCAAGAAGCTGCTGCAGCGCCACAAGATCTGATGAGCGGCGACGCGAAGACCCTGATCGAGACCGCCGCGCGGCGTTTCGTCGAGGAAGTGCCGGCGCTCGCGCCGATGAAGCTCGTCGTCGGGGTGGAGCTGCACGGTCGCGGCGACGTTCAGCACTTTCGTCTGCAGATGCCCGAGGCACAGGTGACCAAGGGCCCCGCCGCCGACGCGCGCATCAACGTCGAAATGCGCCGCGAGTTCTTCAACGTGATGGCCGCCGAGGGCAAGGTCCCCGACTGGATCGAGGCCTTCACCTACGGCAAGGCCAAGGCCACGGGACCCACCCAGTTCCTGAAGCTGATCTCCGACGGTCGTCGACAAGCATCAGGAACGCGAACGGCTAAAGACAGCTCGCAAGCACTCCTAACCCGCACGCATACCCCGCCTTTATTCACCTAAGAGCGTCTAGACGTTCGCTGAGCAAGCCAGACAAGGACGTACCCCTTCGGGGCACAGGCAATTCGCGAAATGTGCTTTGCACATGAGCGACTAAGGACGCAGTATGGCGCCGCTCAGCGGGCGTCTAGTGGTACGCCAGGATCTGCTGGGCCAAGAACGCCAGCGAGGCCAGCATGAAGACGCACATCACGATCAGTGAGAAGTTTTCGCTCACGGTCTACATACCATATCGCTGACAGGGGTCGTCTGGGCCGGCTGCCGGCTCACGGGACCTTGTACGGGGCTGAGCTGCCGATCACGCTGCCGCTTGAGTTGAGCGCATGGCTCTCAACATACGTCGCGCTACTTGTCAGTGTCGCATCCGTTTGAAAGCCACTCTTGGGCATGGTGGAGAGCGCTGTCAACGAGCTGGGCGAGCTGCCGGCGAGCAGCTGCCATGAGGTAACTTCCGTGGCGCCGTTCCAGCTCGTCAGCACTGTGATGCTCGCGCCGTTGCGTTTGGCGACGATCGTCGGCGATGTCGTCGGATGCCCACTCCAAGGGGAGAGATAGGTGCGGAAGTCCTGCACGCCCAGCCCCAGCTCGCCGTCGAGCAGCACCCTGCCGGCCGCGTCGTACTCGGTGAAGTTGGGCAGGTTGCCGTAGCCCATCAGCCAGTTGCCTTCGGGGAGTTTGAGCAGGTTACCCTGCGCCGGGGCCAGCAGCGTCTTTGTCGGGTTCGTGAACGCCTTCACGAGCGACACGGTCTTGTTCGTGTAGTCGGGCTTGAGCAGCACGCCGCGCGACTGCTTCTCCTTGGGCGGAGTCGAACCATTGTCGAACACGGAGATCAGACCGCCGGGCTGCCATTCGGCGTCGTGCTGCCAGTAGGTTCGCGTGCCCGGGCCAAGCTTGAAGTCCGAATGGCCGCCGCCAAGCTGCCAGTTGAAGGCGCCGGTCCCGATGTTCACGTCGTACAGCTCCCACGAGTTGCGAGCGGAGAGCAGCACGTCGTCGGAGGTGCCCGGGTCGATCGAGTTGATGTGGATGTAATCCCAGGGGTAGCCGTTGCTCGGGACGGTGTTGTAGGAGTCGTGCAGCGGGATGTGCCCGAGCGCGTGCCACTCCCACATGACCAGGCCGGTCCTGACGTCGATCTCCTGCACGACCGAGTCGGTCAAGATGCCGTTGGACGCGCCGTGCACGGAGCTGAGGTTCATGTGGATCGGGTCGAACGAGTCGATCCAGGCGGTGCCCTGTGGGGTCAGCGAGATCACGTGCAGGTCGGCCTTGTAGCCGTTGCCCGCCCTCACTTTGGTGACGGGTTGGTAGGAGGTGTTGTAGATCTCGTCTTCTCCTTGGCCGAAGCCGACCTTTAGGATGCGCCCCTGCCACCATGTGAGCACCGGCTTGCCCTGGTACTGCTGCACCTGGAAGTTGGTCGACTCGTAGCCAGCCGGTAGCGGGTGGAACCAGACAAGCGCGCCGTCCTGTTCTGAGATCATCGGCCCAGGCGAGCCCTCGCCCTGATAGGGCGCGAGGAATAGGTCTCCAGGGGAGGCCTCAGGCTGGGCGGGCGTCGTCAACTTCACGGTGGATGGTGTCAGCGTGGGGTCCGAGGCGTAGTGCTGCACGTCGTGCGAGTCGCCCGGGTTGTTGGGGAACTCTTCCTGGCTCACGACTGCCTGGTGAGCGACGGTGAACACGGTCGTCACCGGCTTTTCGGGCGTCCCGGAGCCGACGCCGACGAGGGCGTGGACGGCCACTTGCTCTCCGGCCTGAAACGGCGAGTTGGGAATGAAGCTCATTCCCGTGCCCGTCGAGTAGCGCTCGAGTTTGCCGGAGTGGTTGCCGCTGCGCGAGCCCACCACGCTCACGTCGGCCACGGTGGTGCCGGATTCGCCGAGGAAGCTGATCTGCGTGTCGGGGGACGCGTCCTCGGTTCCCGGCAGCGGCGAGATGGCGACAGCGTTGGCCTGGGCCTCGGCCTTGTCGGCTGTCGGCGTCAGCGCGTTCACCGCTGGATGCGAGGAGCTTGCTTCGCCGCATGCCGCCAGTCCCATGCACAGCGTCAGCGCCGCCGCCATCGTGGTTATTGCCGCGCGTATCCTCATGTATCCCCCTGCGATGTGAATGGCTGAGAAGCTCCGATCGCCCGGCCCTTGGCATTGAGCGCCTCAACCTCGAAGCTCTTGTAGCTCGATGGCACTGGGACCGCCGTCTCGAACCCAGACCTGGCGGCGCTTGCAACGGCGCTCAGTCTACCGGCGGTCGATCCGGCTAGTACCCGCCAGGACACGACTTCGGTCGCGCCGTTCCAGCTCACGTACACCGTCGTCTTGCCGCCGGCTTGGCGAGCGGCTCCCGCGGGTGCGGTGAGTGGCTTGCCGACCCACGGCTCCAGCGTCTCGCGGTAGCTCAGATCGGGTCCAGGGAAGTTCGCCTCCAGCAGCTGTTGACCCGAGGGCCCGTACTCCGAGAAGTACGGTTCCGAGCCCCAGCCGACGAATGTGTTGCGGTTTGCCAGCGGCTGTGTGTCGCCCATGTATTCGGTTTCGAACTTGTTCCCGCCGGGGTACTGAGCTACAAGCGTGGCCGTACGTGCGCTGTGGTTCAAGTTGAGCACGAGCCCGCGAGAGGCCCCTGTCGCCGGGACCGATGTGCCTCCACCGGTCAGCTGACAGCAGTGATCGTCGAACATCGTGACCGTGGAATCGGAATGCCCACCCACCCCAAAGGCAACGTCGTGCTGCCATTGGAAGTCGGCGCCGGGGCCGAACGTGAAGCTCGATTTCTTGCCGCCGAGCGTCCATTCTGTCTGGCCGCTTGCGATGTTGACCAGATAGGCGGCCCAGGTGTTACGCATCGAGACGAGGAAGTCACCATTGCCGGTAAGGGCGATGGAGTTGACATGGTAGGCGTCCCAGGGAAAACCGTTGGTAGGCACGCTGGCGTAGGAGTCGTCCAGCGGGATGTGATCGAGCGCGTCCCAGCTGCGCAGCAGCTTGCCGGTCTTGAGGTTGTACTCTTGCACGGCCGAGTCGATCAGCGCGCCGTTGTATGCGCCGCCGTAGCTCGACAGGTCCTTGGCAACGTTCTTGTTGGCTGTGACCCAGGCGTCTTCGCCGCTAACCACCAGCTCGTGCAGTGTGAGCACCCATCCATCCGCGCCTTTCAACCGCGCGACCGGCTGATAGTGCTGGTTGACCACCACGTCTTCGCCGCTCTCGGTTTGGCCGGTGTTCGTGACAACCCCTTGCCACCATGCGAGCGCCGGCTTGCCTTCGTAGGTCTGCAGGCTCAAGTTGGAGGCGACGACTTTTTCGGGAACGGGCTGGAACCAGACGGGCTGCAGGTTGTGGTCGAGGATCAATGGTCCGCTCTGGCCAACGAGCGGGGGGTAGTTAAGGTTGTAGAAGTTGGCGGTGAAGATGTAGCCGCTGGCCAGCTCGCCGGTGAACGTGGGCCCGTCCTTGTGGAGCTTTGGCGGGTGAAGCGTTGGCTCGGTGACAAAGCTGTAGGCGCCTTTGGTGGTGTAAGCGCCAACCGGAGCGCCGTGCGAGCCGGCGAAGGCAAGGTCGAGCGCGACGAAGGCGACGACGACGAGTGCGATCACTGCCGCGAATCGTCGGGTGGCACGCCGTGTCTCGATAGTCGCTCCACCAGCCGGTCCCGCTCCCAGATCGGGTCCAGTTCCAGGGGCCTCCGCCGGCACGGGTTTGGGCAGCGCCGTGAACGTGACCAATGCCGCCGCCGCGGCCAGGCCGGCGCCGATCAGGTAGGCAAGTCGGAAGCCGTCGGTAAGCGCCTGTGGCACGAGCGCGCCGGTGCCGATCAGATGACTGGAGTGCTGAGTAGCCAGCGTGACAAGCACCGCCAGCCCGAGCCCGCCACCGATCTGGCGCGAGGTGTTGACTAGGCCCGAGGCAAGCCCAGCCTGGCCCTCCTTGGCGCCTTGGGTTGCGGCGATCGTCGAGGGAACGATCGACATCGCGATCCCCGCCGCCGTCAAAAGTCCAGGGATCATGATGTACACGATCGGGCTGCCGCTGGCACCGATCCTCGAGAGCAGCAGCATTCCCCCCGTCAACATGATCAGCCCGCCGCCGAGCACGGGACGCACACCGAAGCGGCTGACGAGCTTGCCGGTACGCGAGGCGACCAGCATGATCATCAACGTCATCGGCAGGAAGATCAGGCCCGTATTTAGCGGCGAGAGTCCGAGCACCTGTTGCAGGTAGAGCGAGCTGACGAACCACATCGGAAACAGTGACGCGCTGAAAAGCAGCACGATGTTGTTGGCGATCCGCAGCGGCTTGGTCAACTCCTTGAAGGGGATCAGTGGATCCTTTGCCACGCGCGTCTCGATCACGCCGAAGACGCCGAGTAGGGCGATGCCGATGACGATTGGCCCGAGCGCTGCGAACGTGTCCCAACCCGCCAAGCCGGCTTCGACCACGCCGAACACCAGAATCATTTGGCCGATCGTGAGCGTCAACGCGCCAGCGAGGTCGAAAGTGCGTCCTGGGGCGCGGCGGCGCTCGCTCACGACCGCGTAGGCCACGATCGCGGCGGCGATCCCGATCGGCGGGTTGATCAGCAGCACCCAGCGCCAGTTGAGCTCTTGCGTGATGAGCCCGCCGAACAGCATCCCGGCGGCGCCGCCGAGCCCGTTCATCGCCGCCCACGCGCCAATCGCGCGGTTGAGCTTTGGCCCTGGCGCAAACGAGGATGTGATGACCGCCAGCGAACACGCTGCCATCAACGCCCCGCCGAAGCCCTGCGCCGCGCGAGCGAGGATCAGCGTCGCGCGGTCCGTCGCGAGCCCTCCGGCCAGCGAGGCGAGCCCGAACACGAGCAGCGCGATGACGAACATGCGGCGCTGGCCGAAGTGATCGGCCGCGCGGCCGCCGAGCATCAAGAAGCCGGCAAATGTGATCGCGTAGGCGTCGACGATCCACTGCAGTTCGGGCGCTGAGAAGCCAAGCCCCGACTGGATTGAAGGCAGCGCCACGTTGACGATGCTCAGGTCGAGGATGACCATGAACTGGGCAACGCAGCAGACGCCAAGCAGCCAAGCCTCGCGCGAGCCAAACCGGCGCTTGGAGGGTTCGGCGCCCATCGCTCCCGGGTTTGTCGGCGTCACGGTGCTCATGTCAGGATTGGCGTTGCCGACGCCTGGTAGGGTGGGCGCCGAAGTCCGTGAGCGATGACAGGAGGCCGGCCGATGAAACGAACGTCACTGGCCGCCATGCTAACGCTGCTGGCCGTCCTCGCGGCCACGTTGACGGTGGCAGGGTGCGGCGGTAAAACAACCAGCAGCTCGACCTCCACGCAGACGAGCGGCACGACGAGCACCTCGGGCACGGCTCCGCACAAGCACTCCACAAAACCGGCTTATTAGAGAAGGCGCTCACCCTGAGTTCCGGGTGCTAGGCAACGCCGCGGCGTACGTGCTGACCTTGGCAGGCTTCGAGCTGCCGAGCACGTTGCCTGTCGCGTCCAGCGCCTGCACTGCCGCGTAGGCGTACTTCTTGGGCAGGATCGTCGAGCTTTCGAAGTCGCTCGCAGGGATAGTGGTCTGGGACGTGAGTGATCCGGGACGTTGTCCGGCAAGCACGCGCCAAGAGGCGACTTCGCTGGCGCCGTTCCAGCTCATGTGCACGATCGTCTCTTCGCCGGTGTTGTTCAAGTTGGCCAGCACAGTCGGCGAAGTGGAGGGACGTCCGCTCCAGGGGAAGCGGAACGCACGATAGAAGGACATGTCGAAGGGCAGGTGGGCGTCGAATAGCAGCGCACCTCCCGGGGCAAACTCGCTGATCGCCGGCACCCCGCCGTAGCCCACCACCGCGTTGCCGTCGGCCAGCGTCTGCATGTTGCCCTGGCTTGGGGTGAGCAAGGGGGGGTCGGGGTGCGTGTATGCCGCGATGAGGTGCGCTTCGTGTGTCCTTGAAGTCGAGCGCGATCCGCAGGCCACGCGACTGCTGGTGGATGGGCGGGTTCGAGCCGTCGTCGAAGAAGGTGACTTCGCCGCTGGAGAGGATGCGTCCGTCGTGCTGCCAGGCGGTTTCGGTACCCGGGCCCATCTTGAAGGAGCTCTTCAGGCCGCCCAGGCGCCAGAGGATGTTGCCGCTGCTGCCTTCCAGCTGATAGCCGGCCCAGGTGCTGCGCGCCGAGATGAAGATGTTCCCGTCGGGCTGGAGGTCGATCGAGTTGACGTGAAACCAGTCCCAAGGCGTCGCGCTCGTTGGAGCGGGGGTCTCGGACTCCGAGGCGGCCACATGGTCGACGCTGTGCCATTCCCAACGCACGAGCCCGGTCTTCATATCGATCTCCTGCACGGCGGTGTCCAGGATTACCCCGTTGCGGGCTCCGCCAACCGAGCTCAGATCGCAGCGGATCGCGTTGAAGGCAGTCGTGTAGGAGATGCCGTGAGGGGCGATCTGAAAGTCGTGCAGATCGGCCTGCAGGCCGTTGCCCCCGGGGACCCTTGCGACTGTCTGGTAATGGGAGTTCACAACGACGTCTTCGCCCTGGCCAAAGCCGAGCGACAGCACCTTGCCTCGCCAGAAGGTCAGGTCGCGCTGACCCTCGTAGTCCTGCACGTTCAGATTCTCGGCGGTTTCGCCTCCCGGCAGACGGTCAAACCACACGAGTCGACCTTGGGGCGTGTAGATCAGCGGTCCGTACTGGCCCGGCCCGGGTCCGTTAGTCGTGAGGATGTCGCCTGCCGCGGGATCTCGGTCGGGCACGGTGACGCTCAGGATCGGGGCTTGAACGCCGGGCAGCGTGTCGAAGCTCTGGTAGTCGGCCGGTGCGGCTTGCGGGTTGGGAAACGGCTGTGCGCTCGCCGTCGAGTAGGGGGTGTCAACGCGAAAGCTGAAGGAGACCCGCTTGCCGTTCGCGCTCGCCACGGATTGGCTGGTCCCGGTTGCCCTGGATCGACCGGTGCCGATGGTGGCGCTCACTGTCACCCGCTCGTCGACGTTGAAGGGGGTGTCGGGCACGAAGCTCGCGCCGTCGCCTTGGGAGTAGGCGTGGAGCTCGCCAGAATGATGCCCGCTGTGTTCTCCGACGACGGAGACATCTTGGATCTGCGCAGTCGCTACGCCTAGGAAGCTGATCTGCGTATGCGGGTTGGCCGTATCGGTTCCCGGTGCTGGCGTCACATCGACCGGTAGCCCTGCCAGCTTGGCGCTGTGGCTCAGCGTTGTCGGCAGGCACGATGGCGATGCGGCGTTGGGCGTGCCCGCTTTGTGACCCGTGCCTGACAACGAGCCTGTGGCCAGCACTACTGCCACGGCGATCACCGCCGCGACTGCAAGCAGGGCGATGACGAAGCTGGTTCTGCTCATGCCAGACGGCCGCTAGCGTCCCGAGTGGGCAGCCAGGGCACTAAGCCGTCGCGGACTTCAGTGCTTCGGCCTCCTCGGCGCGCCACGTCTGCAGCGCCCCAAGCGCGCCGTCGATCACGCGCCCGAGGAAGGTCTCGCGGTCGTTGACGTGCGGCAGCGGCTCGGCCGGCACGGGCACCTCGAGGAACTCGCACAGCGGCTCCCAACCTTCGCTCACGTTCCATACGAGCAGCCGCTCGGGTGGCACAGTCGCTCTTGACAAGCTCGTTGTGGCGCTCGAACCCGGCGATCAGCTGCTCGGGTAGCTCGTGCCCGGCGGCGAACGGCGCCTGCTCGATCCAGAACATGCGCTCGACCAGCTTCAAATAGCGAGCCCAGCGCGGATCGACCTGGCCGCGGGCGCTTGAGAGCAGGCGAATCAGCGACTCGCCGTAACACATGTTCCAAATCGTCTCGCGGAAGCTGGGCTCCCACTTCTCAGGGTCGCGCACGCTGAGCAGCACCTTGGCGTCCGGGTAGAAGTCCATCAGCTCGCGCCAGAAGTAGCCACCGGGCCAGTCCACCGTGGCCTGGGAGTTGCCGAACACCTCGTTCCAAGGTTCGCTACCGTCGAGCGCGCGGTTCCACACGCCAACTTGGTCGAGGTCGGCGATGACGTTGACCCAGTGGTAGCAAGGCTCGAAGCCGAGCGTCTCGAGCGCCACCTTCTGCGTCAGCGTGCCCGTGCGCGGCATTCCGGCTCCGATCACCTTCATCTGCTTCCCTCCAGGCTCCATGGGTGTTGTAGTCCCTGCAGGCTAATCATGGACGCCTGTCGAAGGGTTTGTGAAGAAACATGTCGATAGGATGAAGAGTCTATGAAGAAAAGCCTCCCAGGCGCCGCTCTTTCGCCGGTGCCGACGGGTTGCTCACGTATCCTCGTATTTCGTCCGGCCCACTCATCCGTCCTATGAACCAAGCGACTCCAGGGGGTCCATCTTGAAGGCTATAGCCGACCTCCCCGGCTTGAGAGAGCAGCCACTTGCATGGGACGATCAGAGCCCCAGGCTCCCGCACATTAGCCGCCTGGCGCTGGCCGGCCCCGAGACATCGTTCAGCCAACAGGACGTGCTCGGCCTGCTCGGCCTCTCAGGCGATGAGTTCGCGCAGCGCATCTTCAGCCGCTGCGGTGTGCAACGGCGCAGCTTGACGCTGACCGACGAGTTCCTCGCAACCACCGTTCAGGGTCGCACCCCGGCGATCGAGGAGCATCTGCTCGGCTATGCGGTGCGGGCGATCGACGAGCTCGAAGTCGATCCGCGGGAGATCGGCGTGGTCGTGAGCGCCACGCTCTACTCGCTCGGCGGTCCCACGATCGCCCACCGGCTCGTTGACCACTACGAGATGGACCCGTCCACCGACAAGTACCACATCGTCGGCGTGGGCTGTGCCAGCGCTGTGCCGCTGATACGGCTCGCCTCGCAGACTCTGCGCGAGTGGCCCGGCAAGAAGGCGCTCGTCGTCGCGGCGGAGAGCATGACCGGCATCCTCATGGGGGCGGCCGAGGACGACGCACGCAGCAAGACGGTCGGCTCGTCGATCTTCGGCGACGGCTGTGCAGCGGCGCTAATCGGGTTCGACGAGGCGCCCACACAGGCCGCCGGCCCGGTGGTGCTCGCATCCAAGGTCCATCAGGTGGCTGGCACACTCGGCGCGGTGCGGATGCAGCTAACACCCGAGGACAGCTATCTGCACTTGATCCGTGAGCTCCCTGATGTTGCCAGCGAAGGGCTACTAGAGTTGGTCGACGATTTCCTGGGCCTCAATGGCTTGGAACGTGAGGCGATCGACCATTGGCTCGTACACCCGGGCGGACGGCGCATCATCGAGAGCGTGGAGGAAGCGCTCGAACTCTCGCATGAGGATGTCGCCGCCAGCTATGACGTGCTCGCCGAACGCGGCAACATGGGCACGCCGTCGATCTTCTACGTGATGCAGCGCGCGGTAGACCTGCGCAAACCGCAAGCCGGCGATCTGGGCTTGATGGTCACCGTCGGCCCAGGGGTCACCGTCGGTTTGATGCTTATGCGCTGGTGAGCACCGCGTCGTTGTCGTAAAGCTTGATGATGCTGACTGCGCCCTCTGGCGCCGCAGCCAGGCACAGCCCGCAGAGCACGCACTCGTCGAGGTTCTTCTCGACGATACTCACGCCACCGTTCTCAGTCTGGGCGAAGATGTCGACGGGGCAGGCGTCGCTGAGCTTGAGCGCGAGCGCGGAGTCGGCAGCTGCTCGATCATCGACCTCGACGGCGATGAAGGTCCCATCGGATCTCATGCTGGGCTCCTCTCGGAGATCTTGGACTGAATCAGCCCGGGTATGTCCTCGATGCGCTCGGCCACAGTGATCCCGGCTTGTGCAAGACGCGCGATCTTCTCGCTGGCCGTGTCCTCCTTACCTTCAACGATCGTGCCGGCGTGGCCGAAGCTCATGCCGGGCATCTCGTCCATGAAGCGTCCCGCCATGAACGCGACGATCGGCAGGCGCGATTTGTTCTCGGTGACCCAGCGTGCAAGCTCGGCCTCCATGCGGCCACCAGGCTCGGTGTAGATCACGATCCCCTGCGTCTGCTCGTCGGCCTCGAACAGCGGCATCAGCTCGGCGTAGGAAGAGCCGATGATCGCATCGCCGCCGATTGACACGGCGGTTGATTGACCGAGTCCGGCGGCGCTCAGCGTCGAGGACATCTCGGTGGTCATGCCGCCCGAGCGCGAGATCACGCCGATCGGGCCGGGGGTGTAGGCCTGCGCGGCGTTGCGCGCCGGGCCGCCGATGCCGCCCATCTTGATCACGTCGGGGACGATGATGCCGAGGCAGTTCGGCCCGATGATGCGTGCGTCTCTGAGCGTCGCCAGCTCGACCATCTCGGCTACGTCGCGGCGCGGGATGCGCTCCGTGACGATCACGATCAGCTTGATCCCGTTCTCGATCGCCTCGAATACGGCGTCCTTGGTGAAGGCGGGGGGGACCGTCACGACCGAGCCGTAGATCGGCTCGCCGTGATGAGTTACGGCCTGGGCGACCGTGTCGAACACAGGCACCCCGTGCACATCACGGCCCAGGCGTCCAGGCGTGACGCCGCCGACGACCTTCGCGCCGGCGCCGTAGTCGAGGCACTCACGCGTGAGGTTGACGGCCTCGCGGCCGGTGATGCCCTGGACGATGAACGTCGTGTTTGCGTCTATCAGAATGCTCATATCGAGAGGGGGGTTGTGTTTTTGGGATCGTCCGCGCGTCTCGGACTCGCGCCGAGGCCGTGGGCGCGGGACGTCCTGTCCCGCGGCAGTGCCCTTGGGTCCGAATCTGGGCTTCTCATGCCGCAACGGGTGGGTGGGGTTTAATCTTCTCGACCGCTCTGCGTGCGGCCTCGTTGAGGGAGACGGAGCGGTCGGCGTAGTCGACGCCGTACTTCTCGAGGATCTTGAAGCCCTCCTCCTCCCAGGCGCCCGGGATCCTGAAGATCGCGATCTTCTCAGACGGGTCCATGTTCAGCTCCAGGCAGGCCTTGATAACGCCGCGTGCGACGATGTCCACGCGTGTGTTGGAGACGATCGACATCATCACTGCGATCTTGTCAACGCCCGGCTTTTGTAGAACGAGCTTCGCGAGTCCGCAGGCCTTGGCGACGGAGGGGTTGCCGCCGATCTCGCAGTAGTTGGCGGGCTTGCCGCCGTGGGCCCTGACCGCGTCGAACAGTGTCAGCGAGCCGCCGCCGGCGCCGATCACCAAGCCGAGGTTGCCGTCGAACTCGGTCACATTGCCGGCGACGCCGCGGTGGTCGGTGGCGTCGACTTCCTCGCCCGCCAGCTCGAAGGGTGTCGCCTCGCGTGCCTGGCGGGTCTCCTCGTCCCCGACGCCGAGATCCTTGAGCAGCTTCTTGTGACGGCCTCTGGCCTCGTTCTCGATGTCCATGTGCGCGTCGAGCGCCACGAACGATCCATCCTTGAGTTGCCCGAGCGGGTTGATCTCGGCCAAGGTCATGTCGTTCTCCACGAACAGCTTTGCCAGGCGCGTGAGGATCGGGACAAGCTTGTTGAGGGCCGAGCCAGTCACGCCGGTGGCGGCGATCACCTCCTTGGCCTCGAAGTCGCCGAAAGGCAGGATGTTGGAGAAATGGCGGCGCCCCACCTTATCGGGCTGCTCCTCGGCGACCTGCTCGATGTCGATCCCGCCGACGGGCGAGAAGATCATCACTGGCTGCTTGCGAATGCCATCCCACACGACTCCCGCGTAGTACTCCTGGGCAACCTCGGCCTTCGGATCGACCAGCACGCCGCGCGGCATGTGGCCATTGATCTCCAGGGCGAGAATGTCGCGCGCGTACTCCTCGGCCTGCTCGGGCGTGTCGGCGAACTTCACGCCGCCGGCCTTCATGCGCCCGCCGGTCAGCACCTGCGACTTGATCACGGTGGGACCGCCGATGCGCTCGGCGATCTGCTTGGCCTCCGCTGGGTCTGTGGTGAAGCCGTAGTCGGTTACGGGGATACCGGCGCGCTTGACTACCTCGCGCGCCTCAAACTCGAAGAATCTCATCGCGTCCTTGGTTGCTTGGGGACGGGGCGTCGGAACCCTACCGGGACGGCCGCCTGCATGCGCTCGTGGCGACCGTCCCGCACACAGGACGCGGAGTGGCTACATTACCTCGATCGTCTCGTACACGTCCACCTTGCCGCCCGCGGCGATGATCGGGCAGTCGGTGACAAGACCCACCGCTGCGTTGAGGCTGTCGGCGGTTATGACTGAGTAGCCGGTCAGGCCGGACCCCGCCGCACCGTTGCTTCCTGACGCGCTCACGGACGTGGATGCGCCGACCGGGTTACCGGGCGCGACCACCGCCGAGCCGAGCTTTCCAAACCACTGTCCCCAGGCGGCCATCGCCTGTTCGCGCTCGGCCTCTGTTGCCGCCATGCCGCCGCCTGTGTATGCCAGCAGATAGTTCGCCATCTTCTTGCTCCTTCTGTCGGTTTGTATGTGAGTTCTGTCCTCGTTGCCATTGGGAGTGCCTTTTGCGCCCCCGAATGGCATTGCGAGCGTCTGTCAGGAGGTCTGTGCGGCACGCTCGTTCAGATGTGTCTGGAATGCCTCCAACACGCCTTGCCAGCCGTGTCCGTGCGAGTCGCGAGACTCCAGTGACTCGAAGCCCGTGTGTTCGAGCACGACCGTCGTTCGCTTCCCCTCGCCGCGAAAGTCGACCGCCACGGTGCTCAGGTGGCCGAGCTCGCCATCTTCCTGTTCCCACTGCCAGCTATAGACGAGCCGATTGGGGCGGCTCACCTCGCTGTACTCGCCTCCCGCCGTGTATTTTTTGCCGCTCTCGGGGTCTTCCATCGAGATGCGATAGCGCCCACCGACACGCAGATCGACCTCGGCGACGGGCGTGATCCACGCGGGATTCGCCTTCCACCAGCGTCGCAGCACCTCGGGGTTGGTCCACGCGTCGAATACGTCCTCGGCGGGGGCGTCATAGGTGCGCTGCAGGCGCAGGCTGGTCTCGCTGGGCTTGGTTATCTCGGTCATTTCGACTCCTTCGCTGGGTTGTTCTCTTGCTGTGGCGCTACCCGCTGGGACTATTGGTGCTCTCTCTGCTCGCGCAGGTACTGATCGACTGTGTCGAGCTTTCGCTCCCACAGCTCGCGCTGATTTGTCATCCATGCGTACGCCTCGTCCAGCGGCTGCTCGCGCAACTGCAGACGGTGCGTGCGACCGTCGATCACGCGTGTGATCGCGCCCGCGTCCTCCAGCAACTTCAGGTGCTTGCTGATCGCGGGCTTGGACACGCCGAAGTCGCCGGTCGCCTCGCCTACGGTCATCTCTCCGCCGGCAAGGCGCTCGAGGATGCCGCGGCGGATCGGGTGCGAGCAGGCGACGAAGGCGCGGTCTAGAAGGGCACTGTTAGCCATATGGTTAACAATAACACAGAGCGAGTGGGTTGCAAGCCTCACGTTTCTCTTGGGGCATCTACGCTTGATCGTCAGGACAAGGCGGCTCGATTAGACGCGACGGACGGTTCAGGTAGGATTCGCCCGTGCAAAGGCGCTTGTGGCGGTGGTGGACGGCTGGGGCGATGTCGCTCGCGCTTCTTGGCGTGGGTGCGTCGTCGGTCAGCCCGGCTATCGCAGAAGAATCGACCGCGATCAAGTGCGGATCGGAACCGAAGAAGACGACTCAAGCGATCGAAAAGGCGGTCGAAAAGGGCGGCACCTACGTCCTCGAATGCTTCGAATACCCACAGATCCCGGTTCCCAAGCCGAAGGAACTCCCCTCCGACAAGCTGGCCGAAGGATTCAAAGTCCCTTCCGAAAAGAGCGTCACCCTCATCGCCCAACCGGGCACACTGCCGACCTTTGAGAACGAACACAACGGCCACTCGCGGCTGTTCACCATCGCCAAAGGCGGCTCGTTGACCCTCCAGGGAATCGCCCTGAGCGCAACGACCACCGGCCCCAGCGGCGTCTCCGCCGGCAAGGCCAAGCTCACCGGCGAAAAGAGCGAAGCGGGCGAATCGGGCGAAGAAGCCCTGGAAGAAGAAAAGGAATCCGCCTTCGAAAAAGGCGGCACGGAAGGCAAAAACGGCGCAAATTATGTTGGAGAAGAACTCAGCGCCGCTGGCGGCTTCGGCACCGCGGGCGGCAGCGGCGGGATCATCGGCAGCGCCGCGGCCAACGCGCCGGCGGTCCAGGGCGGGGCCATAGACAACGCGGGCACGGTCACGCTCGACAGCGATTATTTCCAGGGCGACCAACTGAGGGGAGGGGCAGGCGGCAACGGCGGGACCGGTGGGGGCGGGGGCGCGGGCGGCCAGGGCGGGGCGGGCGGCAACGGCGTAAAAGCCGAGTGCGAAAACAAAGAAAAAAAACCGACCGCATACCTGACCAATCCGGGTGCTGGCGGTGAAGGCGGCTCCGGAGGTGATGGCGGCGCCGGTACCCCGGCGGGCAATGGCGGGGAAGCCCAGGGCGGTGGGGTCTACAACACCGGGACGCTCACGGTTCAGCGCACCAGCTTCGAATTCAACCAGGCCGAGGGGGGCTACGGCGGCAATGGCGGCTCGGGCGGCTCGGGAGGCAACGGCGGCAACGGCACGGAAGCTGGCGCCGGCAACGCGGGTGGCATCGGCGAGCCGGGCGCCGCAGCCGGCAACGGAGCGAACGGTCTCGGTGGCGCGATCTACAACGCTGGAGGCAAACTGAGCATCGAAGGCTCGGTCTTCGAAGGCGACACCGCCAAAGGGGGCGAATCCGGACAAGGGGGTGAAGGTGGCAAGGGCGGCAAAGGCGGCAGCGGTGGATTGACCTTCGGATTCTTTACCTGCGAAAAAGAAGCGACCCAGCTACATGAAAGCCAAGGCAACGCCGACGGTGGCGACGGTGGCTCGGGAGCGGCAGGCGGCAGGGGCGGCAACGGCGGCAACGCCGAGGGCGGTGCCGTCTACAGCACCGGCACTGTCACGCTCATTGGCCTCAACACGGTCTACCAGAACGCGGTCGAAGCGACCCTGGGTGCCGCTGGCTCCTGCGAAGAAGCGTCTCCCTGCGCGGGCAAGGGCGGCGAAGCTGGCGAAGGCGGCAGCGCCGGCGTCGGCGGCAAGAATCCGGGCGAGGCCGGTCATCCAGGCCCGGCGTCTGGCGCCAACGGCGGAGCGGGCACGAACGGCATTGGGCTCAACAAGGACCTGTTCGGCGCCTCAAGCGGTGGAGAATTCGTTGAAGAACAGAGGAGGCTCGAATCGGAAGTCCCGGTCTTTGTGCCTCCTGTGACCCCGCCTTCGACGACTAGCTCTAAATCCTCCAGCTCCGGCAAAGGCGGGGGCGACGAAGAAGACGACGACAAGCCCTCCGACAAAGCCGAAGGCAAACCGACCACCAAACAGTCCGGCTCGACCGTCAAGGTCGAAACCGGCGAAACGGTCAACTGCCCCGCGGGCGGCTCAGACTGCACCGCGGAAGTCACGATCAGCGAGGAGATGCCCGCGGGCACTGACGCGAGTCGCCGTCGCAAAACGGCCAAGCCGAAGGTCGTCGTGATCGGCCACGCGCGGATCGTGCTCGCGCCGGGTCACAGCGCGAAGGTGGTCGTGTCATTGAGCCCTGCGGGCGCCGCGTTGCTGCGCAAGCACCATCGCCTCAGCGCGCACGTGAAGACCGTCTTGAGCGTTGCCGGTCAGGCTCCGCTGACGCACACTGCCACAATCTCGATCTCGGCGCCCAAGCCGGTCAAGCACGGCAAAAAGCGCTAGTACCCGAGTCACGAATTCGGTGAGTATCACCCGGATGGATGGTCGTGATCTGAGGTTCGACGATATCGGCGTGCGTGCCGGTAGCACGTGGGCCGATAGGTGGGCCTCAGGCGCTGGCCGATTGAAGGTTCCGGGGACCTTCAATCGGTAGGCGCCGGGGAATGCCATCGAATTTGTGACTCGGCACACTAATCCTGGTGCAGCCTGTCCAGCTGAATCCTGACGATCCCCAAGACCTCAGCCGGCATTCCCGGAGTCTCCCTCTCGGCCCGCTCGACAGCGTCAGGTATCCGGGCGAGAAGGTCGCTCACGATCTCGCTGGCCCTGGCGCGCGAAAGCCCCCAGCTGACTGCCTCGTTGAGCAGCCGATCGCTGGTCACGCGGTCGGTGCGGTGCACGTTGTCGATATACATGGCCAGCCGATCGTCGCCGTACATGAACGTCGAGAGCAGGTCGTACAGCGGCGCCAGGCGGAGCGCTCCGCCGCGATCGTGCAGTAGCGAGAAGTTCTTCGCGTGGGCGTCGCCGTTGCCGATGACCACGTTGAGCGTCACGGCTCTGAGCAGGGCCTCGAGCGAGTCGGGGTCGGCCTCGCTGAGGATGCCCGCGATCCGGCACAACGAGGGGCCGCCGTCCTCCTCGTACTTCTGCGCGGGCAGCCACCCTGTTGCCTGGCAGAAGTCCTCCTGATGGATGCGCTCGACCTCTCCGGCCGCTGTGACGGCGCGGTCGTAGCGCGATACAACTAGCAACCGTCGTCCGCCCACCGTGATTGTCTTGACCTCGGCGACATCCATGCCGAGGTTTTTTGCGAGCCGCATGCAGAATGCCTCGTTCTCGACCGTCTGTGGGTATTCACGTATCTCGGGCTTGAGGATGTGCGTCGAGGGTGTGCCGTCGACCGGCCTGCCCCAGCGCCCGTCGGGCAGGCGCGTGAGCAGCAGCTTCTCCTGGACGCCGGCGAGCGAGATGCGGACTCTTTGGTTGACGCCCAGGGGCGCGTCGCGAAGGTTTTCAACGAGGCGCTGGATCTCGTCCTCGCTCAGCGGCTCGGCGGTCAGTGTGGTGGCTGGCGGGGGTGGTGGATCGCTGTCCGGCTGGATCACGAGCGCGCCGGCGCAGTCGCGACCGAGCGCGCTTGCCAGGCCGAATGTGTCGTCTGCCCGCAGGCTTAGATCCTGCGCAATCAAACGTCGTTGCTCATCCTCGGGAAGCAGGCCGTCCAGAAACGAGCGGACCGCGCCGTTTGGAAATCTCTCGGGCCGGAGGGCGAGTTGCAACGACAACAGAGGGGTGCCCATGGGAAACGCCTGCATCGCATCGGCCGTGTACTGAAGGCGCATGCGGCGCCGCTCGGATTCAACGGTGGCGACCTTTATGCCATATAGCCAGATGGCCAGACGCTCGCTCATCACCAGTCCGCATGCTGCAGCGTGGCGCGTACACCGAGGCGGCGCAGGAGCACGACGATGCGGCGCAGCTGCTCGGTCTCGTGTCCCTGCTCGAGTCGCGACAGGTAGGTGCGGTCGATGCCGACCTGCTCAGCCAGCTCTGCCTGGGTGAGGCCGGCTTGCATGCGGTAGTGGCGAATCGCCTGCCCGACGGAGCCGGCAGTGTAGATGCGGAAGGGCTGCTCGGCGTCAGGATCGGATGTGCACATATCAGGACATTAGCACCACATGTGGCGACGCCCTGATTTTCGCACATCTGCACAGGTGGTTGCAATGTTCGAAAATCCGCACATGGTTTTCCGAGCTCGGGATGAGCCACGGGTGGCTGCTGCCGCGTCAGCTCTCGGGCAGCTCGTTGGTCCGCTGCGCGCCGCTCGCGGCGGCCGCTAAGCCCCAGCCGGCACGAACCCGTAAGCCTCTGCCAGCTCAGGGTCCTTGCGCGCGAGCATCTCGGCCAGTTTGACCATCACCTGACACTGCTTCCAGGTGGCGTCGTCCTGCATCTTGCCGTCGATCATGTGCACGCCGCGCCCGTCGGGGATCGCCTCGATCACCTTCTTGGCGAAATGGACCTCCTCGGGGTCGGGGGAGAAGACCTTCTTGGCGATCCCGATCTGAACGGGATGCAGCGACCAAGCGCCGACGCAGCCAAGCAGGAAGGCGGCGCGGAACTGCGTCTCGCAGCCGAGCTCGTCCTTAATGTCGCCATAGGGACCGTAGAAAGGGAGCGCGCCGACAGCGGTACAGGCATCGACCATGCGCGCGATCGAGTAGTGCCATGGATCCTGCTGATAGCTCGGGCGTGGCAGTTCGGGATTCTCGGCGTCGGGGTCGGCGATCGTGCGATAACCGGGGTGCCCGCCGCCCACGCGCGTGGTCTTCATGCGCCGCGAAGCAGCCAGGTCGGCCGGACCGAAGCTCATCCCTTGGATTCGCGGTGAGGCAGCCGCTATCTCCTCGAGGTTCGCGACGCCGAGCGCGGTCTCGAGGATCGCGTGCACGAGGATCGGCTTCTCGATTCCTGCCTTTGCCTCCAGCTGGGCGAGCAGCCGGTCCACGTAGTGGATGTCCCAAGGACCCTCGACCTTGGGGACCATGATCACCTCGATCTTGTCTCCGATCGCGCCCACGATTTCGGTCAGATCGTCGAGCACCCACGGCGACTCAAGGGAATTGACGCGCGTCCACAACGCCGTCTCGCCCATATCCATCTCGCGACCCACCTTGATCAGCCCGGCGCGTGCTGCCTCCTTGCGATCCACCGACACGGCGTCCTCCAAGTTGCCGAGCAAGATGTCCACCGTTGGCGCGATCGCGGGCACCTTTTCCACCATTTTCTCGTTTGAGAGGTCGAGGAAATGGATCATCCGCGACGGCTTGAAAGGGATCTCACGCGCCGGCTCGGGTGCGCCGATCGCAAGGGGCTTGTCGAAGGCTCTGGGGTTGCGCAAGGCTTTATCTCCTGGGTCTGATGGCGCTCTCTGAGGCTCCACAATAGAGTTCCAGCCGCTTCAACGCCCACCACGCACACCACAGGAGACATCCCCCACCCATGAGCGATAACCACCCCGTCGAGACCGAGCAGGCCGCCCGCGAGGCTTCCGGCGCCCACCCTTATGGCCGCTACCTGGAGGAGTTCGAGGTCGGCGCCACCTACAAGCACTGGCCCGCCAAGACCGTCACCGAGTCAGACGACCACCTCTTCTGTCTGATCACGATGAACCACCACCCCTTGCACCTGAACGACGTCTACGCGGCTAAATCGCAGCAAAAACGCAACGTCGTCGTCGGCCCGCTGGTCTACTCGCTGGCACTCGGCATGTCCGTCTCGGACGTTTCCGGCAAGGCGATCGCCAACCTCGCGACCGAAGAGCTCAAGCACCCCGCGCCCGTCTTCCACGGCGACACGCTCTTCTGTGAGTCCGAGGTGCTGGAGAAGCGCGAGTCCCAGTCAAAGCCAGATCGCGGCACCGTCAAGGTGCACACGCGCGTCTACAACCAGGATGGGGTGCTCGTCGCCGAGTTCAAGCGACTCGTGCTCGTCCCGCGTCGGAATCCAGGTCCTGCCCAGCCCGCCGCTGCCGAAGGCAACGTAGAGTAGGCCGCGAAATGCGATGCCCCGCGCGCGCACGCGGGGCACTCGCTTTTTGGACGAAACGTCTCGCTACGGTGCGATAGTCTGCAAGTACGCGCCCCTCACGGGCGTTTTTCCGTTCCCAGGCGGGAATCAAATCCGCACCCACCCAGCGGCCGGGATTGAAGCCCACACGCCCGCAGCCAACGCGACACCGAGGAGCCGCTCGCACGTCATGGAGACCACCGCCACCGCCGCCCCAAACACCAACAACGAGCGTCTGCTGACGTGGGTCGAGGAGATCGCCGCGCTCACCGAGCCCGAGGCCATCCACTGGTGCGACGGCTCCGCTGTGGAGTACGACCGCCTCTGCCAGCTGCTCGTCGACGCCGGCACCTTCAAGCGCCTCTCCGACGCCAAGCGTCCCAACTCCTATCTCGGTCTCTCGGACCCCGGCGACGTCGCCCGCGTCGAAGATCGCACCTTCATCTGCTCGCCTACCGAGGAGGAAGCGGGTCCGACCAACAACTGGCGTGATCCCGAGGAGATGAAGGAAGCGCTCAAAGAGCTCTTCGCCGGCTGTATGCACGGCCGCACGATGTACGTGGTGCCATTCTCGATGGGCCCGATCGGCTCGGACAAGAGCCAGATCGGCGTACAGCTGACCGACTCGCCCTACGTGGCGGTTTCGATGCGAATCATGACCAGGATGGGCTCCGCCGCGCTCGACGCGCTCGGCGATGAAGGCGACTTCATCCCCTGCTTGCATTCGGTCGGCATGCCACTCGATCCGATGATCCCGCCCACCCCGAGGATGTGCCGTGGCCATGCAACGCCGATAACAAGTACATCGTCCACTTCCCCGCCACTCGCGAGATCACCTCCTACGGCTCCGGCTACGGCGGTAACGCGCTGCTCGGCAAGAAGTGCTTCGCGCTGCGTATCGCCTCGGTGATGGCGCGCGACGAGGGCTGGATGGCCGAGCACATGCTGATCCTCAAGCTCACCTCGCCCGAGAAGGACGTCAAGTACATCGCGGCGGCGTTCCCCTCCGCGTGCGGCAAGACCAACCTGGCGATGCTGATCCCCACGCTGGAGGGCTGGGAGGTCGAGACGATCGGCGACGACATCGCCTGGATGAAGTTTGGCGAGGACGGCCGCCTGTACGCGATCAATCCCGAGGCCGGCTTCTTCGGTGTCGCGCCTGGGACCGGCGAGCACACCAACCCGAACGCGATCAAGACGATCGAGTCGAACACGATCTTCACCAACTGCGCGCTGACCGACGATGGCGACGTGTGGTGGGAGGGGCTGACCGACGAGCCGCCCGCGCACCTGGTCGATTGGCGCGGCAAAGACTGGACACCCGCCTCGGAGACGCCGGCCGCACACCCCAACGCCCGCTTCACCGTCGCCGCCGCCCAGGACCCGGCAATCGCCCCGGAGTGGGAAGACACAGCCGGCGTCCCGATCTCGGCGATCCTGTTCGGTGGCCGTCGCTCGACGGTTGTGCCGCTGGTGGCAGAGGCATTCGACTGGGAGCACGGCGTGTTCCTCGGCTCGACGATGGGCTCTGAGAAGACCGCCGCCGCCGCCGGCACGGTCGGCGAGCTGCGCTTCGACCCGTTCGCGATGCTGCCTTTCTGTGGCTACAACATGGCCGACTACTTCGCCCATTGGCTGAAGATCGGGCGTGAAGCCGATGCGGCGAAGCTGCCGAAGATCTTCTACGTCAACTGGTTTCGCAAGGATGCCGAGGGCAATTCCTGTGGCCCGGCTATGGCGAGAACTCACGCGTGCTGGCCTGGGTCTTCGCGCGCTGCGCAGGTCACGGCGCGGCTGTGGAGACGCCAATTGGCCACATGCCGCCCGTAGGTCCCGACGGCCTCGACACGCGCGGTGTCGATGTCTCAGACGAGGACATCGCCGAGCTGCTGCGCGTTGACGTCGCCGAATGGAAGGCTCAGCTGCCCCATTTCCACGAGCACCTCGGCAAGTTCGACCGCCTGCCCAAAGAGCTGCACGAGCAGCTGCTCGCGCTCGAGCAGCGACTCTCCGCCTAGCTCCCGACTTGAATGTGGGCGCTGGGCTAGCCTGTGGCGGGCGGCGGTGCCGCAAGGGCCCGGCACCGGGCGGCTGACAGGCTTTAAAGTGGCTCGACCGCCGGTTCGCGGCGGCGCCAGGTGACGGTCAACGCCACCGCCTGCGTCGCCAATGCGGCGAGCGTCGCAAGCAGGAAGCTCTCGGCGATTCCGAACGCTTCGAGCGACACCGCCAGCACGAAGCAGAACAGCGCGTAGGCGACCAAGCCAAGCACGAATCCGCGCATGATTCGCAGCAGGTCCTGCTCGCCGTGCTGGGCGTGCGTGAACACCGCGAGCACGCTCGCGATCACCGGGAAACGGCGCCAGCAGGCCGCTCAATTTCGCTCCCAGCTGACCCGCGACTGCCGTCAACGCCAGCACAAGCGCCAGCGCGCTGAGCGCGCGCAACGGCAGATCCCAAGCCGGCAGCTCGACCGCACTCCGCTGCTCCCGCCGCGCCCGAGGGAGGACCAGGAGCGTCAACCCGATCGCCACGAGCACCACCGCAAGCGCCGGACCGGCGCCCACTGTGTGGCACTCAGCGCCGCCTGTCATCAAAAAGAACGCACCCCATCCCAAAATAAGACTCCCCCCCAGCGCATACGACTGGCCAGATGCGCATACACCAAGATGAACGCAAGCAACGACACGAGCCCAAGCAGCGTGCCCGCAGCCGCCCCGGCAGCAAACGCGGCTCCGTGGTCGAGCGCGAACACCAGCAGGATCGGGCCCGCCACCACCGGCAGCCCACCCACCAGTCCGCCGATCCGCGCGCCATAGCGCCTCGCCGTAAGCGAAGCCGCGATCACGAACGTCGGCGCCAGCAGTATCTTCGCCGCGAGTACGCCCACCGGTCAGATGATGACCGTTGGGCTACTAATCGTGTTCGTGGGGTTCGCTGCTTCCTGCGGACGCCGGCGGGCGCGACTCCTCGGCCAGCGACGTGATCGTCAGCGCGCCCCTTGCGGCCGACTCGAGCACCTCGGTTGCCTCCTCCAGCGAGCGCGCATACAGCTCCACGAGCAGGTGCACGACGATCTGGTCCTCCTCGTGCTTGTGGAAGCGCACGTGCGTGAAGAACTCGCGCACCCCGTACTCGCCGAAGGCCGCGTAGGAAAGCGCATCGCCGGCCTCGGGCCCAGAGCAGATCTCCACGTCGTCGGCTTCGACGGTCACCGTGCACGAGGCCACCCACGGCGTCCCCGCGATCATCCGCTCCCAGCGGTCCTCGATCGGCTCCACGCGGCCGCCGGAGAAGCCGAGGTGGGGCTGGTCGTGCATGCAGTCCAAGCACTGCACCACCGCCTCCTGCAGCTCGTCCACCACTTCCGCGCGCTCGCCCAGTTTCCGGGTCGATCTTGTGGATTCCCTCGTAGTGCACCTGCACCTCGAGGTTCTGCGACCAGCAGCGGTAGCACCGTAGCCACGCTCTAGCGGTGGTCTCGGGTGCGGGTCCTCCCTCCATGGAGCATCATTGTATGCCTCTGCGCGGGTACTTCCCTGAGAGGTGTCGGGCCGAGCCGAACGAGGGGATCGCGGGCGCGTCATCGCGGGGCAAGCCGGGTCGCGCCTACCCGAATGTGAACGCGTAGCCGGAGACGCCGGGAGCGAAGCGCAGCGACAGGCGGTGTTGCTGGTCGCCCGGCAGCGAAACGAGCGAGTACAGACGCTGGTTGGTGACCGTCAGCACGCCGTCGTGCACGTCGGCTCCGGCGAGCTTGTTGGGTATCGGCTTGCCGTCGAGCAGCACCTGCACCTGACGCGGGCTTTTCGCCTGCGGAGCTGAGCACCAGATACACGTTCTTGGCCTCGAACTCCATGTCGATCCCAGCGCTCGACACTGCCGTCGCCGGCTGGCCGGCGATGTTCCACGTGCCGCTGTAGTCGAATTCGTTGAGCGCCAGATCGTTGCGGCACGCTCGTGCCGTAGTCGTGCAGCGCCGGACTTGGCCCGTTGCGCCAGCCTTGGGCGCGGTTGGTGCCGAGATAGGTCTCGGGCGTGGCCACTTCGCTCGGCGTCACGACGTCGGTCGGGTGGCTCATCCCGCCGACGCTCGCTCCCGCTTCGGCAAGCAGCGCCCTGATCGCCGTCTCGGTCTGCGAGTAGTCGCCCTCGCCCGCCGTGGCATAGCGCACGTCGCCTTTGGCGTCGATCAGGTAGTCCGCCGGCCAATACTCGTTGCCGTAGGCGTTCCAAGTCCCCATTTCGTTGTCCTGCACCACCGGATAGCGCAGGCCGAACTGTTCGATCGCGTTCTTGACGTTGGAGGCCTCGTGCTCGAAGGCGAACTCCGGCGTCTCCACGCCGACGATCGTCAGGCCGTCCTTGCGGTAGGCAGCGTCCCAAGCCTTCAGGTAGGGCAGCGTGCGGATGCAGTTGATGCAGGTGTAGGTCCAGAAGTCGATCAGCACCACTTTCCCGCGCAGCCCTTTGAGTGTGAGCGGCGTGTTTGATGCCCATCCACCCCGGTGTTGAACCAGTCCTCGGTGTCGGCGAATTCCGGCGCCGGCCCGAGGTTCTTCAGCTTGGCCGCGTCCGCCAGCAGCGTCGCCTGGCTTGCGTTGCGAGGCGCGGTGGTCGTTTTCGAGCCCGACACGAACTTGGCTGTGTGCCCGGTGACCTGGGGCAGGCGGCTTTCCACCGCCTTTGATTTTTCAAGGCCAGCGGTCAGGTTCACGTTGGGGATGTGTTCGGCCACGTACTGGTCGAAGTCCACGTCCACGCCGACGACGATCGCCACGGCCGTCACGATCATCACGACGCCGAGCGTGCGCTGCAGCGCCGGCCCACGGCCGGCGGCGCGCACGCGGTCGAACAGTTTGCGCCCACCGAGCGTTAGCGCGAACAGCACCACCGCGCTGCCGAGCGAATAGGCGATCGCGACCGCGACGGTGCGCCCGCTTGCGGCGCTGACCGAGATGACGGCCGCGAGGATCGGTCCCGCGCATGGCGTGTATACGAAGCCGAGCGCTCCGCCGACGAGCAAGCCCGGAGCGGAAGCCGTCGCCGCGTGTGCGCGGACCCGAGCGCCGCGATCCGCGACATGCGAGCCTCCAGGCGGTCGGCCAGTCCGGGCACGATCAGCGCAAGGCCCGATGCGAGCAGCACGGCGACGGCGATGTCGCGCAGCGGGTCGGAGCCGAGACCGACGCCGTCGACCACGTTGGCCACCCCCACGATCACCACTGTGAACGTCACGGTCAAGCCGATCACGACGCCAAGCGGTCGGCGTCGGCCTCCGACTCCGCCTGAGGCCAGCAGCGCCGGCAGCACGGGCAGCACGCACGGCGACAGCGCCGTACCGGCACCAGCAAGAAACGCAAAGCCGAGCAGAATCAACATCTCGCCACAGAGCTTATGGCTGAGCAGTGGCCTGCCACGCCATATCGACGGCGGGCGTGGATGTTGGGGAAGGTGCGATGATGGGGAGGTGGATGCTTTATTTTTGAAATTTTGCGATAGTAACTACGTGAGTGTATACGATGGTAAAATTTCAAAAAGTCTATATCCCCACGGGCCGGTGCCGGCAAGCTGAGCTTCAGCGGCGTAGCATTATGTAAACGACGCTGATCGCGAACGCGATCTGGCCGAAGGCAAGCGCCGTGCCGAGGTTGATCGCGCCGAGCGCTCCGGCGAGCGCTGCGGCGAGCACGAACGCGCCGAACATCGTCGCCATGTCGCGCGCTATCGGTCTCATGCCTCTGTCACCGCCGCCTCGAGCGTGCGCACGAGCGCCTGCGCATCGAGTGCCACGTTCTGCTGCTCGAGCAGCCGCTCGGCTGCATGCCGCCCGCCCAGCGCTCGCAGCCCCCGCTCGCCGTGCTCGGCAGCAAAGTCCAGCAGCGCCCCGGAGCGTCGTGCGCGCAGGCGCCTTGCGGCGATGTCGGTGCTCGCGCGGTGCTCCTCCAATGCGCCCATCAACTCGTCGATCCCTTGGCGGGGGGCAGGGAGGACACGGCCAGCACGCGCGTCGCCCTTGGTGCCCGAGCGAGCGCAGCGCCGCACTCAGGTCGCGCCTGGTGGCAAGCGCGATCTGGCCGAGATCGGCCTTGGTGACGACGAGCACGTCTGGAGTCTCCATGATTCCCGCCTTCAGAACTGCAGTACATCGCCGCTGCCGGGCTGGACGACCACCACGACCGTGTCCGCGACGTCCGCCACCTCTGTCTCGGCCTGTCCCACGCCGACTGTCTCGATCACGACCACGTCAAACGCGGCCGCCAGCGCCTGCGCCGCCGTGCGGGTTGCGGGGGCGAGGCCGCCGAGTCGCTCGCCGGCAGCGGTCGAGCGGATCAACACCGCCTTGTCGGCAGGATCGAAGTCGATGCGCGCGCGGTCGCCTAGCAGCGAGCCGC
Source organism: uncultured Solirubrobacterales bacterium (assembly GCA_963723175.1). GTDB lineage: Bacteria > Actinomycetota > Thermoleophilia > Solirubrobacterales > Solirubrobacteraceae > Palsa-744. Next base: position 156,748 of record CAVRPO010000006.1, on the reverse strand, counting down.
CGGAGCGCTTTGAGCTCGGGTCCACCGCCAGCATCGCCACACTCTTGTCGTTTGTGCGCCATGCGTGCAACAGCGCTGAGAGCAGCGTCGACTTTCCGGCGCCCGGAGGGCCGGTCATGCCGACGATGTGTCCTGGGGCCTCGCCGCCGAGCGCGGCGGGAGAGACCTCGCGCAGCAGCTCCGCTGCCTGCTCACGGTCGGCGCGGCGTTGCTCTCCAGCAGGTTCAGTGCCGCCGGCGCCGCGCTCAGGTCGCGTTCGCGCAGGCGCTTGCCAAGAGCGGCCCCTTGGATGCTCACGCGGAGCCGTTGGAGGAGGGCCCGTGTCCGTTCGTCTCGGCCCCCACAATCTCCAACGATGTCGTGCATGATGCGCGAGATGTCGAAGTCCTTCGGGGTGTAGACGGCGGCCACCCCGGCCTGCTTGAGCTGGGCCACGTCCTGCTCGGGGATGATCCCGCCGACCACGACCGGCACGTCCACTTCGGCGTCGTGCAGAGCGTCGATCACGGCCGGGATCAGCTCTCTGTGCGAGCCCGAGAGGATCGACAGGCCGATCACGTGCACACCCTCCTGCAGCGCCGAGGCGGCGATCTGTGCCGGGGTCAGGCGGATGCCTTCATAGACCACGTCCATACCGGCGTCGCGCGCGCGCACCGCGATCTGCTCGGCGCCGTTTGAATGGCCGTCGAGCCCTGGCTTGCCGACAAGGATCTTCGGGCGGCGACCGAGCTTCTCGGCCAGGTCGGCGACTTCCTCGCGCAGCATCTGAGAGCTCCTCGTCGGCCGGCGCGGCGCTCGCCTCGCCGACGCCCGTGGGCGCGCGGTAGCTGCCGAACACCTCGCGCAGCGTGTGCGCCCACTCGCCTGTGGTCGCGCCGGCGCGAGCCGCGGCGATCGTCGGCACCATCAGGTTCTCGTGTCCTTGCTCGGCGGCCGCGACACGCGCAAGCTCGGCGAGCGCCGCGTCGACCGCCTGCTGGTCGCGCTCGGCGCGCCACCTGCGCACCGCCTCGATCTGCTCGGCCTCGACCGCGTGGTCCACGACGAGGATGCCGCCCTCGGCGTCGTCGGTGAGGGGCGAGACCTCCGTCTCGGTGAACCGATTCTGGCCGACGACCACCTGCTCGCCGGACTCGATCCGCTGGATGCGCGCACGATGGGAGTCCACCAGTGCCGCCTTCATGTACGGCACGGCTTCGACCGCGCCGCCGTGCTCGGCGACGATCGCCATCTCCTCGCGCGCGCCCTCGAGCAGCTCGGCCACAAGCCCGTCCATCACCTTCGAGCCCTCGAAGATGTCTGGGTACTCGAGGATGTCGGTTTCGTAGGCGAGCACCTGCTGGATGCGCAGCGACCACTGCTGATCCCAGGGGCGAGGCAGCCCGAGCGCCTCGTTCCAGGCGGGCAGCTGGATCGCGCGAGCGCGCGCGTCGCGGCCGAGCGTTACCGCGAGCGCCTCCAGCACGATGCGCTGCACGTTGTTCTCCGGCTGGGCCTCGGTCAGGCCGAGCGAGTTGACCTGTACGCCGTAGCGAAAGCGCAAGCGACGCTCGTCCTCCTACGCCGTAGCGCTCGCGCCCGAGCTCTTCCCAGAGGATCCCCATCGCGCGCAGCTTGGCGTGCTCCTCGACGAAGCGCACGCCGGCGTTGACGAAGAAGGAGATGCGCCCGAACACGTCGGCCATCAGCTCGTCGGCGCGTGGGGCGGGCGGGGTGTTCAATCTCACGTGCGCGGCATCGAGCACGGCGATCGCGTTGCTCATCGCGTAGGCGATCTCCTGCACGGGTGTGGCGCCGGCCTCCTGCAGGTGATAGGAGCAGATGTTGATCGGGTTCCACTTCGGCACGTGCTCGACGGTGTAGGCGATCATGTCCGCGATCAAGCGCATCGAGGGCGCTGGCGGAAACGCGTAGGTGCCGCGCGCCAGGAACTCCTTGATGATGTCGTTCTGGGTCGTGCCCTGGAGGCTGCGCTGCTCCACGCCCTGTTCCTCGGCCGCCACGATGTATAGCGCCAAGCAGCCACGCCGCGGTCGCGTTGATCGTCATCGACGTGTTCATCTCGCCGAGCGGGATCCCGTCCATCAAGGCAGCCATGTCGCCGCGATGGACGACCGGCACGCCAACCTTGCCCACCTCGCCGCGCGCCAGCTCGTCGTCGGGGTCATAGCCCGTCTGCGTCGGCAGGTCGAACGCGACCGACAGGCCGGTCTGGCCCTTCGCGAGGTTGCGCTCGATACAGCTCGTTAGAAGCCTTCGCCGTGGAATGCCCGGCGTAGGTGCGCATCATCCAGGGGCGGTCGCGCTCGGGCAGGCGTGGAGGCGGATCGCTGCTCATGCCGCAATTGTATGGGGGAGCGGCAGGCTTTATCCTGAAGGCCATGAGCCAAACGATCGAGCTGCCACGCACACGCCTTCCCGGGAGCGGTTACGGAGACTCCTGGAGGGTGATCGTGCGTAACGACGACCACAACACCTTCGAGCACGTCGCCCGTACGCTCGCGCGCTTCATCCCCGGCGTGAGCATCGAGCGCGGACACGAGATCGCCAACATCATCCATAACTCTGGCCAGGCGATCGTCTTCGGCGGCCACCAGGAGGCCGCTGAGCACTACTGGGAGCTGTTGAAGGGCGCGGGGTTGACGATGGCGCCCTTGGAGCAGTGCTGAGAAGGCCGTGGACACGGCGCGGAGCGCGTTGTCCTAAGCGCGGCAGCGCACGCTCACGGGAACTTCTGGTGCGCCGCTTACCGGCGGCGGGTCCACCTTGCACCATGTGAATTGTCGTGTGCGCTCGTTGAGCACCGCCAGATACGGGTAGGCCACGCCGGCGGCGTGGAGGGTGCAGCTGAACGCTCGGTTGGCGCCCGCAACGCCCTTCGCTTCGCAGTGCACGCTCTGAAATGGCCCTGTGAGGTTTCCGGCATGGATGCGGCTGTGCGCGTCGCCTGAGATCGCACGTTCCAGTGCGCTGAGCGTCGCTACGCCGGTGCCAAGCCGAGCGGTATGCGGTGCTTGGTCTTCTTCGATCACGATGTTCCCCTCGCGATTGGCTTCGACTTCCGCTTCGCGTTCGGACTTCGTCGGGGCGGAGGTGCCTTCGCTATGGGCGTGGACGAACACCATAACCGCGAGGACCAGCACGGCGAAAGCGAAGATCGTGAGCAGCCAGCGCGCCCACAGCGGCGGGTGGCGGGCAGCCAGCACCAGGCGCCCTAGCGAGCTATCGCGCATCCGGGCCGTCAGATTGCTCCGACGGAATCATCGCTCGCGAGCGCGAAGCTCACACGTAATGGGGCGTGGGCGCATCGCTTGGCTGCCCGTTGGGCGTGTCGCCCGAATGGCCGTTGGGGCCATCGCCGTGGAGGCCGTTGGGAGCGACGGGCACCACCGGCTCGCCCTCGATGCTGCCCGCGGCCGTACGATCCCACCAGCCGTAGAGCACTGGGATCTGGTACCAGCTGGAATAGCGCACCCTGAAGTCGGTCATCTCCGGGCCGTCCCAGTAGCGTTCCCAGTCGAGGTGCTTGGCGAAGTGGGCGAACTGCTGGAAGCGGTAGCGGTCGTCTTTGGAGCGATACACCGCATAGGAGCTGGCGCCATAGCGCAGCGCAACAGCGGCGACCTCGCCCAGTACCTCCTCGAAGCCGTCCGCGCGAAAGCCCGTCGCATACCAGGGGACGATCACTGTGCCATCCATCAGCCACCTACCTCCGCATGTATCGCGCCTGGTCCATCGGCGGTCTTGCCCTCGCTGTCGGACTCAGCGCCGACGAGGATCGAGATCTTGCCCAGGTGCTTGTTTTCGAGCATCAACTGGTGTGCTTCGGCGACGCCCTCGAAGCCGAGCGTGCGCCACAGGACCGGCCTGATCTGACCTGACTCGATCAGCTCGTTGGCCTTCATGCACTCATACGCGTTGGCGAAGTGCGAGCCGAGGATCTCCTTCTGCTTCATCCACAGGTAGCGCACGTCGAAGTCCAGGTTGAAGCCGGTCGTACCGGCGCAGATCACGACCTTGCCGAACGGCTTGACCGTGAAGACGGAGGTCGGGAAGGTCGCCTGGCCCGACGTGCTCGAAGACGATGTCGGGGGCGTCGCCGAGGATCTGCTTCACGCGCTTTGCGAACTCGCGTGAGGCGAGGAAGCGCGCCTTCTCCTCCTCGGGGCTCTCGCCACCCTTGCGCATCATCCCGGCGAACTCGGCCCGGTCGATGTAGTCCACGGCGCCGAGGCGCTTGACAAGCTCGCCCTTCTCGGCCGAGGACACCACGCCCACGCAGTGCGCGCCGGCGGCGGCGCACAGCTGGGTGGCGAACACGCCCAGGCCTCCCGCCGCGCCCCAGATCAAGACCTTCTGGCCAGCCTGCAGTTTGCAGCGGGTCATCAGCATGCGGTAGGCGGTGAAGTACACGAGCCCGTAGGAGGCCGACTCCGACCAGCTCAGCGCCTGCGGCTTTGGCAGTAGCTGCTGGGCCTGCACCTTCGTGAACTGGGCAAACGATCCCCACGTCGTCTCATAGCCCCAGATCTTCTGCGAAGGCGCCGCCATCGGGTCGAGACCGTGCACCTCCGGGTCCTCGTAGGAGGCCTGGTTGCAGTGCACCACCACCTCGTCGCCCGGCTTCCAGCGCGTCACGCCCGCACCCACCTTCCACACGATCCCGGAGGCGTCCGAGCCGCCGATGTGGTGCCCGTATTGCGGGTGATCGCCGTACTTCATCACCGACACGGGCTTGCCGAGCGCGGCCCACACGTTGTTGTAGTTCACGCCGGCGGCCATCACGCGCACGATCACCTCGAAGGCACCGGGCTCGGGAACCTCGATCTCCTCCAGCTGGAAGGCGTCCTTCGGTTCGCCCTGGCGCTCCTCGCGGATGACCCAGGCGGCCATCGTGCTCGGCAGCTCGCCGGGCTCGGCGTCCACGCTTGAAACTCGTTGAAGATCGATTGCCACGGTGCGTCTGAACCTCCGTGATTGAAGTACCCGGGAACCCACCCGGGACGGGCTCGCAATCCTACCCGGCGAGCAACATGCCGGGTGCCAAGCCGTGCTACTGCGGGGCGCCGAGCACTATCGGAATGGCAGCTCGACTACCACCGCGACGGCGCCCTGCTCGCCAACGGAGACGGTTGCGCCCGGCTCTGCCTCGCGACGCACGAGCGCCAGTCCGATTGGACCGAACCTGGGGGAGAGGACGGAGCTGCCCAGGCTCCCGACCGATCGCTCGCCGAGCGCCAGTGGCGCGCCCGTCTCGGTCGCCTCCGACAGCCGCAGGCCGCGTAGGTGACGGTTGGGCTTGCCCTTGTAGTAGAGGCGCGCCACGGTCTCCTGGCCGACGTAGCAGCCCTTGGTGAAGCTCACCGCGCGCTCGTTGAGGCCCGCCTCCTGGGGGATCGTGTTCTCGTCGAGGTCGATCCCGTAGCGCGGGCGGCCATGCTCGACGCGCACGATCTCGGCTGCCGCCTCGCTCACCGAGATGGCGCCGGCCGCTTCGAGTGCGTCGCGCACCGTCTCAAGCGCCTCGGCCTCGAACAGAGCGTCGATCCCCAAGTCGGTGCGGATCAGGCGCACGGGCGTCTGCCCAAGGTGGGCGAGCAGATGGCTGTGCTCGGGCGCGGGCAGTTGGGCCTCGTCAAGTGCGAACGCCTTCGTCGCGACCGCTTCGGCGTCGGGGCCGACGAGCGACAGCAGCGAGGACTCCAGCGTGCGCTTGTGCAGTTCGACCTCGTAGCCGACCTTGAAGCGGCGGATCATGTCGAACAGCGCCTGCAGGGCGCATCGCTCGGTGTCGAGCAGCAGTTCGCCGGCATTCTTCGCCAACGGCGAGAATGCGCAGGTCGCCGAGCATCTTGCCCTTGTGGGTCAAGAACGCCGCGTAGCAACCTTCGCCCGACCTGAGGCCAACGAGCTCGTTTGTGACCTGGCCGTTCAGGAACTCGACTGCTCCTGCGCCCGTCAGCGCGAGCTTGCCGCGCTCGGAGCGATCCACAAGCCCGCAGCGCTCGGTCAACGTCGCATACTCGGACGCGAGTGCCGTTGTGTCTGTCGCTGCCACAACTCCGAGGATATCCACGCTAGGCTTCACGCCGATGGGCCTTGCAGACACCTTCCAGAGTATCGTCGATTCGCTGCCCGACGATTGGACCGACCTCGAGCTCGACCTGCGCATCGCCGACGAGTCGCGCTACATCGACGCGTCGGTGTACCTGGCCACCTGCAACGCGCAGCCCTACTCCCACCACGACTGGCACTGGCGTCTGCTCGTCGCCCATCGCTTCGGCCACGCCGCCTCCGCGCCCACCGTGCACGGCACGCTGCGGCTGCTAGACGAAGCCGGTATCGAGGGTGAGATGGCCGTGCGCGAGCAGCGCGCCGGGCGCGTCGAGGTCACGCAGATGTGGGGTCGCCCGCACTCGGTGCGCGAGGAGTTTGCGCGCCTGCGGGCGCAGTAGCTTGCGTCGGATACCCGTGTTGGGTGCCGGCGGACAACGCGGGAAGGAAAGTCGATGACGCAGGTACTCGCGTTCATCCCAGACCTGCTTTTCGGCTCGCGCGTACAGGCGGCGTTGGTGGCCGCCGGTCACGAGGTTGTGCTTGCTGCGGATGCAGAAGGAGCCCGGGAGCGTCTGGTCGGCGCTGACGTACTCGTCGTAGACCTCACCGACGAGGCCGCGGCGCGGGTGGAGCTGGTCGAGTCGTTGTCCGTCGCCGGTTCGCTCGACGGTATCGCCACGCTTGGCTTCTATTCCCATGTCGAGGCTGACATCCGCGCGTTGGCCGAGGGAGCCGGTTTTGATCTTGTTGTTCCCCGTTCGCGCATGGCGCGCGAAGGGGCGGAGCTGGTCACGCGGTTGGCGTCGAGGTCCTGAGTCGAGGCGCCAATAGGAACACGATCGCGGCAAGCCCGACCAGGCTGCCTGCCTCAAACAAGATGTCGCGGATGCCCTCAGCCAGCAGTTCAGCCTTATCACTCCCGAATTCATGTAGATGGTCGATCTCTTTGGCAATCAGATATACGTGAATTCCGAGCAGGCTGAGTGCCGCCCCCAGCAGGCCGCAGACGGTAAAGAATGCAAGGCTTCCGACCGGTCCAGCACCCAAGTCCGGCAACCAATGGGCGGATGCCGTGGTTCCCGCTCCGAAACACACAACGAATATCAATACGGGGACGAGCATCGAGGCGATCATCTTCGATTCGATGTCACGAGTCGATGACTGTTTCTAGCTACTTCCTGCGGAAAAAGTGATGGTGTTGGGGGGCTTGGTTCTGTCCGGTCTGGTTGCCAGAATGTCCTGTATATGAGTGGGTTTCTGGTTGAGAGGGGTCGGTATGTTGACGTTGTTTGCGGGGCAGGCGGAGTGTTTGTGGGATGAGGCGTTGCCGGTCGATGTCAGGGAGTTGCCGGGGGATCTGGCGGTGCTGGATTTGTTGCTTTCAGATCCTGGGTTGCTTCGGCCGATCGTGGAGCGTTTTCGGCGGGAGGTGTTGGAGTCTTCGTCGGGCGGTGTTGACGGATGGTCGTCCGACGATCGCGATGGAGACGTTCATTCGTTTGATGGTGCTGAAGACGCGCTATCGGTGGGGGTACCGGTCGCTTGGTGGCGGAGGTCTCGGACTCGATTCACTTGCGACGGTTCTGCCGGATCTCGCTTTGCGAACGGGTGCCGGACGAGTCGACGGTCCGCAAGCTGACCCGCCGGTTGGGCTCAGAGACGGTGAGCGAGGTAACACGCGAGTTGATCGCAAGCGCGACACGGGAGAAGCGCTTTCGTGCGCGTGCGGTGCGGATCGACTCGACGGTCATCGAGGCGGATGTGAAGTATCCGACCGATTCGGGGCTGGCGTCGCATGGGGTCAGGGCGCTAGCCAGAGAGGGACGCAAGCTCGCCAGGCTCATCGGCGAGAGGAAGCGGCGGGTGCGGGATCGCTCGCGGGCGATGGGCCGCCGGTTGCGAGGGATCACGCGCACGATCCGGGCTCGCTCAGGGGAAGCGAAGGCCGCAGGTGCTCGAGCTCACAGCGCAGACTGGCGAGTTGTTGGAGCGCTCGGTCAGGGAGGCCAGGCGGCTGGCGAAGCTCGCGCGGGCCAAGGCGCGTGGCCGGGGCGCGAAGGGCAAGCTCAAAGCGGCAGCCAAGCTCGAGCAGCTCGCGGATCGTTGCGAGAAGGTTGCATCCCAGATCACGAAGCGGGTGAAGGGCGACGCGATCAGCGATCGGATCGTGTCGCTCGCGGACCCGGATGCCCGCCCGATCCGCAAGGGCAAGCTGGGCAAGCCGAACGAGTTTGGGTATGTGACCCAGCTCGCGGAGGTGACCGAGAACACCCAGCGCGGCGCGAGGGGGCTGATCCTGCCAGCGTCGACCGCGCCGGGCAACCCGACCGAGAACACGCTGCTCCCGAACACGGTCGCCGAGCTCAAACGCCTGGAGATCTCTCCGCGCGAGGTAGCGCTCGACGGCGGCTTTCAGCCGGGCCCGACGAACGAGGCACTCGAAGATCTCACACCAGACCGCGTGTTCATCTCTGGCCGCCAGGAACACGGCTCCAGACGCACCAATCGCCGGTCCCAGCGCTACCGGACTGGCGCGGAGGGCCGGATCAGCCACCTCAAGCGTGGCTACGGGATGGGCCGCAGCCGCCTGAAGGGCACCGAGGGCCAGCAGATCTGGACCGAGTGGGGAATACTCACCTATAACGCCGACACGCTCGCCATCCGAGCGCGGTGAAACACTACAAACGCTCCTAACCAGAGCAACCACTCATTGATCGAACGGCCGCGCCCTCAACCAGCGCGGCCGTTCGTCATCTCAGAGAGTTTTTCCGCAGGAAGTAGCTAGGCGGCAACGCCGCGCCGCCATCCAACTCAGTTTGTTCGGCCTCGGCCGGATCGAGCGGAACTAGCGCTGCGTTCGGGACTCGCTCTGCCAAGGCCACCTTGTGACCGGCGCGCTGAAAGAGCGCGATGCGGATCACGACGCCGTGACAGACGACCAATGCGGGTAGATCGCCGCGCTCGACGTCGGCAAGTGCAGCCGCGACGCGGATGCCTTGCTGAGCGAACGTCTCGCCGCCCGGGAAGCCGAAGTCGGGACGACCTTCGATGAAGCCCGCAAAGCCGTCCGGGTCCTCGGCCTGTACGTCGGTGAAGAGACGGTCGGTCCAGTCGCCGGCGTCGGTCTCCATCAGGCGCGGCTCCTCGCGCGGCTCTAGGCTCAGGCGCTCGGCGACGATGTCAGTCGTTTCGCGGGCCCTCAGTAGTGGGCTGCACCACAGGGCGACGAATGGAATCCCCCCAGCTCCCGCGCTTGCGCGCTCGGCGAGATCGGCGGCCTGCTCCCGTCCCGTGTCGTCAAGCGGGACCGGCAGGTGGCCTTGGAAGCGGCGCTCGAGGTTGTAGGCGGTCTGACCGTGGCGGGCCAGGTAGACGCTTGCTGCGCTCACGTCTGCGAGCGTCCCGGGCACGACTCGGACACTAGGCTGCCGCTGGCTCGACTCCGGGCTTACGCAGATAGAGGAACGCGTATAGACCGGCGGCAACTGTGGCACCTAGCAGTGGCCCTGCGTACCAAACCCAGCCGTTGGCCCAATGGTCGCCCACGAGCTGCGGTCCGAACGCACGCGATGGGTTCAGCGCGGCGCCGGTGAACGGGCCTCCGAAGAGCACGCCGATCGTGATCGTCAGGCCGATCGCCAGTCCGGCGACGACGCTGAACTGGTTGCGCGCATCCACCGCCGCTCCGAAGATCACGAACACGAGGAAGAACGTGAGGATCGCTTCCAGCCAGAAGCCTGAGCCCGCGTTCACGCCATGGCCAAGTGCCGGCACGCCGAGTTTGACGGCTTCGGTCGTGGCCCGCGGCAACAGCTGCTTGACGAGCAGCGCTGCCAGCGCCGCACCACCGAATTGGGCTACCCAATAGACGCCTGCGAGCGCGGGCTTGATCTTGCGCGTGATCAGGAATCCGAACGTCACGGCCGGGTTGAAGTGCCCACCGGAGATGTGGCCAAGGGCGCACACCATCACGCCGATCGCGAGACCGTTGGCGATGGCCACGCCGATCAGCGAAGGATCTGAGATGACACCGGATGCGGCCGCGGCCCCGGCGCCGATGAAGGTGAGAGTGAAGGCGCCGACCATCTCGGCCACGGCGCGACGCAAAGTATCTTCGGACATTCGCGCAATGTAGGGGTGGTACCGGACGGCATAGATGCCGTCCGGTCGGGGCGCGCATGCGCGCCCCGAATGTAGCCGCACATGTGCGGCTACACCGAGTGGTGCATGCACCACTCGGCCATCTGGCGCATGCGCCAGATGGAACAGCACCGATGCGTCATAGACTCCCTACATGCGCCGCCGCGTCACTTTCTCGCGCAACTTGACGCTCTCGCTGTCGCGCACGTGTCAGTGCTACTGCAAGTACTGCGCGTTCGCCACCCACAAGGCGCACCTGTACTCCCCGGAGGAGGTGATCGAGATCCTCGACGGGGCGGCCAAGCGGCAGGTCAAGGAGCTGTTGGTGCTCACTGGCGAGCGTCCCGAGGTCAACCCGCAAGTGAGCGCGCGTTTGAGCGAGTACGGGCACGAGGATTTCACCGCGTATGTCGTGTGGACCTGTGAGCGCGCGCTCGAGCGCGGGCTGTTGCCGCACACCAACCTCGGGGTGCTCTCACGTGAGGACCTAAGTCGCTTGCGCGAGGTCACTGCCTCGCAGGGGCTGATGCTGGAGTCCGTGTCCGAGCGCTTGATGCAGACGGTGCACGCCGGCTCGCCCACCAAGCATCCCGCTCGTCGCCTGGAGACGATCCGCGCCGCCGGCGAGCTGCAGATCCCGTTCACGAGCGGCATCCTCGTCGGCATCGGCGAGACCGCCGAGGAGCGCATCGCCTCGCTGGAAGCGCTGGCGGAGGTCCACGCCGAGCACGGCCACATCCAGGAGGTGATCCTCCAGAACTTCGTGCCCCACCAGAGCTACTACGGCCAGGAGCCCGCCGAGATCGCCGACGCTGCCGCGCGCGCGTACTGGCGCACGGGGGTCGAGGACAGGAGCGCCGCGCGGGACGCGACCGTGGGCGACGCGCGCACGGACGCGGATCGGAGCGCCGCCCAGCTTCATCCACGGCTGCCGCTGCCGCAGTGGGCCACCGAAGGGGCCGGCCCGGTGTCGATCGAGGACATGAAGCAGCTGATCGCCGAAGCGCGCCGATTGATGCCGGATGTGGGCATCCAGATCCCGCCGAACCTCGCCGACTGGTGGAGCGAGCTGGTGGCAGCCGGCGCCACCGACCTCGGCGGCCTCTCGGCCAACGGCGACCACATCTCTCCTGAGCACCCGTTCCCCTCGCCGCACCAGGTACGCAAGCGCCTGCAGGCCGACGGCTTCGCGCTCACCGAGCGGCTGTGCGTGTACCCGCAGTACATCGGTCCCCAGTGGGTCGCCCAGGGAGTGCTCGACACGATCAAGCTCAAGTACTGGAGCTTCATCCCGCGACGTGGCTCCGGTCGCACCGACCCGCCCGCCCCGATCCGTCCCGAGCTCGTGGGCGGCGCGATCGACAAGGGCCGCGACGGCCTGCCGCTGAGCGCCGAGGAGCTGACCGCGATGTTCGCCGAGACACGCCCGGAGGCCATCGAGCAGATGCGGGTGGCGGCGGACGAGCTGCGTGGCGAGCTGGCCGGCGACACGGTCACGTTCGTGGTCAACCGCAACATCAACATCTCCAACGTGTGCACCGTTGGCTGTGCGTTCTGCGGCTTCGGCCAGGGCAAGCGCTCGCCCGACGCCTACCAGCACGACGAGGCCGAGTTCGTGCGCCGTGTGCTCGAGGCGATCGACTACGGCGCCTCCGAGCTGTGCATCCAGTCGGGCATCCACCCCGATTGGGGGCTGGAGGACTACCTCGGCTGGTTGCGCCTCGCCAAGTCCACCTCGCGCGAGGCGGGCAGCGAGCTGCACCTGCACGCCTACTCGCCGATGGAGATCGCCCACATGTGCGACATCTCCGCGTTGCCCCCATCCGAGGTGTTCGCTCAGTTGCGCGACGCTGGCCTGGACTCGACCCCCGGCACCGCCGCCGAGGTGCTCCACGACGGGGTGCGCGAGCGCATCTCGCCCAACAAGCTGCCGGTGGCCCGCTGGGTGGAGATCATCGAAGCATCCCACGCCGCCGGCCTGCGCTCGACCTCCACGGTCATGTTCGGCCACATCGAGGAGCCGTGGGAGCTTGCCGAGCACATGCGCGTCATTCGCGAGCTGCAACAGCGCACCGGCGGCATCACCGAGTTCGTGCCGCTCTCGTTCATCCCGTTTCAAACGCTGCTCGGACGCACGCATGGGGTGGAGGAGATCTCGCGGGAGGAGAACCTCAAGCACACCGCCGTGTTCCGTCTCGCGCTCGGGCGGACCATCCCGAGCCTGCAGGCTTCGTGGGTGAAGATGGGCCTCGACGCCGCCACCGAGTCGTTGCGTTGGGGCGTCAACGACCTCGGGGGCACGCTCATGGAGGAGTCGATCTCGCGGCTCGCCGGCAGCTACCACGGCACCAAGCTCGACCCCGACCAGCTCGTCGCCGCCGCCCACGAGGCCGGCCGGCCGGCTGCCGAGCGCACGACGCTCTACGACATCAGGCGGCGCTACCCGCTGGAGGGCTCACCCTACGTGCCGGTTGCGGCGTAGCAGGCTCGCCCACAGCGATCAGTGAGCGCCGGTGACCAGCGTGGTCGGCAGCGTGGTCGGTCGGCCGCGAGTAGAGGCGGTGGAGGCGGTGTTGGAACCCGCACCGGCAAGACCACGCACAGCGGCGGCGATTGCCGCTGGATGATCGTAGGGTTGCATGTGCCCTCCATAGAGCATTACGAGTCGGGCGTGGGGTAGCGCAGCGGCGAGTTTGCGGCCATGGCTCTGGTTGACGAGCTCGTCCTGCTCGCCTTGGATCACGACAGTTGGAGCCTCGATGCCGCCCAGGCCCTTGTCGATCTGGGCGACCACACCGGTGGAGGCCAGGATCTCCCCAGACCACGCTTCCAGGTTGCCGTGCGTCATGTTGATCTCCAGCACGCGCCGACGATGCGCGGCCACGACCGGCAGCGGGTGGAACGCTTCGGCGTCCGCTTGGTTGACCGACACGGTGACGAGCAGCTGTCCGAACGTCGCGTTGGCGACCTGGCGGATCACGGGCAGCTGTAGGAATTTCACGAAGTGCGCCTGCGCGTCTGTGAAGCCACCGACTTTCTGCCCGGCGGCCGCCGCGTCGACGAGCACGAGCCCGCGCACGTCGCTCGGATAGCGCTCGGCAAACCCCAACGAGATGGTTCCGCCGTAGGAGTGACCCACGAGGATCGGTCGCACCACGTGTAGCTTTGCCAGCAGTTCGTGGATGACTTCCAGCTGGCGATCGAACGGCACATAGCCGCCGCTCGAGTAGCCGAAGCCGGGGCGGTCGATCGCGATCGTGCGGTGCCCGGCCAGCAGCGGCGTCACGTCTTCCCAATCCTCGGCGGTCCCGGGCAGCCCGTGGATAAGCACGACAGGCGTGCCCGCTCCCGGGTGTTCGATGTAATGGATGCGCAGCTTTCCGACCTGGATGAACGAGCCGGTCGGCTTTGGCTCGGAGGGCAGCCGCCCGTAAGTCCAATTGAGCACGACGACCGCCAGAGCGAGCACGCCGAGTAGGATCAGCAGCAGTCGCTTGAGAGAGATTCGGCTTCGCACAGGGCGAAGAGTAGAGTGCTCGTCAGTCGATGCGACAGTGCCTGTCCGAGGAGCTGGGATAGATGTCCGATCAAATGCCTACAGACGAGATCAGCTCAGAGGCCGCTCACTCAGACGCCGCTCAGTCTGAAGCCACTGGCTCAGAGGTCGCTGACTACGACGTGGCGATCGTCGGTGCCAGTCTCGCCGGCTGTGGCGCCGCGATCATGCTCGCGCGCACAGGTGCACGGGTCGCGCTGATCGAGAAGAGCCCCGATCCGAAGGGGTTCAAGCGGGTTTGCTCGCACTACATCCAATCTTCCGGCATCCGACCGCTGGAGCGGATCGGCCTCCTTGAGCCGATGATGCAAGCAGGTGCGGTGCGCTCCCGTCCTTATGTATGGACACGTTGGGGTTCGGTCGAGCCGCGCCCGGACAGCCCGCTTCCGAGCGGGATCAACCTACGTCGCGAGCGACTCGATCCGCTGATCCGCGAGACGGCTGCAGAGACGCCTGGCGTGGAGTTGATCCTTGGTCACACCGTCCAAGAGCTGGTGCACGAGGGAGAGCGGGTGTCAGGGTTGAAGGCGCGTGACCCCCACGGGCAGACACTGGAGCTGCACGCACGGCTGGTGGTTGGAGCCGACGGTCGCGGCTCGCGCATCGCCAAGCTGGCGGGGGTGGACACGAAGACCTCACCGCACGGACGCTTTGCCTACGGCGGCTACTTCGAAGGACCCGCTCCGGCCAGGGCGCCCGACGCCGGGCTTTGGCTGTTGGACCCCGACATGGTGGGCGTCTTCCCGACCGACCAGGACCAGACCTTCTACGCCGTGATGCCCGCCAAAGAGCGCCTGCCGGAATTTCGAGACGATCCAGCTGCCGCCCTTCAGAAGTTCGTGGCAGGGATACCGGACGCCCCGCCGATCGCTCAGTCACGTCTGGTGGGCGATCTCACGGGCAAGATCGACATGACCAACGTCGTTAACACCCCTACCGCTCCAGGTCTTGCGCTTATCGGCGACGCCGCGAGCGCGGTCGACCCGCTTTGGGGCGTCGGCTGTGGGTTTGCCTTGCAGTCCTCGGAATGGCTCGCCGACAGCGTCGCTCCGGCATTGAACGGAGTCGAGTCGATGGAGCATGGGCTCAAGCGCTACCGCCGACGCTATTCCCGTGGGCTCAAAGGCCACACGAGGGAAATTCTGAACTACGCCACGGGTCGCAAGATCAACCTTGGAGAGCGACTGTTCTTCTCGGCCGCAAGCTACGACGAGCGCACAGCGAAGGTGTTCGAGGCATTCGGCTCGCGGCACATCGGCCCGGCACGGATGCTCGCGACAGGGATCCCATCCGCACTGCTTGCCAGTGCCCGCCGCTCGGTCCACCTCAGCGAAAGAGATCCTCCTGGAGCGGTCGCAGCAGCGCAAGCGCGCCCGGGCCATCCGTCCTCCGTGACGAACCGCTCCAGCCCCTCGACGATCACGACCGGCTCGCGCGAGTCCTTGGCGCGCGCCAGGTCGGCAAGCGAAGCGATCGCGTCGGCGACCGCCAACCATGTGGCACGCAGCTCCATGCCGACGCTGTCGCTTGCGCCCGCGCCAGTCCTCCAGCGGCGCGATGCCGGCGCAGCCGATCGCTATGTCGCACTGACCGTGGCGCCATGCCCGTCCGAAGCTGTCGCTGATCAGCACGCCGACTTTTGCGCCCGTCAGCTCTTGCAGGCGTTGGCGGATCGCGCGGGCCGAGGCGTCTGGGTCGCGCGGCAGCACGATCAGCGTGTCTCGGAATCCGCTGAGTTGGAAGCGTCGACGCCCGCGTTGGCGCAGACGAAGCCGTGGTGCGTGCGGCAGATGAGAACGCCATTTGCCTCACGCAAGATCTCCTCGGACTGGTCGAGCACGACCTGCACGGCACGCGGGTCCTTTTGCTGCTCAGAGGCGATGCCGCGCGCGCGCGCGCAGGGCATCACGTTTCGCAAATCGACGACAGCGCCCTCGGCCTTGGAGACGACCTTGTGCGCGATCGCCACGATCTGGCCGTCGCGAAGCGGGCGCACGGGACGCTCAGCGTCAAGCGCACTGGCGATCAGTAAGCCCAGGTCGGCTGCGGCCGCGACCTCCGGGAGCGCGCTCAGGCTGCGGGCTGCGAGCTGCGCCAATGTCTCTCCACCATGCCGAGCACCGAGCGTGTGCGCGGCGCTTGCCCGTGGTTGCCGGCCAGACGCTCGCGCAGGACGGCTAGGTCCGCGCCGGTGTCGATGTCGAGTTGCAGTGAGGTGACCTGCTCGGTGCGCCAGCTCGCGTCCGCGCTCGCGGCCAGTTCGCCGTGGCGCTCGCAGCTGCCGGGGCCGAAGCTGGGCGTCATTGCGTCGGGCGGCGTTAGCAGCAACCCGTTCGTGCCAGTGCCGTGACGGTCGGGAATGACGATGACCGCGTCGGGCGCGCCGTGCAGCAGAACGTCGAGCTCACCAGGGTCCAAGGCTGGGCAGTCGCCGGGGATGCACAGTGCTCGCTCGGCTCCCTCAGCCATTGCGCGCTCGACGCCGATCGAGACGGCAGTGCTTTGGCCGCTCTCGGCGGTGTCCGCCACGATGATGGCTCCCGTGTAGTCGGCTGCGGCCGTGACCGACGGCTCGTTGGTGACGACGATCGTCAGATCGATGGCCGCACATTGAGACAGCGCAACAAGCACGTCGCCCACCATCGCTCGCGCCAGATCGAGGCGCAGCTGCTCGGTTACGCTCTCGCCCAAGCGCTGCTTGGCAAGCGAAAAGCGCTTGACGGGGAGGATCGCGGCGGTGCGCATCTGCCTCGAGAGGCTACCCGGCAAGCGTCGCGGCGAACGCGAGCGTCTGCTCGGCCACGTGCGCGCAGGCAGTAACGTCCGACATGTTCGTGTCGATCTCGAGCGTTGCCAGGCCTGCAAGGGGCTCGTCGGCGACGATCCCGTCGAGCAGGCCGGGCGCGACCTGCTCGTAGAAGGCGACCACGCCGGCGGCGCTTACTGGCTGGTCGTAGGCGGCCAGGAACGCGGCGGTCGGGCCCTTGACGACTTCGCCGCCGACGATCGGGCTGACGCAGACCACCGGCGTTGTGATCCCTACGAGCGCCTCGCCCAACACGTGCAGGATCGGCCAGATCGAGATGACGGGATTGCTGGGGCCCACGATCACCGCGCGCGCCTCAGCCAGCGCCGAGAGCACCTCGGGAGTGGGCTGAGGTGGCGTTTCTATCGGTGGCGGCTCTCCAGCATGCACAAGGCGCGCCTGGGCGGGCGTGGCGAAGGCCACCTCGCGCACCGGGCCCTCGGCTCGATCGCGGATCATGAACTGCTGGAAGTCGCGCCAGCCGGCGGCGTTGCGCACATGCGTGCGCAACTGCTCGTCGCACATCGGCAGCACGCGTGCGCGCACGCCGATCGCCTCGTTCAGCCTTGCCAGTGCCTCGGTGGGGCGTAGCCCCTCGTCCTCCATGCGCTGGCGCTCCAAGCACCAGGCAAGGTCGCGGTCGCCGAGGTTGAACCACACGTCGGTGCCAAGTGCACGCAGCGCCTCCATGACGGCAAACGTGTCGCCCTCGATGCCCCAGCCACGCTCGTTGATGAGGTCGGCTAGCCAGAAGGACACGAGGTCGGGGTCGGGGGATACGTGTGAGCCGTAGATGTCGATGTCATCGCCGGTGTTGGCGATCACGACCAGCTCGTCGGGGCCGACGACGTCGAGCATGCCGCGCGCGAGCTTCGCCCCGCCGGTGCCTCCGGCCAGCACCACGACCGGTCCGCGCGGGTCGCTCACTCCCAGGAGTCGTCGGGCAGGCCGGTGATGCGGACGCCCGCGTGACATTTGTGCTTGGCATTGATCGAGATCATCAGGGCCGTCATCGACTCGGCGATGCGCGCCATCTCCAAGCGCCCGCAGTCCACGCAGCGCAGTCCCTCGATCTGCTGGAGCAAGAACGCAGCCCGGCGCTTGTCCTCGCGCCAGTCACCGCAGATGAGCACGTCCTGGGCGAGGTCGTGCTCGAGGTCTGTCAGCGAGGCTGCGGACACCGTGTGTAGGGCAGAGACGACTCTCACCCCGTCGGGCACCATCTCCAGGGCAGCCTGTGCAGCCGAGCCCTGCCACACGCCAAGCATGCGCGTTGCGCGCCCGCTGACGGCGGCGGCCAGCGGGACGGTGGCGTCGATCAACAGCTGACCCTCGCGCAGCGACCCCTTGATGTTTTTGAGCGTCTCGGATTGGCTGCGGAAGGGGACGCTCAGGATGATCGTCTCCACGGCCTCGACGGCCTGTGCGTTATCAGCGCCCGTGAAGCCACCGTCCGGCACAGCCGTACGCGCGCGGTCGGCGGTCTCGACCGCACGGCCTTCTTCGCGTGAGCCGATCACGATCGGCACGCCGGCCTGTCCGAGGCGCACCGCCAAGCCGAAGCCGAGCGCTCCCGAGGCTCCGACGATCGCGACAGGGTCGGTGGGGGAGGCGGCCACGGCGCAGGAGTATAGGCTTACCCCCATGAGATTCGAGGGCAAGACGGCGCTCGTCACCGGCGGAGCGTCCGGGATTGGCGCCGCTACGGCGCGCCGACTCGCCGCCGAAGGCGCGCGCGTGGCGATCGGCGACGTCAACGAGGACGGCGCTCGTGAGATCGCGGGCGAGTTGGATGGGATCGGCTGCAAGCTCGACGTCACCGACACCGCCTCCGTGCGCGCTGCTGTGGCGGCGATCGAAGAGAAGCTCGGTCCAGTGGACGTCCTCGTCAACAACGCTGGCACCGACCTGTTCTCCTATTTCGTCAACAGCGACGAGGGCCTGTGGGACTTCGTGCTGGGGGTCAACCTGCGGGGGGTGCTCGCTGTCACGCACGCGGTTCTGCCCTCCATGCAGGAGCGCCGCTCCGGCTCGATCGTCAACGTCGCCTCCGAGGCCGGTCGCGTCGGCTCGCAGGGCTCCGCCGTCTACTCGGCCGCGAAGGCCGGCGTCATCGGCTTCACCAAGGCGATCGCGCGCGAGTCGGCGCGCTATCGCGTGCGCAGCAATGCGGTCGCCCCCGGGCCGATCGAGACGCCGCTGCTCAACGCTGCACCGCAGCTGCTCGGCGAGCTGGGGGAGCGGCTCAAGCAGGGCATGGTCAACCAGACGGTGCTGCAGCGCTCCGGCGAGCCGGAGGAGGTCGCGGCGGCGATCGCGTTCCTGGCCTCTGAGGATGCTTCGTATGTGACAGGCCAAACGCTGAACGTCAGCGGCGGCCTTTCCATGTGGTGATCCCTCCGAGAGTGGACATCAGGGAGGTCGGTCCGCGCGACGGCTTTCAGAACGAGCCGGAGATCATCCCCACCGAGCGCAAGGTCGAGTTGATCGAGATGCTCGCCCGAACCGGCCTGCGCCGCCTGGAGGTTACGAGCTTCGTGCGGTCCGATGTGATCCCTCAGCTGGCAGATGCCGCGGAGGTGCTGGCGCGGATCGACGTACCCGAGGAGGTCGCGCTCAGCGTGCTCATCCCCAACGAGCGGGGCCTGGAGCGGGCGCTGGAGGTGCGCGATGGGCTTCCGCGCACGCGCGCGGCGTTCGACGAGATCAACGTCTTCCTGTCGGCTTCCGAGAGTCACAATCGCCACAACGTCAACCGCTCGGTCGAGGAGTCGTTGGCGTCGCTCGAAAAGGTGTTGCCTGTGGCGCGCGCGGCGGGGCTGCGTTGCGAGGCCGTCATCTCGACTTCCTTCGGTTGCCCATACGAGGGCCATGTGCCGCCTGAGCGGGTGCTCGAGATCGCCGCGCGCCTACGCGACGCCGGCGCTCAGGAGATCGGCTTCGGCGATACGACTGGGATGGCCAATCCGGTCCAGGTGGGGGCCTTCTTCGAGCAAGCGTTCGCGTCGCTCGGTGCCTCGCGCGACGGCAGTCCTGACAAGGGGGGTGTGCAGCTGACCGCCCATTTCCACAACACGCGCGGCCAGGGCCTTGCCAACGTGCTGGCTGCTCTGGAGGCAGGCGTCACGAGTTTCGAGTCGAGCTTTGGCGAGCTCGGCGGCTGTCCCGTGCCTCCGGGTTCGACAGGCAACATCGCCAGCGAGGACCTCGTCTCGATGCTGCACGAGATGGGCGTCTCGACCGGCGTCGATCTGGAAGCGTTGTTGGTCTGCGCGCGCCGCGTCCAGGAGGTACTGGGTCGCCCGCTCGGCTCGCATACGCTTGTGGCCGGGCCCGTGGACTGGCACTAGTCAAAGGAGGCCGTGCTCCTACGCGCGGGACGGCGCGATGGGTGCCTGCGATGGCATGGGCGCTAGCTCGGTGCGGCGGCTGTCTCGGTCTGCGGCATCTGCTCGCGCATCGCCGCCACGCAGTACTCCTGCACCGACACCTCCATCTCCAGCGTCTGTGCGAGCGCGGGCCGGGCTGAGGCGTCGATCACGCGCTTGGCGCGTCCCACCGCCACGTGTGAGTTGGCCAGCAGCTCGTCCACCAGCGCCTGGGTTGCCTGCTCCAGCTCCTCGGGCGCGACGACTCGGTTGACCAGCCCGATGCGCTCGGCCTCGGCCGCGTCGATCGTGCGGCCGGTCATGATCAGCTCCTTGGCCCGGCCGAGGCCGACGACGGCCGGCAGGCGCGTGGAGCCGCCCACGTCGGGGATGATCCCGAACTTCACCTCCGGTAGGCCCAGTTGCGCGTCATCTGGAGGCGATCCGCAGATCGCAGCCCAGCGCCACCTCCAGCGCCCCGCCCACGCAGGTCCGGTGGATCTGGCAGATGACCGGCTTGGGCATCGCTTCGGCAAGGTTCGGGCATTCAAGGAACGTGTTCCTGAATGGGCGCAAGTTGCCCGGCTTGCCGGCCGATGCCATCAGCTCCCCGAGGTCCACGCCGGCCGAGAACACCGGTCCCTCGCCGCGCAGCACCACGCAGTGCACCGACTCGTCTGCCGCGGCCTCTCGCAGCGCGTCAGCGAGCGCTCGCAGCAGCTCCTGGCTCATCGCGTTGCGCTTCTCGGGACGGTTCAGGACGATGTGGCGCGCCGCGCCGCGGTCTTCTGTGGTGACGATGCTCATGGCTCAGCTCAGATCCAGAACCGGGGTGGGCGCTTCGATCTTGCCGTCGTGGTTCTCGCTTGGCACGATCGCCGTGCCCACGGCGAAGAACTCGATCGTGTGGCTGCCCCAGCCGTGGCTCTTCTCCTGCAGGTCCACGCCGACGATGCCCTCGGCGCTCAGCGTCTGCGCCTCTGACTGCATGCGCTCCATCGCCAGCTCGCGCGCGTCGTACAGGGCCTGGGTGAAGTTCGACAGCTCCACGTTGCGCCCGGTTTGCGCCATCGACTTGAGCATGCCGCGATGAGCCACGTGGTAGACGCAGCTGCCCATCACCATGCCCACGGGCCGGTGGCCGGTGCGCAGCAGCGTCCAGAAGTCCTGGCCCGAGAGGTCGCTGGTGAATGGGCGGCCGTTGGGAGCGCGGTGCAGCACGCCCTCGCGGTGCTTGACCGCCGTGCCGATCGCGATGAACTCGGCCATGTCCTGGCCCCACTCGTAGCGGCCGATGTCAAGGCGCACGCCCACCACGCCGTCGGCGCCGAGCTGGTCGGCCTCCTCCTCCATGCGCGTCATCGCCAGCTGGCGCGCGCCGTACATGGCTTCGGAGAGCACCGTCATCTCCTGGCTCTTCTTCCAGCCCGCCACCTGGATGCCGATGTGGTAGATCGAGCTGCCCACGACCAGTCCGACGGGATCGAAGCCGGCCTGCTTGATCAGCAGGAACTCGTTCACGCTCAGGTCGGATGTGAACAGGCCCGCGCGGTTCTGCTGCAGGCGCGCCCTACCCGCCTCGGGAACGCCCTCGAGCGACGTGGGGTCGTAGGCAGCTCTCGCTCTCCTCGATGTCGCTCATGCTTGCTGCTCCTCGTGTCGGGCTCATGCTTGGCTCTCCTCTAGGTCGTCAAGGTCGATTGTGGTCTCGGGCGCATCGGGATCGTCGCGCGGTCCTCGCGGATCGCGGTGCCGATCGCGTGGAAGGTCACCATCAGCCCGCCGCGCGAGTAGGTGCCGGCGCCGACCGTGTCCGCTGGATGCCGTGCGCGATGCGCACGCCGATCACGCCGCTGGCGTCGAGCTTTGCCGCCTGGTGCGGTCAGGCGCCCGACCACGCTCTCGCGCGCGCTGTACACGCCCTGGGTGAATTCGCGGCAGCTCCTGGTTCTGGGTGAAGCCCATGCCGCCAACGCCGCTCATCATCTGCGTCGAGTAGGACGCGCCGACGAAGAACACCGAGCTCCACGCCACCACCCCGAGCGGCTCGACGCCGGCGCTGAGCAGCTTCGCGTAGTCGGCGACCGACAGCTCCGTCAGCACTGGGGCGCCGCGCCGACGCGGTCCGCTACCGGCTGTCGGACCGTTGCCGCCGCTCTGTGCGCCGCCGGGTTGCGTGCCACCGGGCTTGGCGGCTCCTCGTGGCGGATCGCCGTGCCGATCGACCACGTACTCGATCGCGTTTTCGGCCCAGTCGTGCTCGCCGGTGCGCAGATCCACGCCCACCACGGCGTCCGCGCCCACGATGGCCCGCCTCCTGGGCCAGGCGCCCCAGCGCGAGTTCGCGCACCTCGTTCCAAGCTTCTGAGAGCGCTTGCATCTCGAACATGAAGCCGCCGCCCATCGCCGACGGCCACGGCGTCGACTGGTAGCCGACCTGGTAGATCGAGCTGCCCATCACCTGCGAGACCGGCTTCAGGCCCAGCTGGTGGCAAAGCGCGAAGTCGCCGACCGACAGGTCGGAGGTGAACGCGCCGCCGCGCTCGCCGAGCTCGCGCAAGCGCCGCTCGGCTGCCAGCGGGATGCCGCCGGCTTCGACGCGCTCGAGCGACTCCTCCTGCTCTTGCTCGTCCTCCACGAGTGCGCTCGCTCGATCGGACCTCCTCTGGCGTCTGGCGAGCGGTCGGCCGTGGCTCATCCCACCAGCTTCTCCAGCGCCGCGCGCGCCTCGGCGCTGCGCTCGGCCTCTTCGCGCAGCTCGGCGGCCAGCTCACTCACCCACTGCCCCGCGTCGAGCTGCTCGCGCTTGATCGCGATGCCGCCGACCTTGCGCTCGCGGCTGCCCTGCACGCGATCGCCCTCGACGGTCAGCTCATATGAAGTCTCGCCGAGGTTCACCTCGACGCGACGCACCTGCTTCTCGCCGCGCCCCAGCAGACCGCCGCCGCGACGCTCCACGCGCGTACGCGCGGGCAGCGAGCTCTCCAGCTTGCTGGCCAGCACCTCCACCGAGATCCGCAGATCCGAGCCATCGGCGCGCAGCCCGGCCGCGGAGAGGTCGAAGTCATCCTCGGTGGACATGCTCCTCAGAGGCTACTCCGACGCCGGCTCTTGGCGCGGTATGGGAGCAAGTCAGAGCCGCGTTGCCATTCTTCGAGGAACGAAATCATTACGCGAGCAACGAAATCGTTCCTCGAGGAACGACATTTGCTCCGTACCGGTCTGCTTGATCTACATTTTGGGTATGCCAGAGCCTGGCCAAATACGCGTATCCGACGCGGAGCGTGAGCGGCTTGTCGAGGAGCTGCACGAGCACACGGTCGCCGGACGGCTCACCGCCGAGGAGTACGAGCAGCGCCTGGAGGCCGTCTACGCCGCGCGTACTCGCGCCGACCTCGATGCGCTGCGCACCGACCTGCCCGTCAGCACCGCTCGCGGCCCAGCTCGCGCTGGTGGAGCGCAAGTCGAAGCTTCGACGGCGTTTGGTGCATGAGGCCGGCGGCTCGGTCACTTTGTCGCTGATCTGTGTCGGCGTCTGGATCGCCGCGGGCGCCAGCGGCGCTTTCTGGCCGATCTGGGTGATCCTCTTCACGCTGCTGCCGGCGCTGCGCGACGGCTTCATGCTGCTCGGTCCGGGCTCGGACATCGATGTCGTGGAGGCTCGGCTGCAAGCACGCCACGAGCGCCAACTTGCGCGCGACCATCGCCGTTCGCGGCGCCGGCGCCTGCTGCCATAGCCGGATCGATAGCCGGTTTTCGGCTTTGCGGCAGGCTGCTTACGCACTCCTTTCTAGTGGCGCGGTGGCGATGGGTGGGGCCGCGTTGCGACCCCACCCGATCGTCGTATCCGTCAGTGCAGCAGGCCCAGCGTGTTGTTGGCGTCGTCGACGAAGTAGACGCCCTGATGTTCGGGCGCCACGACGAGCCCGAACAGGCCGCCTTCGCCGGCGCCGGTGTCAACCGGCTGGAACTCGGCGCCGATCGGTGTCGTCTCGACGATGTTCCCGTCATTGCCGTTGGCCGTCAGGATGTCGCCGTTTGGCGCGAGGGTGAGCCCCAGTGGGTTGTTGAGATATCCGCCTAGCGCAATCGTCGTGCCCCCGCCTTCAATCGGCGTTTGCCGGTTGGCGGCATATGGGATGGCGGCGATGCGGTTGCCCTGTGTGTCGGCTACATACAGGGTGCCTTCGTTGCCCAGAGCAACGCCTGTCGGACCAACCACGAGCGCGGCTGGATCGGTGCGCTCGGGGAAGCCATTGGCGATCACGTCCATCGCAGTGACTCTCGGTGGACGACGTTTGCCGTCGATATCCAAGCGAATGCGCACGACTGTGCCGCCGTCGGTCGGCGTTTCACCGGACGCCACCGTGCCGTTCAGGACGTTGGTCACGAACAGCGTGGCGCCCGAGCCTTGATTGATAGAGGTCATGTCCCAGGGCCCGTTGATCGGCGGACCGGAGATCGTCTCGACCACGTTGCCGTTCTTGTCGAGCACGATCAGGCATCCCGCTTGTGCGGTGGCCGCACTTCCGTCCGCGGTGGGCAGGCTTCCGACCACGACATAGCCGTGTGGCAGGATCGCCAAGGCTGTGGTCAGTCCGACCCCACCGGGACAGGCACCGGGGAGCTTGGCCGGGTTGATCTGAGCGAACAGGGACAGGCTGCCCGTTGGGGTCATCTGCACGATCGTCGTGCCCGTCCCCTGCAGGTTTTCGGCGTTGTTGAAGTTGCTGATGAGTATGTCTCCTCCCACCAGCGAGCCGACGCTTCTGGGCACGTTCACGATTCCGTAGGGGTTCACATCTTCGTTGGCGGGCACTGTGCTGCCCACCGAGGAGATCGTCGAGAACTGGCCGATAAATGGATGATCGAACGCCAGGGCCGCGCCTGGAGAGATCGCGAAGCACGCGAGCAGAGGCGCGAACAGCAGGGGCAAGCCGAGCTTTGCGGCATACCGGTGCGCCCGTGGACGGTTGCGTGCCCGAGCGGCAGGTTGGAGCGAGGAGCCTGTTGTAGGACTGGACATGAACATGCCTCCTTCTCGTAGATGGCTCTCACACACGCAGACTCCGCGTCGTGCGAAACCTTCCCGCGACGCGTGGGTTCGCTCAGCGCTGTGGGCTCCGCGAATCCCCAGGTCAAAACCGACCGATAGGCTCCGCGACGATGGGAGATCTGCACGAGGCCGAAGCCCGCGCGTTTGCCGGGGGGCCTGAGCGCCACCGCGAGAAGGCTCGTCGAGCAGGGCAAGCTACCCGTGCGCGAGCGCGTGGCCCTGCTGCTGGACGACGGCTCCTTCTCCGAGGAGGCTCTGCTGGCCAACTGGAACGAGGAGGGTCTCGGCGCCGATGGAGTCGTCACGGGCGTTGGCACGATCGAAGGGCGGCCTGTGGCGCTGATGGCCAACGACCCGACGGTCAAGGCCGGCTCGTGGGGGCCGAAGACGGTCGAGAAGATCCTGCGCATCCAGGAGCGCGCTGCCAGCCTGCGCATACCGATGGTCTATCTCGTGGACTCGGCCGGCGCGCGCATCACCGAGCAGGTGCAGATGTTCCCCGGACGGCGCGGGGCGGGACGCATCTTCTTCAACCAGGTGCGCATGTCCGGCGTGGTGCCGCAGGTATGCGTGCTGTTCGGGCCGAGCGCCGCCGGAGGCGCCTACATCCCCGCCTTCTGCGACATCGTGATCATGCGCGACGGCAACGCTTCGATGTACTTGGGCTCCCCGCGCATGGCGCAGATGGTGATCGGTGAGGATGTGACGCTTGAGGAGATGGGCGGCGCGCGCATGCACACCGGCGTCTCTGGCTGCGCGCACCAGCTGGTCAAGTCCGACGAGGAGGGCATCGCTTTCGCGCGGCGCTACCTCTCCTATTTCCCGAATAACTGGGAATCCTGTCCACCCGCCCATCCGCCCATGCAGCCCGCGCCGAGTATCCCTGTCGCCGCTCCGGTTGGACCTGGGCGCCAGATGCAGGCTGCAGCGGGGTCTAGCGAGCGCAAGTCGGTGGTCCCTGCTTCTGAGGGGACGCCGATCGCTGACTTGATCCCCGCCGACGAGAACAAGCCGTTCGACATGCTGTCCCTGATCGAGGCGGTCATCGACGAGGACTCGCTGCTGCAAGTCCACTCGCGCTGGGCCAAGGAGCTGATCGTCGGCTATGCGCGGCTGGATGGTCGCGCGATCGGGATCGTCGCCAACCAGCCCAAGCACAAGGGCGGCGTGTTGTTCTCCGACTCGGCCGACAAGGCCGCGCGCTTCATCTGGGCCTGCAACGCGTTCAATATCCCGCTGCTGTTCCTCGCCGACGTGCCCGGCTTCATGATCGGCACGCAGGTCGAGCGTCAGGGCATCATCCGCCATGGCGCCAAGATGATCAGCGCCGTCTCGGAAGCCACGGTGCCGAAGATCTCAGTGATCGTGCGCAAGGCCTACGGCGCCGGGCTCTATGCGATGGCCGGTCCAGCCTTCGACCCGGACTGCTGCATCGCGCTGCCAAGCGCCTCGATCGCGGTGATGGGGCCACAGGCGGCCATCAACGCCGTCTACTACAACCAGCTGCAGGCGATCCGCGACGGTGATGAGCGGGCCGCCAAGACCGAGGAGCTCAGGCGCGAGTATGCCGAGGACATCGACCTGCTGCACCTCGCCTCCGAGCTAGTCATCGACGCCATCGTCGAGCCCGAGCAGCTACGAGCCGACCTGATTCGTCGCTTCGCTTATGCCGAGAGCAAACGGCGCGAGTGGCCCGCCAAGCGCAACCCGGTCACACCCGTCTAGCATTCGCGCAATGGACGGGACCGACCTAGCGTTCGCCGGCATCGCCGGACAGGCCGAGCTGATCGCCGCCGGTGAGGTCTCCTCACATGAGCTGGTCGAGCTTTACCTCAAGCGGATCGAGCGCTTCGACGGGCAACTGAATGCCTTCCGCGTCGTGTTCGCCGAACGCGCACTGCTCGAAGCCGACCAGGCCGATGCGCGTCGTGGCGCCGGAGGGGAGCGTCCACTGCTCGGCGTGCCGATCGCCGTCAAGGACGACATCGACGTCGCCGGCGAGGTAACCGCGCTCGGCAGCAACGCCCATGGGGACATCGCCGCGACCGCGGATGCCGAGGTCGTGCGCAGGCTGCGCGAGGCCGGTGCGATCGTGATCGGCAAGACCAACGTGCCCGAGCTGTGCATCTGGCCGTTCACCGAGACACCCACCTTTGGCGCGACGCGCAATCCCTGGGACCTGCAGCGCGCTCCGGGTGGCTCCAGCGGCGGCAGCGGGGCCGCGGTCGCCGCCGGCCTCGTCGGTGCCGCGCTCGGCTCCGATGGCGCCGGTTCGATTCGCATTCCCTCCGCCTGGTGCGGACTGTTCGGACTCAAGCCCCAGCGCGGGCGTGTCTCGATGGCGCCCAAAGCCGAGGCTTGGTTTGGCATGTCGGTCAACGGGGTGCTCAGTCGCTCGGTTATCGACACTGCGCTCTTTCACGACGTTGGCTCCGGTTCGGCTCCAGTGGACCGCGACCGTCCCGAGCCGCCTTCGATCTCGTTCCTGTCCGCGGCGCGTACTCCGCCCGGCAAGCTGCGCATCGCCTTCTCGACCAAGATCCCGCCGCTGGTCATCGCGCGCTTGGACAGCGATGCGCGCCGCGCTTTGGATGAGACAGTCGAGCTGCTGCGCTCACTTGGGCACGACGTCAAAGAGCAGGACCCCGACTACGGCTTCGACACGATGCCCGCCGTGCTGATGCGCTACCTGCGTGGCATCCACGAGGAAGCCAATGCGCGTCCGTATCCTGAGCGCTTGTCGCGCCGCACGCGCTCGATGTCGGCGCTCGGGGGGCTTGTAACGCCGACGCTTCTGGAGCGCTCTCGCGCGGCCGAGCACACGCTCGCGGACAAGCTCAATCGGGTATTGGCCGATCACGACGTGCTGATCACGCCGACGACCGCTCAGCCGCCGCCGCGGATCGGCCAATACGACGGACGCGGAGCGCTATGGACGCTCAACGCGGTGACGGCGCTTGTCCCTTACAACGCTCCCTGGAACCTCACGGGCCAGCCGGCAGCGTCCGTACCGGCCGGCTTCGGCTCAGACGGCCTGCCGCGCGGCGTGCAGATCGTCGGGCGCCCCGGCGCTGAGACCACGCTGCTCTCGCTTGCCGGCCAGCTCGAGGCTGAGCGCCCCTGGGCACAGCATCGCCCCGACGCGTTCGCGTGAGTCAAGCCGAGCTGCTAGAGATCGCGGTCGGGCTCGCACGCGACGCCGGTGCGCTTTTGCTCGAGCGCTTCCAAGGCGGTCATGAGCGAGTGCTCGCCAGTAAGAGCACGCCCACCGACCTGGTCAGCGAGGCCGATCTCGCCTCTGAGCGTCTGATCCGCGAGAGGCTCGCGCGCGAGCGTCCCGGCGGACGGGGTTCTCGGCGAGGAGGGGGGAGGTACCAGGGCACGAGCGAGCTCACCTGGGTGGTGGACCCGCTCGACGGCACGGTCAACTTCCTGTTCGGCATCCCCCAGTGGTGCGTCAGCGTCGCTGTCACCGACGAGCAAGGTTCGCTTGTGGGGGCAATCTTCGATCCGTGTCGTGGCGAGCTGTTCGTCGCCACGCGCGACGGAGGCCCGTTGTTGAACGGCGCCCCGATCGAAGCATCCGATCGCACAGAGCTTTCAAGCGCGATGGTCGCTACCGGCTTTGCCTACGACGCCTCCGTGCGTGCCGCCCAAGCCGAGGCCTTTGCGGGCCTCCTCCCACGCATACGCGACATTCGCCGCTTTGGCTCGGCCGCACTCGACTTGGCGTGGACTGCCTGCGGGCGCTACGACGCCTACTTCGAGCGCACGGTCAAGCCTTGGGACATAGCCGCCGGCACGCTCGTCTGCGAACGGGCTGGGCTCACCGTGCGGGAGCTTCCGGAGCGGGAGGGGCTGCCGCTGGGTGTGCTCGCCGCCGTACCCGCGCTTTCCGACGAGCTGTTCGAACTGGTGGGCTGAAAGGCGCTTACAACAGCGACGCGAGGAGCTACAGCCCGACCGCTGTTTGTCGCCTACCGATTCGATGCGGCGGGTGGGAATCGAACCCACACGCCCTTTCGGACAATGCCTTTTGAGAGCATCGCGTCTACCGTTCCGCCACCGCCGCAACGGATTCCAATAGTACGCTAGACCGGTCGCGCCAGCGCGTCACGCTCGGCGTGCGGGTCCAGCTGCTCCAGCTCGATGTTCCAGCCTTGCTGGAAGCCGCGCATCGCGAATGCGATCAGCAGGAGCTGTACAGGGATGATCACAAGCGTGAGCACGCCGAGCAGGCCGGCGTTGAGCGTCGGCTGGGCGAAGCCGACCTTGTTGCGCGCGAACCAGCTTGGCGCGGCGACCAGCGCGAATACGAGCAGTATCAGCGCGAGCGCGGCGGCCATCGGTAGCACGCCGTGGCTCCAGCGTGCTGCGAAGTAGGCCATCAGCATGTAGATGATCGCCCAGGCCAGCAGGATCGGGATGCCGCCTTCGAGCGTTCCCCAGCCGCCGATCGTGATGATCAGGATCAAAGCCGTGGATAGGAGCAGCAACAGCACGACCGTCGCGCGTGTCGCGCGGGCCACAGACTTACCCCGGTTTGGGTGCGTGATGATCACGCCCGGCTCCCCACTTCTCTCCCCACTAGATGCCATCGCATAGATGACCATACAATCTCAGGCGGTCCTCACGCAACTTAACCTGCGGGCGTGGTGGAATTGGTAGACACGCTGGCCTTAGGAGCCAGTGGGCTTATGCCCTTGGGGGTTCGAGTCCCTCCGCCCGCATTTTCGGAGTCCGTGCGCTTCTTGTTCAAACCCTGAGCGGAACTCGGTGAACAGAGACGCAAGGCAGAGCGCCCCATCAGCCCGTTAAGCCTGTCGGCCCAGCTTATGGCGACGTGGACACGGTCCGGAGCAGCCGCAATACTGCGTCTCATGGAGCCCCGAGGCGCATATACCGCCGAGCGAGCCGCCGCGCTTTCCGGCGTGCCGAAGTCGACCGTCCACTATTGGGCAAGGCAGGACATCCTCATCCCGAGCGTGTCTGCCGAGCGCGTGAAGCTTTGGTCCTATGGAGATCTGATGGCTCTGCGCACGATCTATTGGTTGCGGCAGGCCAAGCACGACAGGAGCGGGCACGAGGTCCCTAGAACCGCGATGAAGGCTGTCCGCCGCGCATTGCGCGAGATAGCAGCGCTTGAGCTCGATCTTTGGAGCGAGGACGACGCCCCACTCGTTGCCGTTGACCGTTCCGGTGGCATCGTTATCCAGCACGACGGGGAAGCGCAGCGTCCCGAAGGCCAGAGCATCCTTGAGGCTGGCATGCTCGATCTGCTCGCACCCTTCACTTCACGAGAGGGCCTGCGTGGCCCTAATCTGAGCGCACCGCGCCCGCGGCTGCGGATTGTGCCCGGCAAGCTCGGCGGCTCCCCCCACGTTCTCCACACCCGGCTTGAGTCCCAGGCGCTCGGCGCTCTTGCCGAGAGCGGCCTTGCGCAGGCGAAGATCTACCGGCTGTACCCGGACGTAGAACCTGCGGCGATCGAGGACGCCCTCGACTTGGAGCGGCAGCTCGCACAGAACCTGCATCCGACGCTGGCAGCATGAGAGAACGCACGCATGCCGCGCCTGTTCGCGCTCGATAAGAACTTCCCGCAACCCATCGTCAGCGTCCTGTCTGACTTTCAGACCGACGCTACGCTCGTTCCGCTCGACCACATCAACCCACGCATGTCGACGCTCGATGACTGGGAGCTGCTGCTCGCGCTGCACCATCACACCGAACCGTGGGACGGCCTCATCACGACAGACACCAGCATGCTCGCTCAAGGACCCGAGCTTGCGACGCTCATACAGACGAAGCTCACGCTTGTCGTGGCAGTCGCCGCCGGGCACAATCCGGTCAAGGCATCTGGGCTCCTGTTCGCGTACCTCGCTGGTATCTGCCAACGCACGACTCCGGACCTGGCGCAGGTATGGCGTCTCAACGCTGCAAATCGCCCGTCGGAGGAGCCGTGGGACTTCCTCAAGCGCTTCGCCGAACACAACGACCGCTCGGCCGATCAGGTGTGGACTGAGTTCAAGCTAACGTCCACAGAACTGGCGCGCGATCCGCTGGGTTGAGTCTCACCCGGTCACTCCCGGTGCCCAGGCAATGAGCTGATCGAACCAGCCATGCGAGATGAGCAAGACATAGTTTGGTGCTCCACCCGCACGTACGCTTAGTTCGCCCGGCTCGGCATCTTCGTTGAAGCAAAGGTCTACGGGCAGACCGCCATCATGCACGAGTTCGCAGCGCATCCACTTGTAGAAAATCCGCTCCAATGAGCGAAGCTCTCCGCGAAACTCGACTGATACGCGTGGCGAAAGCGGGATTCGACGAATCGCTCGAAGACCTCACGATCTCCTGACAGACGCGGATATTCGCGGCGCGCTCGCGCGGCAACCGCCACGAGCGCAACGAGAAAAGCGCCTTCGTGTCGTCCCGCATTCCAAAGCAGCTTCGCGTCCTCTGCGCGTTCCCGGATGATCTCCATAGGGAAATCTCGCTTGTCTTCGGCTAGCCGGCTATACAAACTGCGGAGCGCAGCGCCGAAGCCGCTCCTGCACCGCATTGCGCCTACATAGTGCTTCGTGCTCGCGAAACTCGGCGATGATCTGCATCACTTCCGCTTCTGCTCGCTCTGTGGCCACCGCCATGTCTCGCAAGCTGAGACTGTCATGTACAGCGAGAGCTACCAGCTTGTAGCCAAGCTCGTTCAGGCGACCTTCGCGGCTGAGCGACCGCAACAGCCGCATTTCTTCGGCCTCAAAGCCCGGAACCGAGCCCGGACGCGACGATCCCGTTGACCTTAGAGCATCAACGATCATTCCAGCTCAAGATACCGGCTATGCCGGCATATCTTGCTCCGTCCCAAAGCGGGGAGCATGTAGCTCGCGGATGCGCCGCCCGGCGGGATCATGTTTCGAGCTTCTAACCACCCCCTGAGCGGGACGCGGACCGTAGCTTTCATGTATCAAGCAGCGCGATCAGCTTCTGCCGCTGTCGCCGCCCCACCGGCTCCAGCAGCAGCCGCACCAAAGCCTCGACCTGTTCTTGACCGTTTCTTTGAGACCCCACCTGCCGCACCTCGAGCGAGAGAGCGGCGCGTTCTTACGAGCGCGCCAAGAAGGTCAGCCGCCGACAGGTCAGCCGGCGATCAGTGCCGCGGGCTGGGCCAGCGCCTCTTCGGCCGCGCGCACCGACTCGACGAAGATCTCGACTCCGCTGAGCAGCAGCTCGCGTGTGATCACCAGCGGGGGCAGGAAGCGGGCGACGTTGCCGTAGTGGCCGCCGACCTCGATGATCACCCCCTTGCGAAAGCACTCGGTGCGTATCTGCGCCGCCATCTCAGGCCACGGCGCCTTGGTGTCGCGGTCCTTGACGAGCTCGATGCCGATCATCAGGCCGCGGCCGCGCACGTCGCCGACGGAGGCCAGCGTGTCCTGCGCTTCGCGCAACAGCCCGAGCGTCAGCTCGCCGAGGCTCGCCGCGTGGGCGGGCAGGTCGACCTCCTGCATGAACTCGATGGCGGCCAGGCCGGCCGCCATCGCGACCTGGTGGCCGCGAAAGGTGCCGATATGGGCTCCCTGCTTCCAGGTGTCGAGCTCTGGGTCGTAGGCGATGCAGGAGATCGGGTAGCCGATCCCGCCGAGCGCCTTGGAGAGGGTGATCACGTCGGGCGAAACCCCGTCGTGCTCGCACGCGAACATCGTGCCCGTCCTTGCGAAGCCGGTCTGGATCTCATCGCAGATCAGTGGCACTTCGTGCTTGCGGGTGATCGCTCTCACCTTGGCCAGGTAGCCATCGGGCGGGACGATCGTGCCGCCCTCGCCCTGGATCGGCTCGATCAGCACGGCCGCCGGGTGGGGGATGCCGCTGTGCGGGTCTTCAAGCGAAGTGTCCAGCAGGTTCGCGCACGCCAGCTCGCACGAGTCTGGCTTCAGGCCGAGCGGACAGCGATAACAGTAGGGGTAGGGCATGAAGTGCACGGGACTTGAGGTGGGGCCGCCGAAGCCGACATCGCTTGTCACCGACAGGGCGCCTGTCGTCATGCCGTGGTAGGAGCCCTGGAAGGCGATCACCGCGTCGCGCCCAGTGTGCGCGCGGGTCAGCTTCAGCGCCGACTCGATCGCGTCCGAGCCGGTGGGACCGCCGAAATGAAACTTGGCGCTCTCGCGCAGGCGGCCGGGGAGCAAGGTCCTTGAGCTTGCTCATCAGGCGCAGCTTGGGCTTGGTGGGAAAGTCGAGCGCGTGCACGAGCTTGCGCTCCTGCTCTGCCGCCGCCGCCAGCACGTCCGGATGGCTGTGGCCGACGTTGAGCACCCCCGCGCCGCCGAAGAAGTCGATGAACGTATTGCCGTCGACATCCTTCATGGTCGCGCCGCGACCCTCTTCGATCGCCACGGGCACGCTGCGGGGATAGGAGCGGGCGTTTGACTCCAGCTCGTCCTGCTGGGCCAGCAGCTCGCGCGAGAGCGGACCGGGCACCTCGCCGTCGAGCGCCGGGGCGGGCTCGAAATGCAGCTCCTCGAAGTTGTGCTCCCCTTGGCTCATCTCTCAGGTCTCAGGCGACTATAGCCTTCGCTGGGCCCATGCCTAGTCCGATCGCTCAGGCGTGGCAGGGAGGACATCGACCGTGGGATCGGCGGGCGGGCCCGTCGGGGCGCGAACCTGAGATGTTGAAGGGGTGGCATCGATTGTGGGATTGGCTTGCGTGCCCGTGGTGGAACCAGCGCCGGTGACCGAGACAGCCGTCCGGTCGTGGCACCGGCGGGCGTGCCGGTAGGGGCACGCAGCATCTCCCTCATAACCGGAAACGGTGCGACCTCTCGAGTGTCTCATGCCCTGTGAGGATCATCAGCAGACGATCGACACCCATGCCGCCACTAGCTGAGGGGGCCAACCCGTACTCGAGCGCGCGCACGTACTCCTCGTCATGGGGGTGGGGGGCTCGTCGTCGTCGGCACGGCGCTGCTTGCGCTGCTCGACGAAACGCTCATACTGCTCGACCGGATCGTTGACCTCCGAGTCGCCGCTGACCAGCTCGATGCCGCCGATCACCGCGTCGAAGTGCTCGGCAAGCCTTGAGTCATCGGCGTGGGCCTTGGTGATCGGAAAGGACTCGAAGCGGGAAGTCATAGACGTGTGTGGGCTGGTTGAGCGTGGGCTCCACGAGCTTTGAGTAGACGGCCTGAACCGCCTGGGCCCAGCTTGCGTCCGGGTGGATCTTGCCCTCCAGCAGCGCCATCAGCTCCTCGCGCTCGGCTGCCAGGAAGTCGACGCCCGTGACGCGCAGGATCTCGGCTTGCATGGTTGTGTTGCGCCAGGGCTTTGCCAGGTCGATCGCTTCGCCGCCGCGCTCGATCACGGTCGTGCCCAGCACGTGCTGGGCCACGTAGGCCACCATCTCTTCGGTGAAACGCGCCACGTCTTTGTGGTCGGAGTAGCTCATCAGCCACTCGAGCATCGTGAACTCGGGCGAGTGCCGGTAGGAGATGCCCTCGTTGCGGAAGCACTTGCCGAGGTCGTAAACGTTCTCCAGCCCGCCGATCAGGCAGCGGTTGAGATACAGCTCGACGGAGATGCGCAGCGACATCTCCTGGTCGAGCGCATTGTGGTGGGTCAGAAACGGCCGCGCCGACGCTCCCCCGGCGAGTGCCTGAAGGACGGGCGTTTCTACCTCGATGAAGCCGCGCTCGGCCATGAAGGCGCGCAATGCGTCGATCGTCTTCGCGCGCGTGACAAACAGTTCGCGCGTGCTCTCGTTGGCCAGCAGGTCGAGCTCGCGATAGCGGTAGCGAGTGCCCGTGTCGCCGAGCCCGTGGCGCTTGTCTGGCGGTGGCCGTAGCGCCTTGGTCAGGAGGGCACAGCGGTGCACACCGAGCGCCAGCTGACCGCGCTGGGTTACGTAGATGGGCCCTTCGGCTTCGACGATGTCGCCGACGTCGAGGTCCACGACGCGCTCGTAGGCCTCCTCGCCGAGCGTGTCTTGGCGCACGGCAAGCTGGATCTCACCGGAGAAGTCGCGCAGGTCGATGAAGGTCGTCTTGCCGTGTCCACGCCTAGAGATGACGCGCCCGGCGAGGCGATAGCTGAAGTCGGGGTGCTCGCCGGCCTCAAGCTCCGACGGATCGTGAGCGGCGTGTAGCTTGGCGATCTCGGTACGCTCGCTCGCGGGGATGTGCGGGAATGGCTCGATCCCCTGTGCGCGCAGGCGCTCGGCCTTGGCGAGCCGTTCGTGCGTGACGGCGTCGTCAAGGGCGTTATCGAACATGCTGGATCACCATAGGAAGGTACCATCGGGTCGCGCTCAAGCCCCTGCGCTGCCTTGACCGCACCAGTCCTCGTCGAGTCCGCCATCTTCTTGCTGGGCGTCCGGAGGCAGGGGCCTGAACGCCATGCAGCCCACGCCGAAGTTTGCTTGTGTTTTCACAGTGGTGTTTCTGTAGGCGAATGTGGATGATGCGCTCGTGAGGCACACAAAGGACCCCGAGATCGACGAGCAGGTGCGAGCTTTCGGGGAGAGCATGCGCGCCGCGCGCTTGAGCGCCGGGCTCTCACAGGTGGGCTTGTCGGAGGCCACGAAACTCGACCGCGCCGCGATCAGCTTCCTCGAGCGTGCCGAACGCGCCCCAGATCTCTCGACGCTTGTGCGTGTCGCGCGTGCGCTTGGCACGACGCCGGCCGACCTGCTCGATGGGATCGGCCTCGTCGGCCCGCGAGCGGTCTCGCTGCCGACGGAGGTAACGCCCGCGAACGAGCCTGGCCTGCGCTTCGGGGCAAATCTGCGCGCGGCGCGCAAGGGTGCTTCGCTCTCGCAGGAGGCGCTCGCCTATGAGGCCGAAGTCGACCGGGCGGCGATCAGCGTGTATGAGCGCGGGGGCCGCGAACCGAACCTGCGCACGCTTTTGAAGCTCGCGCGGGCGCTCCAGTTGAGCCCGGTGGCGTTGCTCGACGGCGTGCTCTAGAGCGCACGCTAGAAGCTCAGCTCGTTCGCGCGGATCGCTGCGCGCGTGGCTCGGTAGGAGTGTTGCAACGGAGTGTCGGGTTCCAGTGTTGTGTCGGACTTGCCTATGCTCTCGTGCTCGCCTTGGGGATCGGCCTCGCATTCGGCCAGGCCGTCCTCCAGTAGGAGTTGTAGAGCGGCCTCGATCTCGTTTATGTCGTCTGGCTCACTGGGGTCGCGCTCGCAGGCAACGGCCACCGCTGCGGCGGACATACCGTCGCGAGCTTCGCTTACGAGCGTATGCAGCACGACCGCCGCCAGCAGGTCCGGATGTTGGGAGGAGCCTTTGTCTTGTGAATTCGCCACATTTCGAAATTACACGACGGAGCGGTCGAATGCTGGATGGAATGCGCAAATGCCTGTGTGTTGACGCCCGCAGCGCTAAAGCAGCGTCGCGTGTGTGCCGAAACGCGTATCGAGGACAAGTATTCGGCACTCGTGATGATTCGCACAAACTCCTTCCGGCCAAAGCAAAGCCCCCGGCGCTCGGCGTTGACGGCCTTCGTGCGCCTGCAGGGAGATCACTCAGCGCCCACGCCAGCTCTTGCGCCAAGACGGCTGCCGCCACTGGGCTCCGAGAGCGGCGACACGCTGATCGAGGTGGTCATCAGCGCGGCTCTGATTTCGCTCGTCGTGATCGCCGTGCTGTTCGGGCTCGACAGCACCAATCGCGCGACGGCGAACAGCCGCGCCCGCTCGCAAGCGGATGGGCTGGCGCAGCAGGACGAGGAGCGGTTGCGCAGCGAACCGATCAAGAAACTCACAGAACTGGAACGCAAAGAAAATGTGACCGTAGGGGCGACTACCTACACGATCACGACGACCGCCAAATACATCGCCGATGAGACCAGCACCGCGAGCTGTACCTCGAGCGTGCCGACCGCCGACTACCTGAAGACGATCTCGACGGTCACGTGGCCGTCGATGGGGCCCCACGGAGCTGTAACGGAGACGGGAGTCATAAGCCCGCCTGCCGACTCGGCTTTGATCGTGCAGGTCGAGGATGCCGGGACACCCCTGGCGGGTGCCAAGGTCGTCGCCAAAGGCCCGGCGCCCTCCAGTAGCGCGCACGAACTCGAAACCTCCTTGAACGGGTGCGCGATCCTTGCGCTGCCGCCAGGCGAATACACGATCAACGTCAGCAAGACGGGTTATGTGGACCCGAACGGTTACGCAAACACAGAATCTGACAAAAGCGTGACGAAAGCGGTCTACCTACCCGCCGAGACGACTTCCAAGGAGGGCTACAACCTCGGGCCGGCGAGCAAGCTTCAGGTCAGCTTTGCAGAAGCGGGGAAAACCATTCCCGTGCCAGAAAGCGACTCGGTTGTGTATTTCAACACAGGCATGGCTAACTATGAATCGTTTCCTAAACCCGCCACGCTCGAAACGTATAGCACCCTGATCGAACCAAACAACATTTTCCCGTTCACCACGAAGTACACCGTCTATGCCGGCAGCTGTGAAGCGGACCTGCCGACGAGAAACGGCCAGAGCTCCAATCCGGAAGTCCTCGTCCCGGCGGGTGAACCAGCGCCTGTGTCGGTGCCGCTGGCACCGATCGATATAAAGGTATTGGAAAGCAAAGGGGTTCCGGCAGCCATTCAGAACGCCACTGTCATCTTGGAAGACACCGGCTGCAGCGCCGTCCGCAAACTCGCGACGACCTCTGCAGGAGCTCTCAATCGTCCTGGGATGCCCTTTGGTACGTATTCGCTGTGTGTGACGGCCGCCGTGGGCGGGAAACAGCGCGAAGATACCGTGTCGGTAGACAACGACATCGCGAGCGGGACCCCGCTACAGACCATATATCTAGGCGAAGAAGGCAAAGAAGGGTCTGTTTGCTGATGGGCCGGACACGTATGTCATTGAAGGCGCTGCGCGAGGAGCGCGGCTTTACGCTCATCGAGCTGCTGGTGGCGATGTCGCTGGGGATCCTCGTCTCTGGGATCGCTCTATCCTTGCTCAACTTCACAACGGCCGACGTGACACGTATCACCGAACGGGTTCATGCCGACCAGACGGGACGCGTTGCGCTGAAGAAGTTGATGCTCGCGCTGCATTCCTCCTGCCTAACGGCTAAATCCGATCCGATCAAGCCGGAAAGCACCGAAAGCAAACTCAGGTTTGTCAGCGAAACCAGCGCCGAAAATGAATACGGGGAACCTTCCGCGGCTCTGCCCGCGATCAAACTGCATGAAGTCGTTTATACGGCAGGGTCGGGCAAAACGGAAGGCACGCTCGTGGAAAAGTCTTGGACGAGTAAAGGCATCCCACCTAACTACGAATTCAACGAAAAAGAAACTCCAACGCAACGCATCGTGCTCACCGGAGTACAGAAGACCGAAAATTCAAAAAAAGAACTTGTACCTATCTTCCGTTATTACCGGTACTACAAGGAAACGGACAGCAAAGCCGTGCTGGGCGAATTGGATCCTACCCCTATAGTCTCCGTTAACGAAAAAGAAGCCTTGGACGTCGCCAAGGTGAGCGTGAGCTTTACTGCTGTGCCGGAAGGCAAAGAAAACAAATTGAACACCCAGTTTGGCGGAGGTCGCCCGGTCGCACTGGAAGATTCCGCGATTCTGCGCTTGTCTCCGTCTTCTGAAGAAAACAGCTCCAACCTACCCTGCGCCGAATTGTGATGACTACTTACATTAGCCTACGTAGTGCCCTGATGAAGCTTCGTGGCCAGGAGGGCATCACGATGATCATCGCGATCGGGGTTATGTTCGTCACATCTCTCCTGCTCGTTGCCACCTTCACGGCGGCCAACGGCGAGATCCATCTGAGTGCCACAGACACTTCGCAGAAGAAGGCCTACTATGCGGCCCTCGCGGGGATCGAGAACTACGAGAATCACCTCACCGAGGACGGCAACTACCTCACCTACTGCACCAACCCCCCGGAGACCAATGCGGCCCTGAACCAGGTTGGGGAAACGACACATCGCGCCAAGATCACGAACGAAAGCGGGGAATCGCTCAACGAGGAATACGCGATCCAGTTGCTGCCTGCCGAAAGCGCGCCGGCAAACGATCGCAAGTGCGACCCCAACAACTTGGTTGAAACGATGCTCGAAGAGAAGTCGCCTGGCGCTGTCGGCACCTTCCGCATCGAGTCGACTGGCTACTCCGGCAACCAGCGACGCACGCTTGTCGCGGACTTCCGCAACGCCAACTTCGTCAGCTTCGTCTGGTACACGAAGTACGAAACGGGCGATCCCGCGATCTACGGCGAACCACTCAAAGAAAAAGAGCCCGCCAACTACTACACGGAATGCTCCAAGTTCTACGGCGAACGGCCCGCGGACGGCGGCAATCCGCGGCGCTGCATCAACAACTTCTTCATCAACGGAGAATCGGTCAACGGGCCAATGCACACAGAGGATCACGCCGGCGTGTGCGGATCGCCGGTCTTCGGCCGCAGCGAAAACGATCGCATCGAATTCGGGCACGCATATGGCAAACCCGAAGACGAAGGCTATTCGGGCGAGGGTGTCTGCGCGGAAGTAAAACCCGTCTTCAAGGGCAAGCACGTGCTACCAAAGGAAGTGGTGTCGATAGAGCCGCCGCCGGGTGATGAAGAACTGAAACACATCGTCGAACCGGCTTACGAATACAAGAACAAGACAGAAATCGTTCTTGAAGACGGCACGATGACCGTGACAAACTGGGAAGAAAACGCGATCACGAAAACCTGGGTCTCGAAAACACAGGTTGGTCTTGCGTATCCGCCCAACGGCATCATTTACGTTGCCGGCGGTTGCTCGGTGCCGTATTCGCCATATGGGCCGAAGCCAAAGTACACAGAAGACGACGCGTGCGGCAACGTGTACGTACACGGCGAATACACGACCTCGCTGACGATCGCAGCCGAAAACGACATCGTTATCAACGGCAACATCACGACGCCGACCAACTCTGCGGGAACCCCGACGACCAATGCGTTGCTTGGGCTGATCGCGAACAATTTCGTGCGCATCTACCACCCGGTAAAGGAAGAACCCTACAAAGGCTCTGGCTCCAAAGGGGAAACCTGCAAAGGAAATGATAAATACAACTCGACTCTGAAAGGATGCGAATACACTGACGACGCGGCCGAATGCGACGCTCCCAACGCCGCCGGGGATCTGAACAACCCCACGATCTACGCCGCGATGCTCGCGGTCAAACACGCCGTAATCGTTAACAACTACATCTGCGGCGAACCGGAACTTGGAAACCTGAACGTCTATGGAGCGGTCGCCGGCCTGTACACGAACGGTTTCACCGGCGAGTTCTCAGGCAGCTCGATCATCCACGGCTACCCCTACGACGCCAACTACGACGACCGCCTGCAGGTCGAGGAGCCACCCCACTTCCTCAACCCGATCGAGGCCTCATGGTTCGTGCAGCGCGAGACCTTGGCCGCCAATCCGAAGGAAGAAGGCTGAGCGCGAGCGTCCCCGATCAGCGCGATCAGGGGTATCCTAGAAGCCCAGCAGCCCTGCGCGGACTGCGGATCTCGCCGCGGCGGGCAAGCGTGTAAAGTCTGGGAGCGCTCCGCGCAATGCAGAAGCGCCTGCAAATCAAGCGTTTCTGGGGGACTGGTGTAACGGTAACATGGGGGTCTCCAAAACCCTTGCTCGAGGTTCGATTCCTCGGTCCCCCGCTGGTGTTGCCGGGCGCAATGGCCGGAAAACGCGGGTTGGCAGTTTGTAGGTCCAGACGCCCGCTGCGCCGGTGCTGCGTCTTGGTGGCGGTGGTGGCGGTGGTGGCGGTGGCGGGGAACTGGAGGCAGAGCGTATGGATCTGGCCACTACCGCCACAAGGCAGACTTACGTTCGTATGCCAGTGGCCCAAGGCGGGAATCGAGCTCCCCCGCTCCGACATAGATGCCCAACTCATCCTGGACGCTGCAGCCCGAGCACGGGCGATCTTTGCCGACGCCGATCCATCCGAGTCAGCTGCGCTGTCTGGTTAGCTCTCGGAGCCGACGTATGTCGGTGAGGCATGGTCGCGGGGACCGCGTAGTTGCTCAAGCAGAGGAGCTAGTTGCGGCTACGATCTTGCGGCGGCTGCGCGGGGAGACTCCGGCGGGCCTCGGCGTAGAGCGGCTCAGGAGCCATGTCCACGCCATTCGGCCAAGTGATGGTGCCGGCTTCTGGGTCTATCGTGACGCGAGCGAAATAGTCAGGGTCGCGCAGTGGCTCAAAGACACCGCGCCAGTTGCGCTCTGTGAAGTCAACCTCGCCGACCGTTCCATCGTCAAAGGCCAATCGCAGCCGAAACTCGCCGATTACTTCGACGCTCGTGACATCTTGGAGTTGCTCCACGATCATCATCTTACGACAGAGAGTCGATGGGCTCCAGCTGTTCTTCGCGTCGAGCGCGCTCCCAGTTTACGAGCAGCTCATCGCGACGAAGGGTCGCCCATTCAAATACGAGCCTGAGCGCGCGCGGCGGGAGTGATCCCGCAATCACCGCGCCGGTGAAATCGACTGATGCTGTTTCGCCTGCATAGCGAGCGTGAAAGTGTGGCGTGGCATGTG
This sequence comes from uncultured Solirubrobacterales bacterium, assembly GCA_963723175.1. GTDB lineage: Bacteria > Actinomycetota > Thermoleophilia > Solirubrobacterales > Solirubrobacteraceae > Palsa-744. The sequence goes on along the minus strand of CAVRPO010000006.1, from coordinate 115,239 downwards.
CGCCCTCGTTCCAGTACATCCAAATAGTGATCCCGTAGAAGGAACTGATTCGCGGCACGTCCCCAACCATATGCTTCCCACCCGACGAAACGATTTGTCTTCATTTGTTAGACCCGTGTTGCGTAATGGCTCGGCGGTAGGCTGTAGTCTTGAACGAAGCTGAGGAAGGCTCCCATAGTGGCCTGCGGGTCACCACTGACCTGATAATCCCGCTGTCCGAGGTTACGGTCCGCGCAAGCCGCTCCTCTGGCCCTGGCGGGCAGCACGCCAACGTCACCGCCTCCCGTGTCGAAGCGAGCTTTGAGGTGCATGCCTCGTCCACGCTTAATGAGGTGCAACGGGATCGAATAATGGCGCGTGTCGGCCTCCGCGTGGTGGCGATTGCGCAGGACGAGCGCTCGCAAGCTCGTAACCGAGAGTTGGCGCTAGCTCGCTTGGCTGAGCGGCTTGCGACGGCGCTGGCCGTCCCAAAGCACCGTCGCGCCACGCGTCCCACCGCGGCCTCACGCGAGCGCCGGCTTCAAGCCAAGCGCCAGCGCACTGAACGTAAGCGCGAGCGCCGTCCGCCCGAGGACTGAGCGGCGCTCACCCGAGGACTGGGGGAGAGGCCGCGTGCGAGCTCGCATCGACCCGTTGTCCTAACCTGGGCTTCGTGGAGCACACCCCAGCCGCCCTCATCGAGTTCCCCGCCGACGATCCGCAGCGCGCACTGCGCTTTTGGAGCGGACTCCTCGGTGTCGAGCTTGAGGTTCGTCAAGGCGCGGAGGGAGGCGGCTGGCAAACGCATTCAGGAGCTCCGGCGATCGGTGTCCACGCACGGGGACGCGGCCCGGGCGATTCGTTCTCGCTGCCGTACTTTTCCGTGGGCGATATGGCCGAGGCGCTAGCGAACGTTCAGGCGCTGGGAGGGAGCGTTGTCCATCCGGGCGAGAAATGGGCGGTCTGTAAGGATTCGGAGGGGAGTCCCTTCGGACTTGCCGGTGCTGAGGAGCTATGAGGAGAGGACTATGGAGCTGAAGAGCGAGCAGGTTGACTACGACAGTCCTGCCGGAGGCGTGTCCGCATATCTGAGCCGCCCGGTCGCCGCAGACGGGCCGCTGCCGGGCGTCGTGGTGATCCAGGAGATTTGGGGTGTTGATCGCCATATCCAGGACGTGGCCGATCGCTTTGCCGGCGCCGGCTATGTAGCTCTCGCGCCCGACTTGTACTCAGCCGGTGGAGGCAGACCGCCGGTTCTGGCTGTCGATCGGGTCGAAGCGGCCAAGGCCTTTCTCAACTCGATCCCTTCGGGGCAGTGGATGGCTGTGCTTGGCGATGATGCTCGCCGGGCTGAGGCCCTCTCGAAGCTCCCTGAGGAGCAAGCGCGCAACGTCGGCGAGACCATTGCGGCCCTATTTAGCGGGGCTGGTGGGGACAATGAGCGCCATCTGAGCGTTCTAAGGGCCGCGATAGCCTTCTTGAGCGCAAATCCGACATGCGCGGGACGAGCGCTCGGCTCGATCGGCTTCTGCTTGGGTGGCGGTCTGTCGGCGCTGCTGGCTTGCGAGGAGCCGCAGCTGAGCGCTGCAGTCGTCTACTACGGCTCCTCCCCTGAGGAGGAGCGGGTCGGCTCGATTCACTGTCCGCTACGCGGCTTCTACGGACATGACGACCCGCGCATCGTCGCCGGACTGCCTGCCTTCGAGGCTGCGCTCAGCACGGCCGGTGCGGATCACGAGCTGCGCATCTATCCAGACACAGGACACGCTTTCTTCAACGACACCCGACCTAGCTATCGGCCCGAGGCGGCCAGAGACGCATGGAGCCGTACGCTTGCCTTCTTCGCACAGACGCTCGCGCCAGTCTCCACGGTGGCAGTGGAGCAGGCACGGAGCCCAGCCTGATGCGCCCTCAGAAGTGAATGTGGTGGGTAGGCAACCGCCGAACGAGCAGGCCGATGAGAAGCGGGGGCTCGCAGCTTGGTTCTTGTTCGGCGTCCGCTACGCCCTTCCCGTGGGCGCCGTGATCGCCGGTGTGATCGTGATGTCGCTGGGGAGCGAATCCGACATGGAGGGCGGTGCCGGCATTATCAGCGCCGGACTGGCGATCTATGCGATGAACTGGCTCTACCGCGCCGCTTTCGAGGGCGATCGTGTCGAGCGAGAGAGAGAGGCGGCGCGGGCCTACCTTGCTAAGCATGGACACTGGCCGGATGAAGCGCCTCGCGCCAAAGGCCGTGGGAGCAAGCTCAACCGACCTAGCTAAGCGGGCGTCGCTTCGCGGGGTATGAGGGGGATGTTTGCCTGGTCGAGCGAGGGGGTGGCGAGAAGGGTCGGTGCGACCTCGTTCTCGCCACGCAAGCGACGATAGGGCCACACGACGTTGCAGTAGGAGAGCACGCGTCGCCGATCGCTCCTCCTCGCAAGCGACGATCGCGGCGCCGATGCGCCATTCCTGGCCGTGCGCCAAGCAGGAACGCACAGCAACCTCCAGTCGTGTCGGGACCGGCTCTCCGCTGACGTCCGGAAGCTGGACGGTGAGGTCAGCGAGTGTCCCGATTGGCAGTGGGCGCGAGAGCTCGAAGCCGACACCGCCGGTCGTTATGTCGTGCATGCGTCCGAGCAGTGAGGGATCGTCGTCGGGGAGATCGCCGTTGGGAACGATCACCGCCGCGGCCGCGATCGGTGTCCGGTACTCGCCGCGCAGCTGTCGCCGGCGTCCCGACGAACGCGAGCGTGCGCACGATTCGGCGCAGCTCGAATGCGCCGAGCAGCGGCACGAACCAGGCGGCGAAGCCGTGCATCGCCGGCAGTGGTCCCACGCCTGTGTCCTCGGCGATTCGCAGCACAAGTCCCAGGCCCAGCAGCACGGCGAGCACGAGCAACAGCGCGGAACTGGCGTACCGCCTCCCAGCCGCCGCGGTCGATGCCCTCCTTTGGCGTCACGCGAAAGCTCGTGCGACCGGGCGAACGATGCAGCGCAGCGCGCGCGTGAAGATCTCGGCGGTGCACAGTTCGTAGTGGGTCGCCTCGCCGCTGCTCTGCTTTCCGCGGCAAAGGGCCGAGCCGGCAAGCACCATCAGCACGGTCGCGGGAGCCCACAGCGCTGCCAAAGCAAGCGGCGCGATGCGCAGTGGCAGCGCCCCGCTCCACAGAACGGCCGCGAGCACGAGCACCATCAGCAGGCGCATCGGACCCGCCAGATAGGAAGTCAGGCTCGCCAGGTAGCTCAGGCGCTGGCTGGCGGTCAGCTCACGCGCACGCAAAGGGCTCTCCGGCGTCGTGAACACGGCGAGGTTGCCGCGCGCCCAGCGGTCGCGCTGCAGCAGGTAGGCGGCGAGGTCGTGAGGCGCGCGTCCCTGCACGATGATGCGATCGTCGTAGTGGGTGCGCCAACCACGCCGGTGGAGCTTGATCGTGGTGTGGAAGTCCTCGGCGATCGTGTCGGTCGCGACGCCGCCGATCGAGAGCAGCGCCTCGCGTCGGATCAGTGCGCACGAGCCGCACCAGAAGGCGGCGTTGTGGCGATCCTTGCCAATGCAGATGGCCGAGAAGAACACCGACTGCTCGTGGCGGCCGAGATCGTAGTGCTGGATCGAGTCGTGGTTTGAGAAGTCGTGCGGGGTCTGCACCAGCGCCACCTCGGGGTCCTCGAAATAGCCGACGATCGTGTCCAGGGCGTCGGGCAGCGGCACGTGGTCGGCATCGAGCACGAGCACCAGCTCGCCCTCGGTCAGCGGCAGCGCATGGTTGATGTTGCCCGCCTTCGCGTGGCTTTTGTCGGGACGCGTCATGTAGCGCGCACCCCACTGGCGGGCAAGCTCGGCGATCTCAGGACGGGCGCCGTCGTCCAAGAGCCAGGTCGTGTGCGGGTAGCTCATCAGCGCGCAGCCGGCGAGCGTCGCCTCGAGCACGCTGGCGCCTCGTCGTAGGTGCAGATGTACACGTCGACGCTGCGTCCCGGCGATGCGGCCGGTCGCTCGCGGGGCGTCACGTCCCAGGTCAGCCAGGCGAGCGTCGCGAGATTCCACAGGCCGTAGCACTCGGCGAGCAGCAGGCAAGACCACAGCGACGGGTTGGAGCGATGCCAGCTCCAGCCGATGCGCCAAGCGAGATACGCAGTCGACCAGCACAGCGCGACGGCCACGAGCAAGCGCAGCAGACGCGGATGACTTGCCCACCAGGATCCCCAGCTTTTCGCGACCGTAGCGTTATCGGCCGTGCGCTCGGCGCGGCTTTGCGCGGCCGCGGCAGCCCGACAGCGCCCAGCCGAGCATGACCGAGCGCCGCCCGCGGTCCGCGAGCAGACGACTGCCTAGACGTCTCCGCGGCAGCTGTCGCATGTGCAGCTCATCGGCTCTGCGCATGGTGCCCTCGGCTGCCGCTGCCGCGCGAAGTCGTCGTGTGAACGCGCGATTTGCGAGCCTTAGTGCATGTACCACGTCGAGCTGCGCCAGTTCCCGCACAACTTCTGCCGCTTCAACCTCACCGAGGCGGAGCTGCGCGAGGCCGTCCTCGACGCGTGGGCGCGGGGCGAGTGGATCGAGTTCGGGGAACGCAAGTGGAACCCTCAGCAGGCCAAGCTGATCGTGCTGGAGGGTCCGCAGATACCGCTCGAGCAGCTCTCGATGGGGCGAGGCTGGCGTATCGCCGAACGCGAGGGCAAGGACGTCACCGAGCAACTGATCGCAGCAGCGCACAGCGCGAATGTCTCAGCCGCCGGGAGCGCGGCGACGAATGAGCAGGCCAGCTCTCAAGCAGCGGCCGCGCTCGGTCTCGATCCGGCGACCGTATCGCTAGCGGCGGAGCTGCTCGGTCTACTTGGCAAGGATCCCGTGCCCCTGATGCGAGCCTGGCAACTCGCGCTGGAAGGTCATCCGGACCGGCCCCCGAGCGAATGCCTGGCGCTAGCCGAAGGCCTCGTGCGCGGTTGATCTGACGCTAAACTTTGCCTACCAACGTGGTGGGCGTAGCTCAGTTGGTAGAGCTCCGGGTTGTGGTCTCGGCGGTCGCGGGTTCGAATCCCGTCGCTCACCTCTAAAAGTCCCTGCAAAATCGATGGTTTGTTCAATGAGGCGCATGGCGGCATTTTGTTCCGTGCGGAACAAAATTGGCGCATTTGATGCTCGCTTGGGGAAGCGTGCGATGCGATCGGGGTGTGAGCGGGATGGCACTTCGCGCCCAAACACGGTAGGGCCGGCATTTTTCGCCCGCTCTTCGGGGAGCCACGATTCGAAGCTAGCCAAGTAATCCAGCGACCGCCGGGACCGCTTTGACGTTGACGGCGGACGTAGAGCACTCTGCGATGGTTGACGACCGCTCTCCCCCAAAGGGGCCAATCTGTCCCCACCCACGCGACCGGAGCCATTCGGCAGCAGAGAGACGACCCGTCATAAACGACGAACGCGAGAGCCTTCAACGGCGTTCAAAAGCTCATCTCGCTGAGAAATCTCGATGGTTGTTGCAGCATCGTACGAAACCGGCGTGAGTAGGTCAGGACGAGCTTCTCCTCGGCACGGCACACTCCAACGAAACAGGCTCGACGCTCGTCGGCCAGCTTCTCCGCCGTCCCGATGTTGCGGTAGTCAGGCAGCTTGCCCTCCTCCAAGCCAACGAGGTAGACGGTGGGCCATTGCAAGCCCTTTGTGCCGTGGAGGTTCGCGATCTTTATTCCCCCGCCCTCTGTTTGTGGTCTGACGCCCCCTCTCAGCGCAAGATCGGCGAGGAGATGCTCGAGCGTGTACTGCGGGTCGAAACGCTCGAAGTCGGCGACTGTCTCGACAAGCGTCTCCATCCCACCCGCGAGACTGCCGTCCGCGAGAATCGCAGCCTCCGAGGCGGCGGCCACCACGTCTTGTGGACGTGCGCCTGCGAACGCCATCTGTCGGACTTGCAAGAGCTGCGCTGAGACGGGATGCGGGGCGTGAGTCTGCAAGAAGAGGTGAGTCTCGCGCTCCTCGACAAGCTCGACGTCCATGAACTCGGAAAGGATACGAGCCTGCCGATCGGTGAGTCTTGGCCGAATCGCGGACATGCAGGTGATAAGACAACGGCGCTCCTTCGGCTCGTACGCGGCACCCCGCCAGTCGCTGATCGGGAGCCCGAGTGCAGCGAGTTCATTGACGATCTCGCTAGCGCGGAAACCAGCACGCACAAGGACGGCGATCGTGGCGGGCGACTCGCCGCGATCGTGTACGGCGACGGCGATATCCCCCGCCACCGCGGTCGCCTCATCCTCCATCGATTCGTAGCGGCAAACGACGGCACTGCCGCCCGTCTTGGCGGCTCGCATCTGCCGGCCGCTGGCGGACGGCTCCGCCGCAATCAAGAGGTTTGCGCGCGCGACAATCGCCTCGCGACAACGATAGTTGCAGGTCAACGGATAGGTCTTTGCCCCAAGTTCGTTAGCGAACCGTCGGATATTCCGTGCCTCAGCGTCGGCGAATCGAAATATCGCTTGGTCGTCGTCGGCAAAGACACTGGCTGTGTCGGCGTGTTGCCAGAGCGCCTGTACAATCGCGAACTGCGCCGCATTTGTGTCTTGAAACTCATCAACCAGAAGGTGCGTATATCGGGCAGCGTACGCTGCGGCCATCGTCTCGTTGTCTTCAAGCAGCTCCGCCGAGTAAACGACCAGATCGTCGAAATCCACTACGACCTCCGCGCGCTTCGCCGCCTCGTATACCTCACCAAACGAGGCCACGCGGACAGATGCGTCTAGCCTTCGGCGGCGCGCGCTACCCCACGCCGAACGCTGATTGCTGAGACCCGCGCTCTGAGCAGCTTCCTTCGCTAGTTCCTCGGCTTGCTCGTCATCGAGGATGTCGAAGTCGGGCGAGATGCCGATGAGGCTGCCATGGCTGCGAAGGAGGTTCGCGCCAAACGTGTGGAACGTGCTCGCGTCGATTCGATCGGAGGCCACGACGCTCACGCCCATAGCGCGCGTCTTCATCTCGGCAGCGGCCTTGTTCGTAAACGTGAGCAAGAGTGCTCGACTGTCGGGAGCGCCGAGCAAAAGGTGGCGTGCGCGGTAGGACAGCGTTCGCGTCTTGCCGCTGCCCGGACCTGCGAGGACCGCGATGGCCTTGTCCGTTGCGGTTACGGCAGCGCGTTGCTCATCGTCGAGGTCATCTATCTCGTCGATGTCAGATCCCCGCCAAGACTTGGACCATGGGGGCCGGGATATGCTGAACGTCAATCGCCGCAGCAAGGAGCGGTGCCCACCTAACCTTGCCTTTCTTGACAAACTGAAGCTGCTGTTCGTCCAACGAGCGCTGGGCGTTCGCAGGCTGCTGGGCGAAGGTTTGGAATTCCTGAAGACCGCCATCTTCTATGAGGACCTGCTCAACCTCGGCGATCGTCAACGCACCGAGAAGTTCGGCCTCTAGGTCCGGGTCACAGACATGGACGCCTGCGGCGTTGAGGCTCGCTCTGTCTGTCACTGGGACGCCGACTCTGTTCAGCTCCGTTCTCCATCTGGTCTCGCGGTCGGCGTCGCAAACGCCGCGGATTTGCAGGTCGAGCCCACCTGGTCCGAGCAGCGTCAGGTATGTACCAAAGACATCGGCGCCCTCTAGCGAGAGCACCGCAATGCCCTTCGCGTCGAGCAAGATCCCTGAGCACTCGGCAAACTCCCGAAGCGCCAGCAAGTCGCTAGGACCCTCGACCACTACGATCGGTATGGGCGAAGTAGGCCTCGGTGGTCTGTGCCGTGGCGTACCGGGTCACGCGTCGCGCCTCTGTATCCGTAAGCGGAGCGGTAGAGACCGCCTCGATGTCGCCCACGGCGTTCCGCCGAAGTCGAGTGATTCTGCGCGGATCGATGCGGTTGAGGACGTTGGCAGAGTGGGTCGCGATCATGCTTTGGCCTGCGGCCGCCCTGAGGGTAGTCACTAGCGCGCGCTGCGCTTGTGGATGTAGCGATTGCTCCGGCTCGTTGACAAGCAGCACCGCGCCGGGTTCAAGAGCGACGAGCCGTAGAGTCACGGCGGCGACAGTGAGTTGGCCGAGTCCGCCTGCGTGACTAAAGATTGGGCTCGGCGGCCCTTCGTGTTCGAGAAGCACCTCGAACTGACGCAATAGATCACGCGGCTCAGTAGCGTTGACGCCGAGTTCGTACGCGTCAGCGGCCACGCCGGGGACCAGCATCGCCAGCTCATCGCGAAGAGACGCAAGCATGGCTTGAAGTGCGGGAGTGTCCGAGAGCTGTCGTGCAACCGCTGACATATCCGCCACTGCCGAGTCAAGAGGCTCCTCCAAATCAAGAGTCCGGACGAGGGCATCAAGAAGACTTCTCGGGCCAGCAAACGCCAGGAGTCGCGATACCTCACGCGAGGCAGAGAGCCAGAAGACCGGGAGATTGGTCCGGGCGTCCCGCCCGGCACGCCGCCAGCCATCGTCGGGGAAGCCATGTAGGACCTCAAGCTCTCCCTCATGGGCATCCCAGGTCGCCCGGATGCCCACCCGTAGCTGTGGTGGCTGTCCGAACGTCATTGCCTGTGCGAATGCGGCATGGGCTGTCGGGGGAATGCCACCGAGTGTTACAACGATCTCAATCGGAAGAGAGGGGTCAGAGAAATCGCCGAGCCTAACTTCACGGCCACCTTGCAATGCCATGTGGGTGGCAGTCAACAGGCTCGTCTTGCCACCAGCGTTCGGCGCGATGAGCAGCAGCGACTTTCCGTCAATGTCAAGCCTGAAGTCTTCAAAGCAGCGGTAGTTCTTGATCTCAATCGAGAGGATGTGCACGCCGGGGAGACTATCTGGTGACACGAATCGTTCGCTAGTACGGATCCGTTCGTGCATCAATCGGTCGTCGGATGTACAAGCTGCTGCTGGGCAACGCTGATCGGCAGAGGGGGTTGTGGCGGTGGCACGAGCTGAGCCCGGAGGGCTATACAGCCGAGCGCTCGCCAACAAGCCGTGGTGACCCGACAATCGGAACCCGCCTTCTGCGAAGCGTTTAGGATCGGCGTGGACGTCGCCGCAGAGATGCTGATCCTCGCCGGCGACAACCCCGAGCGCATACGCCGGTGCCGAACACGCCGCGCCGAACACGCTCTTGATAAGTATAGGAGCGTCAAGGCCTTCAAGAAATCCTGAGGGCTTCATGCGGGTCACTAGATCGAATTTGCCAGAGGCCTGACCACATACATCTGACTTGTACGGCATGCTTGCCACATGGAAACCGAACCGGTCACGTGGGAGCGTGACGATCACACGAAGGCTAAGCACGACCTACTGCTTGCGTTCTTCAACAAGTGGGTGAGTATCCATTCGGAGTCGTTTACGCACCGTGGGGGCGGACTCGTACGCATATACGATGGCTTCGCTGGGCCAGGTGTCTATGTCGGCGGCGAGTCCGGCTCGCCGCTTATTTTGCTGCGCGCTCTGTGTACTAACCCGCGTCTCCACGACCGGTGGGTATCCGTCAATTACGAGTTGAGCTTCGTTGAGAAGCACACCGCTCGCGCCGCGATGCTGCGCGACAAGCTTGATGCACTTGAGCTTGCGATGCGGAGCGGACCCGGTTGGACCGACCGCGTCTCGTGGTCTGTGACATGCGGGAGCTACGAGGAACATGTGCCCCAGCCCGTGGCAAACAGAAACTCGGCCCTGTTTCTGTTCCTGGACCCCTTTGGCTATAGCCACGCACCGATGACGCTGACCTGCGATTTGGTGCAGCAGCCCAAGAGCGACACCCTCATCTTCCTCCCTCTGAGCTTTGTCAACCGCTTCGTCGGGCGCGATGGACAGGGACGCGCGCTCGATCGATTCTTCGGGACCACAGAATGGCGTGATGTGCCCGACGGGCGGGGTCGCCCTGCCGCGTTGCTCGCGCTCTTTCAGAAGCAATTGCGCTCGGCCGGCCTGGAGTGGGTGCTGCCTTTCCGTCTCAAGCCTGATAGCAACAACGAGTACTGGATCGTCGGAGGCTCGAGCCACCTCAGTGGCTTCGCGACGATCAAGGAGGCCTACTGGACCGTCGACAAAATCAATGGTCAAGGCTTCGCCACGCCACAGGCAGCTCCACCAGGCCAAGGGGCGTTCATATTCGAGGAGGCCGACTCGCGGGAGCCGAACACCGTCCCTCTTCTCGGGCTCTTGCAGGAACGCTTCGGTGGTGAGTGGTTTACCGTCGAGGATGCTATGGAACTCACGGAGCGCTCGCGCTTCCTCGATAGTCATCTCAAGGAACGAACGCTCGCTCCAGCAGCCAGGGCCGGGACGCTTGAGGTCTTTCGCCCACCGGGTGCTCGTCGGTTCAAGGAGGGTAAAGGGATCTCGCTCCGGTTCAAATAACCGTCCGACAGATATGCGAACGTACGTTCGCATATGCTTTTGGCGGGATTCAGGCCAAAGATGGAGAATAGGTAGCGATGGCTCAGACTAGTGCGATCGAGTGGACCGAAGCGACCTGGAACCCGGTGACGGGTTGTGACCAGGTGAGTCCCGGTTGCGCTCACTGCTATGCAAAGATCTTCGCCGAGCGTTGGCGTGGGATCCCCGGACACCCTTACGAGCAAGGTTTTGACTTGCGGCTCTGGCCCCAGCGCTTGGAGGTACCACTACGATGGCGCAAGCCAAAGACGATCTTCGTCAACTCGATGTCCGACCTCTTCCACGAGGACATCCCGCTCGAGTTCGTGGAGGAGGTCTTCGCAACGATGCGTGCGGCCCACTGGCACACATTCCAGATCCTTACCAAGCGCCATGAGCGGCTCGCCGAGCTGGCCGATTACTTCGACTGGCCGCCAAATGTCTGGATGGGCGTCACAATCGAGAACCGACGCTTTATCGGTCGCGCCGAGGCCCTGCGAACTGTCCCAGCGGCTGTGCGGTTCATCAGCGCCGAGCCGCTGCTTGGACCGCTCGACGACCTGACCTCGAGGGTATCGACTGGCTCATTGCCGGTGGCGAGTCCGGCCCCGGCTATCGGCGAATCGATGTCGACTGGGTGCGCGCACTGCGCAACTCCTGCGAACGGGAGGATGTCGCCTTCTTCTTCAAGCAATGGGGCGGACACCGTCCAAAATCCAACGGCCGTGAACTCGACGGTCGTCGCTGGGACGACAACCCATCTCCCGTGCTCGGGCGCCGTGTAGCGCTCGTCCGTTGAGAACGGCCTGCAGCGCTGCAGGCCGCCTGGGTTCCCTCTCGTCAACCGTCAAGCTGGATCAGCTAGCCGAAAGGGGCAGGACGCCTTCTACGTAATGACGGCCGGTCCATTCCCGTTGCGCATCGTTGCTGCTTTGTGCGGTCGCCTACCAGTTGGTGCTCTCATGGCTCACCGGCAAGGTTGGCGATGATCCAGACGAGGCCTCCCACTCCGAGGAGACGACGGAACCAGTTGACCCCTCCCGTCGCCTCCCCATAAGCCCACACCGCGAGACCGAGTGTGAGCACCACGCGACCAATCTCGTGTGCGGTGCCACCGGACGCAGTCGCAAGTCCCCATCCCGTGAATGCAACTAGCAGCGGCGGGTTAGGGAACTGGGCGATAGGGAAAGGTCGCGGCCAACCTCGTTGGCCAAGACGCCAAAGCTCAGCGACAGTCATCGCGATCGTCGCAGACCTAAGACCAAGCAGGGGGGTTTGAGGGCACCTCCGCCTTGCTGGGCTGCGGGCAAGGCCGGCGGCTTGCATGGCGTTGCTCCGTCGGTTTGCTGAGCTGCTTTGTGGTAGCCATCGCTGTTTCGACTATCGATCGGAGCGGACGGGCGTTCCGTCTGGACGAATAAACGAGATGTCGATGGCGAGTCGCATCGCGTTTGCGATGTTGGCGAGTTGTCCGATCGTGAGGTTGCGCCGGCCCGCTTCGACAGCAGCGATATATGACGCCGAAACGCCAAGGCGATTGGCGACCTCGACCTGCGTGAGTCCGAGCACGTGGCGGGTCTCTCTGAGCTCGCGGCCGACGACCTTGGAGTGGATCTCTGATGTCGCTGTGCGCGGCATGATGTCAGGCGGCGGCGGGGTAGTGGAACGCTCCGTCTGCGGGTCTTGCACCAGCTGACTCGGAGATCTCGACCGTCAGCTCGCCGTCGCGGTAGGCGAACGGGAGCAGCTGTGCCCAGCGCTCCGTGTCATCGCCTCGCGTGACATGCTCTGTCGTCTCGGGGTCGATGATCGAGATGTCAGGGCTGATCCAGTCGGCATGGGGGCCACGATCGTCACCTCCTCCTCGTCGGCGATTAGTTCAGCGACGGGTACTTCGACCCACTCCTGGGTGTCTGGGTTGAACTCTGAGGTGCTGAAACGGACTTGGATCATGGTGAGGCTCCCTTCGATGATCGGCTGCTCAGGTTGACCTCTTGAGTTATGATGCTATCAGCGCTGGCGGTGTGTGACCACGCGTGTCAGAACTCCCCTGGACGCAGGACCTTGCCTTGACCAGACATGCGGCGTGCACGGTCTGCGAGCGCTTGCGCACGCACGGGCAGGAGGCTGTTCGCCATCCCGAGCAGTCCGGGGTCGTCGAGCAGGCGCTCAAGCGCCTCGTGCTCTTGCGGAAGCAGGGTCGCAGCGTGGTGCCGGTGGCGGGCCGCCACGAGATCGCTGTGATTGAGGATCTGACCCGATAGCGCAAAGGCGTAGCCGTGATCGATCAGCGACAGCCGGCTACCGTCCCAGCGCCAATTGCCGGGGTGGCGGTCCTGCTGGGCGATCAGCGCATCGAAGAACGCCGCCGGCAGGCACCACGTCGGGTTCAGGGTCGGGGCCACGTCGCCCGGCCATCCGGGTGCCCGCAAAGACAGCGCTCCGTCCTCGCCCGCGTACTCTCGCAACATACATGGCGCGACGAGTTCATCCCAGGGTGGCCCCAACTTTGCCGCCAGCCTCCACGCCGCTGCCTCGTGCAACGGGGGTGTCTCGTGGGTTTGACCGTAGGCGAGCGCATTTGCGACGTGCACGCCGGAGAACGGCTTGTGGAACACAACCAAGCCGCTTGCAAGCGCCAGTCGCTTCGTTGCGTTCACGCCCGGCGTGCTCGTGGGCGCTGGTGGGCCGCAGAACGCCTCATCGAGCATGCGACGCTCTATCGGCATGGCTCCCTGCGCGGCCGTGACCGCCGCGATTGCGAGTCGATGTCCACCGGCCAAGTGTGCCGTCCGGGTAGGACGGTTTTTTGCTGCCGGCCGAGGCGATCGGGTCGAGAGCCGTAATCAGACGCGGAACAATTTGCGGAACAAACTGAGGCTAACTCAGGGGCACTCAGATGCAAGAGAACGCAGCAAACACGGGCCTGTAAGCCTCAGCGGCACCCCATCTGTCAGGTTGTGGTCTCGGCGGTCGCGGGTTCGAATCCCGTCGCTCACCCTCAAAAAGTCCTGCAAAAGCTGTGTTTCTGCACGCAGGAGTCTAGCAAGTTTTGTTCCGTGCGGAACAATTTCCGCCCGATTTGCGCGTGTTTGGCTAGGCGCGCCATGCGGTTTAGCAGCGGAATGAGACGGCGATTTGCGCCCAAACGGCAGCATCGGCGGCGTTTTCGCTCGCTATTCGGCGTAGCCGTGCGACTGACAGCCAGTCGAGGAACCCAGCGACCGCCGGGACGCCTTGAGCGCCGACGGTGAGCGCTTACGGCAGTTCGGTCCAGTCGTACCGTCAAACCACGGCGCTTGTTCGGTATCAGTCTGTGGTGGCAATGCCGAGCTCGTGACGCAAGGCCCCAATGCCGACTCGCGGGTCTGTATACCCAGCCGCGAGAGCCATATGTTCGAAGGCGTCCGCGACGAGCGCGGTCGCCTCTTGGACGGTAAGCGGCCCGCCGAGTCGGGCGGCGAACCCCATCGCGGGGCCGACTGGCCGCGTGGGCGCGCCGAGCGAGCTGAGGTTGACACGCTCTTGGAGATCGTTATTACGGGTCGTCATGTCACCCGTGGTGGTTGGCGCGCTGATGTGGAGCTCGCCGAACGTCACCTCTGCCTCGGCTGGAAGGATGCTATCCAAGGCTGCAGGCAGTATCGCCGAGGTCAGGATGATGCCATCGCGCAGCAAGCGCGCCGTCTCGGCGAGTCGGGTCGGCGCCATCAGCGACAAAGCAATATCGAGCGCGAGGACGATCGAGCCAGTGTTGGCGCCGATCACTGGCAGATGAACTGTCGCCAACGCGGAGATGCCGGCCATCGCATTACCACCGAGTCGATAAGACGCGGCCTCGCCGGATTGGTGGGCGTCGGGCGTCAGCTGCCAGACCCCGAGTCCCTCATGGATTATCGGGCTATCTGGCGAGATGGCCGACGCGGGTGCGCTCGAGGACGGGAGGTGTAGACGACTTGTGATCTCGGCACTACCAAGCGCAGCTACGAGGTCGTCACGCTGTTGCGGCGCGATGAGCCCCAAGGTTTCTAGTGACGGCAGGGCGACGGCGGTAGCGGCACGAAGTTGCAGCAGCGGCAGCACCGCCCAGCCTTGCGGTGCAGTGCGCTCGGGAACCAGTCTCTGGACTCTCAGCGCCGCGGGTCGGCGCCGGCGTACGGCACGTTGGTCGAGACGCGCGATGCGTTCCGTGAGATCGAAGAAAAAGCTGTCGGCGCCGGCAGTGTCGATCACATGCGCCTTGCGCAGCGCAATCAGGCGCCGTGCGTTCTCGGTCAGCTTGCCATGGAACGTTGTCCAAAAACGTCGGGTAGCGGTGAGACGACAACCTGCGATCTCTTGCGCGAGTGCACCGTCGTATTGGCCCGACCAGCCGACGACGAGCAAGCCGTACTCGTCCAATGTTCGCTGCAGGAGCTTGCGCAGCTCAGTGGGGTACGCGGCGAGCTCTGCGGCGGTGTTGCGCATGTCCAGCCTCGTGTAGTCGCCGCTCAGCTTTACTACGGTCGTTCTGGCGTGGGGGAGCGGTGTCATTCCCGCGATGTCCGCGAGGGTCGCGATCACCTGTGGGCTGCGCCGGCATCCTTGAGAGCGCGCTCCAGAAGGCGATCGACATTGGTCGTGAGCACGAGACGCACTCGCCCCGCTGCGCAAAGACGCGCAAGCGCACGATGGGCATCCGTCGGCAGGATTGGGCCACCCTCGGCAGGCGGCGGGTCGAAGTAGTGGCGTAGGAGTGCTTGGCGCGCTGCGGTGCTCGGAGCGACCGCCTCCAGCAACGTGTCATACCGCGGATCGGATCGACCCTGGCTCACCCACCAGCACTCGGGAGTATCCCCAAGTTCCTCCTCCAACACGCCGTCCGCCAAGGCGACCTTACGCACCAAGTCCTGAGTGACTTGCCACCCAGTACGGATTCCCGCGGCACTGGACAGGCCGCTTCCCACAAGCACGGCATATATGCCAGGCGATGCCTGCAGCGATGTTGCCAGAGCGACGCGGGGATCGACGCCGGCGGTAGGCGTCAGCGCAGCCGGCGTGAAGCTGTCACCGCTGTCCACTGCGAACCAACCGCCTCAGTGGTGCGAATGCCGCTGCATGTCGTGGAGCGGATGCAGAAGGTGCCCATGATGGAGTCCTTGTGAGAGGCGGGTCACCATTTGCTTGAGTATTGGCACGATTCGCGCCTGCTCCTCGTGGATCGCCGTCGCGAAGATCGTTGTAGCGGCCCCCGGGACGAGGAGCACAGCTGCCGCCGCGATGCCTGCCACGAGGCTCCGGAGCGCCCGGAACCTTCGCTTGCCGAGCAGTTCCTCAAGTAGCCATTTCCACATAGAACCAGCGTAGGGCGCGATGCGGACAAGTGGCGGCTGGAAACCCGTCAGGACTTCTTCTTTTCGTCCTTTGCGCAAGTCTGGCCCTGGGACTGGCTTGCGCTCTATTGCTCGGCAAGCAGGCGTGAGCCGTACAGAACCCTTCCGCAACCGCGATCCGGGCGAGTGCCCCTGTAGAGAGCCGTGGCTCGTGTACGGCGAAACGGGCCAGAGCTCTGTGATTCCGCTGGGGAAACCAACCTAACGCCGCTGCTAGCACGGGTGCGTCAGGCGGCCTCGGACCTCGCTACCCACGATCGCACACGGATCGCGTAGAGCTTGTAGGCCCAGTTTCCGCCGTTGACGAAGCGCCAGCTAGCCGGCGGCTCCACGGGTACGCAGGTCACTTGGTTATTGACGTGCAGGTGGCCGTGGAGCCTTTCACCTATCCAGACCTCGCCGGGCGTGCCGACGGCCTGAATCTTTGCTGCCATCGTGAGGGCCATCCCATATACGTCGGGCTGAGTACGGGAGGCCGCGCTGCCAACGACGCGTACCGACGCCTCGCTGGCGTCGGCTCCTATGCGGATATCGACGGCGGGTAGGCCATGACGTTCAAGCTGCGTGTTGAGCGCCGTGTAGACGACCGCGACCATGACCGAGGCGGCATGGATCGCCGCGTCGCAGGCGGCGATCGAGATGCCTTGGCCGTCGAAGGCCGCGATCAGACCATCGCCCGTGAAGTTGACGATCACCCCATCGAAGTCCCCAACGATCTCGGCAAGCTCGCGCAGCAGGAGCGGGACTATCCGCCCGTAGGCATCGGGATCGCTCGCTTGCAATTGGGTCGAGCCGACAAGATCGATACACAGGGCGGCGAGCGCGACCTGAGAGCCGACTAAATCGGTGAGCGGGTTCTCTGGCGACTGCGGCTGCTCGATTGACTCGGAGTGCTCAAGGGCGTAGCCGATCGCCTCGGAGCGCTCTTGAAGCCTCTCGTAAAGGTCCCGGCGTTCGGGAGACTTGACCGCCGGTCCGTTGGCGACGGCACTGATCATCTGACTGATCGCGCTCTTCCAGACCTCAGCCGGGAAAACATCGTTGGCTTGAATGTCATGTACGCTCCCGTCTTCCTGGAGCTTGTAGCGAGCCTTTGAGAACCGAAGGTAAAGCGGCCGCGTGCCATCCGGCTCGGGGTCGCCTATCTCAACGGACTCGACATCAATCCTGATCCAGTCGGAATCGATCTTAATCGGCTCCTCCGCCATGTCCGCAGTGTGACACGAAGGCTCGACGGTTCAGCGTGACATTCGGCACTTACCGGCCCATCTTGCGTCCCCGAACTGGGGCAGCGCCAGTTAGGCTCATGCGGATGCAGGAATGGCGGCCTGTCGCCGGGAGGTCTGAGTGACGGCATCTGCCGGGGGCACGTAGGGCCGTTTAGATCGGGGCTTGCGTGCGGCGAGCGAACAGGTCAATCTGTAGACGACCCTCTTGGCCTATTCATCCCGAGCGTCGCTCTGCAACTGGGTAGATGACAGTCGGTGTCGTTGTATATCCAACGGCGACCGCTTCGTCACTCCTGGCTGAATCGAGACCCCGGAGAGCTCCGTGTCGTCGTCGAACACTTGGGGTTCTTCATGCCAGCTCGATCCGGACTGGCTCTCGATGACAGGGCCGCTCGCGCCCTTGCCGACGGCGATACAGTCGCCAGCCGGCGCGCATGCAACGGCCGTGAAGTAGACACCAATGCCTCCTTCGGCGGCGTCAAGTGTCCATGCCTGACCATCCCACTGGTCAAGTGTTCCGGCAGGACCTGCGGCGACGCACGCCGTGACGCTTGTGCACGAGATCGCACGCAGGTTGATCTCCCATGTATTTTCGTCGCTAGTCGATACTTCGGGCCCTGGGATGCTCTGAGCGACCCACTGCGACCCGTTCCATTGCTCAGCAAACGGGCGTTGGTATTGCCCCTGGTACGCGGCTCCGACGGCCCAGCACCAAGTCGCACTGACGCACGATACGGCATCGAGTTCCAGTCCTTCTTCTGGCATCGACGTTACGGTCCAGCTGCCAGATGACCACTGCTCGGCGAAAGGTGTGCTGCTCGAACCGTCCTGTTGCACTCCCACTGCTATGCACGCCGATTCAGAGGCGCAAGACACCCCGAATAGGTTTGCGTACCCGCCATCAGGAGATGGCGGCGGCGGTTCGGCTGTCCATACTCCGTTTTGCCAGCGCTCTGCCACCGGTGAGGATTCGTCGCCTTGGAATGCAGTCCGCCCGACCGCCATGCAAAACCCGACCGTAGGGCACGCAACTGAAAACAGGTTGACACCAGAGGGGTCTTGAAGAGACATTTCTTCCCAAGAAGACCCGCGCCACTCGTCCGCGACAGCCGTAAAAGCGTTATCGGCAGAGTCAAATTCTGAACCTACCGCCACGCATTCGGTTGCACCTGGGCACGAGATGGCGGCGGGTTGGAGGTTCCCGGCGTAGTTTGCGACGTTGAAACTCATGCCACTGGTTGTCCAATTCGCTTTCGTCGTGGGCGCCGGCGTCGTGGGCGCGAGCGTCGTGGCCGTCGGGAAGCTATTGAATGCGGCCTCGGCGACATTCGCCATCATCTTTTGCCCGTCGGCCGTGGGATGGAAAGTCCCGGAACCGATCAGCGCCTTGTACCAGGGTCCGACGCCGTGGAAGCGCGGCGAGAGGACGAGTCCGGTAACGGATGCGTGTGGCGTGGTGCCCTTGCAGTTGCGAGGCACCGAGGAGTCATAGGTATCGGCATATTTGATGCGTGCTGCGTTTGCCGGATACTTCGCCATCATTGTCGCTTGCTGGATCGTACTGTTGAGTTTGACCTCGAACCGATCGATCGCGTGCGCGTCGGAGACGGGTAGCCCAACGTTGACCGTCAATACCCCGGGATAGTGGTCGAGGATGCAAAAAGCCTTTCCTTGGTAGACGGGTAGGCCCTTGTAGGAGTTCGGAAAGATCCGCGGATAGCCCACTACGACGAGCTTTGCTTGCGGCGCGGCCGTCAGGAGAGTGTTGTAGAGGCCTTCGAGGTCGCTCTTTAGCCTCCCTAGCTTGGTTGTCTGCGCGGCAATCTCCTGGGTGCAGGACGGCTGCCCCGGAGTCGTACGAACCGCAGGTGGCTGAGCTCTGCGCCACCGCACGCGGTCCCGATCGCTCCGAAGCCGAGGTCATCGCCACCCGCCGACAGGGAGATCCACCGAGTGCTCGGACCCACTGTTTGGGTCTGCTCCGGTTGGTGGTATTGCTCGCCTCGCCCGCCCTGTTGAGGGGCGCTCTCCATGTCTGAGGTCGTCGCGCCCGAGCAGGCCCAAAACGCCCGGCTTGTTACCGCCGGCAGCACTACCGCCGGACTTAGGTCGGCGTAGGCTTGGCTCTGAGAGCGGTGGCACTGGTTGCGGTGCGCGCCCTTCTTTACGTCCGTCCCGCTCTGGAACGGGCCGAGTCCCTCGCCAGCGGCGTAGGAGTCGCCGAGTGCCACATAGGCAGCGCCTGTCCGCGGCCCGCTGGCGAGCGCAGTGGCAGGTACGATCGAGATGGCGAGCGCGACCAGCAGAGCAATCAGGTAGGTGCGCTCCACCGACCACAGCAATGAGCTAGCCCTCACCCGGTTTGGGGGGGGAACGCACCCGCGATGTAGGCGGCTCTCAGCTGGGCTCACGACCGCGCCGTACGGCTGTGTTCCTCATGCGCGCGAGTCTACCGTTGGAGGGACACACGTTTCGTGGCCTCTCTGATCTGACCTCGGTTAGCGGAGTCGCTGGAATAATCCTGAGCCACATGAGAGCGAGCGATGCGATACAGAAGGGCAACATTGGTACGAGCGAGGTGTCTGCGGCATTTGAGCGGATCAAGTGGGGAGTCGCCTCGAACGACCGTCATGATCTTGGGACTGATCTGTTCCTCGCAGCTCGTGATGCGCGGCGTTTCGACACGCTGGAGGTTGTGGGCGCCCAGGTAAAGGCCGGATCGGATTACTTCGGAGAGCCTGAGAAGGACGACGCCGGCGGGGTCGTTGGCTGGTGGTACCGAGACACCGATCGTTCGCACGTGGACGACTGGGCTCAGCACGGCCTGCCCCACCTGATCGTTCTGCACGATCTTGAGAGTCGGAAATCGTACTGGCAGCACGTCACAGCCGACACCATCGTCTCGACAGGCACAGGCGCCAAGATCCTGGTTCCGAAGGCGAACACCGTCGATGAGGCACATCGCGACGAGCTGCTCGCTGTAGCGGCGACCCAGCGCCCGGTCGGTGGGTGGGAGGGCAGCGCATGGACCGGAGCTGGCGAGCTGGCGCCGCGGGATCAGCTGCGCTATGCACTTCTTGTGCCGCGCCTAGTCGCTCCCCACCCGAACGCGGGGCGAGGTGAGCCGATCACGGCCTACCAAGCGGTAGCCCTACTGGCACAAGTGCGTGTCAACGATCTGCATGCTTTCGCTGAGCGGCACGAGAGTGTGCCAACACTAAGCGAGGCGGCCGCCTCACCCGATTGGCTCTGGCGTTACGTGGCAGTGCTAGGTCGCTGGATCAAAAGCGAGAACGTTGACGGGCTTCTCGCTGCGATCCAGGATGCTCCGCGCCCGGAGGAGCGCGCGGCGGCCACGGTGAGTGCAGCGTGCGCTCTGATCGAGCTCGGCCGGCCTGAGGAGGCGATCGACTTGCTGAAGGCGACGATTGATCGCGACGACGCGCGACCCGTTGACCATGCCTGGTTGCAGGCTCAGCACGCGCGTGCCTGCGTGGAGATTGGCCGCATCGAGGAGGCACGGAGCGAGGCAGCCTCGGTGCAAGCCGTGAGAACAAGCGCCGCCGATGATGTGACCGCTTCGGCGCTTGCTGGAACCGCTGCGGTGCTCCTGTTCAACACTGCGGCCATCGACGACCATGACCTAGCAGGTACCATAGCCGGCAGTGATACCGCAGCGAGCTGGTGGCTAACACAGACCGCGTCACGGGCGCTCAACGCAATCGCGGACCGCGCGTTCAAGGCCTGGGGCCGCTCAACCGAGTTCTATGTAGGGCCGGATGTCGCGAACAATCAACTCGTCGCTGCGGCTCTCGTCGCGAACCATGCGGCCGATCATGGAGCGTTCAGACATATGCTTTCGCTGCTTGGCCGCGACATGTTGCTTCGTCTCGATCGCCACGCAGACGCCGAGGAAGCCGCTCGAGGGCTGACGACGCTTCGTCTCTCGGGAGATGAGAAGAGTCTTGAGCTAGCGGTCCGCAAGCTCTGTTTGGATGGGCCGGCGTCGGCTGTCACTCGCGCTGTCAGTGAGGTAGACCTCGACAAAGCAACGCGTACGACGGCTCCTACCAGCTTGAGCCTGCTACGACACGGTGCTGACCTGATCGACGCTGCCACTGCCGAGCGAACACTTCGGTGGCTACTGGAGACCCTCGATGATCCTGTTGACTTCGTCACGCGCACGACGGCCTGGTATCTCGTTGAACTTCGGCTGCTCAAGACCCTCGCCGCGATACTGCCAGCCATCGAGCCGCGCAAGCAGCAAGCGGTTATCCAACGCGTCATTGGACTCCCGAAACTCGACGGCGAAGAGCAGTTGGTCACCGAAGCATGGGCACGGGTGGTCGGGGCGCTCTCCGATGATGCGTGGTCGAGCGATACTGCCAGCGCTGCGGCGCAAGCGCTGAAGGCGCAGCCATCCGTGCTGCGTGGAGCAGTCATGGAAGCGGCAGCCCGTTTCGATCCAGAGATCCGAAACCGTCTCCAAGAGGAGGCGCGCGAGGGCTCGGTCGATGCCCTGGCGGCCTTCGGCGACGTATCCGAACTCTCGGAGGAAGCCGCGATGGAGATAATCGGCCGCCTCGCTGATCTAGTCAAGAAAGAGATCGCCAACGCGCACGATGGTGCCAGATCGTTCGGAGGGGCTGACCCCGGCCACGACCTCGCCCTGCTCAACGTAAATCATCCCTCCGTCGCCCAGTGGGCGCCCTTGCTACAGATGCTTTCCGACGACGCTGTGTGGCCGCGAACGAAGCGCGGGGCGCTCGAGATTCTGCTCGGCCAACACGGGCGCATACCCGAGGAGGTTGTCGCTGACCTGAAGCTGATCGTTGCGGACCTCGCCTCGAAGACGTGTGCCGACTGGCGTGACCCGTTCGATCGTGAGAGGGACGTTCGAGGGCCCGCGACATGCTTGGCCCTCGCAACAGGCGCCGTCCCAGCCAATGAAGTCACCGAATTGCTGTTTGATCTCGTCGCTGGCGAGCGAAACGATCGCCGATGGGCAGCCGAAGTAGCACGTCTGCGCCACAAGCCCGAAGACATTGGTCTTCTCTTGGGTATGGCAGTGGATCGCGATCCGTTTGTGCGTGGCGCGGCGGCGATGGCACTCGCATGGCTCCTCGGCGAATCGCTCGGGGGCGATATCGTCGAGCGCGCAGTGGATCGCTGCGTCGGTGACCCAGGCACGCAGGTCCCCGCGAGCGTCGCCCACACACTGGCATACCTGGACCCACGGTCTAACGAGGGGGATAGAGTGCTCCATCGACTCGCCGATCATCCGTCTGCCACGGTTCGTCGCCACGCCGCCAGCTAACGCCGATCTCAATGGACGCAGCGGGGTAACAATCGAGGGTTCGGCCCGTCGCTTCCGCTTGCCACAGAAGGCGAGCGCCCTATGGTGGCGCCCGCTGCTATCGCATCGGACGGTGGGTGTCGCGTAAAGGTGCGAGGGTGCCTGGGTGGCGGACATGATCGGGGCTCGCGTATGGCTCGCTGGCAGGATTGATCTTCCGTCTGGGCCTTCTCAGCCCTCCGCGGCAGCTATTTGGTGCTTGTGGAGCTTCATGAGGTTATGGGTGGCGGTGATCAGCCGCCATTCCGAGCGTGCGGCGGATCTGCCTCGCCTGTGGAACTGGTTGATGCGCCGGTTGTGCTTGGTTTGAGCGAATACAGGCTCGACCATCGCCTTGCGTTTTCGGTAAAGGCCCCCGCCGTAGTCACCGGCGAGCACGGTGCGCATGAATGAGTAGCGCCCGCCATCCCAGCCGGGGCGAGGAGTGCCGCGCTTGCCCGCGTCGGGTGGGATCAGCACCTGGATGCCGTCGCTCACGACGTTATCGATCTGTTCCTCGTTCCAATAGCCGCTGTCAGCGACCGTCACCCCGGGTGTGTCAGTAACACCGACCTTCTCCAGTTCCTGCCGGTGGCTTCGACCATCGGCTGTAGGTGCCCGAAGTCCGGCGAGCTGGCGCTCACCTCGGCGGCGAGCACGATCTGATGCTCATTCACCGCGGCTTGGGTGTTATAGCCCTGGGTGTAGCTGCGCGGGGTCTTCACGTTCCGCGAATCGAGATCGGTCGTGTTGATCTTTCCCGCCGGGATCTCGGGTGGCTCGTATGGTTTCGGTGGGCGACCGAGCCGTCGGCCTTGGCTATCACGCCCGTGCGCCCTGTAGTACTCATACGCCTCGTTCGCATAGCGCTCGACCGCGAGGTTCTGCTGCAACCGACGCTCTGCCTCCAACAGCCGCCCGGCACGCGAGCGCCCGATCGGCATGGCCTCACGCCGGCGGTGCTCATCGAGCTGACGGCGAGCCTCAAGCAACCATCCATCGCGGCCCTGAACCCGGGGACGATGACCGCGGCATCGAGTTCGATCTTTACTGCGGGAGCCTCGGCCTCGCCAGCCACCTCGCTCTTCGCGCCCTCGTTCTCGCTCGCGCTCGAGTTTTAGCTTCGCCTCCGCCAGAGCAGCACGACGCCCCTCGCTGGTCTGAAGGTGCTCGGGCAACTCATCGCCACGAGCATCCCCGTAGAGCCCGTCCTCGGCCGCGTCGAGTGCCTCGGCCTCCTTGAGGATCTCCCGTGCGAGCTGCTCGTAGTCGAGGTTTGAGTGATGCGAGGCGTTCGCGTGCACCTTCGTTCCGTCGATCGCGATCACCCCGACCTTCACGAGCCCCGCCTGTTTGCACAATCCAAGCACACTGCCGAACAGCTCGGCCAGCGCGTCCTCGTGGCGGGCACGGAACCTTGCGATCGTCGCGTGATCTGGCTTCTGCTGCGCCGCGATCACCCGGTAGGCGACATCCTCCACGCACTTGCGCTCGATCCCCCGCGACGAGCGTTCGCCCCTCGCGTACGCGTACAACAGAAAGCGAGACCATCATCGACGGCTCGAACGCCGCCCGACCCCAACCGTCCACGCGGTATGAGCTATAGAACGCCGACAAATCCATCTGCTCCACCGATGCCAACACGAACCACGCCAAGTGCTCTTCCGGCAGCCAATCACGCGGGTCTGGAGGCATCAAGAACGGCTGCTCACGATCACACGCCAAAAAGTTCATAGCCATGCCCAGAAGTGTCTTAACTGCTCGGACGGACCGGAAGTTTGTGCGACACCCACGACGAGAAGCAACTGTTGTGACTGAACTTCGGCGCGCGCCAATCGAAGGTGGGATTTGGCGAGAAATCACATATTTATGAGACGACGAGCGTTGCTGGCGAACATTGTCCCGCCGGCGCGCTGGATCGCGTCAAGCAGCTCGCCAATGGATCGACCCCCGCCCCAAACTTCGGCCTGGGATTGAAGCGCGCCGATGACGGCGTCGGGGTCTTCCTGCAGCGTCATGTCGAGGAACGCGTCGGGCGTGAGGACTTGTATGCCGTGCTCTGCGAGTGACTTGCTGACGTACCCCCGATCGAAGGTGAGGAGCAAGTCCGCATGACCGGCGATTGCGAGCGCACAGATGTGGTGGTCGCCTGGGTCGGTGGTCAACGTGGTGAGGTCCACCTCGCTGGGCAGCTGGTCGATCTGGATGCGCTGGTCAGGGAACGCTTGGCGCATGTAGTCCACCCAGCGCTCGGCTGCCTGCTCTGGCATTGGCTTGCGCTCTACGAGGATTCGCTTTGCCTCGTTCAGAAGCTCCCTGCTCCAGATCAGCGTCAGTAGCCGCTCTTGGTATGCGAGCCGTCCGATCAGCTCGTGCAGTACGCGCGAGTAGATGACGTCGGTGTCGAGGACGGCGCGGGGCAGCCGGGCGTCGTCACTCAAGCGGTGCGCCTAGCTGGTCAAGCTCGCGTGAGAACGCGTCTGATAGCTCTCGTGCGTGTTCGCGGCGTTGCTCGAAGTCGAGCATTGAGCCCAGCGGTATTTGCCAGTAGCTGGAGCTTGGCAGCTTGCGTGCCTTGATCTCGCCGGCGTTGATGAGCCTCACCACGTGTTGGCGGGAGAATCCGAGGCGCTCAGCGGCTTGTTGGGGGGAGAGTAGCTCTTGCTCCTCGGCGACGGTCACCGTGATGCTCTTGCCCTCGCTGAGCAGCCTGTCGATCTCCTCAGTCACCCGCGCAGCTTGGTCGCGGGTATCGGGGTCCAAATGCAGGGTCTTCATAACGCCATCCTATCAAACCTGTCCTACCTGCACATGTTGGGGCGGTTGTCGCTGCTCGGGAGATCCCATCGTTGCCTCTCATGGTCCCGGCGAGCCCTCCAAGGAAGGATCCGTCAGATCGTAGGCGGGGACTCTGATCCGCTGGCGGGCGCGTCGCCTGGAGGGGTCTGCTCGGGATCGGACGCGAACGCGTCGTCGACGAGCTGGATCTCGTGCTCGGAGCGCGCGTAATGCACGTAGATTTGGGTTGTCTTGGTGTCGGCGTGGCCCATGAACTCTTGGATGGTCCGTAGCGGCACGCCGCTCGCCGCGAGGCGTGTGCCGAAGGTGTGTCGCAGGTCGTGGAAGCGGATCACGGGCACCTTTGCGTCCTTGCAGGCAGCCTTGAAGCGCTTGAGCACCTTCGATCGATCTAGTGGTTTGCCGGTCTGCGGGTGAGCGAATACGAGGTCGAGGTCGCCGTTGAAGACGGTGCGTTGAGACCAACCGTCGAGTAGGCCAGCTAGAAGCGTGGTCATCGGTACGGAGCGCTTCGTTGAGAGCTCGGACTTCCCGTCTGTATCGTGGTCGCGCCGGACGTAGGTGTTGCGCACCCGAAGTCGTTGGGCTGCCCAATCGACATCGCGCCAGCGAAGACCGCGCAACTCGGACATCCGCAGCCCGGTCATCGCTGCCGTGAGGATGATGACCCTCAGCCCGGGGCCTAGAACATCGGGCGATGGCGGGGGAGAGGGACCACGACGTCCTTTGCGTGTCGGGTTCGGCGCGCGGATCACGGGCTCGTCGGGGATCTCGCGTATCACCGCTTCAAGCTGGCTCACCGTCAAGAACTGAATGTCGGAATTGACGCCCGATTTTTTGCCGTCGGGCTTCTCGGCGTGACGCACCGGATTGTCGCGGATCAGTTTGAGTGTGATCGCGTGCTCGAAGACTTGGTGTAGGAAGCCGAGCATGTTGCGCACGGTCTTCGGCGCCAAGCCCTTCTTGAGCAAGGTCGCTGAGAAAGCTTCGACATCATCGGTGTCGACCGCAGTGACCGGTCGCGATCCCAGCAGCGGTGACACATGCACCCGCTGGATCGACTCGTAGCTCTCGAGCGAGGACGGTCGAAGACCGCGCACCTGTAGCCGGCGCCGCAACGAGTTGGTCACGTCGTCCACCGTGGGTACGTCGGGTCCGCGAGCCAGACGCGGGGTGAGCTTCTCCTCGTTTTGCATCTGCCGCAGCTTGCGCTCAGCCTGCGGATCCGTGAGACCGTCAGGATGCTCAGGCCCACGCATCGGACCCACCTTACGGTTTAGATTCTTCCCGTCGGAGGTCCGCCAGCGCCCGTACCACGCTTTGCGCGAAGAGTAGAGGTGACCGGTGCCATACGTCCGCTTGGCCATGCACCCCCTCTAAAGCCGGATTCCGACGTTCGCGTCGAGGCGCGGAACAATTTGCGGAACAAACTGAGGCGAACTCAGACACATTCAGCAACACGAAAACCCAATAAGAACAAGGGTGCGAGCCTCAGTGATACTCCATCTATCAGGTTGTGGTCTCGGCGGTCGCGGGTTCGAATCCCGTCGCTCACCCTCACGAAATGCCTGCAGATAGGGTCATTTTGGTCGATCGTTCAAAAGCCGACTCTCATATGCGGTCCAAATGCGGTCCAAAACTTGTGAGAGTTTGCAATGGCCTTGAGGCCATGCGCGACACCTCTGGTGAGGCTGACCTCGGCTAATTGTGGCCGACCCTCGTTTGGAGGTTCATGAGCATTTTGCGCTCTCACCCTGCATGCTCTTGACGCCGCCTCCCGATAGCGACCGCCGCAAGAATGCTTGTCGCCGTCACTACCGTGACGGTCGCGTAGTCGATGAGCTGTGTATGGTCGGGAACGCTAAGGACGATTGCCAGCAGAAGCACCCACGCTCCGATGGCAGCAGTCCGGGTCCACCCCACGGATGTCGTGGAGCGCACCGGGTCAAAGCTCGTCGCGATCGGTGACGCGGCGCAGCTCCCCTCGATTGGCGCCGGCGGCATGTTTGAGCGGCTGACCCGTCTCGCGCCGAGCCCGGAGCTATCGAACATTCGCCGCACACTCGACCCTGCCGAACAGCGCGCATGGGCAGACCTCCGCGCCGGCCGCTCGGACAGGGCGATGGCGCACTACCACTCCCGCGGACAGCTCCACATGGCAGACACTCGCGACGAGGCAGTCGAGCAGGCCGCTCGCGCGTGGGCGAAGCTCACCGAACGACACGACCCCAGCGAGGTCGCGCTGATCTCGGACTCCTCAAACCAGGAGATCCACCGCCTCAACGCCCGCGCGCAGCACTTCCGCGCCCAGCGCGGCGAACTTGGCGAGACAGAGGTCCAAGTGCCAGGCGTCCACTACGGCGTCTGCACCGGCGACCGGGTAGCGCTCATCAACCAGCACCACGAGCCCGGCCAAGAGCGCATCGAGAACGGCAGTCGCGGCCAGGTGCTTGACATCACCCCCGACGGCGACGTGCTGATCGAGTTCGATGTCACCGCGCGCAAGCGCACGCTCGCCGGCGATGACATTGCCCGTCTGCGGTTGGGCTACGCGCAGCACATCCACCGCGCGCAGGGCGCAACCGTCACCCGCACGCTTGTCGTTACCGGCGGATGGCAGACAAACAAGGAGCCTGCTTACGTCGAGGCGTCCCGCGCCCGTCAGGGCACCAACTGGTTCGTCTCCCGGCAAGACCTCGGCACCGAAGGACAGGACACCGACCGCATCGGTCGCCTCGCCGAGCAGATGCGTCGCAGCCACGCACAGACACCTTCGCTCACGCACCTCGAGCTACCCGACATGGAATACGGCACCGGGTATCGGCCGACGCTCGCACTGAGCCGCCAGCGGCCAATCCCAGGGCTCGCGCGCGCCATCCACCGAATCGTCCAAGCACCCGACCGCACCCAGGAGCGAACACGATGAGCCGCAAGATCCAGATAGTCCTACCCGACCCCCAAGCCGACCAGCTCGCAGAGCTCGCCGCCAACACTGGCGAACCGCAGTCCACGCTCGCCGGGCTCTTTGTCCGCCACTGCATCGCCCAAGCCGCCAAAGACGGAAAGGTCCGCCAGCCCAGGCAAGCGCCTGTCATCGTCGGTGCGGCTGGCGGGGATCGCGCACGATGGCTTGAGCCCTACGGCGGCGACCCGACATGGCGCCAAGAAATGTGGGGCCAGGTCGTCGCGCTACACGGCCGCTACCCCCGCGCCCTCGCGAACCTCAAAGACGACTGGTGGACCGACGAGCAGCAGACAGAGACGCTTTGCGCCCTCGCGACCTGGCGCTCAGAGCTCGACGACGCCGGCGTAGACCCACGCGACGAGCTCGCCTTCCCAAACCCAGCTCAACGACTACGCCCACACACTCCGCCAAGAAGGCGGAGGCGTCACAAAGACATGGACCCCCGGAGCACCACCCGACGAGTGGTCTGCATCGTAGCTGGACCCTTTCTCGAAGCGGCCTGCTTATTGTCGGAGTCTGAGGACACGAATACTTCTGGTCAGATCCTTTCGACGATCGTCTCGGCTATCGTTCCGACAGTCTGCATCTCTCGAATGGGCCGAGATCGAAGGAGGATGGGCGGTGGCCGACGCGGCATTGGACCGTAAGTGGATGAGGGGATCACCCTTCAGGGGGGCTTTGCTCGCGCTCATCCTGGAGCTAGACGAGCCGACGCACACGTGGAAGCTGGCAACGTTGCTTGAGAGGCGATTCGGTCCAGCGTCAGAGATCGATTACAACGGCGTCTACAAAATACTTACGTCGCTGATGGAACAGGGTCTTGTGGCTTGCGCGACGCGCAAGAATAACGATGGAAGCGTCCAGAAGGTGTATAGCGCCACCGACCTTACCGAGCGTGCGTTGAGCGAATGGATGGCGACTCCGGTCGCTGAGGAGGGGAGTCGCACTGAGCTGCAGATCAAGCTGGCCTTCTCGCGACCGTGCGACGCCCCGGTGCTTCTACAGACGCTCGACACGCGTGAAAGCCGGTGCCTAGATCGGCTCGCGGAATGCTTAGACACGGAGGTCTCGATGTCTTCGTGGACTGGGTTGAGGATGAACGTCGCGAGTACATGGACCCAGGAGCGCTTGGAAGGCGAGTTGCGCTGGATCATGCGCACACGCAAATCAATGCGCGACTACGCCACCAAGCATGGCACCCCGCAGCTATGAGCCTGTTCGCCTTCGAGCACGTCACAAAGCTCTACTGGGACGGGCGTCGTCCGTTTACCGTTCTCGATGACGTGTCCTTCGAGGTGGACGCGGGCGACTTCGTGGGCATTTGGGGTATGCGCCGCTCGGGCAAGTCCACGCTGCTGCGTATCGCGGCTGGGACGGAATTGCCAGATGAGGGACGGGTCCTTTTCGACGGCCACGACCTGACCCGGCTTTCAGGGGACGCTCGCGCTGAGCTATTGCGCGCTCACGGCATCGGTTTAGTGACATCGAATTGGAAGCCGAGCGTACACCAGAAGGCGATCGAGTACGTCGCGCTGCCGATGCTCGCGGATTCGACAAGTCTCCGTCATGCGCGCTATTTGGCGGGCAAGGAATTGGAGCGGATGGGTGTCTTGAACTGCGCGCACATGATGACCGACAGGCTCTCGCTCGGGGAGGCTTTGCGCGTGGGTTTGGCAGCGGCGATGGTGTGCGAGCCAAGGCTTCTGTTGATCGATGAGCCTGCCGTGGTGCTGAGTCCCAGCGAGCGCCAGGAGCTCTACGCACTGATCGGGTCTTTCGGTCGCGCCTCCACGCCGGCTGTGCTGGTGGCCTCTGAGGACATTGGGATGGTCCGTCGCGCGCGGCGCATGATGACGATTGACGACGGTGTATTGCGCTCGACTGACAAGGAGGAGGGAGAGATCGTCGCGTTTCCGCGCGGGCGCATCTCTGGCGGAAGGTCGGGTTGACCGTGAGCGCTCTGGAGTTGCGCGAGGTCGTCAAGCACTACACCACCGGGGGAGAGACGGTGCGCGCCGTTGACGGTGTGACCTTGGGAATCTCGCCCGGTGAGTTCGTCGCATTGTATGGTCCGAGCGGGTCGGGCAAGACGACGCTGTTGTTGCTCGCGGCCGGCCTGAGCAGCCCGGACAGCGGGAGCGTTTTCTTCGGTGAGCGCGATCTTTCGTTGTTGTCTGGCGCGCAGGCTGATGACTTCAGATTGCGTGATGTGGGTTTCGTCTTCCAGTCATTTCATCTGGTGGCGGGCGCGTCCGCGTTGAGCAATACGGCGTTGAAGCTGCTGGCTGACGGGTTCACGCTGCGCGAGGCAAAGCAACGCGCGCTTCCTTGGCTGCAACAGGTAGGTCTCGGGGCTCGTGTCGAGCACACGCCGGAGCAACTGTCGATGGGCGAGCGCCAGCGCGTGGCGATAGCTCGTGCGCTCGTGAACGAGCCACGCTTGTTGCTGGCCGACGAGCCAACCGGCAGTCTCGATTCCAGGCGTAGCGCCGACATACTCGGTCTATTGCGCGATGTGTGCCACGAGCATCGGATACCGGGGTTGATCGTCACGCACGATTCGCAGGCGATGGGGTTCGTAGATCGTGTCCACACGCTGCGCGATGGACGACTCGCTGACGGGCTTGACGCAGAATTGGCGCAGGGGTGGGCAAGCCGATGAGAAAGCGGCGCGCATTCACACCGGCGATCGTGGGAGTCAGGGCAAGCACGCTGTTCGCGCTTTACGGGTGGCGGTTGCGCCGTCACAAGGTCCAAGAGCTCCTCGCGGGTGTCGGTATCGCGATCGGCGTCGCTTTGTTCTTCGGTGTGCTCGTCGCGAACACGAGTACGACTAGCTCAGAGTCTCAGCTTATCCACGCAGTGACGGGGTCTGCGCGTCTGCAGCTCGCTGCCCGTTCACCGAAAGGATTTGACGCGCGCATGGTCGAACGCGTAAGGGGCCTCGATGGTGTCGAAATGGCGGCGCCTGTGCTCAGGTTGGACGCCGTGATCGTCGGTCCGAAGGGTCGCCGACGGCAGGCGATCCAGCTGATAGGCGTCACACCTGCACTGGCCGCGCTCGGCGCAACGGCCGCGAAAGATGCGAGCCTTGCCGAAGGATTGCTCTTGGGCGGGATCGGCCTCCCGTCCTCGGTCGCCGCATCGTTGGGCGCGGAAATCAACGAAAACGTGACCATTCTGGCGAACGGGGAAGCCCACACCGCGAAGGTTCGTGGGGTGCTCGGCAGCCAGGTCGTTGGACCTGTGGCTTCCAGTCCGGTTGCGGTGGCATTGCTCGGTGAGGTTCAGCGCCTCACCGATCTGCCCGAACGGGTCACCGAAGTGTTCATCAGAACGAGCCCAGGCGCCGAATCTAGCGTTGCGGCAGAGCTTCGTAGGCTCGCCGCGGGTCGGCTGAATGTCGAACCGGCAGACAGCGAAATCCGGCTGTTGAGCGACGCTGCCGGTCCGAGCGGCCAATCCACGACCTTGTTTGCTGTCATCAGCGCAATCGTCGGCTTTCTGCTCGCGCTCAACGCGATGTTGCTGACTGTCCCCGAGCGCCGCCGATTTGTCGCCGAGCTGCGTACACAAGGCTTTGGTCCCCGTCAAGTCATCCTTGTCCTCGGCTCCCAGGCACTGATCTTGGGGGTAGCTGCTTCAACCGTGGGGATCGTGGTCGGAGCTGTTCTCGCTCGTACCGTCTTCAACGAAATCCCAAGTTATCTGGCGGTCGCGTTCCCTGTCAGCGCTCACTCCGTCATAGCCCTCACCACAGTCCTAATGGCGCTCAGTTGCGGTGTGGTTGCTGTGCTGTTGGCGTCGTTGCCGCCGGCTCTCGACCTGCGCCCAAGCAAGCCCCTCGACGCGGCTCTGCGCGAGAGCGGACAACCAGGACAGCGCATCAGCAAGCACGCGATCATAGGGTTCGGCATTGTCGGAATCGCGCTTATCGCGAGCGTCGCGGTGGGCACACTGATCGCTCCGAGTCTCACCATCGTCGGGGGAGCTGGGCTCGCGCTCGCCGCCGGCTGCATGGTGCCTGGCGTCCTTACGGGTCTGGTCGCCGCGATAGAGCCCATCAGCGAACGAATGCGTGGCAGTATGCTCGCGCTCGCGATCGTTGAACTCAAGGGAACCGCGACTCGTTCCGTCGTGTTGGCAGCGGTCGCGGCCGTGGCTGTGTACGGGAGCGTCGCGATCCAGGGCGCCCGCGCCGACCTATCGCGGGGACTGCACGCCGCCATCGTCCAATTCCTAGGCACCGCCGACGTGTGGGTGACCAGTGGCGAGAGCGTCTTTACGACAGACAGCTTCCACGCCGACGGGGCGCTCGCGAAGATCACACACACGCCCGGCGTCGCCTCCGCACGCATCTATCAGGGTGGACTCCTGAACGTGGGCGACCATCGACTGTGGATACGCGCACGTCCACCCGGAGACAGCATCGTGCTGCAGTCAAGCCAACTACTCGAAGGCAACTACACGCAGGCAAGTAGGCTGATCCGCCAAGGCGGCTGGGCAGCCGTCTCCGCCGGTTTCGCCGCCGAACACGGACTGCATGTAGGCGATGGCTTCTCGCTCCCAACCCCTGCTGGCCCGGAGCGCCTGGGGGTGGCCGCGATCACGACAAACACTGGCTGGCCATCGGGTGCGCTCACAATCGCCGCCGCCGACTACCGGAAGTACTGGCAGACATCCGATCCCGCTGCTATCGAGGTTAATCTCAAGCCGGGTATCAGTCCGCAAGCTGGACGGCGAGCTGTGCTGGCAGCGCTCGGTCCGCGGCCGGGGCTCTCGGTCCAGACGCGCGCTCAGCGAGAAACCGAGTTCACCGGCAGCGCCAGTCAGGCGCTGCGGACTCTGGGCGAGATATCGACGTTGCTGCTGATCGCCGCAGCGCTAGCGGTAGCGTTCGCGCTGAGTGCGGCTATCTGGCAGCGGCGCGGACGGCTCGCCTCGCTAAAGACACAGGGGTTCAACACCAGACAGTTGTGGCGCTCCCTCCTGCTGGAGGGGATGATCGTGCTCGGGGTAGGATGTGCAGACGGAGCGATCCTCGGGATCTATGGGCACGCGCTGGCGGGACGCTGGCTCAAGCTGACCACGGGATTCCCGGCACCGTTCTCCCTCGGCGAGGTGGAGTTGCTGCTCACGATCGCGCTCGTTGGCGGCATCGCCTTGAGCGTAATCGCTCTCCCCGGCCTGTCGGCGGCCCGGGTATCGCCCGAAGCCAGCTTTCAAGAGTGATCGCGTTGCCCGGTGCAACCGGCGGACGGCGCCGACTTGACACATCGCGTGGAGCTGGCTGTCGCGTTCCTCTCGGCCGCCCATTGCTACTGGCTGAAGGTCTTCCCTCGCGTACAGCACGAACTTGACTACTGGCGCCGGCGTGCCAGCGAGATACCCGACGCTGAACTGCGCCGTCTGGCGCTTGAGACGCATCGCACCAAGTGGTGCAATGTCGAGGGTGCCGCCGCATTCGCGACTATGGCGCCACATGCTCACAGGGACGCAGCAATCACGAC
This sequence comes from uncultured Solirubrobacterales bacterium, assembly GCA_963723175.1. Lineage (GTDB taxonomy): Bacteria > Actinomycetota > Thermoleophilia > Solirubrobacterales > Solirubrobacteraceae > Palsa-744. Next base: position 81,731 of record CAVRPO010000006.1, on the reverse strand, counting down.
GCTCGTCACCTTTCAAGCCGCCTACGACTACGCCGACACGCTCGCCGAGCAACCCCAGGACGATCCGATCGCAAACGGGCATCGGCTCCACCAACCGCTCCTCGTGGCGCTCGACGCGAACGCCACGCACCCCGACTACTACGCGCACAGTCGGCTGAACAACGACGGAGGCTACCTCCGAGCACTCACAGACAGCTGCCGTCGGGCATTCCAGCGGCTGCCCGCCCATGCGGCGATAACTCCCGCTGGACGGCGTGCCGCTGAGCGGATCGTCACCTACCAAAGCCTGAACCACGGCGGGCGCAACACACACGAAGCACTCGCACAGTGGGCTCAGAGCGAGACAGTCAGAGGAACGGGTCTGCGGTGGTGGGAGACAAGCGCCGCCTGCGCTTCGTCGCTGACCGTCTTGGCCCTGCTGTCAGCCGCCGCGAACCCCGAACTCCAAGCACGAGAGGTAGTCGCCATAGAAAGCGCATACCATCCGTGGATTGGAGCACTACATACGCTGCTCGACAGTCTGATCGACTGGAGCGAAGACGAACTCGACCACCAAGCCAGCCTGCTCGATCATTACAAGTTGACCCCCGAACTCGCCGATAGGCTGCGGACGCTCGCGCATCGCTCACGCGATTCCATCGTCGCGCTGCCCCAGGCGAGCCAGCACGCCGTGCTCCTAGTAGGCATGACTGGACTCTATCTTTCGGCGCCCGAGGCACGCTCGCCAAGGACGGCATGTGCCTCTAACGCAGTGCTCGGTGCGATGAAGCACTTGATGAGACCCACACTGCTTGTCATGCAAGCGCGACGCGCCGTCCAATGGACATTCCGTGATCCGTAGATAAGAAACGGAGCGTCTAAAATTGTTACTGGTACGAACAGGACTGGTCACAACAGTACTGGTCCGACCAGTTGCCGCAAGACGTTGCGCGAGGGAAGATCCAGCACCGTGTCCCGCCTGCAACTATCGACATGCGTACTTGATTGCGTCCTCGTGCCGTCCATGGAAGTACTACCCGGCGAATTACGGGTTTGGCCGGCGTTGAGTCGGTCGGCCTAAGGGCGGATGGATGAACCCGCGAGTCCCCGACGATGGCTCTAGCGATGATGAGTCGTGGAGCGTGCGTTCTCTGCAAGATCCGCGCTATTCCCAGTCTCTGGAGCGCGGTCTTGCGATCTTGGAAAGCTTTACGCCTGAGCGTCCTTGGATGGGGATTTCGGATATCGCTGATCCGCTGGGTATGAGTCGCTCGACGACGCACAGGTACGTTATTACCCTTGCCGCGTTGGGTCTCTTGGTGCAGGGTCCCGACCGTAGGTACAAGCTCAGTCTTCGAGTTACCGATCTGGGTATGTCAACGTTGAACTCGACTGGTTTGCGTGAGCATGCGCGTCCGTATTTGGAGGAGTTGCGTCAGAGGACGACCTATACGGCCAATCTGGCCGTACTCGATGGTCCGGAGATTCTTTATGTAGATGCTGCTCGCAGCCTTCGTCCGGGACAGGGCAAGATTGACTTGAACCTGCGTCCTGGTTCGTGTTTGCCTGCGTATTGCACGTCGATGGGCAAGGTGTTGCTGGCACATCTGCCGGCGTTTGAGCAGCGGGAGCTGGTAGGAACGATGACGCTCGCGCGTCGCGGTCCTAACTCGATTATGAGCAAGAAGGTGCTGCATAGAGAGCTGGGACAGGTGCTTGAGGAGGGTATGGCGGTCAACGATGAGGAGTTGGCTGCGGGTTTGGTCTCGATTGCTGCTCCGCTTCGCAACGAGAGTCGCGAGGTCGTCGCGGCCATCAACTTGGCTGCACATACGTTGATGATCTCGCTGGAGGAGATGGTCGATCAGCTCTCGCCTCATCTGTTGGCCACGGCCGACAACATTTCGGCACGCCTGGGATTTCGACGTGACGACGAGAAGACTCTATGAGGAAGGGCACACGACCCAAGGATGCGTTCTGGGGATTGTCAGAAGTTAGACCACTCGACAGTACTGCAAGGTGCTGTCGGACTTTGTTTTATAGGAATACAACGATAGAAAAGGCGGGGGTATGAGGTCTACGTGGCGGACGTTGTTGGCGTGTATAGCGTGTGGGCTGGTGAGTCTAGCGAGCTGGTCTACGGTCGCGCGAGCAGAAGAAGCCTCGTTGGTCGCTGGGTCTGGGTCGTCTGTGTTCTCGAATCCCACGGTTGTGGTGGGCTCCCCCGAAGAAGCTCAAGAGCTTCAATATGAACGTGAATCTAGGCTTGATAGCCCAGAAGCTGTGCTGGCGCGCGAAGCGTCGCAAACGGAGTTTGAGGGGTTGGATGCGGAGCAGGCTGGGGTGCTTGCTAGAGCGTCTTTTCCGCAGGTCGTGGGTGTGCCGGCGGGTGGGGTGCCGCTGCTGCCGGCTGGTGAGCGGATCACGGACTATACGACTGCGGATACGGCGCAGCTGGAACTGCCAGATCATAAGAGCGCTGTGTTGGAATCGTTGAGTCCGATCGCGATCGAGACCTCATCGAATATGGGGGTGCCGATCGATCTCTCGCTAAGCGATGAAGGGGGCCATTTCCGTCTGGTTCGTGGTCTTGTTGCGGTTGGTATCCCTAATAGGGTGGCGGATAGGGTTCTGTTGTCTGGTGTGGGTGTGGCGTTGACTCCGGTTGATGCTCAGGGTCAGCCGCTTGGCGGGTCAGAAGGGTCGATTGTGGGCGCTGGGGTGTTGTATGCGAACACGTTGACTGATACGGATACGCTTGTGAAGCCCACTACGAGCGGGTTCGATCTCGATGCGCTGTTGCGGTCGGTCCAAAGCCCAGAACAGCTGTACTTCCGAGTGGACATGCCAGCGGGTGCACAGTTGGTGAGCGACAGCCAGGGTGGTGCCAGCGTGAGGTTGGAAGGCCAGATGATCGCCAGCATCTTGCCACCAGCGGCAGTGGATGCCGCCGAGAGCGCCGTCCCGGTCTCGATGAGTGTCTCGGGAGACCTACTTGCTGTGGGTGTAGATCATCGTGCTGGCTCTTACCAGTATCCGATCGACGTTGACCCGTCGATTATTGACCAGCAGTTGCAGAGCGAAGGCATGAAGCGCTCGAACTGGGAATTCGAAACTAAACCAGCAGGAAGCACGAAGTTTGGTCATACCAATTCGGCGTGTAAAGGGCCGGGCGAACAGTATTTGGAAACCTGTGCCACCGGTGAATACCAAAATGGAGAATTCGCTCAGTGGCATTACCAGACTAGGGGCAATTCGAAAATTTTCGAGTTCAAAGGCGAAACGGAAGCAGAAAACACTGGCGCAAGGATAGAAAGCCGCATAGAACTCCAGGATGGCGGGACGACCGAAGAATATCAAATACTATCGACCGAATTCAAAGAACCAAAATACACAAAGAAATCTTTGGTCGAACCATTGTGTCCTAAAGGTAAAACTACTTGCACCTCTAGTTATGGTGGCGAAAAAAACGCGGTCCATTTCCAGCAGAATACGACGGGTAGCGGCAACAAATTCTTTGACTATCTGTATGCGGGCGAAGTCTCGATCACGGAGCCGGAAGAGCACGCTACGACCATGTTCAATACAGGGTCTTTGGAACTTGAAGGTGAAGTCATCAACGGTAAAGGCGAAAAAGAAAAAATCAAACGAAAGAATGTGTTGGACGGCGGTGGATGGTTGAGCGAACACGATGGTGCGGCAGAGTTGATTTCCGAAGACAAAGGCATCGGAGTGTCGGCGACGCAACTGGAATACGAAAGTTCGCCGGGTAAATGGGAACAGATCGCTAAACATAACTATCTCACCGAAGAAGACTTGTGTAAGGGCTATCAGTGTGAACCGAAGGATGAAGAATTCTGGGTCCTAAGCCCAAAACTACCTAACGGTGAAGACAAGATCCGTTATCGAGCGGAAGATGGCATGGGCTCCTCGACGGAGTCAACTGAAAGTGAAGGCGTAGCGACGGTCAAGGTGGACACGTCTAAACCACGCAAACTAAAAATCGGTGGGCTACCGTTCGGCAATGAATTGAGCGAACGGCCCTATCAGCTCACGGTGGAAGCGACCGACGGCGAAGGTACAACGATCCCGAGTTCGGGCATCGAATCGATCGCGTTCTATATAGACGGCGGTTTGATAGGAACCAACGGGGGCACTGGCGGCAAAGAAGGCACCGAAGGAAAATGCAGTGAACCCAAAGGCGAATGCACGGCCAGCGCGAAATGGACTTTCAACGGTGCAGAACTAGGCGCCGGTAGGCATCAAATAGAGGTAATCGCTCGTGATAAGGCCGGCAACGAAGAACGGTTCTATGACCCTATCTCTATCCGGCATTCGACGCCCGTGTCGATGGGTCCCGGTTCTGTGGACCTTGAGTCCGGTGACTTTAGCCTGAATTCGACTGATGTCTCGATGGGTTCTGGTTTGTCTGTATCGCGTGGCTACAGTTCGCGGGCGCTCCAGGAGGGCGTCGAAGGGCCGCTTGGTCCAGAGTGGAGCGTTACTGTCGGTGGGTCGGCAGAGTCGCTGGTGGAACTGGTCGATCACGGCATGATGCTGACGGGGAGTAATGGCAGGCAGACAATCTTCGCAAAGACAGAAACGAACACCTATGAATCTCCCGTAGGTGATTCCAATTTGACGTTGACGCTTGAAGAAAACAAAGAAACAAAAGCCAGGGAAGCCTTCTATCTCGAAGATGCGGCGGACCACACAAAGGTCAAGTTCACTCTTCCTAGCGGCGGCACGAAGGTCTGGGTGCCAACCCGTCAGGAAGGTGCGGTTGCTACCGACACCGTGACGTGGAGTTATCAAACTGTCGGCCAGCATGCAGAATACTCTGTGCCATCTGGAAGCAGCCCGTATGCGATCACTACGGGTCCTGACGGGCGCCTGTGGTTCGTGGACCGCGGGACCAGCAAGATCGGCAAGATCACCTCCACGGGTTACGTTTCAGAATATTCACTGCCTTCCGGGAGCGCTCCCTGCGCCATTACCAGAGGGCCGGATGAAAACCTATGGTTCACGGATTGCGGCACCGGCAAGGTCGGCAAGATTACCACGACAGGCGTCATAACAGAATATAGCCTGCCTGCGGGTAGCGAACCGACAGGGATCATCGAAGGGTTTGATGGCAAGCTATGGGTAGCGAACCATTCATTGAAAGCCATCGATAAAATCGAAACGTCGGGCGTGATCTCAGCAGAATACAAAGAAGGCGTAGCAGGCAGTCCAGAGGGAATAACGCGCGGGCCTGACGGCCGTCTATGGTTCACCGCGCAAGAAGGGGAAAAAGGCAAGTTCGGTGCGATCACAACATCGGGCAGTGTTGAAGAGTACCCTGCGGTCACTCTCCTAACACTGAAGCCAAAGCAGATCGTTGCAGGACCGGAAGGCGATCTTTGGGCTACCGAAGAAGGCAACACTAACCTTGACCGTATCACGACGTCAGGTACCGTTAGGCAGTACAGCAGTGGTTTTGGGGCAGGTGGCGAATCGGGCATCACGGTCGGGCCTGACCAAAACCTGTGGATCACTGCCGCCAAATCCAGCAAGATCCTCAAGGTCACACCACCTGTAGGCGAAGGTGAACTAAAAGTCAATGAATACGCAGAGCCGGAAGGCAGTGAACCGTGGGCGATAACTGAAGGCCCTGAACATAACCTTTGGTACACCGATCGAAAAAGCAACAAAATCGCTATGATCACGACGACAGGTACGGTGACGCGACCCCTTGAAGCCTTGGCGCCTGTACCAGCCAAAGTGGAATGTCCAGCCGGTAAACTCCAGGCTGGCTGTCGAGCGTTGAAATTCGTGTATGCGACGATAACGAACGCTAAAGGCGAAAACGAATCTGAATGGGGTGACTATTCCGGTCATCTCAAGGAAGTGCTCTTTGAGGCTTACAATCCTGTAAGCAAAAAAGTCGAAGAACCGGGTGTGCCGGTCGCTGAATACGAGTATGACCAGCTCGGTCGGTTGCGCTCGGAGTGGGACCCACGAACCTCTTCGTTGAAGACGATCTATGGTTATGACGAAGAAGGGCACGTCACGGACCTTGAGCAGCCGGGTCAAGAGCCGTGGCTGTTCACGTACGGAACGGCGGTGGGCGATACGGGTAGCGGCCGGCTGTTGGCGCTTACGCGCCCAAGCGCGTCCACGTCGGTGGCCATAAGTCCAAAGCCAGCTCTTAGCGAAGCGCCGAAACTGTCGAGCACGAGTCCTGTGCAAGGTGTCGAACTAAGCACGACGGCGGGCAAATGGAGCAATAGCCCGGGAAGCTACAGCTACCAGTGGGAGCGGTGCAGCGCCAGCAGCGGAGTCTGCGTAGCGATCACCGGAGCGACCAACTCCTCCTATGTGCCGAGTGCTGCGGATGTGGAAGATAAGCTGCTCGTTCAAGTGAGCGCCGTCAACAACGGTGGCACGACGACCACGCTCAGCGCGATGAGCGGCAAGGTCATACAGCTGCCTACCTACAGCTCGCAGTTCGGTAGCGTCGGAAGCGGGAGCGGACAGATGAAATCGCCGGCAGGCATAGCGATGGATTCCTCGGGTGATCTGTGGGTTGCGGACACAGCCAACCATCGCGTCCAAGAGTTCTCATCAACCGGGAGCTATCTGGCCCAGTTCGGTAGCGAAGGCACCGGCAATGGACAGTTCAAAGAACCAGTCGGCATAGCTATAGACGCAAAAAACAATATCTGGGTCTCAGACCAGGCAAACAACAACGTCCAGGAGGTCAACGAAAAACACGAATGGGTACGAACGGTAAGTTCATGGAAATTTGGTAAATTTCCTACCGAAACCACCATTACGCTAAAAAGCCCACGAGGACTCGCCATAGACGCCAAAGGCAATGTGTGGGTCGCTCAAGGCGCTAAAAACGTGATTGAGTTCAGCGAAACCGGCGAATATATCCGGGAAATCGGCGAATGGACGGTAGAAATCATCCATAAAGAAAACCTCAGTAATCCTGGTGGGGTTGCGATAGATCTTAGCGGGGATGTTTGGGTCGCAGACACGAGCAATAACCGTATTGTGGAGTTCTCCTCCACAGGTAGCTACATGAAACAGTTCGGTACTGGTGGGACAGGCGCCGGTCAGTTCAAAGAACCGAAGGGCATCGCGATCACCAAAGAAGGGTACATATGGGTCGCCGACACGCTCAACGACCGTATGCAGAAGTTCAACTCTAACGGAGAATATATCGGCACAGTGGGAAGCGTCGGCACGGGTAACGGCCAATTCACCGAACAACGTAGCGCAGTGCTTAATTCAGCCGGCAGCATGTGGGTTGCGGACGCTGGGAATAACAGGGTCCAGAAGTTTGTGATACAGAACAACACGAACCCGCCGCCACCACCAGCGCTTGGCTCTAGCGCTGTTACGACGCTGGAGTATGGTGTGCCGTTGACCGCTTGATCGGGGCTGCCCGCGATGACGAGCACCGAAGTCGCCAAATGGGGGCAGAGCGATGATCCGGTGGAAGCAACTGCGATTCTGCCGCCAGACTCGCCGCAGGGCTGGCCGGCCTCGAGCTACACGCGCGCCACGACCTACTATCTCGATGAACAAGGTCGTGTAGTGAACGTCGAGACTCCGAGCAACGGCAAATACGGTTCGATATCAACCACCGAATACAACGAAGAAAACGACGCTACACGGACGCTTACGCCGGACAACCGTGCTACAGCGATCGAAGCAGGCGAAAAATCAGCAGAAGTCGCAACGCTACTAAGCACCTTCAACACGTACAAGAACAAGTGCAGTAGGGAATCGGAATTCAACGAAGAACGAGAAAGCACAGAATTCGGAACACGCCTATGCGAAACCGAAGGCCCCGAGCACACAGTCAAGTACACGGGCACCAAAGGACAGGAAGAAGCCGAGGCACGAGATCACGTCAGATATTTCTATAACGAGAAAGTCCCTGCCGAAGGACCAAACAAAGAATCCTTCAGCAAAGAAACCTTCAACCTCGTCACCGAACAACAAAACCTCACCGAGATTCTCGGCAGCAAAGGTAGGGTCGAAGAGGAAATAGAACCACGCACCACCATAACCTCATATTCAGGACAGAACAATCTCGGCTGGACGCTGCGCGCCCCCACGTCCGTCACGACTGACTCCGAGACCGGCGGACAAAAACTCAAGAGTGAGACATTCTACAACGAAGCCGGTCAAGTAATAGAAACCAGAAGTCCCTCTGGAGAAGCAGGGAATTCAGCACACGACGCGAAGATCGTGTATTACACATCCGAAAACGAAGCAGAAGTCGCGAACTGTCGCAAGCACCCAGAATGGACCGGACTAGTCTGCGAGACATTGCCAGCAAACAGCCCGAAACCAGCGGAATCCCCAACCTGCCCGTCACGGAAATCACGTACAACATGTGGGACGAGCCAGGAACGGCCACCGAAACCTTCACGTTCTCACCACACCCAACATCGGTTAGGACAAGAAAAGACACATACGACGCGGCGGGAAGACTCACGAGCAGCGAAACAAAAGTGGAAGGCAACGAAGACAAAACACTACCCAAGGTGACGTACGAATACGAATCAAAACAAGGCATGCTCGATGGAGAGAGCGCGACTCATCGGTAGCAAAACAAAGACGACCACGAGCAAGTTCAACACGCTGGGACAGCTGACCGAATACTCAGACGTATCGGAAGGTAACACAGCCAAATATGCTTATGGCGGGCCAGAAAAGGACTTCCAAGTCGAAGAAATCAAGCGACAGTAGCAACGGAGCTAAAAGCAGGCAGACATACGCGTACAATAAAAACACGATGCAACTCGAAACACTCTGGGACTCGGCCGCAGAAACGTTTACCGCATCGTATGACACCGAAGGCAAGCTGACAAACGAGATATATCCGAACGGCATGTGCGCGAGCTACACGTATAACTCGGTCGGCGAAGCGACACATCTTGAATACATCAAGACGACGAACTGTGCTGAAGGCAGCAAAGCACCCGTCTGGTACAGCGAAACAGTCGGCTCGACAGTGCGCGGCGAAACACTCAACCGCACAAGCACCCTCGCCACCGAGAACTACACTTACGACACGCTCGGACGACTTACCGAAGCTCAAGAAACGCCCGCTGGTGGCGAATGCAGCGTCCGCCTCTATGAATACGAAAAAGAATCCAACCGCATAAAGCTCACCTCACGCAAACCTGGAAGCAAAGGCGAATGCGCAGCCACGGGCGGTACCGAAGAAAAACACAGCTACGACGAAGCTAACCGCATGACCGACGCCGGAATCGAATACGAAGGCCTCGGCAACATCACGAAGCTCCCCGCGGCCGACGCTGAAGGCCACGAACTGAAAAGCAGCTTCTACGTTGACGGCGCCGTTGCCTCGCAGACACAGAACGGCGTGACCAACGAATACGGACTCGATCCAGCCGGACGCGTGCTAACGACGAGTACAGGCGGCAAAACGACGATCAACCACTACGATGGGTCAGGCGAAGCCGTCGCATGGGCCTGCGAAGCCGCGACAGGCACCGAAACATGCGAAAGCGGGAAATGGACCCGCAACATCCCAGGCATCGACGGAGCGCTCACGGCGGTCCAAACCAACGGCGGGACACCGATACTCCAGTTGCACGACCTCAAGGGAAATGTGATCGCCACCGCTGAACTCAGTTCAAGCGCCAGCAAATTGCTATCCACCTACAACAGTACCGAGTTCGGCGTCCCAAACAACGAAAAAACGCCGCCTCCGTTCGCGTGGCTCGGGGCTGCGGACGTGTCCAAGTCTTTGTCATCTGGCATCATAACCTACGGCGCCACCTCGTACGTCCCGCAAACTGGGCGCACGCTACAGACCGTTGCAGTCCAAAGCCCAGGGTATCCGAGCCCAATCGGCGGCGGCACGTACGCTAGCCTCACAGCAGAACCGTGGAACATGCAAGGCGGGTCACGTGTCGAGGCCGAAGCACCAGGAATCGCTGCGGCTGAAGGGCGCGAAGCGGAAGAAGCGGCTTGTCAGGCCAACCCGACAGCGTGCCTTGAAGACCCGCATATTAACGGTCTGATTACAGCTGGAAAAGTCCTTGAACTTGCGGAAGCGCTCAAGAAAAAGGCGGGTAACGGCGGTGTATATGCGGAATACGCGGGCTTCGTACCTGAGGCGGGCCAGCTTGCTTCGGCTGCAGGTATGTCGTATGTTAAATATGTAGCGGCGATGGGCGCGAATGCAGAAGGATGTTTCAACGAAATCACCTTGCTGGAATTGGGCAAATATATAGGCGAGTGTTACATAAAATATTGGTACGAAGCACTGAATATTAATAAATGGTTCCTGAAAATAAACCTAGAATGGCCACTCAGCCTTTCGACCGAAGTCTGCGGGAAACGACCACACGAAAAGACTGGTTACTATTATTGTTGGGGGCAAAAAGCATGGGTCCTTGGCGAAAAACTGTGAAAGACGAGTGGCCAATGGGGGCTCGCCGAAGCTGGCAGCGACAAAATGCTATTGCTGTCTGTCGTAAATCTTGGTCGAGGAGGTTGTGCTAGGCTGTGCTGCCTATGGCATCGCATATGCACGCTGAGCTAGAGGTCGGGGATCGGGCGGAACTCGAAGCTGAAATCGGCTGGCGCATGCAAGCCAGGGGCTGGACTGTATGCGATGCCATATGCCTATGTAAGACGCATAATGTTGTTGGTCGATTTACGCTCAGGACGGCTGACGAGGACGTCATGTCTCTTGTAGAGTTTGCTGTAGACACCGTATACACCGATGGTTTGCCGAATGTGTTGGCTCGCCGTGATCGAGATCGGGGACGGCCCATGTCCCTGAGGGTTTGGGTCGGACTCAGATGTCCGCTTGCCGATCAGCTTGTCGCAAAGATTTTGGGGAGACGGTGGCACGGGTGTGGTCCCATGCGCGAGATCGCTATTCCGGATGATATCCCGTGCTATTCGTTGACTGGGCGTGACACCTCTAAAAAGGTGGGGGATATTGCTGATGCGCTTGTGGCATTTTCCGAGGCACAAGCGAGAGCCTTCGCTAAAGAAATGTCAAGCTTGGAGACGCTCTGTAGCGCAGTACGTCGCGAAATTGAAGATACAGCAAGCGTGGCCAGCGCAGCACCTCCGAAGCCGGCCCCGATTCTAATAGCCAACGGTGCAGATCGCCATATCTCGCTGATAGGTTTGTTGGTTTATTCAGGACGAGAGGACGTTGGACGTAAAGAGCTGGGAATACTAGTTCGTTCGGAGAGTAAAGGGCGAATATCCCGTGACCGGCATTACTTCATTGAGAGAATGACTCGGTTGCTCGATGACGGTGCTGTAAGCGGTACGTTGCTTCGATGGGATGTGCGACCGTTAGGCCTGGAGCCATGTGCGTTAGATACGTTGTCTGAAGCAGGAGAGCGTCGGAACGCGTTCGAGGCAGTTTGTCGTAAAGCGAAAGGTATGAGTGAGGAGGATATCCGTGCTACGCTGGAAGAGGTAGAGATTGGGCGAGGGTTTTCGAAAGAACCGTTGGCGGTGGAGTGTTATGTGGCGCGTGCGATGCAAGGGGAGCGGGTGTCGGTGACGAGACTAAGGAGTATTGTTCGAGGGATGCGACTGACGATAGGGAGCTGAGCGGCGGCGAGGGTGACAGGTCGATAACTGAAATCCTTCAGACAAATAAGGAGAATGGCGTATTACGCGGACTGTGTCGCCCGGATGGTTCCGTTTATGAGCTTCTAGCGATAACAAGGGACTGGTCGAGAGTACGCCTTACAGAACGATCCAAGGTGTGGTTGGAAGATATGGCAGTATGTATGCGGGAGGACGCCGAGGGTTTCCGTCTGCCGGAGGTATGGTTTGCAGAGGATGTGGGGGAGGCCTCGTGGCCCAAGCCCGTGAACGTGAATATTGGTAAAGACCGGGTCGGAGTGCTTGAGGAGGCCACGGCGAGCCGATATCGACCTGTACTAGAGGCCGCAAGTGATTTGGGCGAGATACTATGGACGCGTGGGCGGCTGGTTAGAAGTTCTGGCAGACCCGAGGGAATTGTGCTAGTGGTACCGCTGCCAATGGCCGTCGAGGAGATTGGCTACGGATTTGCCGAGCGGTTCGTGGACTCAGGTCATCCGCTGGGCGGGTGTTGCTGAAAATTTGATCAGATCGGTAACTGAAACGGATACGGATGGGCGGGGTTTTGATTGAGTCGAGATTGCATATTAGGCTAGGGAGACGAGTCAGGCATATGGATACGCGGCGACTTGTAGTGATATGTAGCGTGGCGAGCCTTGGAATTTTGGGAGGCGGATGCGGTTCGGGTGCGCGCAGCGGCCCCAGCGGCCCCAGCGGCGCTACAGGCACGACTGCTGGTTCTGCACGGTCACCCGGCGAGGTCGCGTCAATCACCACTAATCCGCAGCCAGGCGCTAGTCGTGATCAATGTACTTCTGGTTGTCTGCCAAAAGGCGCGTTGAGCGGAGGAGAAAAGGCGATAGCGCAGCGTAATAAGGCTCAGTTCGAAAAGTTTGGGCGAGCTGCAAATCGGACCCAACGTGTGGCTATGCTACTCGGATTGCATAGGTACTTTATTGCGATTGGTCGTGGTCAGTATGACCTTGCGTGTGAAAGGCTGGCGACAGGATCAGCGAGTGAATTTCAGAGGTATCCAGATATGCGAATTCGCGATGACAAAGCGTGTACCGAAGTCTTGGAGCGGATTTTCGGAGCTGGCCAGGGAAAAAAGACTGGTATGGCAGTACTCAGGATGACGCGCATAGGTACGGCACGTGTCGATGGTGGTCGTGGATATGTGCTGCTCGGGGTATCCGGACGCCCCGGTGAGCAAGTTATGAGCATGGCGTATACTCATGACCGCTGGTTGCCTGCGGCACCACAACCATATTCGCTGGCTTATGCGAGCCCCGCATCGTAGGTCTTACGACACGGTGTGATGATGGAAGAGCTAGCAATGAGGGTCGCAACAGTTCTTTGTAGTCGTTCATGCTGCCGGGACTGGTCTGTTTGGGTTTATGCAGGGCGGTTAGCCTGGATCCATCCGGGCTATTATGGGGGGATGTTTGTCATGGCGGGGTCCCGGTAGGTGGTCCAGGGTCTATGCGTAGTCTGGTGGTTTGTTGTCGGTAACGGTGTCTGCGTATTCGGTGGGTGTGAGTCCGTCTAGTGCTGAGTGTGGCCGGTAGGTGTTGTACTCGATTCGCCAGTCCTCGATGATGAGCTTCGCCTCGGTGATCGAGCCGAACTCCTCGATGTTCAGCAGCTCGTCTCGCAACCGGCCGTTGAACGACTCGACATAGGGATTCTCCCATGGGCTGCCGGGCTCGATGTAGGCGGTCTTGGTGCCGGCGAGGCGACAGTAGTCGCGTAGTGTCCACGCGATCATCTCGGGGCCGTTGTCGGCACGGAGATATTCGGGTGCGCCGCGGGTGAGGATGAGGTCCTCGATGACGGCAACGAGGTCCTCGGCGGTGCAGGTCCGGTTGACCCTGATCGCCAGCGCCTCGCGGGTGTACTCATCCACGATGTTGCACAGCTTCAGCCTGCGCTGGTCAGAGGTCTCATCGAACATGAAATCGATCGCCCACACCTGACCGGAGTGCGTGGCGTGCAACCGTTGCTTCTGGCCTGGACCTACCCTGCGGCGCTTGCGTGTCCTCACGGGCCGTCGCAGGCCCTCCTGGCGCCAAATACGGCGAGTACGCTTGCGGTTGATCGTCCAACCCTCCCTCAGCAGGATCTGATGCGCGGTCTTCCAGCCCCAGCGGGGATGCTCCCCGGCGATCTCGCGCAGGCGAGCAGCGAGACGCTGCTCCTCGGTGCTTGGCGGCCGCCGCGGCTTGCGTTGCGTGGAGCGATTCTGTCCGACCACACGGCACGCCCGGCGCTCTGAAACCCCGAAACGCTCCCGCAGAACCGCGACGGCCCTGCGACGGCGCTCCGGGGTCAGAATTTCCCCTCAGCCAACTCCTTGAGCATGTCGATATCCAACGCCTGCTCGGCGACCAGCTTCTTGAGCCGCTGGTTCTCTGCCTCGAGCGTCTTCAAGCGCTTGGCCTCATCAGCCTTCATCCCACCATAGACCGCCCGCCACCTGTTGAACGTCGCCTCCGAGACTTCGAGATGGCGAAGCACCTCGACGAGATCCTGCCCCTCGTTCAGAAGGCGCTCGCCCTCCCTGATCTTCCTAACAGCCTGCTCCGGGGTATGCCTGCGTCGCTTCATGATCGTGTCCATCCTTCCATCCCATCACGGGAAACACGACCACGCACACCACCTGGCTCACCTCAAAGGGACCCCGTCAGCGTGCTCGAAGACTTGGCGTAGGAAGCCGAGCATGTTGCGCACGGTCTTCGGCGCCAACCCCTTCTTCGAGCAGGGCCGCTGAGAAAGCTTCGACATCGTCGGTGTTGACGGTGGTGATCGGTCGCGATCCGAGCAGCGGCGACACATGCACCCGGTGGATGGACTCGTAGCTCTTGAGCGAGGACGGTCGAAGACCGCGCACCTGAAGCCGTCGCCGCAGCGAGGTGGTTACGTCGTCCACCGTGGGTACGTCGGGTCCGCGAGCCAGGCGCGGGGTGAGCTCCTCCTCGTTTTGCATCTGTCTCAGCTTGCGCTCAGCCTGCGGCGCAGTGAGGCCGTCAGGATGCTCAGGCCCACGTATCGGACCACCTTACGGTTCAGATTTTTCCCGTCGGAGGTTCGCCAGCGCCCGTACCACGCTTTGCGCGAAGAGTAGAGGTGGCCGGTGCCATACGTGCGCTTGGCCATGCACCCATTCTAAAGCCCTATTACGACGTTCGCGGCGGGGTGCGGAACAATTTGCGGAACAAACTGAGGCGAACTCAGACACATTCAGCGACACGAAAACCCAATAGGGACAAGGGTGCGACCCTCAGCGACACTCTATCTGTCAGGTTGTGGTCTCGGCGGTCGCGGGTTCGAATCCCGTCGCTCACCCTCACGAAACGCCTGCAAAACAGGCACTTTTGGCGGAGGCATAGTAAATTTTGTTCCGCGCGGAGCATTTCCGGTTCGATTTGTGCCCGTTTGGCTAGGCGGGCCATGTGATCGGTTTGCGAAGCGTGGCACGGCGATTTGCGCTCAAACGCAGCATCGGCGGCATTTCGCTAGCTCTTCGGCGTAGTTCATGAGATTGAAAGCCGGTCAAGGAGTTCAGCGACCGCCGGGATAGTCATGGCCGTCGGAGAGTAGCTCCCTCTAGTCGTCTGTACGCGCGTGGGCGCGATACACATAGGAGTGTGGTTGACAGGAGGTGCACCTGTCGGATTCTGATTGAGCGGCAGATTCGTCTTGACAGGCATTGGATGCGCGCTATGGTTCGCTGCTTGCTGTCCTCTGTGTGCGGTCTTCGATCGCTGCGGTGGGCCGCGTGCGGAGCAGAGCCGATGGTCGCGCGTATGGCCGTGCGTTCTGGTTCGCGTCCATCTTCAGGAATTGCTCTGAAAACGCCAACCCGAAAGTAGGCAGCATGACCACCGCCACCGAACCGTTGCCCACCCTGAGCCCGCCAGAACTCGATGCCAACAAGGACACGCTCGCGGCCTCCCTGTCGGCCATCCTGCAGATCCGTGGCTACGCGCTTGCGGTCGAGCAAACGGTGCTCACCAAGATCACCGACCCGCCGCCGGACTGGTGGAACGAGCTCAACACCAACCTCGGCGTGGCGCAGAAACACGCGCAGACGTGGACGACGACGCTCGAGCCCGCGATCACCTCGACGATCCCGCAGGCCGTGATCACGACTGGCGCTAGGTTTGAAACCGCGGCCAAAGACATCCTCGCGATCCTCGTCGCGGCCGGCGCGAATCCGCCGAACCCCCAGCAGCATGGCGAAATCGTCGCCGACCTCGAATGGATGAAGGATCATCTCGACGAAAATCACACCAACATCCTCGCGCTCAAGGACCAGTTCTCCAAGTTTCAGATCGACTCGGGGACTGACTACACGACTCTGTCCACGGGCGCGTCGAGCATCCAGAAAGCGCTCGAGGTCGATCAGGGTGTGATCACCAATTTGAAAAGCGACATCGTGACCGCCGAAGCCGAAATCAAGGCCGACAACATGGTGATCGGCGCGTCCGCGATGGCGGGGGGCGTAGGGCTGTTCGTGGGGGTCGGTCTGCTCGGGTTCGGTGCCGCCGCGGGCCCCGCGGCGCCGTTTCTGATCGGCGCAGGCGTGTTCGTCATGGTCGGGTCGATCGTCGAGATGGCCACCGTGATCGCCATCTACGAGAAGAAGATTGCGGCGGCTCAGAACCGTATGAACCACGACCAGTCGCAGCTCCAGCTCGAGGAACAGCAGGCGGCGTCGCTGACCGTGCTGGAACACACGATCGACAACCTCGTCAACTTGAACAAGGCGATGGGCCAGGCGCTCACCGAGATCGCCGACTGGTGGGCGGGGGTCAAGACGAAGATCGAGCTGGTGATCGCCGACGTGCAGAACGCTCAGTTAGACACCGACATGGGTTACTGGCACGCGCTCAAGCTCGACGTCGAAACCGCGCAGACCGACTGGAAGAGTTTCGCCGAATACGCGACCAACATGCAGTCGATGGCAAGCGGTGTGCAGATGAAGCCTGTTGACGTGGCGCCAGGCAAATGAGCCCGGCGAACGAACCCGGCGCGCCCGCCGCCGGGTTCGTGGCGCCGCCGGTGGTAGCCGCTAAGGACGCGTTGACCGACTCCACGAACGCGAGCTTCGTGATCACCGCCTACGCGCACGCGCTGCAGAACGTCACGCTTGAGAAGCTCGTCGGCCAGGGCGACTGGTTCGCTGCCTTCGAAGCGGACCTGACGGCGGCGCAGCAGCACGCGCAGTATTGGGTGGGGGAACTCGGGCCGTCCGTGTTCGCGACCGTCCCGCAGGCGATCATCGACTATTCGAACGTGTTCATCCCCGCGACGGACGACATCCTGTCAATCCTCGCGGCCATCCACGGTGTTCCCACGCCGGCCCAACAAAAGCAGATAGACGAGTTGCTCGGCGCCCTGCTCCAGACGTTGCGGGCCAAGCAAACGACCCTCACCCAGCTGCAGGGGGAGCTGAAGGTGTTCTTTGCCGACATCGCCCAGGACTGCATCAACCTGCTCGCCGGCCAGCACTCGGTCCAGCAGCAGGTGCTCGCCGACCAGGGCCTCGTCGCGGATATCAACGCCCGCATAACCGCGATCAACGGACAAATCGCAAGCGACAGCGCCAGGGCGATGGCGTCGGAGATCGGACTCGGCATAGCCATCTTCATCACGGTGGTGGCGATCGGATTCGCCATCGCCACCGAGGGGGCCGCGCTACCGCTTGTGGCCGTCGGAGTGGGATTGCTCGGCGTGGGCGGCGCGATCGCCACCACCACGATCTTCAGCAAGGCCGTGGACGGGGACATCGACGAGCTGCACGCCCAGCAGCAGGCGCTCACCGACGAGCAGCGCCAGGTGTCGGCGCTGCAGGCGATCTCCGACACACTCGGCCTGCTCGTGCAGGCCAACGAGGCAGCGCAACAGGCGATGGCTACCGTGCTCGACGCGTGGGCGGTACTCGAGACCAAGCTCAAAGCCGTAATCGAGGACATCGAAGAAGCCGAGGCGCCCGAAATTGCGGCGTACATAGAGGCGCTTGACTTGCGCTCGGCTCAAGCCGCCTGGCAGCAACTCGTCGAGTTCGCGACCGGCATGCAGAAGAGCGCGCGGTCGATCTCCGTGCAGACAGCCCGGCATGAACCCCAACGACAGACGGTCTGACCCACCCCGCCCGGCGTGGACCCTGCGATTGGCTGGAGCAGAGGCGTGCTAGCCCCCGATCCCCTCACGGCTCAACAGCAGATGCAGCGACAGGTGAACGCGGCCACGGCGATCACCGACTACTGCCAGGCGCTGATCACGCTGCTCCCGGCTTACTCATCGCTCATCAAAAGCACCGACCTGAGTGCGCTGGTGGCGAGCGCAACCCAGCACGCGAGCGTGTGGACATCCGGGCTGTGCATGGAATGCACAGAGGTCGTGCCCGACCTGTTCGTCGGCTTCGACGGCACATATGAGCGTGCGCAGGTGCACATGCTCGAGGACGAGCGGGCGCTCCAGCAGAGCCCCGGCGACACGCAGGCTCGCGAGGACCTGGTCGGACGGCTCTCCTCACTGGTGGCCGCGCTCGAGCCGCGCGGTGAAAAGGTGGCGTCGCTCGTGCGAAGCGTGGGCGACCTCCAAACGACGCTGCAGGGCGATCACACAGCCAGCGCCGCCATCATCCAGCGGCTTTCCGGCACAAGCGAGCAGGGCATGATCGTCACCCAAGCACAGGCCGAGCTGGGGCTCGACTTCCTGAGCTCGCGCACGCTCTCGCCGTGTACGGCGATCGTCGAGATCGACGCACAGGTGGCTGTCAAGCTCGACGGCGGCCCAGCGGCCGGGACGGAGGTCATCCCCGCGGTGCTCCTCGACGCGCTGCTGTCCTCGCTGCGGACACAGAACGAGAGCGCCACACAAGCTCTGTCGGCGCTGTCGGACACGTGGCACGTCGTGACCGGACAGTACGGCTCCACGATCACCGCCCTCGAACAGGCACAGGGGGCAGGAGTCGGCGAAATCTTGCAGGAGCTCGACATCCAACAGGCGGGGCGCGTGTGGCGTCAGCTCGCGCGGTTCGCGCAGTCGATCGTGCCCGCCGTCACGCCCTCCCAACCCTGAACGAAAGTGAAGTAGACATGCTGAACATCGCGCTGAAGTCCACTTATGAGGACAAGACCGGCTTCATGTGGGAGTACTACCAAGACGACACCGACGCCAATACCTACTACGTGCTGCCGCGGCCGCAGTTCGTCCTTGACGAAAAAGGGCGCCCGTCGTTTCAGATCGTGACCTTCACCACCGACAACCCCGCGACAAACGGCTCCGGCTACTGCCGTTTTGACGTCGAGCTCACGGTGCCCCCCGATGTGCAACAGGCCGTCGCGCAGCAGATCCAGCAGCGCGCGCCGAGTGCTAACCCGATCTTCAAGGCTCTCGACGAGCAGCCCGGCGGAAAGGCGTCGGTCCTGCTGTCGAACATGACCAAGACGATCACGGCGGTCGCGCCGGTGTCGGGGTTCGGCAGCGACGTCTCAAGCTTCGTGCTGCACCTCACAAAGGATCAGCTGGCGACGCTGCAGGCGGTGTTCACCACGAGCGGCGGCGCGGCCGAGCTCGAGTACCGGCTGCACGTGCCCGCGCGATTGCCGGCCGTGAAGGCGAAGATGTCGTTCGACTCGACCGTCGCGTACTCCTACCAGGTGACTCAACCCACCTACGACGATTGGGGTGAAGAAACCTCCGCTGGCTCGGTGCAGAAGTTGCTGAACGAGTCGGCGTCCTCGAAAGTGGAACTCACCTGGGGAGTGTCGAACCCGCCGCAGGAGCTCGAGCAGGCGGTCGCAGACTGGGCCAACGGGATGCTCGCCGACCATGTGCAGGCGGAGGTGCAGGAGACGATCCGCCTCCAGGGTCTCACGAGCAACGACAGCTTCAACATCAACGAGGTGAACAGCTTCACCAGCGAGTACGACGCGAACGAGGCCATCGACTGGATCCTCGTACCCTCGTACACGCTGCCCTCGTTTCCCGAGATGGGCCAGGACATCGCCGCCTTCACGGCGTCGGTGAACGAGCAGCAGCAGATCATGCAGGTCACCACCCAACTGCTGTTCGCGGAGGACGGCGAGGGTGAGAGCCACGGCGTCGAGCCGGTCGAGAGCCTGACCGTGACGGTCAGCTACCCAGGCCTCCCAGAGGCCGAGGCCACCCACATCTTCACCAAAAACGGCAGCCAGGTGTTCACGGCCGCGTTCGACGCGCAGCACGGACCCGTGTGGGACCTCTCCTACACGGCGACCTACGCGGGGAGCACAGCGCCGGTGCATGGCAAGATCACCGGCATCGAACAGGGCGCTTACACGCTGACGCTGCCCGATGTGGGAATCCTGTCAGTAACGTTCGACGCCTCGAACGTGTTCGGCGACACATCTCATCCAGTTCCCGACGAAATCCACGTCAACCTGACCTACCCGAACTTCGACATGCACGGAAATCCGTACACCAAGCAGCTGACGCTCACCAAGACACAGACGGCGGGCGTGATCGCCGAGCGCCGGCGCGCTGCCTATCGACGCCGGCTACAACTGGCAGGCGACGTACGTCTTCCCGGGCACGACCGTGAGCGGTCCGCTCAACCAGAACGCGACGGGCACGACGCACACGATTCCACCCCCTGCCGGCGTGCACGAGACGAAGCTGTTCATCGTGCTGCCCGCCAGCTCGGACACGGTCGTGCTGGAGGCCGACGTGGACGTCTACTACGTAGGGCAGCCACAGGTCATCCCCGGAGCCCCGGCCACCTACCCCTCCAAGCAGTCGCCGGCGGTGTTCACGCTGACGCCGAGTATCCACAAGCAGGGCAACAAACAAGTGAGCTTCGCGAGCGACACCTTTTATGGCCTCATCAACGGCAACCAGCCACTCGTGTACTCGGCGACGATCACGCCCGAGAGCGGCAACCCGATCGTCATCAACGCCCAGCTTGTGGAGAGCGACCAAGCGAGCATCAGCCTGACCCCCACCCAGCGTTACTTCACCGTCGAGGTCACGCCGGCCGCGATCGACTGGAAGTCGGCGCCGTTCAAGTCGGTGAGCGTGCTGGTGACTCCGTCGGGTATCACACCCGCGCAGGGCCAACGGACGTTGACTTGGAACGAAGGCGAGCTCGAACCGCAGTACGTCACTTGGCCGCTGCAGGAAAAGGAAACCCTGACCTATACCTGGTATGCCACCTACTGCATCCCTGCTGAGGGCTACAGGTTGACCGAGAAGCTCAGCGGGGTGTCCGACACCCTGCTGGCGGTCCCGGCGAGCGCGCCGATGAGCGGGCGGGTGCTGGCTTTCGCAAAGCGTTCAACGCTGGTCGCGAGCCGTCTCTCCGCGAGCTGACCTTCTCCCGCCGCTGGCGCGGCTGCTGGACGCGCTCGAGCCATCGTGCGCGCGTTCGGCCGCGCCCGCGCGAGCGACGCTCGCCAAGCTCTATCGCGCGTGGGGGACGGGCGACGCGCTGCCGGCGGCCAGCGACCTCACCGCGAGCGGCGTGCCACTCGAGTTCACCTTTCGCGACAACGCCGAGGAGATCCGCTACACAGCTGATCCGGGTCCGCCGGGCGCGACTCCCACGCACCAGTGGCTGGTCGCCCGCGAGCTGCTGCCGGGCGTTGAGGCCGCCACCGCGCCGCTGCTGCAGCGGCTGACCGGCAGCCCACCGGGTCGAGCCGGCTTGTGGGTGGGGGTACGTCACCGCGGCGACTCGACCCGCGGCAAGATCTACCAGCGCGTCGAGCCGCGCCATCGCGAGCACGCACGCTCGGTGCTCGCGCGGATTACGCGCGTCACCCCGCACCCATGCCTTGTCCCCGTGCTCGTCGGAGTGGACTCGCGTGGCGATGAGTTCGAGGTGTACTCACGCCTGCTCGTGGCGAGCCGCTCGACGATCCACGCCGCGCTTGCCGGCACCGGCACCGGCGCGGCGTTCCCCGCGATCGAGGGGTGCGTGGCGGATCTGCGTGAGCGGCTCGCGCCGGCGGTGTGGGATGATCTGCGCGTGGGCGTCAGCTTCCGTCGGGCGTGTGAGGGACCGACAGTCACAACGCTGTTTACACACGCCGCCGAGCTGTTCCCGAATGACCTCATCGCACGCACGCGCGTGCTGGGGCTCGCGGAGCGTCTCGGGATCGAACTGCGCGCCTACCGCGACGCCACGGCATCGCTGCGGAGAGCGAGCGCAACTCCGATACACGGCATGGTGGGCCTCACGCCTGATCCGGGCGGTGGCGTTGAGATCAGCATCGGCGTGGCAGTTGACGCGGCTCAGGTAAGTCGACGCTAAGTCGCGGTACGAAAATAGAGCCGTCGGCTTGGCGCAAACCAATTTAACAAAGCGGTCTACGCGGTCGCGAGGCTCAACTCAACGAGGCTCGCTTCGGCTTCGGCAGCCGCGAAGGAACGATCGATCCCGGAGCTCTTGAACCAAGGTACTCTCAGGTTCGCGCACATATCTGGTGGGCCGGACACGCTCGCTCTTCGCGGAAGCATCCGCAGGCCAGGCGTGGGTATTGACGACTGCTTGTCGTCGTGGGTGTCGCGCGAACTCCCGGTCTGTCCGGTGTGGTTAAGACACTTTTGGGTATGTCTCAGAATTTTCTTGTGTGTGATCGTGAGCAGGTGTTCTTGTTGCCGCCGGACCTGCGGGATTGGTTGCCGGAGGGTCATTTGGATGCTTCTATGAAGTCAAGGGCGTGTTGACGAGTCGTTTGTAGAGGTTGCGGGAGAGGTGTCGCTTGAGTGCTCGCATTGCTTCGCGTTTGGTCTTTCCTTCGCTGATGCGGCGGTCGAGGTAGGTGCGTGTCTCGGTGTGGTGTAGTGAGCGGCTGAGCGCGATCATGTGGATGGCGTTGTTGATTTGCCGGTCTCCGCCGCGACTGAGTCGGTGGCGGATCGTCTTGCCCGAGGATGCGGGTTGCGGTGCTGTGCCGTTGGCGCGTGCGAATGCAGCCTCACTCTTGAATCTCGTTGGGTCGCAGGCGAGGAGCTTGCCCGCTGAGATCGGGCCTATGCCGGGCTCATCGAGCAGCGTGGGATCCAGGGAGTGGACCAGCCGAGCGATCTCGCGGTGGTAGCGGTGAATCTCCATATCCAGCGCACGAGCGCGGCGGGCGAGAGGGCGCAGCACCTCGAGGATCGTTGCTGTGCAGTGCCTGTATCTGGTTACGCAACCTTGTGCGCTCGCCTACGCACGAGCGGTAAGCGACCAGCAGCGCTGCGAGCCCGGCACGCGTACCCGATGCCTTGGGAGTCGATAGACCCTCGCGCGCAAGCACCTTCTTAGCGGCCAGCAACGCGTCGATACGGTCAGACTTGCCCGCCCGGCGATCACGGCGATGGGGACGCTCAACCTCGACCACCCTCATCCCAATGTCCTGCAGGTACTTGCACAGCCCGGCGCCGTAGCTGCTCGCGCCCTCGATCCCGACTAACGCTCCTTCGCCCAGGCCCTTCAACCACTTCACCAGCTCTCGGTAGCCAGCCGGACTCGCCGCGACCGCGGTCTCGCCCAGCAGCTTCGCCGAGCTCGTTGAGGGCCGCGGCTACGTGCTCATGCTTGTGGGTGTCCACACCTACTGCGACCATCCGTCCTCCCATCGTCGTTGTTGGTGATGTGGGAGGCCGCCGGACAGAGCTGTGTCGAGCGATGTCAGGCTTCTATGAAGTCACGGCGGCATCCAGTACGGCAAGCAGCGGGAGACAGATCCAAATAAGGACACACAAACGTGGCCAGCGTGATAGCGAGTCATCCCGCCGCCAGCCGCACCCTGCCGGAAGTCCCGGACGGCACCCGCGCCCGTGTGACCGCCTCAAGGCCCTACTACTGGCCCAGCTTCGCCACAAACAGCGCTAGCCGAACAACACAGCCCGACAGGCAGAACCCAACCTACACAGCGTGGAACAAGGCCTCGACGGACACGAAGCGTCGCTACTTCGAGATCGTCTCGCGCGCGAGACCTCGGTTCTGTAGATCTCGGCGAGATGCGCTTGGATCTCACCCGTCGTTAGGCCCTTCGTGTAGAGGCTGATCACGTTCGCACCCAGCCCTCGAGCCGACGGACGTGCTTGGGGACCGTCGCTGGCTGAAACGTGCCCTCTCGGTCTCTGGGCATCTGCAACTCGACTGGCCCGACATCTATCGTGACCGTCTTCGGGCAAGCGCCGTTGCGACTGTTCCCCGAACCCGCCCCACGAACTCGTAAGGCTCGTAGCCCAGATGCTCGGTCATCTCTACATCCAACCCGGCCTGCAACACCTCGCGGACCATCGAGGTCAAAAGACCTGCTCGCCGGTCAGATCAACACCCTCGGTCTTCGCGCGCGAGACCAGCTCCTGCGCCCACGCTCGCATTGAGTCCGGGTTGCCCGCAACCACAGGCAGAGCTCCCGAAGCTCGCTGTCCTCCATCGTCCTTGCTGTACTCATCTCGGTCTTCCTTTCCACGAGCGACCCCAGGCCACCGCATCAGATCAGACCACTCCATTCACACAAAGAACCGGACAGTCCCTGCGCTGGCCTGGGATGACAAGTTCTGTTTCGTAGGCGCGGACGAGGACTTTGTCGCGGTCGCGTACCCCGAGCTTCATCAGGATCCGCAGAGCGGGTGAATTGCGCTACACCGCAACATCCATAGCTGCGAGTAGTTTGGACTTCCATGGGAGGCAGACGTTGGCTGACAACGTGCATCGTCGCGGGAGCCGCAGCGGTCGCTGCGCCATCATCTGCCGCCGCCGAATCTGGCACCGCAATCGCATCGGTCACCGCCGACACGCCCGTATCGGCCGGCTCGGGCTGGGTGGTGTGGAGTACGCCTGTAGCGGGCGGCTGGCAGCTAGAGGTCTACCACGCGGGCGCTGTGTCGGCGCTGGATATCGCACCGCGACCAGAACCGTTCGACGCGTCGGTAGGGACGAACGCAAAAGGAGCCCCGGTAGTCACGTTCTCGCGTTGTACAACGACGCCACGCGGTGGCTCGCTGGCCGTTCCGGGTACGGGCCGAGGCTGCAGGATCGAGCTGCTCGAACTCCCCAGTGGGCACGAACGGGCGCTACCGATCCCGTCGGCTCCCGGCGCTTCGGACACCTCGCCGTCGATGTGGCACGGGAACCTCGCGTTCGCGCGGAAGACGCGCGCCCACGGGGACGTTTGGCAGATTATGTCTTGGTCAACGCGAACACCGCACCGATTGCGAACGCTTCGCCACGGTGCAATCCCGTCGGTTTGCGAAGGCCGCTGCTCCGTGGCCCCCGCACACGGTGAAGTTCAGGCGCTCAACAGAGACGCTTCGATCGTGGCGTTCATGTGGCGGGTGGAAGGCCCAGGGGTGATCGGCGAGGGAGCGTGGGAAATACGCGTCAACGATCTCGCTAGCGGCCGCAGCAGCCGCGCCGACGGAGGTTTCGGCCACGAGGCGTGCACCGCGCCTAGGGAACCCACCGAACTCGAATACCTCAAACCAGTGGCGCCCCCGATCGTAACGGGCAACGAGGTGCTCTTCCCCCAGCTGGAAACCTTTGGCTGCTTCGCGAGCTTCGCGAGCAGGCTCGACGCGTATACGCCCGATGCGACAGTGGCGCGTTACGCACCGATTCCCACGTCGTTGGCGCTCGCTGCAGACGGCACCACACTGTATGCGCTCCTTCCCCAGGAGCCGCTGGTGGAAGCCGAGGACAGCCCCCAGTGCAGCACCAAAGCGCCCTGCTCGCTCGAGCGCATCGCGCAGCCCCACTACACACGGACGGAACCGGTCTTCCAGCCGTTTACCTGAGACTCGCGCCCGCAGGCCGCCAAGACATGGCTGCCAGGCTGCCGCTTTCGCGGCGTTGCGAGCGTCGGCGAGCTGCGGGGCGGGCGCTGTCAACTTGGACGAGCAAGAAGGCACGATCCTTCGTGTTATCGCCGTGGAGGGCGTGCATCTGCGCGACATCGCCGGTGTCTCGGCCGGTACCTGGACATGCCGATCGTCTCAGTGTCCGCACTGGAGGCGAGCATCACTTCGGTTGGTTCGCTCACTTCGCGCTATCAACACCCCGGCGTCGAGCACGCTCACCAAGAGCGGACGGGTTGGCCTCCCGTGAAGCTGGCGCTCGTTCCGAATCGCGAGCAAGGCCACCATTTCAACATCTGAGAATGTTGCAGGAGCTTCATCACGCGGAACAGCGCATAGATTGCGCATTCGCTAGCCTCGGTGGCGCTCGAAATCGCCGCATCCAACCGGGAGGGAGCGCATGCTGCCTGAACTTGGCCGTGAACGCAACGACATCGAGGCCGTCATGAGCACACAGCGGCTGCTCATCCTCGACGACATCTGGACTTCGTACCTCGACCATGCCAGCTCAGACGACGTTCAGCGTGACTTTCCGGATCTCAAGCGGCTTGTTAAGGACATGCAAAAGGGGCTGTCCGAAATTCGCCGTCGTATCCCTTCCACGATCGACCGCCTTGCCCAGCTCAGCGACGACGACATTCACCAGGCATTCTCGCGGCTGTTCGATGCCGCTGCCACTAACGCAGCCGAAGTCCGCGCGAGCTTTGAAAAGGATGTGGGCGAGGAAGGCGTGCGCCGCACGCTGGTCGCCGCCTGCATGTATGTAGACCTGGAAGCCGAGGATGAGATCGAATACCTCGGGGCAAAGCTCCACCGGCTCCGCGAAGGCAGGTTCGAGCCTGGTGACATGCGCCCCGGGACGCGGTGCGCAGTGGAACTCGCCGGCGTCGCACTAGGTGCCGTCGGATGCGCCACTGGCCCCTTGGGCTGCATCAGCGCCGTTGGTCCCATCGTTACGGGACTCGTGCTCAATTGGAAAGAGAGCGGCTGCCGCAACCTCGCGAAAAGCATGTTTAGTCGGCTCAGGGCGAAGGGAATCGAGATTGCCTAATCGCGCTCCGTTAGGCTGGTGGTGCTCATAGGTGCGCAGACATCGCGAAGGCACAAGTGCGAGATGTCCTGGTGGACCCGCTAGACCGACGGCGATTTTTCGCCAGCCTTGTTGACGGCCATCCACGCATCTCCAACGTGCTGCGCCCCGCGCTTGGCCGTCCACCAGAGCAGCCATGTCATACCGAAACTCACACACGTGCCGAAAATCACAGCGCACCGCGCCACGCAATCCAGCAGCGAGCCTCGCACTCAAGCAGGCGCTCCGAGCGCGTCAACGTTCCCGTGACGTCCTTTGCATACGTGATGGTGAACTTGCCTAGCGTCTCGAATTCGTATTCGCTGATTACGACGGTTGTCGTTCCCACAGTGGTCGAAGTCGGTGTGAAGTCGATCTCGGTAGGCGCGGTGTTGAAGAGCACGGTCCCAACCCCATCTTCGGCGCCACTGGAATCCAAGACCTGCATCTTCAGGCGGTTGCCGGACGACGGTACCAGTATGCGGCAAGGCGCGACGACTGGGTTACGCCGATGTGAAGAAGCGGGCTGAAGCTTCGATGGCTCGGATAGTTGCGAGAGACAGACGACGATCACGGCTGCTTCGCTGCCCCAGCTTATGGACGACGATCCACCCGTTGAAGGATGGATAGAAGGTGCGAAGTCGATGTAAAGCTAAGGCTCGGATCGAAGCTACGTGCCGACCGGGCGACTATACAGCTTGAGTAGGGCAGAGATCGAACAACAGGATTGTTCTGGTATTTTGACATACGCCGGTCTCGATTTCAGGGCCGCATAATGGCCGGGCAGCATTTATCTAGCGCCGACACCTCCAGAAAGGAGCGCCGCGATGAGTGAGGGACACGTCGAACTCCCTGGAAGCAAGCGGCCATGCAAGCAGGGCGCCGAGCGGATCCGCGATCTCGATGCGGATGCGCGCTTCGAGGTGACGGCCATGCTGCGAGTCAGAGGCTTCCGCCGCTGGACTGCGGGTGCATGGTCTGATGCCCGCCGCCCACTACGACGTGATCGTCGTGGGCGGCGGACCGATCGGTCTTGCCACGGCCTACGACTGCGCACGAGCTGGAAGCTCCGTGCTGGTGCTGAAGCAGTACAACTTCTTAACCAGTCGGGCAGCTCTAACGATCTCGTGCGGATGTTCCGCACGATGTACACCCAGGACTTCATGGCCGATCTCGCCAAGGAATCGATCGGCGTGTGGGGCGAGCTTGAGCGGGACTGCGCCGAGCAGCTGATCCTCATGAGCGGGCTGCTCAACTTCGGCGACCCCAATTACCAGAGCGGGCCGGAGGGAAACCTGACGGCGCCGATCAAGAACCTCGAACGGCTTGGCATGGCCTACCGCATGCTCACCGCCGCGGAAATCGAAGCGGAGTACCCGCTGACCGGGCTGCCGTCCAGCTTCGAGGGGATATTCGCGCCGGACAACGGCTGCATCAACGTTCCGCTGACGGTGCGCAGCCTGCACCGTCTCGCACAGGCCCGCGGCGCAACGCTGATGCCCAACGCGACCGTGGCGGGACTGGAGCTGGCCACCGGCCAGGTCTCTGTGAACGTCGACGCGGGAGGAGCGCAGACATTTACAGCCGACCGCTGCGTGCTCGCCTGCGGCGCGTATGTAAACCGGCTGCTCGGCCCGCTGGGACTGCAGATCAACCTCAGCATCTGGGAGATGGTCTACGAGTACTACGCCGTCAATCCCGGGCCCGGCGGGACCTACTTTCCCTCAATGTGGTTCCAGTTCCTCGACCCGACCGGTGGCGACCCCGCCAAGTCGAACCTGTTCTACGGGTTTCCCAACGTTCCATGGGGGCCGCCCAACCTCTGCCGGATCGCGGTCAACAACGCGGTCAACGTGATCGCCGACCCGGCGGAACGCCAGATCGTTCCTGTCGCCAACGATCTCGCGATCACCGCGGACTTCGTCGCAGGCCACTGCGTGGGCATCGATACTCGCCCCAACTACTGCGGCACGTGCCTGCAGGGCAACGTTCCTGACGATATGTACGTGCTCGACTTCCTGCCGCCGTCCGTCGGCCCCGGGAGCGAGAACGTGCTCGTCTTCACAGCCGGATGGGCGTTCAAGATGGCCCCGCTGCTCGGACGCGCGCTGGGGCAGCTCGCGTGCACCGGCCACACGTCCTACGACGTGTCTCAGTTTGCAATCACACGACCAGGAGTCCTCAAGTGAACCACTGATGAGTAGCGGCCCGAACCCCGTACCGACGGGTATCGAGCTCGACGTGGCCATCGTCGGCGGAGGCGTCTCGGGCCTCTACACGGGATACCGGCTCTGCACGGGCTCCTTCGCCGCGGGCGGTGGGCAACCGGCAAGCATTGGCCTGTTCGAGTCCTCGGGCCGGCTCGGCGGCCGCCTGGAGTCGGTGGTGCTGCCGGGCATGGAGATCGCAGGCGAGCTTGGCGGCATGCGCTACATGACCTCCCAGAAGATCGCCACCACGCTGATCGAGGGCGTCTTCGCCAACGAACTGCGGCACGTGGACTTCCCGATGGGGGAAGACGCCCACCGGCTGTTCTACCTGCGCGCCCAGCGCTTCCTCGCCAACAGCTGGACGGCCGGGCAGGAAAGCGGCACGCCCTTTCGCCCGAACTACGAGCTGAATGAAGGCGATGTTGGCTTCAGCCCCGAACAGCTGTTCAACAAGGTCGTCTACGACGTGCTGATGGCCGATCCGGAAATCGCGAGGGCGTTCGGCTCCAAGATGAAGCAGACCTCGCGCTGGAACTACGAAATCAACCTCACGAGCGAAGACTGGGACGCCATCAAGCCGGTCGCCCACTACACGTTTGCGGGCAGTCCCTACAACGGCATGCTGGTCAACGACATGGGCTTCTGGAACCTGCTGAAGGACCAATGCTCGCAGGAGGGATATGACTTTCTCGCTGACGGCGGCGGCTACTACTCGAACACGATCAACTGGAACGCGGCCGAGGCCTTCGAGAACATGGTCGGCGACTTTACCGGCACGAACGTCGCCTACCGCACTATCGTCGGCGGCTACGACAGGATCGCGGGCGCGCTCGCCGACCGTCTCGCGGAGGAACCGCGCGCGACGATCTGGACAGGCGCACGCCTGGTCCGCGTCGACCGCGCGGTCGGCACGGGCAGGCGTTACTCGCTGACCATCCAGAACCAGTCCGGCGGCGCACCCGTCCAGGTGCTGGCCAATGCGGTGGTGCTCGCGCTGCCACGCCGCTCGCTGGAACTGCTCGACCAGGACTGCTTCCTGTTCAACGATGAGGGCAGCGACATGCCCACAGCGCTCGCCGAGGCTCTGCCGTCGGTGCTGCTGCAACCGTCGTTCAAGCTGCTGATGGGCTTTGAAGAACCGTGGTGGAAGGGCGACCTGGGCGCCAGCTCTGGCGAGTCGATCACCGACCTGCCAATGCGCCAGTGCTACTACTTCGGCACCGACCCCACGGACTCGCACTCGCTGTTCCTGGGTAGCTATAACGACATGGACACCGTGTCGTTCTGGTCCGCCCTGCAGCAGGCCCAGGCGAAGCTGTTCACCCCGCACGCGACCGCGCTCGCCGGCGCGGACGCGGTCGCGGCGTTCGCCGAATTCCAGGCCCCGCAGATCATGGTTAACGAGGGGATGAACCAGATCCGCGAACTGCACGGCCCCGAGCCAAAATCGATCCCCGACCCCTACATCACTTACTACAAGGACTGGGGAGAAGACCCATTCGGCGGCGGCTATCACGCGTGGGCTGCAGCCGTGCCGGTCAAGGAAGCCATGCCGTACATGCGCCAACCGCTCGCCACCGAGTCGATCCACGTATGCGGAGAGTCCTACTCCGATCTGCAGGGCTGGATCGAGGGCGCGTTCTGCGTCGCCGAGCAGATGCTGCAGGAACACTTCGACATGGAATGGCCCGCCTGGCTGGAGAAGGGCTACTACCTCGGCTGGTAGGCGGGATCGCGGATCGCCCAGCCGAGGCGCGCACCTGAGACACTGGCGCAGACCCCGAGCGCGGCACCCCCGATTCACGGTGCCGTATTGTACGCATTGGCAAGGACGCCAAAATCAGTAGGTACGGCCTGAACGGGCGAGCCAGTCGCACTACAGTGAGGCGATGCGGCTGGTCGAGCTAGACAGGCTCTCGGAACCCTGCTGGGAGGAACTGGTAGCGGGCGAGCACGAGCCGTTTGGTGGAATTGGCGAAAATCTCCTCTGGCGGGAGAAGACTCGGAACATCGGAGTCCGTGAGGAGGATGGCCGGTTGGTGGCCGCCGCCGGCGTGGTCCTGGCGGAAGTAAAGATCGAACAGGAGCCACCTTTCGAGGTCGCGGGCCTCGGTGGTCTGATCGTGACTCGCAGCGCGAGGGGGCGCGGGCTGGCACGCATGCTCTGCCAGAGCCTGATCGAGCTTGCAAACGAACTGGAGGTGCGGCGAGCGATGCTCTTCTGCCTACAGAAGCTGATGCCGTTCTATCTCGAGTTCGGCTTCGTGGCGATCGACGCGCCGGTATGGGCTGACCAACCCGGCGGGCGGATCGAGATGCCCCTAAAGGCAATGTGGAAGGCGCTAGACGGGGAAGCAGACTGGCCTTCTGGACGCGTTGAGTTGCAGGGGGAGCCGTTCTGAATCGGCATGGTGAGACGTCGGCCGAAACATCTAGATCAAGCCGGCCAACACCAGTGCTCCGATGACGACGAGAACGAGCGCGGTAAACGTATCGCCCCATTGCTCCAGCCACTCGGCCTGAATCCGATACCCACCGAAGCACGCCAAGAGCGTGAGGCCGACGATCGTTCCGATCGTTACTGCGGCGAAGACGATCAGCGAGCTGATGGCGGTCGTCAGTCCGGCGGTGGTGGCCGCGAGGAACACCGGGAGGATCGTCAGATCAGGTGAGGCCGCGGCGCCGAAGGGAACCATGATCGCGGCCAGCCCTCGAACTCGCCCCTCGCTGGCCGCAATACGCTCGTCGGCCTCGGTCGCAGAAAGCAGGTGCGGATGCTCGTGTGGATGGCTGTGGTCATGGGTGTGCGTGTGGCGATGCTCGTGATCGTGGGTATGGCTGTGATCGTGATGGTGTCCGTGCCCGGTTAGCTGGAGGATCGCGAACCCGAGGCCCGTGAGGATCAGGAGACACCCGATGATGGTGTCCTGTGCGCTCTGCACGGTCGAGCGGAACTGGAGTCCCACGGCGACGATCACGCCGCCGAGCACGATCGACACGAGCACGTGAGCGATCCCGGCCATGCCCGAGAGCCGTGCGACACGAGCGAGCGGGTAGCGGCGTGTACGACCGAGCACTGCGAGTGGAACCCAGTGGTCTGGCAGTATGGCGTGGCCGAAGCCCACCCCGGCGGCAGCCGCCAGCAGGGCCGGGGTCGTGGCGCTCACGCTGGTGGCGCGTGTAGAGGAGAGGGCGACGCATGCGTCATAACGTGCATATCTCATCATGAAATGTCAGCTTGGAACTAAGAGATGACTAGCCCGACATGGCTGCTCATCGAGTGCTGCTGGATAGTGTGGGTGGTCTATTGGGTTGCGATGGCCTTTACGACCAAGCGCACGGTCGAGCAAAGAGGTTTCATTGGTTATCGCCTGATAACGATCGTCCTTGTTGCTGGACTGGTCGCCACCGGGCGGCTCCTGAACGTGTCCTCACACTCACTGCTCTGGCAAAGGTCGCTCGCGTTGGGAATCCTGACTGACTGCATCGTCCTCGCTGGCGCCTCCTTCACCGTCTGGGCGCGGGTTACTCTGGGCCGCAACTGGAGCGCAGAGGTGACCTTCAAGCAAGACCATGAGCTGATCGAGTCTGGGCCCTACGCATTGGCACGGCATCCGATCTACACCGGGCTGATCGTGATGGCGCTCGGCACTGCGATCAACTACGGGCGGGCCATCGGCTTCGTCCTGTTCTTCTCGCTATGCGGCGGTCTGTGGTGGAAGGCGCGGCAAGAGGAGCAGATCATGAGCAGGCACTTCCCTGACGCCTACGCCGAGTACAGGATACGCGTCCGCGCGATCATCCCATTCGTGCTGTGAGCTAGGGCACGCCAACTACTTGCGAAGCAGGCAAAGTCTCCTCGTCCTGTGCGAGTTGCAGCGGCGTCGCGCTGCCAAGGCGACCCGGCGAGGACGGGTCGCGACCGAACAACAAAGCCACGTTCCAGTCCATCAGCAGCCGCAGCTTGCGCCCGAGACCCGGCATCAGCAACAGGTGGTAAGTGCGTGCGATCAGCCATGCCGGCAGGCCGCGCCAGCGCACACCGAGCGTGATCGCTACTGCCTTGTTGTGACCGAGCTCAGCCACAACTCCTGCTGTGCGGTAGCGGAAGGCACATGGCTGTCTGTGCTCGAGCGCCGCGGCAATGTTGGACGCGGCGAGCCGCCCTTGGCGGATCGCGTGCTGGGCCGTCGGCGGGCATGCTTGTCCGCGCCGTGCTGGGTCTGGCACCGCGGCACAGTCTCCGATCGCCCACACACCCGGATGGCCCGTGACACGTAGCTCTCTATCGACCGCGATCCGCCCACCTTCATCGAGCGGCAAGCCAAGCGAGGAGACCACTGGGCTCGGCGCCACACCGGCGGTCCAGACGACCGTGCGCGCGGGAATCTGCTCGCCGCTGGAGAGGGTCGCGCCACGTACTGTCACGGCCGCGAGCGTTGTGCTTGTCTCGATCTCGATGCCGCGGCCCAGCAACTCGCGTGCGGCGAACGCCGACAGGCTCGCCGGCACCTCGGGCATGATCCGCTCTTGCGCCTCTACAAGCACCCAACGCATGCCCTCCGCACGACAGCGTGGGTAGAGCTCGATCGCCTGCGCTGCGAAATCCTGTAGCTCCGCCAGGCCCTCGAGGCCCGCGTAGCCGGCGCCCACGAACACGAAGCCGAGATACTCGGCGCGACGCACCGGGTCCTCTAGCGACTCGGCGATATCCAGGCACGTCAGCACCTGGTTGCGCAATGCCGTCGCATCGGACAACGACTTCAGGCCGGTCGCATGCTCGGCCAGGCCGGGGATCGGCAGTGTGCGCGAGACCGATCCCAGCGCGACGAGCAAATGGTCGTAGCCGAGCTCGAGACGCTCGCCGTCGACGCGGCGCACCAACAGTCGCCGAGACTCAGGGTCGGCGCCCGTGACACTTCCGATCAACAGCTTGGTTCGCCTGAGCTGCGAGCGCAATGGAACAACCACATGGCGCGGGTCGAGCGTGCCTCCTGCGGTGCCCGGTAGCAAGGGCGTGTAGAGCATGAAGTTGGCGTCGTTGACGAGCGTCACGCGTGCCCCTCGGGCCGCGGCAAGCCGCTCCAATGCCCGGGCTGCATAGAAGCCGCCAAAGCCGCCTCCGGCGATCACAATCTGTCTGGCCATGCTTTGACATTAGCCCTTAAAACGCGTTGAGACCAATGTTACAAGCGTGTTACAAAGTCCCGTCGGTTTGGTTTTGAGGGATTTGTTCGTGCCGGGTATCGGTACGAGCGGCTTGGCCCGAGACAGAAGGGCGGTTAGGCGAACCCGAGTAGTCGCGGCAGCACCGATCG
This sequence comes from uncultured Solirubrobacterales bacterium, assembly GCA_963723175.1. Taxonomy (GTDB): domain Bacteria; phylum Actinomycetota; class Thermoleophilia; order Solirubrobacterales; family Solirubrobacteraceae; genus Palsa-744. The sequence goes on along the minus strand of CAVRPO010000006.1, from coordinate 47,697 downwards.
GTTTCCACCCGCATGCTTCGCTACGGTGTCGCCATGGAGCCAAAGGAGATCATCGAGGCCGCAGGCAAAACGCTCGCTGAGCTCGCGGACGACCCGGTCAAGATCCTGCTGTTCGGTTCGCGCGCGCGCGGCGACGCGGGGCCGGAGAGCGATTACGACTTCTTGGTGGTGGAGCGTGACCTGAAGGACAGAAAAGCCGAGATGATCAAGCTGCGTCGCGCGCTGCGACCGCTTGGCGTGCCGTGTGACGTACTGGTTGTTAGCGAGCGCTACGCAGAGGAATGGGGTGGTGCGCTGAATTCGACGATGCACTCTGCCTTGACTGAGGGTCGGGTGCTCCATGCCGCAGCGTGACAACTTCGATGTGGCCCGGGTACTGCTCGCCAAGGCGATCGAAGACGAAGTGCTCGTGCAGACCGTTGTCGAGAACACAGATATTGGGGACGCGATTGTCGGCTTCCACGGACAGCAGGCCGTGGAGAAGCTGGCCAAGGCGGTTCTTACTGCTTATGGGATCGCGTTTGCCAAGACGCACGATCTCGACTACCTGATCGACCTCGTCGAGAAAAATGGGATCGTCTCTCCAGATGAGTTGGAGTTTGCCGAGGCGCTTTCGGTGTGGGCAGTGGAATCACGCTACGACGACGAGGACACGCCGGCACTGGACCGCCGACAAACGCTTGCGCTGCTTGGGCCGTTGAGGGCCTGGGCCGAGCAAGAGATAGAGACCCTAGCCAACCTCGCCGAGTCGGCGGAAAAGCAGACGTCTTAGCAGGGGAGAGCTGTTAGGCGAGCCCGAGCAGTCGCGGCAGCTCGTCCAAGGACTCCATTAGCTCAGCACCGGCCTGTCGTAGGGCCGCCTCATCACTGTCGGCGACATAGCCCAAGGCCCGCATGCCGGCCGATACCGCCGCGGTGACTCCCGAAGCTGTGTCCTCCACGACGGCACAGCCCGACGGCTCCGCGCCCATAGTCGAAGCTGCGTGCAGGAACAGGTCAGGGTGGGGCTTGCCGCGCGGAACGTCGTGTGCTGAGAAGAGCGTCCCGCTGGGGAACAGCTTGCGAAGGCCCGTCAGCTCGAGCGACAAGCGCGTCTTCTCAAGCTTGCCCTGGGATGCGACGCACACAGCGATCCTGGCGCCGATGACATGCCGCACGGCATCGGTGACGCCCGGCACGGGCCGCAGGTCTCTACGGAACTCCGCGGTTCGATCGCGCTCGTAGTTGGCAAGCCAGTCCCCTGGAAGCGAGCGACCGAGCTTCTCCTCTGCGCGAGAGACCACTTCGGAGAGCAGCAGCCCCTGATAATTGCGCCGGGCCTCGGCCAATGTGGTCGGCAATCCCTCCGCGCTGAGCGCACGGGCAAGCACATCGTTGGAGATGACCTCACTGTTGACCAAGACCCCGTCGCAGTCGAATATGACGAGCTGTAGGTCGCCCACGCATGGAGTTTAAACACAGCCAGCAGAATGGCCGAAATCTGGACACAAAGACAGACTCGGGAACAAGCATGGATGCTCCTCGGCAACTTCATGTCTATGACGGCTCCGACGGCGCAAGCCACAATCTCGATCGAGCGCAGCCCGAGTCGGCCAGCGAACACGCCAGTTGGTTGACAATTTCAGAGGCCTGCCTGCCGGCGGCTGTTTGAAGTCCGCCCTCGTTCCTGGACGCGTCGGCTATGCGGTAAACCCGCCGTCCACGAATGAGATAGACGTCAACCTGTCTTGCGTCCTCTGGATTGATCCAAGCGACGTCCTTCGCGCCCACCGGCGATGACACCGTGGTCTGTTCGCCGGCATCGCGACAGCGCTGGCTCGCGGCTCGCGCAAAGAAGTCTTGAGCCTGCTGTGTCGTGCCGAAGGCAAACGCGTCTACGACGATGTCATCGCCGTTCGGCGCCCACCAGCGTATCTCAAAAGCGCCAGGTATTCGCCCGTCTTTAGATCGTGAGATGAAATGTCGCTGTGGTTCGCTGTCGGACCATGGCTCTTCGGAGTCGACCACTCCCGCGCCGTAAAGGGCTCCATGCCTTCCATGCATAGTTTCCGCTACCTCTACGCGCAGCGATGCGAGATACGCAGGTCTCACAGATTCGACCGGCGGGACACCGCGTGCAGGACATCCTGGCGCCCATGCGTCGCTACTTGCCGCATCACCGTGCCTTTCCCAGCCAAGAATCCCGCCTGACAGCAGGCGAGGCACGAGAAACCACAGGCACAGCAGCAGTGCTCCGATAAGGAGCCATGTCAGGACGAACGACTCGGAGTCATTCAACGGCATGGACACGGTGCTCGTTACAACCGTGCCCAGACCGAAGCCTTCATTCACCTTTTGACTGCCAGAGGGATAACTAGGGCGATGTTCTGCTATGCGCTTCGCAAGTTCCTCATTGAGTTCAGAAACAAGTCTTTGTGCGGGCCTCTTGGCCTTAGGACGAACCAGCGAAATGTTATTCTCCTGTACTCCAAACGCTCGCAAAACCCGTCCGTCCCTTACGTGGATACGGCACACTTCGGGGAACATGCCAGATTGTCCGATGTCAAAATGATCGACTTCCTCCCACGCGAGATCTACACTTCCAAAAACATTGCGTACATAGATTTTGTCGCCGGAGGCAAAGATGCCAGCCCATGCGGTCCGGATGGCGATCGGAGTGACAAGCAAAATAAACAAGACCCCAAACGCCGTCCCCACGGCGGTATAACGTCCAGCGGCACCGACAAGTTGACTAACCATTACCATATCGAAGCCTATGGCTATAACCATTAGGATAGCCGGCGACGGATTTCTGTAGACGCGCGACGCGCCTTATTTCGTTTTAGCTTCACCCTTCTTTACCCGGTCAACTGTGTACTTCGTTCAGTTGAGGCCAGTGTACATCGAGAGTTCTTTGTTTAGTTCTTCGACCATACGGTTTGCGGCCCCTCCGCCGCGCACTGCGGAATAGTTACTTTCAGATATCCCAAATGCATTGCGCACTTTTCCACTCTTTGTATGTATGCGACACACACCAGGCACGATTCCCGCACGACCGAACTCGAATCGTTCGATCTGCGACCATTCTAGGTCAAAGCTCGAAAACATATTAATGACATGAAGCCCATCATTTTTGGCTAGGACAGCCAGCCATGCGAGCCTTCCCAAAAACACAGTGGCAAATAGGATCGCCACAACCTGAAATGCTACAGTCCTGGTAGTAGGGTTGTGGATAATTGTTCCCACCGCAAGTAGGTCGTACAGCACCATAAGACTTATGCCTGTGATCCGTAGTGATCGCATTCGGTAAACGCGATTCGTCTTCTCTCGTTTTAGCCGCACGAACCTTCTCCGGAACTCGCAGCAGCACTACCACTTGTGCTGCCCGATCCACCTGCGCCTCCACCAGATCCGCCCCAGACACTCCACTACTAGGATCGATGAGTAATGCAACGAGTGCCGCGTCTGTTGAGGAGAGTGTTGACGGGACGGAGACGGCGGCAGCACTGTCGTCGCTGCTGGTGCCGGTTGAGACTGACGGGATGCGGGCGTGGGCGGAGGCTCTCGTTGACCAGGCGCGCAGCGAGGGTGTGGCGCTGACTGGCGAGGACGGCTTGTTGACCTCGATGGTCCGAGAGGTGCTGCAGACCGGGCTGGATGTGGAGATGGCCGATCATCTCGGCTACGAGCCTTACGAGTCGATCGGCCGGGGTTCGGGGAACAGTCGCAATGGCGCCTATCCCAAGACGGTCAGGACCGATGTCGGACCGGTGGAGCTGCGGATGCCGCGTGACCGTCAAGGCACGTTTGAGCCGGTCACGGTGCCTAAGCATGTGCGTCGCCTCGACGGGTTGGGTGCGAACGTGATCAGCCTCTATGCGAAGGGACTGACCACGGGAGAGATCCAAGCTCATTTGGCTGAGATCTACGACACTGAGGTTTCACGGGAGACGATCTCGAAGATCACCGACCAGGTCCTCCCGGACATGGTGGCGTGGCAGAGCCGACCGCTCGACCGCGTCTATCCGGTCATGTTGATCGATGCGATCGTGGTGAAGGTCCGTGACAGCCAGGTCGCTAACCGGCCGGTTTATGTCGCGATCGGCGTGAACCTTGACGGTGAGCGCGACGTCCTTGGCCTATGGCTTGGACCTTCCGGTGGCGAGGGAGCAAAGCAATGGATGAGCATGCTTACCGAGCTCAGGAATCGTGGGGTCGCGGACGCCCTGATCGTTTGTTGTGACGGCCTGAAGGGCCTCCCGGACGCGATCCGCGTGACCTGGCCGCACGCGACGGTCCAGACGTGTGTGGTGCATTTGGTGCGCAACAGTTTGCGCTACGCCTCAAAGAAGTATTGGGCGCAGATCGCAAAGAGCTTGCGAGGGATCTATACCGCGCCGACCGTCGAGGCCGCTGAAGCACGCTTCGTCGAGTTCGCCGATGAGTGGAGGCCGCTCTACCCAGCAATGATCCAGTCCTGGGAGAATGCTTGGGAGGAGTTCGTGCCGTTCCTCGAGTTCCCCGTCGAGCTACGAAGGATCGTATATACGACAAACGCGATCGAGTCGCTGAACGCCAGATTCCGCAGGGCCGTCCGCCATAGGGGCCATTTCCCCAACGAGCAAGCCGCGATGAAGGTGCTCTACCTCGTCGCGACAGCCCGCCGCAAGAACCGTGAGAACCTGACCGGCAAAATCAGCAACTGGAAGCATGCGCTAAACATCCTGACCATCCACTACGGCGACAGACTCGCCACCACGCAATAGCCCGAAAGAGGACGAACACCAACAAGGCCATTTACACAAACTTTCTGACAGACCCTCACACGTGGATGCCGTGGGGTGGCGGTCGCAAGCGCTGTCCCGGTCTTCACCTCGCGATGCTCGAGATGAAGACCGTAATTCGCACAGTACTTGCGACTAGGACAGTAGAGCCAGCGAGCGGGCGCATCGAGCGGCCCCGCTGGCGCAGCGTTATCGTCACGCCTCATGCCGGTTCTCGTGTGATCCTGCGCCCACACGAGCCCGGGCAGGCACACAGAAAATAGCGAGCAGTCGCTATTCAGAGCTGAGCACAGCAGTCATCGTCATAGACGATGACATTGCGCAGCGAGCATAGACAAGGCTGGTGCTCTCTACTCCTGCAGGGACAGGGATCTGAGCATGCCTGAGCCTTTGTCTGATCCTTCAGTTGACATCAGGTCGTCGGCGGAGCCGAAATATTCTCGCTCGCTGGAATTCGGTTTGGCGATAATCGGATGTTTTGCAGTCGAGAGGCCGGTGTTGCGCGTTAGCGAGCTTGCCGACATGGTCAAAGTGAGCCGTTCCACCACCCATCGTTACGCGATGACGCTCGTGGAGCTGGGATATCTCGAGCAGGATAAGAGTCGTCGCTATCGCCTCGCCCGTCGTGTCTGCGATCCCGGGATTGCGTTCATAAACACGCTACGGACGGAGACTCCGACCGCTCGCACGATCCTCGAAGACCTACGTGAAGCGACAGGTCACACGGTCAGCCTGGGTGTACTGGACGGCACGCGCGTGCTCTACACATACCGTCTGTTCGCGCACGGAAGGGGACAGTACGAAGCCGATCTCGGGCTCGATGTCGGCGCGTCTGTTCCTGTGTATTGCACCGCGATCGGTAAGGCGCTATTGGCGAGCCTCGGTACGACAGAGCAACGAAAGACGATCGCCAGGCTGAAGGCCAAGGCCCAGGGGCCGAACACCATCACCGACAGGACGGTGCTGGTCAACAACCTTCTTGCCGTCCACGCTGTCGGTATCGCAGTCTGCGACGAGGAGCAAGCACAGGGTGTGCGCTCGATCGCCGCCGCGATCACCCATGCAGAGCGCTCGCAGCCGATGGCGATCAGCGTGACCGTACCCGCCAAATGTATGTCCCTCGTCGCGATGAGAGCAAAGCTCGGACCACACGTGCTCGCAGCGGCCGAACGCATATAGCCAGGTGAGGGGTCATAGTTCAGCGATGGAAGCTCATGAACGCGACCTCCAATCGAACCCCTTCCTTGACCGAGCGCCCCGCCTGGGGTGAGCTGGCCGCCCACCAACGCGAGATTGCGAACACCTCGCTGCGCGAGCTGTTCGCCGAGGACCCAGCTCGTGGCGAGCGCCTCACGGCTGAGGGCCCGGGCTTCTACCTGGATTACTCCAAGAACCGCGTAGATGACAAGACGATCCGCCTGCTGATCGACCTGGCCAAGCAGTCGGGCCTTGCCGAGCGCACGGCAGCGATGTTCTCCGGCGAGCGCATCAACGTCTCTGAGGATCGCTCCGTTCTACACGTGGCGCTGCGTATGCCCAGGAGCGCCTCGCTGCTGGTCGACGGTGTGGACGTTGTGCAGGAGGTTCACGCGGTGCTCGACCGGATGGCCGCTTTTTGCGAGCAGGTCCGCTCCGGGGAGTGGAGGGGCCATACCGGCAAGCCGATCTCCAGCGTCGTCAACATCGGCATCGGCGGCTCGGACCTCGGTCCGGTCATGGCCTACGAGGCGCTGCGCCACTACACGCAGCGGGAGCTGACCTTCCGCTTCGTCTCGAACGTCGACTCAACCGATTTCGTCGAGGCCACGCGCGACCTCGACCCAGAGCAGACGCTGTTCATCGTCTCCTCGAAGACGTTCACGACGCTGGAGACGATGACCAACGCGCGTTCCGCGCGTGAGTGGTCGCTGGCGTCCTTGGGCGACGAGGCGGCGATCGCCAAGCACTTTGTTGCCGTCTCCACCAACGCGCAGGCGGTAGCCGAGTTCGGCATCGACACCGAGAACATGTTTGGCTTCTGGGACTGGGTGGGGGGTCGCTACTCGATGGATTCGGCCATCGGCCTGTCGACGATGCTGGCGATCGGGCCGTCCGGCTTTCACGAGCTGCTCGCCGGCTTCCACGCGATGGACGAGCATTTCCGCGTCACCCCATTCGAGCGCAACCTGCCGGTGCTGATGGGCCTACTGTCCGTCTGGTATTCCAACTTCTTCGGCGCGCAGACGGTGGGAGTCATGCCCTACAGCCAGTACCTGAAGCGTTTCCCGGCCTACCTGCAACAGCTGGCGATGGAGTCAAACGGCAAGCACGTGACGCTCGCGGGCGTCCCGGTCGACTATGACACCGGCGCCATCTATTGGGGTGAGCCCGGCACCAACGGACAGCACTCCTTCTACCAGCTGATCCACCAAGGCACGAGGTTGATCCCGGTCGACCTGATCGGCTTCGCGCATTCGCTGAACCCGCTGCGCAACCACCAGAACCTGCTCATGTCAAACGTCTTCGCCCAAGCTGAGGCACTGGCGTTCGGCAAGACCGAGGAGCAGCTGCGCGCCGAAGGGGTGCCGGAGGCGATCGTCCCCCACCGCGTCATGCAGGGCAACCGCCCGACCAATGTCCTGTTGGCCGAGCAACTCACTCCGCACACGCTCGGCGCGCTCATCGCCCTGTACGAGCACAGCGTCTTCACGCAGGGCACGATCTGGGGCATCGACTCCTTCGACCAGTGGGGTGTCGAGCTGGGCAAGGCACTGGCCAAGCGCATCATCCCCGAGCTCGAAGCCGAGCAGGAGCCAACGCTCGAGCACGACAGCTCGACCAATGCGCTGATTCGCCGCTACCGTTCGCTACGCAAATCATGATCGCCGAGCAGATCCCGATCGAGGTCCTCGCCGACGACACGGCAGTGGCCCTGCGCGCCGCCGAGATTGTCGTCGAGCACGCCACTGCTGCAATCGCGGCCCGGCGCATGTTCACGCTGGCCGTCAGCGGTGGCCACACCCCGGGTCAGATGTTCGCCGAGCTGGCTCGGCGCAAAGACTTCCCCTGGGACCAATCGGCGATCTATCAAGTCGACGAGCGCATCGCGCCGGACGGCGACCCCAATCGCAACTTGACGCTCCTGTGGGACAACCTGCCGGAGGCGGCTTTCAGCCAACTGCATCCGATGCCGGTTACGGCCGGCAACCTGGACGAGGCAGCGACGCGCTACGCAAGCGCGCTACCCGAGCGCTTCGACCTGATCCATCTGGGGATCGGCGCTGACGGGCATACGGCCTCGCTCGTGCCGGGAGACCCGGTACTAGACGTGCACGATCGCGACGTAGCGCTCACCGGCCTGTACATGGGCCTGCCGCGCATGACCGTCACTTACCCGGTGCTCAACCGCGCGAGAGCACTGCTGTGGCTGATCACGGGCAAGGAAAAGCACGACGCACTGAGTCGGCTGCAAGTCGGCGATGAGTCGATCCCGGCCGGGCGAGTCGCAAGAGAGCAAGCACAGATCATCGCCGACGCGCCAGCCGCCGGGCGCTGAGGAGAACTTCCAAAACGCGGTGCCCCGCATGCGCGGGACACGCGGCAAATTTGCGCTAGACCGGCAGCGGTTGGCGCGCCGAGGCCGCCTGCCCTTGCAGGTCGCTGAGCACCGCCAGCATCGACTCGACCTCGCACTCGCTCTGCGGCCAGGGCTTCTCGGGATGATCCTCGAGCGTCTTCAGCCCGTTGCCGGTGATGATCGCCACCACGGTCGCGTCGGGATCGAGCTCGCCCGACTCGGCCAGCTTTTTGAGTACCGCGATCGTGGTGCCACCGGCCGGCTCGGTCAGGATCCCCTCGGTTTCGGCGAGTAGGTCGATCCCGGCGAAGATCTCCTCGTCGTTGGCAGTGCCGGCACTGCCTTTGCGCGAGAGGACAGCGTCGATCACCAGGTAGCCGTCGCCGGGAGAACCGATCGCCAGCGAGTGCGCGATCGTCGTCGGGTTGCGTGGCTTGATCTCAGGCTCACCGGAGACGATCGCGTCGGCGATCGGCGAGCATCCGTCCGGCTGGGCGATGTGCATCTTCGTCGCGCTCGTCTCGGCCAGCCCAACCTTCTCCAACTCGACCAGTCCCTTGTGCAGACGTGAGGAAAGTGTCCCGCCGGCGGTGGCGGAGACGATGTGGTCGGGCGCTCTCCAGCCGAGCTGCTCGACGATCTCGAAAACCGCCGTCTTGGCGCCCTCGGCGTAGAACGGCCGCAGCGTGATGTTGGCGAACTCGAGCCCGCTGGCTGCCGCCACCTTCTTGCACTCGCGGTTGGCTTCGTCGTAGTTGCCGGCAACCTGGCAGACCCGTGCGCCAAGCGCGCGGCAGACGCGCGCCTTGGTCTGCTCCAGGCGGTTGGGATAGAAGACATAGGGCGTGAGCCCGGCCTTGGCCGCTAGCGCAGCGACGGCCGTACCGACGTTGCCGGTGGAGACGCAGCCGATCTCGGTCTTGCCGAGCTCAAGCGCCCGTGCGATCGCGCTCGAGACCACCCTGTCCTTGTAGGAAAAGCTCGGTCGCTGCGAGCTGTCGTCCTTCAAATACAGTTTGCTCAAGCCCAGTCGTGCCCCCAGTCGGTTCGCTGGGATCAGCGGCGTCATGCCCGACACCTGCCCGACTTCGGCCTGAGCGTGGGCCGAGCGGATCGGCAGCAGCTCAGACAGCCGCCAGATGTTGCGGGGACGCTCATCCATCGGCAGCTCGCGCAGGCGGGCCTTGGCGAGCTCGTAGTCGTAGGCGACGTCAAAGCACTTGCCGCACGTGGGGCAAAAGGCCTCCGTGTCGGTTATTGGGCGTTTGACGTCACACCTCTGGCACACCAGTTCGGTCACGCACGAGCGCGTTGTCTCGTTCAGGCTTGCGTGCCCTGTAGCGGTGCTCATTGGGTCTCACCCCTTCTTCGTTGGGTTGGTTGGACTTCGGCTTGTGAGTGTCATCGTGGCACAAGCTCCCCCTGAGGCCACGATGTGTCGATCTCGGCGCCGGCCGGTGTCGAGTCGATCAGCAGCTGCTCGGCGATGTGCGGAGCAAACGGCATCAGCACGCGCGCAAGCATCTGCAGCGCCTCGATCAGCGCCTCGTAGTCCTCGGCGCACAGCCAGCCGCGCTTAGCGATCACACGCTTCTCGTAGTCGCGGATGCGATCGAACAGCCGCATCACGTTGCGAACAGCGCTGTGCATCTCAAGCTCGCGCGCATCCTCGGTGATCTTCTCCACGGCGGTCTCACACCACTGCGCAAGGCGTTTGCGCAGGTGCTCGGTCTTGTCGGGCCCCATCACCGCGTTCTGCTCGCCGTCGGTCGATGCGCCGTTTGGGGCGTCCTGACTCAACTCAGCGGGATCGAGTGTGAAGCGCGCATGCGAGTAGTCCCAAAGCTGGCGCAAGAAGCGGTGACAGCGCTTGACGTCGCCGTCGCTCCAGTTCAACGAGCGCTGCGCGCGAGCCGCGAAGAGCACCGCCAGTCGAACCGTATCGGCCCCGTACTGTGCCACCAGCTCGTCGGGATCGACCACGTTGCCAAGGTGCTTGCTCATCTTGCGCCCGTCGCGGATCACCATCTCGTGAAACAGGCAACCGGCGAACGGCTCGCCGTCTGCGAGAAACTCGAGCGGCCCGATGTCGCGCAGCGCCTTGGTCACGGTGCGCTGGTCAAACACGAAGTTGCCGCTGTCCGATCCGGCGACGACGCGCTCGCAGGGCAGCCAAGCGCGCAGGTCCTCGAGCGCCAGGATGTGCTCCAAGCTCTGCGCACGCTCGGTGGGAGGCACGCAGACGGGAACCCAAAGCCACAGCGCGTCGAAGTGACAGTCGAGCGTGTCGGTCTCGCGCGTAGCGGCACCACCGCACTTGGGGCAGGTGGTCTGCACGAAGTCCTCGCGCTCGGCCAGCGGATTGCCGGTGCCGGTCGGGGTCAAGTCGAGCGGCAGGATCACGGGCAGCGCCTCCTTGGGCAGCGGCACAGTCCCGCAGTCATCGCAGTAGACGATCGGGATCGGCGTACCCCACGAGCGCTGTCTGGAGATGGTGAAGTCGTTGGCGCGGTAGCGAACGGCCTCACGTGCCCCCGACACGGGCGTGTGAGGCGGGGTTGTGGGTGTGTCTCCGGAGGCTGTGCCCCCGGGGTGCGCGGGGGCATCCTCTGTTTGGCCAAAGAGCCGCTCGGCGATCAGCGCGTCGGTGCGGTCGCGCTCGGGCACGCCAAACACGGCGGTAGGCCCAAAGCGACCGTCCACGGTAGGGGTGACGATCACCGGCAACGGCTCACCACCGGTAGGGGAGGCAAGCAGGCGCCCGGTATCGACAAACGGCATCGTTTGCGCCTCGCGCGCACTTCGCTCCAACCCAACCGCTCGCAGCTCGTCCAGCCGCTGAGCCAACCCCTCATCGCGCGCCCACTCGTCGACCTGTGGATGTCTTGGTGAGACGCTTACGAAGCGGGCCAGATCGAGCGCGTCGGTGTGCGGTGTGAAGACTGTCAGCGGCTCGCCGTCCTCGCCGAGCAGGTCGAACTCGACCCCGTCGACGCGTCCGAGCACGAAGCGCTGTGAGGCAAGCGCGTTCTCGTCCCATATGCCACTGGCCGCGAGCTCGGCAAGGCGCCGGTCGTTCTCCGGCACGTACTCGCTGATGCGCAGGTACCACTGCGGCCGCTGGATCAAACGCACGGGATGGTGGCAACGCCAGCAGGTCCCGTCCTCGACCTGAATCGTCGCGAGCACCGTCTGACAGGTGTCACACCAGTCCACGCTGCCGGTCCCGCGATAGACCAACCCGGCCTCCAAAAGGGTTAGGAACAACCACTGCGACCAGCGGTACATGATCGCCTCGGAGCTCATGAAAGCGCGCTCCCAGTCGAAGGAAAAGCCGAGCCTGCGCAGCTGCACGATCATGTGCTCGGCGCAGCGATTCACCCAAGCGCTAGGCGGCTCTTTGCCGGCGATCGCGCCAAGCTCGGCGGGCAGCCCGAAGGAGTCGAAGCCGAAGGCGAACAGCACATCCTCGCCGCGCCCCCTGCAAAAGCGCGCGTAAGCATCCCCGATCGAATAGCTGCGCACGTGCCCGATGTGGATGTTCCCCGAGGTGAACGGAGCCGATGGCTTGATGTACTTGCGCGCGCGATCCTCGGTGACAGGGGGCGTGCGAAAGGCGTCCTGCTCGCGCCAAGCGGCTTGGCGACGAGCCTCGATTACCTGGGGGTTATAGCCGGCAAGATCGTCGTCGCTCATTTGACCGAGAATACCCAAGCGGAACCCCGGCGCGGGCGTCAAGCCCGTTGCTATGCTCGTCCGCCACGACTGTAAGGATTCTCAGATGGAAGTAGAGATTGGCCGCGGCAAGAGCGGCCGCCGCGCGTACGGCTTCGATGACATCGCGATCGTTCCGTCCAGGCGCACGCGCGACCCTGACGACATCGACATCTCCTGGAAGCTCGGTCCCTACCAGTTCGAGCTGCCGATGATGGCCTCGGCGATGGACGGCGTCGTCTCGCCGGAGACGGCCGCGATCGTGGGCGGGCTCGGGGGCTTGGCGGTGCTCAACCTCGAGGGAATCTTCACGCGCTACGAGGACGCAGACGTTCAGCTAGAGCGGATCGCGGGACTGCCGAAGGAGATCGCCACGCGCGAGATGCAGGAGATCTACAACACCCCGGTCAAGCCGGAGCTGATCGCGCAGCGCATCCGTGAGGTCAAGGAACAGAAGGTTGTCGTGGCCGCGTCCTTGACCCCGCAAAAGGTGCTCGCGTACTACGAGATCGCGCTCGAGGCGGGACTCGACGTGCTCGTCATCCAGGGCACTGTCGTATCGGGCGAACACGTCTCCACGGTCTCCGAGCCGCTCAACCTCAAGGAGTTCATCCCCTCGCTCGACGTGCCGGTGGTGGTCGGTGGCTGTGCCTCCTACCAGACGGGTTTGCACCTGATGCGCACGGGCGCGGCGGGTGTGCTCGTAGGCGTCGGACCGGGTGCCGCGTGTACCACGCGTGGCGTGCTCGGCATCGGCGTACCGCAGGCGACGGCGATCGCCGACGTGGCTCACGCGCGTTCCACGCACATGCTGGAGACCGGCGATTACTGCCAGGTGATTGCCGACGGCGGCATGCGCAACGGCGGCGACGTCTCCAAGGCGATCGCGCTGGGCGCCGACGCGGTCATGATCGGCTCACCGCTGGCCCGCGCCCACGAAGCCCCGGGTAGGGGCTTTCACTGGGGCATGGCCACGTTCCACCCAACGCTCCCGCGCGGCGCGCGCGTGGCGACGACTCGCAACGGCACCTTGGAGGAGATCCTCGTGGGTCCCGCGCGTGAGAACGACGGCACCTTCAACCTGTTCGGCGGTCTGCGCACCTCGATGGCCACTTGCGGTCACAAGGACCTGGCGGAGTTCAACCGCGCCGAGGTAGTGATCGCCCCGTCCTTGCAAACCGAGGGCAAGCAGCTGCAGCGCGACCAGTCGGTTGGTATGGGTTCAAATGGGAAGGCCGCAGAACTGGTGAACGACTGAGGCAGCAGGCGAGTGGCCGGTTTTGTGAGGTGTGAAGGTGGAGGGACGATCAGTTTTTTTCAAATTCACAAAAGTGGCTACGCTTGTGAATACAATTGTGAATTCTAAAAAGAGTACATGACCTCAACCTCACTGGATGCCCCGAGCGCCGACGACCTGCACGATGCCCTCGACGCGCGCGAGCAGGCCCGCGAAGAGGTTGTGGTTCTCGACTATGGCGGCCAATACTCCCAACTGATCGCGCGTCGTATCCGCGACTGCGGGGTGTTCTCAGAGCTGTTGCCCCATCACGTCCCATTGGAGGAGGTCGCCAAGCGCAAACCGCGCGGGATCATCCTCTCCGGAGGCCCCGCGTCGGTATATGCGCCAGGGGCACCGAGCCTGGAGCGTGGTTTGCTGGAGCTTGGCGTGCCGGTGCTCGGCATCTGTTACGGCATGCAGCTGTTGGTCCACGACCTGGGCGGCCGGGTCGAGCAGGCGGAGGTGGGGGAGTTCGGCCGCTCCGAGCTGACCGTCACTATGCCGGGAGTCCTGCTGGCGGGAATGCCAAAGGAACAAACGTGCTGGATGTCTCACCGCGACACGGTCTTCGAGCCGCCGGTTGGCTTCACCGCGCTGGCGTCCTCCACGGGCTCGCCGGTTGCGGCCGTCGAGGACCCGGCCCGGGGCATCTACGGCATCCAGTTCCACCCAGAGGTAGTCCACACGCCATACGGCCAGGAGATCCTCACGCGCTTCCTCACAGAGGTATGTGGCTGCGAGCTCAGTTGGTCGGCGGCTTCGATCGCCGAAGATCAGATCGCGCGCATTCGCAAGCAGGTGGGAGACGGGCACGTCATCTGCGGCCTCTCCGGCGGGGTCGACTCTTCAGTGGCCGCGCTACTGGTTCATCGCGCCGTCGGCGATCAGCTCACGTGCGTGTTCGTCGACCACGGATTGATGCGAAAGGACGAGGGCGAGCAGGTGATCAGTGCCTTCAGGGACACGTTCGGCGTGCCGCTGGTCGCGGTCGATGCCGAGCAGCGTTTCCTCGAGAAGCTAAAAGGCGTCACCGAGCCCGAGGCCAAGCGCAAGGCGATCGGCGCCGAGTTCATCCGCGTGTTCGAGGAGGAGGCGGCCAAGATCTCGCAGACCAGCCCAGCCCGTTATCTCGTGCAGGGAACGCTCTACTCCGACGTGATCGAGTCAGGCGGAGGAACGGGCGCCGCGACGATCAAGTCCCACCACAACGTTGGCGGCTTGCCAGATGACATGCAGTTCGAGCTGGTAGAGCCGCTGCGAGCCTTGTTCAAGGACGAGGTACGCGCCGTGGGCGCGGAGCTGGGTCTGCCCGAGCGCCTTGTCTGGCGCCAGCCGTTCCCGGGCCCGGGCTTGGCGATCAGGATCGTTGGCGGTGAGGCGACGCGCGAGCGCCTGGACGTGTTGCGCGAGGCCGACCACATCCTGCAAGAGGAGATCCGCAAGGCGGGCCTCTACCGCGAGCTGTGGCAGTCCTTCTGCGTCTTGCCGGACGTGCGCACGGTGGGAGTGCAAGGCGACGAGCGCACCTACGGCTACGTCGTCGTGATCCGCGCGGTCACCTCCGACGATGCAATGACCGCCGACTGGGCGCGCCTCCCTTACGACCTGCTGGAGACGATCGCCTCGCGCATGATCAACGAGCTGCGCGAGGTGAACCGGGTCGTGCTGGACATCACCAGCAAGCCACCGGGAACTATTGAGTGGGAGTAGCTATCATTCCCGCTCTCGCCGCGCGCGACAGATTGCGTGCGGCCTTTTTCACGCCATGAAGACCTACGTCGCCAAGCCCACAGATCGCGAGCGCAACTGGCTCGTCGTCGATGCCAACGGACAAACGTTGGGACGTCTGGCGACGCAGATCGCCGATGTCTTGCGTGGCAAGCGCAAGCCCGAGTACACGCCGCACATCGACACCGGAGACTTCGTGGTCGTCATCAACGCCGAGAAGATCGCGGTCACCGGCAAAAAGCGCCAGGACAAGCGCTACTACCGCCACTCCGGCTATCCGGGCGGCTTGCGCTCGCGCACCTTCGAGGAAATGATCGAGCGCCGTCCCGAGGAGATCATCCGCCTGGCGGTCAAGGGCATGCTGCCGCGCAACCGCTTGGCCCGCAAGCAGATCACCAAGCTGAAGGTCTACGCCGGCCCAGAGCACCCCCACGTCGCCCAGAAACCGCAACAGATGGAGATCGAGGCGTAATGGCCGACGAGACGAACCCAGACAGCCCCGAGCAGCCCGAGGAGACCACGACCGAGGCCACGAGCGCGACGCCCGCGAAGGATGTCCAGGAGCAGCCCGTCGAGGAGACCCCGGCTCAGGCCCCCGAGGAGGCGGTCGTCGAGGCCGTTGGGGAGGCCGTCGCTGAGGCTGTTGTCGAGGAGGCAATTGGGGAGGCCGTCGCTGAGGCTGTTGTCGAGGAGGCAATTGAGGAGGCCGTCGTCGAGGCTGTTGTCGAGGAGGCAATTGGGGAGGCCGTCGCTGAGGCTGTTGTCGAGGAGGCAATTGAGGAGGCCGTCGTCGAGGCTGTAGTTGAGGAGGCCGTCGCTGAGGCGATCGTCGAGGAGGCTGCCGCCGAGATCGTGGCCGAGGCTGAGGCTGAGGCTGAGGAGCTCGAGGAGGAAGAGCCGGCCCCGCGCGTAAAGCCGTCGGTACCCGGAGCCCACCTTGAAGTGGACATCGTTCCTGAAGGCGTCGACCCGCTCGCGCCCGAGCAGCCGGCCGATCCTTACGCGCTGGAAGAGGACGAGGAGCCGAAGTCCGAGGAGGACAGCGAGGTCGAGCACCTCGCCCAGCCGATCTCAAGCGCCGCCATCGACCTGGCCGCCGGAGCGCGCTACAAGGCCACCGGCAAGCGCAAGACCGCCATAGCGCGAGTCATCCTCAGGCCAGGCAGCGGCACGTATGTCGTCAACGGGCGCACGCTCGACGAGCATTTCCCGCGCACCACGTTGCAGCGCAACATCCGCCAGCCGCTTGAGACCGTCGGCTATCAGGAGCGCATGGACGTGGTGGCAAGGCTGCACGGCGGCGGGATCTCCGCACAGGCGGGTGCGCTGCGCCACGGCATCTCGCGCGCGCTGCTCGAGGCCGATCCGAACCTGCGTGGCGAGCTCAAGCGCCGCGGCTTCCTCACGCGCGACTCGCGCGCCAAGGAGCGCAAGAAGGCCGGCCTGAAGAAGGCGCGTAAGCGGCCGCAGTTCTCCAAGCGCTGAACGCCTCCGCGATGGCCAGGCTGTTCGGGACCGATGGGGTCCGCGGCGTCGCCGGTGAGCTGCTGAGCGCGGAGCTGGCGCTTGCGCTGGGCAAGGCTGTCACGGCCCGCAGCCCGGCAGATCGTCCACGAGTGCTGATCGTGCGCGACACGCGCGAGTCCGGCGAGATGCTGCAGGCAGCTCTGGCGGCCGGCGTCAGCGCGGCCGGGGGAGAAGCGCTGCTCGGCGGCGTGTTGCCAACGCCGGCAGCGCCGCTGCTGATCAAGCGCTACGACTTCGACCTGGCCGCCGTCCTGTCCGCCTCGCACAACCCCTACCAGGACAACGGCATCAAGTTCTTCGCCGCCGACGGCTTCAAGCTCAGCGACGAGCAGGAGCAAACGATCGAAGAGGAATTGCGGAAAGCCGAGGACGCGCGTGCGCGCAGATATGCACAATCGGGCGGGACGCATGTGGGGTCTTCAAAAGCCGTGCCCCCCGCGCGCGGGGGCATGCGCAATCGGGCATGTGCGCGAGCTGCGCGGCGCGCACGAGGACTACCTGCGCGAGCTAGAGAGTCGCTTCGCCGACTTGCGCCTCGACGGGCTCGACGTGCTGCTCGACTGCGCCAACGGCGCCACCTACAAGGTCGCTCCAGAGATCTTCCGCCGCCTCGGCGCCAACGTCACAGTCCTGGCCGCAAGCCCCGACGGGCGCAACATCAACGAGGGCTGTGGCTCGACCCATGTCGCTGCTCTCGGCGAGCAGGTGCGCGCAGGCAGGCATGCGCTCGGTTTGGCCTTCGACGGCGACGGCGACCGCGTGCTCGCGGTCGACCGCACGGGCGCCGTGGTCGACGGCGACGAGCTGATCGCACTCGCGGCGCTGCACCTGCGCGAGCAGGGCCGGCTCGCCGGCGACGGTGTGGTCGTGACCGTGATGACCAACTACGGCTTTCACTCGGCGATGCGCGAGGCCGGCATCGAGGTCGCCTGCACGAACGTCGGCGACCGCTACGTGCTCGAGCAGCTGCGCAGCAGCGGCTGGGCGCTCGGGGGAGAGCAGTCCGGGCACATCATCGAGATGGGCTTCAACAGCACGGGCGACGGGATCGCGGGCGCACTGCTCGACGCTCGAGGCGCTCGCCGGGCGCGACCTGAGCGAACGCGAAGCGATGCGCAAGCTGCCGCAACGGCTCGTCAACGTGCGCGTGCTCGACCGAGGCGCGCTCGCGGGCTCCGAGAGTGTCGCGCAGGCCGTGCAGGAGGAGGAGGCGGCGCTCGCCGGTCGTGGGCGCGTGCTCGTCCGTCCCAGCGGCACCGAGCCGCTGGTGCGCGTGATGGTCGAGGCCCCCAGCGACGAGGAGGCCGACGCGGTCTGCTCGCGGCTGGTGGCGCTCGTGCAGCACGAGTTGGGCTGAGAACCGCTGATATCGTCGTCGCCGTGTGCGGCATCGTTGGCTATGTAGGCAAGCGCCCAGCCCGCGAGCTGCTGCTCGCGGGTTTGCAGAAGCTCGAGTACCGCGGCTATGACAGCGCAGGCATCTCACTGATCGCTGGCGAGCGGATCGAAGCGGTGCGCTCGGTCGGCAATCTGAGCGCGCTGCAGGCAAAGCTCGACCACGGCGAGCGCTCCGGCGCCGTGGCAGTGGCCGAGCGGGTCGCTACCACCGGGATCGGCCACACGCGCTGGGCCACGCACGGGCGCGTCAGCGAGGAGAACGCCCATCCCCACTACGACCCCGAGGACCGGCTGCACGTCGTCGTCAACGGGATCGTCGAGAACTACATGGCGCTGAAGGAGCGCCTGGCAGGCGAAGGCAACCTGTTCACCTCCGAGACCGACGCCGAGGTGATCGCCCACCTGGTGGCCGCCCACTACGAAGGCGACCTCACGCTTGCCGTGCGCAAGGCGTTCGCCGAGCTTGAGGGCCACTTCGCGTTCGTGGCGATGAGCGTCGAGCAGCCCGACACGCTCGTGGGAGCCCGCAAGGAGTGCCCGCTGGTGATCGGTCGCGGCGAGGGCGAGCAGTTCATCGCCTCGGCCGTGCCGGCCTTCCTGGCCCAGACGCGCTCGGTTCAATACCTGGATAACGGCGAGTTGGCGGTTCTGCGACCTGACGGCGTCACGATCCTGACGCTGGCTGGGGAGGAGGTCTCGCGAGAGGTGGAACAGGTCGACTGGGACGAGGAGACCGCCGAGAAGGGCGGCTATGAGACGTTCATGCTCAAGGAGATCCACGAACAGGCGGACGCCGTGGCCGAGACGATCGCCGACCGCGTGGCGCGCGGCGACGGCGTCGACCTGGACGAGCCGGGCGCCCTGGACGAGGCGATCCTCGCCGATGTCAAGCGAGTGGTGGTCGTCGCCTGTGGAACCTCCTATCACGCGGGCTTGGTGGGCCGCTACGCGATCGAGGAATGGGCGCGGTTGCCTGTCGAAATGGATATCGCCTCGGAGTACCGCTACCGCAATCCGGTCGTTGGCCCCGGCGACCTCGTGATCGGGATCTCCCAGTCCGGCGAGACCGCGGACACGCTCGCGGCGATGCGCAAGGCGCGCGACGCCGGCGCGACAGTGCTTGCGATCACCAACGTGATGGGCTCGCAGGCCACGCGCGACGCCGACGGCGTGCTGTTCACGCGCGCCGGTCTCGAGATCGGCGTGGCGGCCACCAAGACGTTCGTCTGCCAGGTGGCTGTCATCTACCTGCTCGGCCTGCGCCTGGCCGAGTTGCGAGGTACGCTCTCGCCCGAGCGTCTGACGGAGCTCGTCAGCGAGATCAAGCGCCTGCCGCACTGCATCGACCAGGTGATCGCGAACGTCGACGAGCAGATCGGGCAGGTGGCCGAGGAGCACGCGCAAAAGGAATTCTTCCTCTACCTGGGCCGCCACGTCGGGCTGCCGGTCGCGCTCGAGGGAGCGCTGAAGCTGAAGGAGATCTCCTACATCGCGACCGACGCCTATGCGGCCGGCGAGATGAAGCACGGCCCGATCGCGCTGCTCGACGAGTCCACGCCCGTGGTGTGCGTGGCGACCGACTCGCCGGTGCTGGAGAAGATCGTCTCCAACATGCAAGAGGTGCGAGCACGCGGCGCCCATGTGATCGCCCTGACGACTGAGGGCAACAGCCTGGAGGGCCAAGTCGACGTCGCGATCCCGGTGCCCGCGATCGACTGGATGCTGCAACCGATACTGGCCGTCATCCCGCTGCAGATGCTCGCCTACCGGATAGCCAGGCTGCGCGGCCTGAACGTCGATCAGCCGCGTAACCTGGCGAAGACGGTCACCGTCGAGTAGGCGCGCGTCTGGCATCCACCATCCTGTGCGTCTAAGCCGGTGGATTTCCGGGCGAGCCCTTAGTATCGCTCGTCATGGCGGAGCTTCCCGACTGGTGCGAGCCGCTGCTCGACGCCCCGCAGATGCGGGCGGTCGACCGCTGGGCGATCGAGCAGCGGGGGATACCCTCGCTAGATCTGATGGAGCGCGCCGGGCAGGGCGTGGCATCGGGCCGTGGAAGAGCTCGCGCCCGACGGGCCTGTGGTCGTGGTGTGCGGCAAAGGCAACAATGGCGGCGACGGTCTCGTCGTCGCGAGGCTGCTGCGCGAGGCGAGCAGGGACGTGGCGGTCGTGTGCTTGGTGGCCGGCGAGGAGCTCTCGCCCGATGCGCGCGCCAACCTCGAGCGTCTGCCCGGGGCGCCGCCGCTGGCGCTCTCGGATAGCGTCGCCTACGAGGCGATTGCGCACGCGCATGTGATCGTCGATGCGCTGCTTGGCACGGGCTTCTCGGGCGTCGCCCATGGAGCGGTGGCCGAGGCGATCGCGGTTATCGAGACTGCGCCTGGGCTTGTCGTGAGCGTGGACATGCCCAGTGGAGTCGATGCGAATAGCGGAGTCGTCGCCGGCCCTGCGATCAAAGCCGCCAAGACCGTCACATTTCACGCGGCCAAGCCTGGCCTGTGGATCCACCCGGGCAAGGGCCATGCCGGGGAGATCGACGTGATCGACATCGGGATCCCGCGCGGCGCGCCCAGCGCGAGCGACATCGGCCTGATCGGCGACGGCGTGCTCGGCGCGCTGCCAAGCAGGACGGCCGCCTCGACCAAGTTCAGCAGTGGTCATGTCGTCGTCGTCGGTGGCTCGCGCGGGCTGATGGGCGCCCCGGCGATGGCCTCGCTCGCTGCGCTGCGCGCCGGAGCCGGCTATGTGACCGCGTGCGTGCCTGCATCGTTGCAGCAGATCCTGGACGTGCAGCTACTGGAGGTGATGACCCGTGGCCTGGCCGAGGAGGGCGGTGCGCTCACGCCCGAGGGACTGTCCGCGGTCAAGGACTCGCTTGCTCGCGCCGGCTGCCTGGCGCTCGGCCCGGGGCTCGGCCGCGATCCCCAGAGCGTGCGCTTCGCGCGCGAGCTGGCTCGTGAAGCATCGCTTGCGCTGGTGCTCGACGCCGACGGCTTGAACGCCCACGCTGGGTCGCTTGCTGGGCTTGCGGTGCGAGAGGCGCCGACGGTGCTCACGCCGCATGCCGGCGAGCTGGCGCGACTGCTGGACGTAGACAGCGAACAGGTACAGAGCGAGCGGCTCGCACATGCGCGCAAAGCAGCCGAGCAGGCCGAAGCGATCGTTGTGCTCAAGGGCGACGACACGCTCGTCGTCGAGCCCGCCGGCCGTGTTGCGATCAGCCGCGGCAACAGTCCCGCGCTCGCCACAGCCGGCACCGGCGACGTGCTCACCGGCACGATCGCGGCGTTGCTCGCACAGGGGATGGAGCCGTTTGCCGCAGCCGCCGCGGGCGTCCAGCTGCATGCTCAGGCAGGCCGCGAGGCTGCCCGTAGGCAGGGAGCAGCAGAGGGCGTGATCGCCGGCGACGTGATCGCCGCGCTGCCTGCAGCGAGGCGCGCGATGAGCGTCGCGCCGCGCCATCGCGCGCGTCAACCTGGCGGCAATCGAGCGCAACTGCGCACGTCTGCGCGAGGAGCTGGAGCCGGGCTGCGAGCTGTGCGTGGTCGTCAAGGCCGACGGCTATGGCCACGGGGCAGCGCAGAGCGCGCGTGCGGCGCTCGACGCAGGCGCGACCTGGCTTGCGGTGGCGGGCGCGCACGAGGCCGCGCAGCTGCGGCGGGCGGGCTTCGGCGAGGTGCGGCTGCTCGTGATGGGCGCTCTCAGCCCGGTCGAGCTGGGCGAAGCGCTCGCGGCCGAGGCCGACGTCGTCGTGTGGAGCGAGCAGATGGTTGCTGCCGTCGCGCAGGCAGGCGGCGGTCGTGTGCACGTCAAGCTCGACAGCGGCATGGGCCGGCTCGGCACGCGCGATCCCGAGCAAGGGCTGCGCGTGGCAGCGCTTGCCGCCGAGACCGCACAGGTCGAGCTGGCCGGAGCGATGACCCACTTCGCGACCGCCGACGACGAGCACGACGAGTTCTTCGCGCGCCAGCTCGAGACGTTCAGCGGCTGGGCCGAGCAGGCTCAAGGCCTCCTATCCGGACATCGTCGTGCACGCGGCCAACAGCGCCGCCACTCTGCGCGAGCCGCGCTCGCACTTCGACATGGTTCGCTGTGGCATCGGCGTATACGGGATGGACCCCTTCGGGCGCGACCCGCTCGCACGCGGGCTCGACCCTGCCCTCGAGCTGGTCTCCTATCTGGCCGAGGTCAAGGACTGCGCCCCCGGCCAGAGCGCCGGCTACGGACGGCGCTTCGTCGCTGAGCGCGAGACGCTGCTCGGCGTGCTCCCGATCGGCTACGGCGACGGCTGGCGACGAGCGCTGTCGAACAACGGCGACGTGTTGATCGCGGGCGGCGGCGGCCGATCGTGGGCACGGTCAGCATGGACAACCTGACGGTCGATCTCGGCGCGGACACGGAGGCTCGCGACCTGCGCGGCAGCGAGGCCGTGCTGATCGGCGCGCGCGGCGATCAGCGGATAACCGCCGAGGAGGTCGCGCAGCGGATCGACACGATCAACTATGAGGTGACCTGCGCGCTGACCGGGCGCGTGCCGCGCGTCTACCACTACGACGGTCCAAGTCGGCGAGCCCTCGCTCGGCACCGCCGATGAGCGCGCAGGCGCTCGAGATCGTGCGCGCGGCGCTCGAGGGGCGGCGCGCTTGGCTTGTAGGCGGCGCGGTGCGCGACCGCCTGCTTGGCCGGCCGGGGGCAGATCTGGATGTCGTGCTCGACGGCGACCCGGGGGAGGGTGCGCGCGCGATCGCACAGGCCGCCAAGAGCGCCGGAACTCCCGCGGCTTGCTTTGCGCTCTCAGAAGAATTCGGGGCGTGGCGCGTGGTCGCGCGCGAAGGCGCTTGGCAGGTCGACGTGGAGGCGATGCGCGGCTCCTCGCTGGAGGCCGACCTGCGCTTGCGCGACTTCACCGTCAACGCGATCGCCGAGCCCCTGGCCGGGGGAGAGCCGCTTGACCCGCTCGGCGGTCTCGGCGACCTGCATGCCGGACGTCTGCGCATGGCGGGCCCGGATGCCTTCAAGGACGACCCGCTGCGAGTTCTGCGCATGGTGCGGGTCGCGGTCGAGCTGGAGCTGGAGCCCGAGCCCGAGGCGATCGAGGCCGCGCGCGCACAGGCGCCGCGACTGCAGCAGATCTCGCCCGAGCGCGTGTTCCTCGAGCTGCAGCGGATCGTCGCCTCGGCGCAGGCTCTGCGTGGATTGGAGCTGATGAGCGAGCTCGGGGCGACACGCGTTGTCTTTCCGGAGCTCGAAGCTTTGCGCGGGGTGGAGCAGAGCCGCTTTCATCATCGCGACGTCTACGGCCATACGCTGGAGGTGTTCGAGCGCACGATCGAGCTGACCGCAGAGTACGAGCAGATTCCGAGCCGATCGCCGCGCTGGGCGAGGAGCAGCGCGCGCCGGTAGAAGAGTTGCTTGCAGAGTCGCTTGCCGACGGGCTGACTCGCGGGCAGGCGCTGCGCTGGGCGGCCTTGCTGCACGACGCGGCCAAGCCGGCCACGCGCTCGGTGCGCGTCCTCGACCGGCGTGTGACCTTCCTCGGGCATGACGTACAGGGGGCGGAGCTCGCCCGGGACGTGCTCGGACGCATGCGCGCCAGCGTGCGTCTGCGCGAGCACGTCGCGGCGCTGGTGCGCCACCACCTGCGCCTTGGCTTTCTGGTGCACGAGCCCCAGCCGCTGGCGCGCGGCATGGTCTACGACTACCTGCACGCCTGCGAGCCGGTGGAGGTAGACGTCACGCTGCTGTCGGTGTGCGACCGCCTAGCCACACGCGGAGCAAAAGCCGAGCAGGCGATCGCGGCGCACGTCGATCTGGCTCGACGGATGCTCGACGACGCGCTGCGTTGGCATCAGGCGGGCGCGCCCAAGCCGCTGTTGCGCGGAGACCAGCTCGCGCACGAGCTCGGCATCCCGCTCGGCCCGCGCGTGGGCGAGCTGCTGGCGGCGCTTGTGCGGGCCCAGTACACCGGCGAGGTTAGTACGCCCGAGCAGGCACTTGCCTTCGTAAGGGCGTCTGGCTCCAGGGCTGGTGGCGGCTGAGGAGAGAGGGTGTGTGTTCTCTTTGCGGAATTTGCCGATAGTGGATACAAGTCGTATATACACAAGTAACATTTCAAAAAAAGTATTGCACCTCCTCCGTGCCATCCATTCCCTTGACATGCCGCTCGGTAATGCGTTGACGCGGCTAGGATGGCCGCCATGAGCGAGCAAGACTGCATCTTCTGCAAGATCGTGGCGGGCAAGCTGCCGGCGACGATCGTCGACCAGGACGAGCACACGCTGGCCTTCATGGACATCAATCCCGCCACGCGTGGCCATGCGCTTGTGATTCCGCGCGCACACGCGGTGGACCTGCTGAGCATCGACGAGCGTGAGCTCGAGGCCGTCGCCGTCGCGGCGCAGCGCCTTGCCCGATCGGCGCGAAGGAGCGCCTGGGAGCGGACGGGGTCAACGTGATCAACTCCTGCGGGGCCGCCGCTTGGCAGACGGTGTTCCACTTCCATCTGCACGTGGTTCCCCGCTACATCGATGACCCGCTGAAGCTGCCCTGGACGCCGGCGCCCGGCGATCCCGCCGAGATCGCCGCCGCCGCCGCGGCGATCGGGTCTGTGGCTTGAGCCCGGTTGCTGAAATCAAGGGCACCGCAAAGGGGGAATAACGGCTTCCGCGTCGAACCGCTACATCGTGCCTGTTCCCGTGTTTCCTGTTGAATGTCGCATATGAGACGCCTAATCACAACGATCGTTCTCGGCTGCGGACTGGCGCTTGCCATCCCGGCAGGCTCGCTGGCAACGCTGACCGAAGTCGGCGTGATCCCCGCAACGACACCTGCCACGGTGCCCAGCTGTCCTACGCCCTCCTGCTTGGCGGTCAGTCGCACGACCGGCTTCCAGGTCAAGGTCGAAGCCAACAACAACACCGAGGCGGCGCCTCGCGAAGGCACGATCGTCGCCTGGACGATCTCACTCGGCAAGCCGACCGCGGCTCAGATCAAGTTCTTCAATGCCAATGAGGGCGGCGCGGCGTCAGCCGGCATCGCGATTCTGCGCGCCGAAAAGAGTCCCAAATTGACGTACAAGGTGATCGGCCAGAGCCCTGTCGTTCCGCTGGAAAAGTACTTCGGCAAGACCGCCCAGTTCCCGCTCGCCACAACCGTTGCCGTCAAGAAGGGCGACATCGTTGCCTTGACTGTGCCCACCTGGGCGCCGGCGCTTGCGCTTGGCTTCGGCAAGGGGACATCCTGGCGGGCAAGCCGGGCGAAGGGTCAGTGCACGACCACCGGCACTCAGACCGCACAGACGAGTATCGGCACCAGCGTGCAGTACTACTGCCTGTATCAGACCGCGCGCCTGACTTACAGCGCAACGCTGATCTCTACTCCCTGATCGTTGGCCACCAGCGATGTGTGCACGGCTGGTCGGTCAAGGCAGATTGAGCTGACGCGGGCCAATTGAGCCAACGCGGGCTCAATCCCACGAGCAGCTTGTCAAGGCGCGCTTGCGCCGCCGCTTGAGCCGACGCTGCCAGAGGATTTTTCAGGAGTTTTTTCTGTAGCCGCTTTTTCTGACGCCGCTTTTTCGCTGGCAGCTTTTTCGGCTGATTCCCCACCAGCTGCTGTTCCTCCCGCGGCTTCGGAGCTGCTTTCTCCAGAGGCGCTTTCGCTGGATTCGCTGCCTCCCGTTGTGCTGGTGGAGCTTTCGCCGGTTGTCGGGGTCGTGGACGTCGTTGCGGTGGTCGAGGTCGACGTCGTTTCGGTCGCTTCCTTTTCGGCCGAGGTGTCGTTCGGCGGCGTTATTTCCGGGGTGCTCTTAGGGGTCGCGTCCGAGACGCTGGTACCGCCGCAGGCGGAGAGACCGAGACCGGAGAGGAGTATCAGTGCGCTCGCCGCGAGCGCGATTATGCGCGAGCGAGGGGGGTCGATGCTCACGCGCCGAGCGGGCCCATCCGCCGGCCGCAGGTGGGGCAATCGTTCAGGTCCTTCTGAGCAGGCTGCTCGCACCATGGACAGAAGCGTAGGTTCTCAACCGCCCACGGCAGACGCGAAGGGTCGGGGGCCAGTGGCAGCAGCTTGCCGACTACATCCATCTCCTCGCCGGTGTCGCGGTCGCGGTATATCTCGCCGGGGACGGCCTCCACCAGGACCTCTCGTCCGGTTGAAGGGGTGCGCAGGCGATAGCGCTGACTCGTGCTCACGCCCGGCACTTTAGCGAAGCGTCCGGGCGGATGGGCGTATGACTTGTGGCGCATGAGCGTGCGGGTAGACGGCGAATAGGCTGCAGGGATGCGCATCTTGATCTTCCACGGTTACCTGCTGAGCGGGACCGGCTCGAACGTCTACAACGCGCGCCTCGCCGAAGCGCTGGTTGGGCTCGGGCACGAGGTGCACCTGTTCAGCCAGGATCGTCATCCTGAGCGCTATGCGTTTGTTGGGGCCGCCGGGGATTGGGACAGCGGCAGGCTCCGGGTGCACGCGATCGGGGACTCTCCGAGGGAGCAGGGTGGGGGGGCGTTGAGCAGCGGGGCGAAGACCAGGACGGCGGCATCGATCGCGGCGAGGGCGGCGCGTTCAGCTCGTCTCCGGGCTGCACGGTGTATCGCCCGAACATCGGCGGGCTCCTACCTCTGTACGTGCAGGATCGCTACGAGGGGATCGAGGCCAAGACGTTTGCCGACTGCTCGGACGAGGAGATCGCCGGCTACATCCAAGCCAATGTGGACGCCGTGCGCGAGGTCGCCGAGCTGGTTCATCCTGAAGTGGCGCTGGCGAACCATCTCGTGATGGGGCCCGTGATCCTGGCGCGGGCGCTGGGCGAGCAGACGCCCTATGCGGTGAAGGTGCACGGGAGCGCGCTGGAGTACACGGTCAAGCCCCAGCCCGAGCGCTTCATGAACTTCGCGCGCGAAGGACTTGCCGGCGCAGAGACTGTGCTCGTCGGCTCGCGGCACACCGCTGAGAGCCTTTGGCGGGCACTTGGCGAGGAGGATGGGGCTCAGGTCAAGCTGCGCACGCGCCTGGGTCCTCCTGGGGTCGACGTTGAGCGCTTTCGCCCGCACGAGCTGCGAGAGGCTTGGGCGGCCATGCGCGGGCTGCAGCAGCGTCTACACGGTGGCGCTCCTACTTCCGTCGAGGAGCCGTCGAGCGCTTTCACGCGCGACGAGCAGCTAGTGGCAGATGCGCTCGAGAAGATTTTGGATAGGAGGGGCGTGCTCGTAGCGTTTGTGGGCAAGCTGATCGTCAGCAAGGGCGTCGACTTGCTGGTCGCCGCTTGGCCGCTTGTGTCGATGGCGGTGCCCAACGCACAGCTTGCGATCGTCGGCTTCGGCGCCTACCGCGCAGGCTTGGAGCGCATGGTCGCGTGCCTCGCCGCAGGCGATCTCGAGGGCGCAATGCAGATCGCTCGCCTTGGACGTGCCTTGGAGGCCGAGGGAGGCGAGTCCGTCGATCCGCGGTCAGCGACACCTCTGCATCATCTGCTTGCGTTCTTGAGCTCGCTGTCCGGCGTTGAAGCCAAGCGCTACGTCGAGGCCGCGCGCGGCCTCGACGAGCGGCTCGTGTTCACAGGTCGCCTCGATCACGAGGAGCTGGCAGAGGTGCTGCCAGCGTGCTCGGCGTTGGTTGTGCCGAGCACTTTTCCCGAGGCGTTCGGGATGGTCGCCGTCGAGGCGGGCGCATGCGGTGCGCTGCCCATCAGTGCCGCCCATTCGGGCCTGGCCGAGGTGAGCCAGGCGCTCGCCGAAGAGCTCCCGCCCGAGGCGACCGCATGGCTTTCGTTCCCAATCGACGACGAGGCCGTGCGGGCGCTTGGCGAGCGGCTCGTGGCTTGGCTAGGAGCCGATAGCGCGCTACAGACTCGCACGCGTACGGCGCTGGTCGCGGCGGTGCGTGAGCGCTGGTCGTGGCAGGGTGTTGCGCGCGGGGTGATCGCGGCGGCGCGCGGAGAGCCCGTCGGCCGGCCCTTCGGATAGAGTTGGCTCGCTGATGTTTGGGGCGGGTTTGCATAGGGGATCGTCTGCGCGCGGTGTCGGCTGTGCTGCTCGGAGCGGTTTGTCTGCTGTTCGCGTTCGCCGGCTGTGGCGATGTGAAGACCGGCGACGACGCGAACCTGATCGTCGGCAAGCAGCAGTTCGTCGCCAAGTGCGGCTCCTGTCACACGCTCGCCCGGGCCAACACTAAGGGCACTGTCGGTCCCAACCTCGACGAAGCGTTTCGCGCGAGCATCGACGAAGGCTTGGAGCGCAACGCGATTCGCACGGTCGTCGAAGGCCAGGTGCAGAACCCGAATCGCGAAGGGGTGATGCCCAGCGGGCTTGCAAGCGGCGCCACGTTGACCGACATCGCCGCCTATGTCGCCCAGGCGGCCGACCGTCCTGGCCAGGACACTGGACTGCTCGCCAACGCGGTGCAAGCGCCCGGCGCCGGCAAGCCGGCGGTCGAGAAGGCCGGCAAACTCGAACTCGAAGCCGACCCGCAGGGCTTGCTTGCCTACACCGCGAGCAAGGCCACGGCTAGCCCTGGCTCAGTGACCGTTTCGATGAAGAACATGTCCGGTGTCTCTCACAATCTGGCGATAGAAGCCGGCGCTGGGGGGGCAAACGGGAGCGGTCCCGTGCTCGGCGCTACAACCTTCCAGACGAAGGGCACCGCTTCGATCACCGTCAAGCTCAAGCCCGGCACCTACACTTTCTTCTGCCAGGCTCCAGGCCACCGCGCGGCTGGGATGTACGGCACTCTCACAGTCAAGTAGCTTCAGAGGATCGCGCGCAGTACCAGGATCACGACCACGATTGCGGCGATCACGGCGATTGCGTAGAGCAGGAAGCGAAACGCCTCATCCTCCGTACGCAGCGGGTTCAGCACGTCGGTCTAAACCGGACCGTTCTCAGAGCACGTAGACCGTCGTGTATACGACGATCCACATGATGTCCACGAAGTGCCAGTAGATGCCGGGGATTTCGATGCCACGATGCTCCTCTGGCGAGTAGTGGCCGCGGAAGGCTCTGACCGTGACGGTCAGTAGTAGCAGCAGGCCGATGAATACGTGCGCTCCGTGCAGGCCGGTGAGCGAGTAGAAGATCGTCGCCTGGGCCTGGTCCTGAGGGGCAAAGCCGATGTTGGCGTACTCGTTGATCTGGATGAACAGGAAAGCGCAGCCGAGCAGGAAGGTCGTCAGTATGCCCGCCTTCAAGCCAAAGCGGTTGCCTTTCTTGATCGACTGCTCGGCCCAGTGCAGCGTGAACGAAGAGGAGACAAGGATTGCCGTGTTCACGCCCGCGACTTCCAGCGGCAGGTGCATGCCTGGCGCCGGCCACGGGTCGCCCTGGGCTACGCGGATGAAGAAATAGGCCGTGAAGAAGGCCCCGAACACCATGATCTCGGAGATGATGAAAAGCAACATCCCGAGCAGCGGCGGCTCCACGCGCGAGCTGCGGTGCGCAGCGGGCGGGCCATGGTGCTCGCCCGCGTGGGCGTCGTGTGTGGTTGTGTGGGCGACACTCGCGGCCTCCATGACGATCTGCTCCACCGCCTTCTAGCTGGCGGCCGTGGCCGCGGTAGCGTTGGACTCGAGTGTCACGACCACGTGCTCGACGGGAACCGTAGTCGCGTGGCCGACGCGCTCGATCAGGTTCGAGCGCAGCCATCCCGAGCGCTCTTTGGGGAGCGTAGAGATGACGACGTCGTCGACCTTGAACAGCTCCAGAGCGTTCATCGTCGCCGTATAGGGGTCGGGATCGCCAATCATGCCCGCGCTCAGCAGGCCGGCCGCGTCGAGTCGCTCGAGCATCGTGCCGAGACGTATACGCGCCTCGCGGTGAGCAGCCCCGCTGCGGTCCTGCTGGGGGATCACAGCGATGAACATGTGGGGCTCGCCGCCGGCCGCCTTGGCGCTGAGGCGGTCGATTAGCTCCTCGCCGCTTGAGGTCTTATGCGCCACGACGAGCGTCACCGCGAACGGCAGGCTTTCTTGGGTCAAGTCAACGACAACGTGCTCGACGGGCAGGCCCGAGGCCCGCTGCACGCGCTCGATCAGGTCCCTTCGTAGCCAGCCGGACTGGGTGGCGGGATGGGTGGAGATGATCACCTCGTCCGGGCGGCGCTGCGCGATCGCGTCCATCGTCGCCAGGAACGGGTCGTGGTCGCCGACTTCGCCGGTAGCGGTGATGCCCTCTGTGGCGAGCAGTGACGTCGCGAGGTCGACTCGCACCTGGGCCGCTTCGCGCACGACATTGTCGTGGATAACGAGTCCCGCCGTCGGCTTAGTCTGGGGAACGACGAGGCGGAAGGTCACATCGTCTTCGGCCGCGCGTGCGCGCACGACCTCGAGCAGCTTCTCGCCTCCAAGTGTGCGGTTGGCTACGACCAGTATCTCTTTCATCGGATCGTTTGCTCCTTCACTCGATGGCTGCGTGGAAGACTGTGCCCGACCCGCCAGCGCCGCCGCCTACTGTGGCCGGCGTCGGCGGGGGGGCGAAGGTGCCGTGCACCGCCCCTGGTACGCCGTACTCGTAGGGCCCGCCGACGACGGTGGGGATGCGGTCGAAGTTGAAGATCGGTGGCGGCGAGGAGACTTGCCACTCGAGCGTCATCCCGCGCCAGGGGTTGGCCGCCGCGCGCGGGCCGCCGCGCCAGCTGGTGACCATGTTGTAGACGAAGATCAGCGTGCTCGCGCCAAGCGCAAAGCTCGCGAGCGAGATGAACAGGTTGGCGGTGGCGAACTGCGAGGAGTAGGTCGCCACGCGACGGGGCATGCCTTCCAAGCCGAGCAGGTGCATCGGCGCGAACGTGAGGTTGAAGAATACGAACGTGGTCCAGAAGTGCCACTTGCCGAGTCGCTCGTCGAACATGCGCCCGGTCATCTTCGGGAACCAGTAGTAGGCACCGGCGTAGATCGTCATGACCGAGCCGCCGAACAGCACGTAGTGCAGGTGGGCCACGACGAAATAGCTGCTGCTCACATCGATGTCGAACGGCAGCATTGCGAGCATTACGCCGCTGATGCCGCCGAGCGTGAACGTCACCAGGAAGCCGAGCGTGAACAGCATCGGCGTATCCAGGTGCAGCACACCGCGCCACAGCGTCGCAAGCCAGGAGAAGATCTT
The DNA here is from genome assembly GCA_963723175.1 of uncultured Solirubrobacterales bacterium. Lineage (GTDB taxonomy): Bacteria > Actinomycetota > Thermoleophilia > Solirubrobacterales > Solirubrobacteraceae > Palsa-744. Next base: position 16,635 of record CAVRPO010000006.1, on the reverse strand, counting down.
GATACCCGTGGGCACCGCGATGATGCAGGTCGTGATCGCCATCGGGATGCGGATCCACGCGGGCATGCCGGAAGTGAACATGTGGTGTGCCCACACGGTGAAGCCGAGCCCCACGATCGCAAGCAGCGAGAAGGCCATCATGCGATAGCCGAAGATCGGCTTGCGCGCCTTCACGGCGATGATTTCGCTGACGATCCCGAAGCCGGGCAGCATCATGATGTAGACGGCCGGGTGCGAGTAGAACCAGAAGACGTGCTGGTACATGAGCACGTCCCCGCCCTTGCCGGCGTTGAAGAAGTTGAAGCCCAGGCCACGGTCGAGCAGCACGAAGAATTGCGAGGCCGCGATGAAGGGAGTGGCGATCACCACCAACAGCGAGGTGGCGAAGTTGGCCCACACAAGCAGTGGCATACGAAAGAAGCTCATTCCCGGTGCGCGCATAGTGATGATGGTCACCAGGAAGTTCAGCGCCGTCATGATCGAGGAGGCGCCCGCGAATTGCACCCCGACGGAGAAGAAGTCCTGTCCGATCGGCGCGTCGATCGACAGCGGCGCGTAGGCGGTCCAGCCATCGGCGAAGGCGCCGCCGGGAGCGGCAAAGCTCAACAGCATCATCGCGCCGGCCAGCGGCAGCAGCCAGTAGGAGAGCGCGTTCAGGCGCGGGAAGGCCATGTCTGGCGCGCCGATCATGATCGGCAGCACGTAGTTGGCAAAGCCCGCGAACACTGGGATCACGAACAGGAAGATCAGCAGCGAGGCGTGCACTGAGAAAAGCCCGTTGTAGGTGTTCGCGCTGACGAATTGAGCGCCGGGCTGCGCCAGCTGGGCGCGCATCAGCATCGCCATCAACCCACCTACGAGCAGGAAGAAGAACGCTGTGACCGTGTACTGGATGCCGATCACCTTATGGTCGGTGTTGATGCGGAAGTAGTCCTTCCAGCTGTAGGCCCCGTGCCCGGAGTGGTCCTCGGGTCGGGTCGGACGCCCGGCGGCCCAGTAGAGCCAGTAGTCGAAGCCGCCGAGGCCGAAGAGGAAGAAGATCGGGGCTGACAGCAGCGAGACCGCCATCACTGCTTCCTCGTTGAGGAAGTGGTGGTAGGTGGTATGGCCGGTGGCCATACGCACGAGCCAGGTCAGCCCAGCGGCGAACGCGATCCCGAGCGCCAGCCCGAAGAAAGCGCGATACAAGCCCGGAGCGCGCAACCGGACGACCATCAGCTTGCTTCCCCTTGGTGTCCAGCCATGCCGATCATCGAATCGCATCTCCCCATTGCATCGATCACCTTACCCTCACTAAGCGCTCGACGGTGTGCTCGTCTGGCGTTTCAGCCAGATGCGGAATTGGGCGGGTGTCACGACGTGAATCGTCGAGCGCATCAGCGAATGCCCGACGCCGCAAAGCAGGTTGCACACGACTGGATAGGAGCCCAACAGGTCGGGCGTCGCCCGGTAGCTGGTTGTGATGCCGGGCACCGCGTCGATCTGCAGCCGGAAGGCGGGGATCCAGAAGGCGTGGATCACGTCGAGCGAATGGATCTTGAATTCGACCGATTCGTTGTCGGGCACGTACAGCTGTGTCGTCTTCAGAGGCACCCCGCCGGTTACCGAGCGCGGATACGCGTAGGACCACTCGAACTGACGGCCTGTGACTTCGACCACCATCTCCTTGGCGGGCTTCTTTTCGTTTTCGTGCAACACGACGAACGAATAAGAAACGAGACCGAGCAGGAGCACGGCCGGGAACACGGTCCAGATCACCTCGAGACGCGTGTTGCCGTGGATCGGCGGCCCGTCCTTCTCCTCCTCGCCCGGCTTCATACGGAACTGCCAGACCGAGAAGAGGATCACCGTGACGACCAGCACGAAGATCGGCACCGAGGCGATCACGAGCACGTGGTAGAGCGTGTCGGTGTGGTGCGCCTGGGTGGATGCCTGCGGCGGAAACCATTTGATCGTGTAGCTGAGCACGATCCCTATCGCGGTCGCGAGCACTCCCGCCACGATCGTCCCCACAATCGTGCGCTTTGACATCTCAGGCACCCCCTCGGTGCGCCGCGCTGCTGTTCAGGGCAAGCCCGTACATCGCCATGGCTGATCCTAATGCTTCGGGCCGATGGACGCGTCTGTAGCGTTGGCGCGTCCCGGTTTGGCTCGGGCTACCGCGGGTATGCCAGATGCGGCGGCAGGCGCTTGACGGAGAGCGCTACACGCAATACATTGAGACAAACGTTGCAAACATCGATGAGGATCGGAGATGGAGGCGATGCAGGTTCGAGACGGGATGAGTCAGGTGGTCTTGACGATCGGCCCCAGCCACACGCTGCGCGAAGCCGCAAGGCTGATGTCCGAGCGCCACGTTGGCGCCGCGGTGGTACTCGATCCCGATTCCGGTGGGCTCGGGATCCTGACCGAGCGCGACGTGCTTGCCTCTGTTGGCGCCGAGGAGAGTCCGGAGCTCGAGCTCGTGGCCGATCACTTGACCCGCGACGTCGTGTTTGCTGAGCCATCCTGGTCCTTGGAGGAGGCCGCTGCCACGATGGTTCGCGGTGGCTTTCGCCACCTGATCGTCGTCGAGCATGGAGAGACAATGGGGATCCTCTCTGTGCGTGACGTCGTGCGCTGCTGGACAGATGAGGGGGCTATTTGCCCTGTCCCGGCAAGCGCAGCCGTGGGGTGAGCAGGGAAGGTAGAGCGCCTTTAGGGGCAGGTGTGACCTTCCACCGGGGCCGCGCGTGATTGGAGAATCGCGCGCGGCGCCTCACCGAGCGCTACAGCGAGTCAGTGGTGGTGGTCGAGTGGGAGCTCGTCGATTTCGCGGCGTGTGTCCATGATCCAACGGACTACGCATACGATCGTAAGGATTACGCCGGCAACCAGCAGGATCTTGCTGAGCGTGATGCCGATCACCGCGAGCGTGATGCCTGCCGCGGTCAACAGCGGCAGGATCGTCGGCCCAGGAAGATGGATCTCCTCGCCGGTTGGCGGGATCTCGGGGTCGAGCGGGCTCATGAGAGGTACGCCGCCGCGACGATGAACGTCAGTCCGAACATGAACATGCAGATGCCGGCCACGATCAGGCCGGCACGGATGTTCTTCTTGGCGAGGCGACGATCCATGAGGACGTGAAGATTACAACTTCGTGGCGACGAGCATCGCGCTCAGGCACGTCTCAAGCCGACTCACGGCAATGAGCATCGTGTTCTGTTCGCAACTGCCATCCAGGGCCGCGAGAGGCCTCGGCGCTCTCAGAGCTTCACGTCGGCGACCATCGCGCAGAACAGCAGCGCCAGGTAAGCCAGTGAGAACAGGTAGAGCTGCAGTGCGCTGCGTCGATCAGCACGTCGATAGAGCCGCACGGCGCCGGCGATAAAGCCAAGCCCAAGGATCAGCGAGGCGGTCAGGTATATCCCACCGAAGCCGCCGGCGCAGAAGGGCAGCTGCGTGACCGCGTACAGCAGCACGGTGTAGAGCAGGATCTGTCTGCGCGTCTCGGCCTCACCGCGCACGACTGGCAGCATCGGCACTCCCACCTTCTCGTACTCGTCCTTCATCAGCAGCGACAGTGCCCAGAAGTGCGGCGGTGTCCAGAAGAACACGATGAAGAACAGCAGCACGGCGATCCCGTTGACAGAGCCGGTCACGGCGGCCCACGCGACAAGCGGCGGGACCGCACCTGCCGCTCCGCCGATCACGATATTCTGCGGCGTGCGCCGCTTCAGCCACACCGTGTAGACGAGCACATAGCCGAGGAAGCCGGCAAACGAGAGACTCGCCGCAAGCACGTTGACCGTCAGTGACAGCTCCAGGAAGGAGAGCCCCGCCAGAATGCATCCGAAGGTGAGCGCCGCGACCGGGGCTACCCGACCGGAGGGCACAGGTCGGTTAGCAGTACGCGCCATGCTCGCGTCGATGTCGCGGTCGAACCAGTGGTTGACGGCGCCGGCGCCACCAGCGGAGAGATAGCCACCGAGGCAGGTCAGCGCGATCAGCCCCACCGATGGGTCTCCGGCGACGAGCATCGTCGTGATCGTCGTCAGCAGCAGCAGCGACTGCACCTTCGGCTTTGTCAGCTCGAGGTAATCGGAGAACAGCTGACGCGTGCGCGAGGGCGCGGCGAGAGCGGGCGCTTCTAGCGACTGCGTCAAGCCGCCACGGCTCACGACGCTAGACCCCGACTTGCGTGGCCCCGGCGGGCACGGTTGCGCCTCCGGGGGCCGGTACGGCAGAGGTGCGCTGCTCGATCTCGCGGCGGATGTCCTTCATCGGCTCGTAAGAGCGTACTAGCGGAACCACGTCGAAGTTGTTAGTCGGCGGGGGAGAGGTCGTAAACCACTCGAGCGAATTGGCCTTCCAGGGGTCCGGGCCGGCGATCGCACCGTGCTTGAGGCTGCGCGTAACGTTGATGATCGTTACGAGCACACCCGAGGCGAGCACGAACGAGCCGATCGTCGAGATCAGGTTGTAGAGCGCGAGGTTGCCCACGTTGTCGTACTCGTACACGCGTCTTGGCATCCCGTCGAGGCCAATCACATGCTGGATCATGAAGGTCATCAAGAAGCCGAAGAACATCAGGTAGAAACTCAGTTTGCCGAGGCTCTCGCTGAGCATCCTGCCGCTGATCTTCGGGAACCAGAAGTAGATCCCCGCGAAGATCGTGAACACGGCTCCGCCCATCAACACGAAGTGGATATGGGCTACGACGAAGTACGTTTCGTTCAGCTGCCAATCGACCGGGAAGACGGCCAGGAACACGCCGGAGATGCCGCCGATCATGAACAGCGCGATGAAGCCGGCACTGAACAGCAGCGGCGTCTTGAATTCGATCGTTCCGTGCCACAGAGTGGCGATCCAGTTGAAGATCTTCACGCCGGTTGGCACGGCAATCAAGAACGAGCTCATCATCACGAAGATCAAGAGCGCCTCTGGGATCGGCGCGGTGAACATGTGGTGCGCCCACGTCAAGAAGCCGAGGAACGCGATCGCAACCGTCGAGGCGGCGATCGCCTTGTAGCCGAAGATCGGCTTGCGCGCGAACACGGGCAGGATCTCCGAGACGATGCCGAAGCCCGGCAACACCATGATGTAAACCTCGGGGTGCCCAAAGAACCAGAACAGGTTCTGCCACAAGAGCGCTGAGCCGCCGTTGGCCGGGTCAAAGAAGTGCGTGCCGAAGTGCCGGTCGGTCAGCAGCATCGTCACCGCTCCGGCGATCACGGGCATCGCGAAGATGATCAGGATCGAGTAGGTCAGGATCGCCCAGATGAACAGCGGCAGACGCCCCCAGCTCATGCCGCGAGCGCGCATGTTGGCGATCGTCACGTAGAAGTTCATCGCGCCGAGGATCGAGGAGAGGCCGGTGAGGTGGACCAGATAGATCCACGCGTCTTGGCCGCCCCCGGGCGAGTATGTGATGCTGGACAGCGGCACGTAGCTCGTCCAGCCAGCTTCGGGCGGGTTCCAGAAGATCGAGGCGTAGAAGACGATGCCGCCAGCCAACAGTAGCCAGTAGGAGAGCGCGTTCAGGCGCGGGAATGCCATGTCGCGGGCGCCCACCATCAGCGGCACGAAGTAGTTGGCAAGGCCGGCCATCATCGGCACGACGAACAGGAAGATCATCGTCGTCCCGTGCATCGTGAACAGCTGGTTGTAGATCTGGGGAGAGACCAGCGTGTTGTTGGGCACGCCCAGCTGCAGGCGGATCAGCAGAGCCTCGACGCCGCCGAGGATGAAGAACGCGAAGGTCGTGACCATGTACATGATCCCGATGCGCTTGTGATCGGTCGTCGTGATCCAGCTCGCCCAGCCTTTCGGCTCGGGCTTGACGTCGTGCGCGACTACTTGAGGGATCGGGGCTGCGTAGGTGGCCATCTGGCTGGGCTCCTAGTTTCCGGAGTCGGAGATTCGGTAGTGGTTGCGCATCACGGGTTCTGAACTTGTCCGGCACCGACCTGTTTGTCGAGCTTCGCGCGTGCCACGGCGGCCTGCGCGTTGGCTTCGGCGAGCTGCTTCTTCTGGTAGGCCAGCCAAGCTTCGAACTGTGCCGGCGGGACGGCCTTGACGGTGGCGATCATGCGCGCGTGTCCGCGTCCACAGATGAGTGCGCACTGGCCGCGGAAGACGCCTGGTTTTTCGACCTTGAACCACGTGTAGTTGTGGTAGCCGGGAACCGCCTGGAACTTGCCCCCGAGCTGGGGCACCCACCAGGAGTGGACCACGTCGGCGGAGACGATGTTGAGCGTCACCGTAGTTTTCGTGGGTACCACCAGTTCCTCGTAGGAGTAGGGCGCGCCGAGGCCGTCGGCTTCGCCTGAGCCTGGGTAGACGAACTGCCACACGAACTGACGCCCGACGACCGTGATGTTCAGCGACTTGCCGCTTGGCGGGAGCTTCTGCACGTTGCTCGCATACAGGCGCGAGCTGTCGCTGACGAGATGTTCGCCTTCTGGGCTGGAGTTGACAGGGTTCTGGATCGAGGACAGCTTGGCAAACGTGAGCCCGGCCAAGGCCAATAGGATCACCGCGGCGCCAACGGTCCAGCCGATCTCCAGGCGTGTGTTGCCGTGAATCTGGGCTGCCACGGCACCCTTGCGCGAGCGGAAGCGGAACAGGGCGTAGCCTAGTGCCCCCTCGACCAGCACGAAGATCACTAGCGCTACATACAGCGTGATCTTGTAGAGGCTGTCGATCTGGTCAGCGTTGGGTGACCCGCCCGATTGGGGGGTGAAGAACGCAAGGGGTGTGGCAAGCAGATGACTCAAGGCGGGCAGGATTCTATTCAGGAGCGGACGGAACGCGCGTGCCCAACAACCGGAACCCGCTCGAACGCCTCTGAGATGGGCGCCGTGCGGGTGGCGAAAAGTAGCTCAACGCCCTGAGAATTTGGCCGGACGCTTTGCCAGGAAGGCGCTCACGCCCTCGACAAAATCATCGCTGCCGGCCATCTCTTGCTGGAGTTTGGCCTCGAGCTCGAGCTGCTCGGGCATGTTCGAGTACAGCTGGTTGTTGAGCTGACGCTTGCTCGCGGCGTAGGAGCGCGTCGGCCCGGTCGCCATGCGCGCCGTGAGGGCGGCGCTCTCTCGTGCTAGAGCCTCGTCGTCAAAGACGCGGTTTATGAGCCCCCAATCGAGCGCCTGCGCCGCTGACACGCGCTCGCCCAACATCGCCATCTCCGCGGCCCGCGCCATGCCCACGCGGGTCGGCACGAATAGCGAGGAGCCCCCGTCGGGAACCAACCCGATATTGACGAACGCAAGCAGGAAGTAGGCGCTCTGTGCCGCCAGCACCAGATCGCAGCAAAGCGCCAGCGAACAGCCGATGCCGACCGCGCCGCCATTTACCGCCGCCACGACCGGCTTTTCCATCTCGCGGATGGCGTGCATGATCGGGTGGTAGCGCTCGGTCAGCACCCCGTAGACGTTCGGCCGTCCGTCAGGCGTCAGGTCGTCTCCGCTGATGTCGCGCAGGTCCGCGCCTGAGGAGAAGGCCCGCCCAGCGCCTGTGATGCGAACGGCCCGGACGGCCTCGTCAGCAGCCGCTTGACTGAGCGCTGCAAGCAGGTCTTCGCCCAGCTGCTTGTTCCATGCGTTCAGGGCCTGTGGCCGGTTCAGCTCGATCGTCGCCGCGCCGTCGAGGAGTGTCAGGTTGACTGTGTCCAGCTGCATCGGCGCGGGAGTTTATGGTGTGTGCAGATGGGCAGACCTGTGATTGGCATATGCACGGCGCTCGAGCGGGCTCGTTGGGGCATGTGGGACCAGCAGGCTGTGCTGCTCTCGCGCAGCTATGTCGAAGCCGTGCAGCGTGCCGGGGCGCTTGTCGTGATGCTGCCTCCCGACGAGCTCTTGCTCACAAGCCCGGAGGAAATACTCGACTTGCTCGATGGTCTCGTGATGGCCGGGGGCGCGGACATCGACCCGGCAAGCTACGGAGCGCAGCCTCATCCAGAGACGCTCGACACCGTCCCCGAGCGCGACCGCTTCGAGATCGCGCTGCTGCGTGCCGCGATCGAGCGCGAGATGCCGGTGCTCGGCATTTGTCGCGGTATGCAGCTGATCAACGTGGCCTATGGCGGCACGCTGTTGCAGCACCTGCCTGAGCGCTTCGGCCATCACGAACACCTACGCGTGCCAGGCACCTTCGATGGCGCCGACCACGACGTCGAGTTGGTCGAGGGCTCGCTTGCCGCACGTGCGGCCGGAGAGATCTACCACGCCACCAAGTCCCATCATCATCAGGGTGTGGACCAGCTGGGTGAGGGGCTTCAAATCAGCGGCTCCTCGGCGATGGACGGTCTGCCCGAGGCAATCGAGATGCCCGATCGACGCTTCGTGCTTGGTGTGCAATGGCACCCCGAGGCTGACGAGACCAGTCGCGTCGTCTGCGCGCTGGTCGCGCAGGCCACGGAGCACATGCGCGAACGGGTCGAACGCGGGACTGCGAGGGCCGAGGTTGGGACGGCGAAGGCCGAGGCTGGGACGGCGACAGTCGAGACAGGCACGGCGAAGGTCCAGACCGGGACGGCGGCGTAACATCAGAACGGGTGCTGCCCTCTGCGCGTGCGCGGGGAGCTGCCGAATGGGGTCATATACTCCTCGCCCCGTGCGGGGGTCGAAGGCCATCAAGACAGCCGCCTGGGGTCTCGTGGCCGCGGGCGCGATGGCGCCGCTCATGCGCAAGCGTCTCTTGACGCCACCGATCGTGGGTCAGGCGGTCGCGTTTGCCGCTCCGATTGGCCTATGCGTGGCCGTGCCTCGCTCGCGCGCGCGCGATGTGGCGGTGTGTTCTTTGCAGATGTGGGCCTACCTGGCGGCCTACAAGGCTCCCCACGACGACGAGAGCGCCCAAGAGCAGCGGGTGCTCATCGACTATCCGATCGCTGTCGACCGCGTGCTCGGGTTGGGTCAACTACCCACTGTGCGTTTGCAGCGCAGGCTGGCTCGCGGGCAATGGCGGCTCGGTGACCGCATGCTTGTTTGGGCGCACTGGCTTTGGTTTCTGGTCCCGCACGGAACGCTCGTCTACATCATGCTGCGTCACCGCTCACGCTTCGACCGCTCCGCGGTCATGACCTATGCGGTGTTCGATATCGGCGCGATGGTCTACTGGATCCTGCCCACTGCACCGCCTTGGTATGCGGCGGGGCATGCGGGTCGCGGCCGCCACTTCAACGGTCGCCTGCTCGGCGCGTCGAGCACGAACGGTGGCCCGCAGGATGTCGCTGCTATGAGGCCCGCAACGACGGCATCGATGGGCGTCAATGACATAGCGGTCAGGCGAATGATGGTGGAATATGGGGAGTTCTTTTGGAAAGACGGCTGGGGCCCCCTTTACAGTGTGCTTGGAGGCAATCCACTGGCTGCGATGCCCTCGTTGCACTTCGCCACATCGATGATGGCCGCCCAGCTGCTCTCAGAGACTGGGGCGGTTGCCGGTGCCCTGGGTTGGGGCTACACCGCCACGCTCGGCTTCGCGCTCGTGTATCTCGGCGAGCATTACGTCGTCGATTTGATCGCCGGGGCAGCGCTAACAACAACGGTGTGCCGGTTTGGTCCGCAGGCAAGTCCCGCGCTGCGACGCTTCGGTGCGGCGGTTGCGGCGATCGAGGCCCGGGCACAAGATGCGGTATGAGCCTGCGGGGAGATGAGATGAGCGCGGCGGATTCCTCTGAGCGCGAACCCGCTGCCGCCGACCAAGAGGAGGTCTTCGCCGCGGGAGATAGCACCGCGATCAATGGCGAGGCGGTCGACCAAGAGGACGCGTCGGTGCCGGCCGATCCCGCCGAGCCCGATGGAGGGAGCGGCGATGAGCAGATGCCGCGTGTGCCGGTCACGCGGCGTAGCGCGGTCGCCTTCGGCGTGTTCGTCCTCTCGGCGGTTGCGTTCCTGTATTTCGTGCTGCCCAAGCTCGCCGGTTTCAGCAGCACGGCCCATCGCATCGAGAGTGGCGACACATGGTGGATCGCGATCGGAGTGCTACTAGAGATCTGTTCGTTCGCGGGCTACGTTGTGCTCTTCCGGGCGGTCTTCGTACGCGATCCCAGCCCGATTGGCTGGTCTGAGAGCTACCAGATCACGATGGCTGGATTGGCCGCCACGCGCCTGTTTGCCGCCGGCGGCGCCGGCGGCATCGCGCTTACCGCTTGGGCCTTGCGGCGCTCAGGCATGGAGGCGCGGCTGGTGGCGTGTCGGATGGTTGCCTTCATGGTGTTGCTGTACGTGATCTATGCCGGCGCCGTATTGCTTGACGGGATCGGCATGGGCACCGGCTTGCTTCCTGGCGAAGGCTCGTTTGCGCTGACGATCGTGCCGGCCGTTGTCGCCGCACTGCTGTTCGCGGTGGCCGGTGCGATGGCGCTGCTACCAGGCGACATCGAGCGGCGTCTGGCTCGCTGGGCAGCCGGCTCGGGCCGCCTGGAGCACTGGCTGGCAAGCGCAGTGACCGTGCCCGCGCTGGCGGCAAGCGGCGTGCGTACGGCGATTGAGCTGGTCCGCGAGCGAGACCCGGGGTTGTTGGGAGCCCCGGCTTGGTGGGGCTTCGATATCTGCGTGCTTTGGGCTTGCTTTCATGCATTCGGCTCCGCGCCGCCGTTCACGGTCATCTTGATGGCCTACTTCCTCGGCATGGTCGGCAACCTGCTGCCGCTGCCGGGCGGGCTCGGCGGTGTCGAGGGCGGGATGATCGGCGCTTTCGCGGCCTTCGGGGTCAACCTCGATCAGGCAGTGCTCGCGGTGCTCGCCTACCGTGCGATCTCCTTCTGGCTGCCCACCGTCCCGGGCGCGATCGCCTATTTCCAGCTGCGCCGCACGGTGGCGCGTTGGCGCAGCGAGCAGGCGGCCCCCAAGTCGACCGCAACGAAGCCGATCGAGACCGCTGGACCGCTTCACGCCTAGCAAACGCGCTATACTTTACAAAGTAAAGCATGTGTCAGTTCGGCTTTGACGGGTGTAGGGCATGTGAGCTTCCCGGCGCTGGATTGGCTACCTTGAGTTGAGGCGTTCGCGCAGGCGAGCGAGAAAACGAGCTTAGAAACTGGAGTCAGCGAGATGGCGGAGGTCGAGAACACGATCATCATCGGCAGCGGACCCGCGGGATATACGGCGGCGCTGTATACCTCGCGCGCCAACCTCTCGCCGCTCGTTATCGAGGGCTTCGCATGGGGCGGGCTGCTGCAGCAGACGACCGACGTCGAGAACTACCCAGGCTTCCCCGAGGGCATCATGGGCCCCGACTTGATGATGAAGCTGCGTGAGCAGGCCGAGCGTTTTGGCGCCACGCTCGAAACCGACCAAGTCGAGCGCGTGGAGCTTGCCGATGAGCTCGGGGGTGTCCACAAGGTATGGGTGGGCGACACCGAGCATCAGGCGCGCACCGTGATCCTCGCGATGGGCGCCGAGCACAAGAAGCTCTGCGTGCCTGGCGAGGAGGAGCTGAGCGGCCGTGGTGTCTCCTACTGCGCCACGTGTGACGCTGCCTTCTTCAAGGATGCCCAGACGGTGATTGTCGGTGGCGGAGACTCGGCGATGGAGGAGGCGATCTTCCTGTCGAAGTTCGCCAGCAAGGTCACCGTTGTGCATCGCCGCGATGAGTTCCGCGCTTCGAAGATCATGCTGGAGCGTGCGCGCGAGCAGGCCAACATCGAGTTGCTGACGCCATACGCGGTCGAGCGTTTCGAGCCTGGCGAGAACGGCGCTCTCGGTGTCGCCAAGCTGATCAACACCAAGACCGGCGAGCCGCGCGACATCCCGATCACAGGTGCGTTCATCGCCGTCGGACACGAGCCCCAGTCCTCACTCGTCGAGGGTCAGGTCGAGCTGGACGAGAACGGGTATGTGAAGGTTGAGGGTCGTTCCACGCGTACCAACAGGCCTGGTGTATTTGCCGCCGGTGATCTCGTGGATCACACTTACCGTCAGGCGATCACCGCGGCCGGCTCAGGCTGTCAGGCGGCGCTAGATGCCGAGTGGTACCTGCGCGATACGCCCGAGGTGCCTACGCCCGAGGGAATGCCCGTCGGGGACCTTGCCGAGGCGCAATGGGCCGCGCCAGCCGCAACCGCCGACACCACCTCCTGAGAATTGCGCCGGCGCCCGCGAGCGCGTCGTGTGTCGGCGGGCTTTAGCCGCGAGTCGAAGAGTGCTGAGCGGGGCGTAGCGCTCCTCGTGCATCGCGGGTCAGCCAGCTTCGGCTGCGATGGCGAAGTGCGGGTGCGGGGCGGTAGTCGCGCGGCGCGGTTCAGCCAGCTTCAGCTGCGATACGGCGAAGCGCTGGTGCGGGTCGGTAGCGCTCCTCGCGGTATTCGTCGCCCAGCGCTTCGAGCGTCCTGAGCACCTGGACTGGGCCGATCTCGTGCATCCACGCGAACGGGCCGCGCGGATGGCTGAGGCCGAGCATCATGCCCGTATCGATGTCGTCGGCCGAGCCGACGCCTTCGCCGAGCGCGAACGCCGACTCGTTGATCACCTGACACACGATCCTTGCGAGCACGCCGGCGGGGGCGGGTTGCACGCGCTCTGTGTGCAGGCCAAGGCCCCTGAAGGCCTGCTCGCCCGCTGCGCCGGTGACCTCGACCAGGGCAAGCGGAACGATCGCGTAGAACGGCTCGCCCTCCACGGTGCCGCCGAGCCCCTCAACAGCGATCTTGGGGCCGCCCTGTCCGGGTGCGAGTGCGCGCAGAGCATCTGCCACGGGCCCGCTGCCCGTCACGATCGCGTCGCCACCGCCTGCAGGCGGGTCAGGATCGGCGGGCCGATGCGGGCCCTCTCTGCTGTAGTCGTAGTAGCCGCGCCCCGTCTTACGCCCGTGCAATCCGGCCGCCACCTGGCGCGCCTGGATGGGGGAGGGGCGCCAGCGCGGCTCGCCGAAGCTCAGCTCGTAGAAGCTCTTGGAGACGTCGAAGCCGGTGTCTACGCCCACGAGGTCGCTCAGCTCGAACGGCCCCATGCGAAAGCCGCCGCCGAGTCGCACGATGCGGTCGATCGTCTGCACATCCGCGACCCGCTCCTGCAACAGACGCAGAGCCTCCAGGCCGAAGGGACGGTTGCAGCGGTTCACGATGAAGCCAGGTACGTCGGCGGCACGGATTGTGTCCTTGCCCATCGCCAGGCCGGTCGCCTGCGCGATTGCCAATGCGCGCTCGTCGGAGAGCAGGCCGGCGATGACCTCGAGCAGACGCATGAGCGGCGCCGGGTTGAAGAAGTGCATTCCGACGACGCGCTCGGGGTGCGTTGCGCCGGCGGCCACCGCGGTGATCGGCAGCGAGGAGGTGTTGCTTGCAAGGACGCAGTCCTCTTTGACGACCTCCGACAGGTGCCCGTACAGCTCGTGCTTGATGTCGAGACGCTCGGGAGCCGCCTCGATCACCAATTCGCACGAGCTGAGCTGCTCCAGTTGCTGCACCGGCTCCAGGCGCTCGCCGGCCTCACGGGCCTGCTCGGGCGTCAGCTTTCCCTTCCCGGCTTCCTTTTCCAAACCCTTCAGTACGCCCTGTGTCCCGTGTTCAAGCGCCGCGGTGATGGGATCGTGCAGGAGCGTGCGGGCACCTGCCTTACAAGCAAGCTGGGCGATACCACTGCCCATCGTGCCGGCGCCAACAACCCCGATTACACCAGCGGCACGCCCCTCCAATCCCCCCAAATCCTCAGGCTCTCCTTGGTCATGAGAACGCTCCATTCAGGAGGTCACGATGCGGGGTTGTTTCGATCATCGGACACTAGGCGCTTCAGGAAGGCACGAGCGCGTTGATGCCGGTCATCGCACGGCCGATGATCAGCTTCTGGATCTGCGAGGTGCCCTCGTACAGAGTGGTGACGCGCACGTCGCGGAAGTAGCGCTCGACCGGGTGGTCGTCCACGTAGCCCGCGCCGCCGTGCACCTGGATCGCCGTGTTTGAGCACTCCACCGCCGCCTCTGTGGCGTGCAGCTTGGCGACCGAGGTCTCCAGGCGTGTTCGGGCGGCCCTTGTCCTTGAGGAAGCCCGCGCGATACACGAGCATGCGCGAGGCGTCGGTCTTCAGCACCATGTCGGCGATCATCGCCTGCACGAGCTGGAAGCTCGCGATCGGTTTGCCGAACTGCTCGCGCTCCTTGGCGTATTTGACCGACTCCTCGACGCAGCCCTTGGCAGATGCCCACGCAGCCGGCCGCCACCGAGTAGCGCCCGGAGTCAAGCGAGGACATCGCCACCTTGAAGCCGTCGCCGATCTCGCCGAGCATCTGATCGTCTGAGACCTCCACGTCTTCCAGGGCGATCGAGGCGGTGTCGGAGGCGTGCAGCCCCATCTTGTGCTCGATCGTGCTCGCCTGATAGCCGGGCTGATCGGTGTCCACCATGAAGCACGCCAGCCCCCTGTGACCCAACTCGGGGTCGGTCTGGGCGAAGATCAGCGCCACCTTCGCGTAGTTGCCCATCGAGATCCACATCTTCGCGCCGTTGATCACCCAGCCTTTGTCGGTCTTCTTCGCGCGCGTGCGCTGTTTGGCGGCGTCAGAGCCTGTGTCGGGCTCGGTGAGACCGAAGCAGCCAAGCCACTCGCCCGAGCACAGCTTCGGCAGGTAGTGCTGCTTCTGCTCCTCGGTCCCCCATTTGAGGATCGCGCTGCACACGAGCGAGGTTTGCACCGAGATGACGGTGCGCACCGAGGAGCAGCCCCTGCCGATCTCCTCCACCACCAGCCCGTAGGAGATGTAATCGAGACCCGCGCCCCCGTACTCGCGGGGCACGATCGCGCCCAAATAGCCTTGATCGGCGATCTTCTTCACGATCTCCAGGTCGAAATGGTGGTTGCGCGCGTTCTGCTTCGCCTGCTCCACGATCTCCTTCTCGGTGAACTCGCGCGCGGTGCTGCGGATCAGCTCTTGCTCGTCGGTCAGGTCGAAGTCCATCTCTCTCCTTATGCGTTCAACTTCGGTGTTTGCCAAGGCGCCGCCAGGCGCCTTTCGAGCTCGCCGGCGAGCTCCTCGATCTCGATGCGATCCTGAGTCGAGTGAATCGCGGTCTCGCAGTGTAACGGTCCCGTCCTCGATCGACTGGTGGTCGATCGTCACGCCCCATGGGGTGCCGATCTCGTCCTGGCGGCGGTAGCGCTTGCCGATCGAGCCGCCCTCGTCGTACTCGCTCTGCATGCGCGCGCGCAAGTCCTCGTAGATCTCGCGCGCAAGCTCCGGCTGGCCGTCCTTCTTGACGAGCGGCATCACCGCTACCTTCACGGGCGCCAGGCGCGGGTGCAGGCGCAGCACTGTGCGGGTTTCCGGCGGCTTGCCGCCCTCGGCCGATCCGTCCTCGGCGCTCGCGCTCTGCACGACTTCCTCGTCGTAGGCGTCCACGAGGAACGCAAGCGTCGCTCTGTCGGCGCCCGCGGCCGGCTCGATCACGTGGGGTATATAGCGCTCGCCGCTCTGCGGATCGAAGTACTCGAGCTTCTCGCCCAGAGAACTCCGCGTGCTGTTTGAGATCGAAGTCGCCGCGGTTGGCGATCCCCTCAAGCTCCGACCAGCCGATCGGGAACAGGTACTCCACGTCGCTTGTGCCAGAGGAGTAGTGGGAGAGCTCGTCGGGGTCGTGCGCGCGCAGGCGCAGGTGATCGGGACGCAGGCCGAGCTTGGTGTACCAGCTCATCCGCTCGGAGAGCCAGTGCTCGAACCACTTCTGCGCCTCGGCCGGCGGCGTGAAGAACTCCATCTCCATCTGCTCGAACTCGCGTGTGCGGAAGATGAAGTTGCCGGGGGTGATCTCGTTGCGAAACGACTTGCCCACCTGTGCGATCCCGAAGGGCGGCTTCTTGCGCGAGAACTGCAGCACGTTCTTGAAGTTGATGAAGATCCCCTGCGCCGTCTCCGGGCGCAGGTAGGCGACCGAGCCCGACTCCTTCACCGGCCCGATCGTGGTCTCGAACATCAGGTTGAAGTCGCGCGCCTCGGTGAGGTCGCACTCGTGGGTCTCGCCCGGGTGCTTTGAGGGCTTGCGCCCGCAGGGCAGCTCGCCCAGGTGATCGGCACGGAAGCGCTGCCCGCAGGTCTTGCAGTCCACTAGTGGGTCGGTGAAGCCGGCGAGGTGGCCGGAGGCCTCCCACACGCGTGGGTGCTGCAGGATCGCCGAGTCGAGCGCCACGATGTCATCGCGCTGGCCCACCATTGCGCGCCACCACTCGTTCTTGACGTTGCCCTTCAGCAGCACCCCGTAGTGGCCGAAGTCATACGTCGAGCCGACGCCGCCGTAGATCTCCGAGGAGGGGAAGATGAAGCCGCGGCGCTTGCACAGCGCCACGACCTTGTCCATCGTGACCACGTCGTCGCTCGAGGGGGCTTGCTCGGTCATCGGCTCGGATGGTATTCGAGCACGCTTACTGGAGGTTCCGAGCGGGCGCGCACACCGGACGCCGGCAGAATGCAACCCACAAAAAGAACACCCTTGACATATCCCGTGATTTATGTTTACATACGTTGTGTTCTCTTGCTGACAAGATGACGGGGAGGAGGACTCTCCGCCGCTAGCGGCAATGAGCAATCGCAAGAGCGTGAGTGACTGAGCACGATCGCACAGGGGTCGCGGGGCGTTGTATCCAACCTCTCCCACGGCGTCTCGCACATATTCCCTGTTGCCACTAGACGTGCCGCTCCCTCAACCCGGGCGTCGCGGTCCCC
>CAVRPO010000005.1:0-186771 GCA_963723175.1 uncultured Solirubrobacterales bacterium | reverse complement strand
AGAATGGGATGACGATACACACCTCCACAAAGATCGCAGTCACGGGCTGCCCCAAACACAACGCCCGTAACAGCGCGAAACCATCTCGACGGGGATAGTCCCTGGGGTTCGCAGATCGCTGGCGGAGATCCGCGTGTGTCGCCGCGAGTCATGGTCCCTGCACGCAGCGAAAATATTGTTCCACATGACCTTGACAGGACGCTGAGGTCGTGGTAGATTCGTGGCGTGATTCCATTGGTCGGGATCTCAGTGCAGTGCATATTGGGGTGGTGAGAGTCAACGTCCCATCTGGTCCCACTGTCAACGACGCTTTGAACTGGCCTCACCTCTGTCCGATCTGAAGCCGAGGCTGGGACGCTTCTGTTGAGCACGAAGGCCCCTTGCACTGGAGCGAGAAACATTGTTTTACGTTTGCTTGCCATAGCGCTAAGGTCTTTGGTAGACTAGCTGTTGGATTCCATTGATCGGGATCCTAATGTAGTGCATATTGGGGTCGTATCTGGTGCTCTCTGACCCTATGGCGAGTGTTCCGGTCGGCCGATTCCAGCCTCGGAAGGGGCTTAACTAAAGCCTCGGACGAGGGGAAGGCATAATGAACAATGAAGAGGATCCACATCATAGGTATTGCTTTCGCTGCGATCTTTGCGTTTAGTATGGTAGGGGCGAGCGGTGCTTCAGCGCTTAGCTTATGGGACCATTGTACACAAACAGCGCCGGTGCTCGAATTCACGGAAATCAGCTGCATGACAAAAGGTGCTGGTCCTACATGGGGCTGGGAAGAAATCAAAGCCAAAACCAGCGTCAACTCGTTAGTAACCACATTGACATTGTCTAGCAACGGCACCACGATAGACTGTAAAGGTTCTATGGTTGGTACTGTCGGACCTGGGGCTGAAGATGAAGTTCTCGAACTATTAAATGAAGCAGGAGAAGTAATTACAGAAGCAAAACCGGTAGAATGCGAACTCTTACAAGCAGGTCTCTGTACGGCGCCGGTGTTAGCTACGCCACAGGGTCTGCCTTGGAAAACGGAACTTACGGGTAACAACGATTTACTCGAAGATGGTACGTGGTTAATTACGTGTAATAATGGTGTCACGAATTTATGCTCTAGGGTGGCTTCGCTTCTGACCGTGGAAAACGTACTACCTCAATTAGAGGTGGGTCTGGGCTTCAAACCGTTAGAAGAAGCGACGTGTACTATCGGTAAAGGGACGGTTTAAGGTACGGTCTCTATTTTACTTGCAAATGGGAATGGATCTGCGGGCTATGTAATGTTGTTGATTAGGTGAGCACGGTTTGATTCGTGCTTGCTTGACGGTCCGGTCGGGGCCATGTTATCGGTAGCCCCGGCCGGATCGTCTATGGAGTGAGTTTGGGAGTCTAGAGGAGGGAAGTAAAAGTTTCGTCTAATCCGGTTCAACGTCCTCGGTTTCTGTGGATGGTCAGGGTAAAGCGTGTTACGTCTTCGTTGGTCTGGGCGGTTCGTCGTGCGCGCATGATGGGGGCGGGGATGCTGACCCCGTAGGAGGGTGAGAGGCGTCCGCTCTCGACCTCAAGCATGGCTCCCTCCGCTTCGATCTGCAGTTCCGCGCCTGTGAACTTGACCAGCGCCCGTGATCCCTCCGCGCTCGCCACGCCCGGGGCGAGTGGGAAGCTCCATAACAGCTCTTCTCCTTCTGCCCCGAGGACGGTGTCGGTGATGCGCACGACGCTGGATTGCCCGTCGAAGAGCAGCTCGCGGCGATGACGAACCGCTCGCTCCAGCTCGCGAAAGCCGGAGTGCTCGCCTTCGAAGAGCGCACGCGGACCGTCGGCCTCGAATCGCAGGCAGCGTGCACATGTTTCTTCGGGTAGGGCGAATAGGTAATCCGAGCGCAGGCGGTTCTGCTCGACTCCGCCGATCCTGAGCGTGCTATGTGCGATGGTCGAGCGGAACTCGTTGCGAGCCCTTGCGTCGGCTGTGTAGAGGTAGGAGCCGGGGTCGACGATCAGCGGCTGCCCGCCGAGAGCTAGCTCGAACGAGAGCTGATCGTTATGCGCGTGTCCGCCCCGTCCCGCCGAGCCCGACGTCGCCGCAGCGCACGATGCCCCACAGCCGCGCGTGGCGCATCGCGTACCAGCCGCCCTCTGGATAGGCCGCGTGGCCGCGTCCGTGGCGCCAATCGCGGCCGGCCTGCGCGTAGAGATGCCGGTGATCGCGCGGGTCGGCTTTGTAGTCGCCCAGCGGCAGGAAGCGACCGTCGTCGGCGTCGCCGATCTGCGGCGCCAAGCCATCCGGCCGCGTGTAATCGGAGACGAACTCGAGCATCAGATCCAACCGCTCGCGATAGCCGTCGGACAGAGTCCCCGGGCAGAGCGCGTCGGCCGCCTGGGCGCCGCACAAAAACAGTTCGCAGACCAAGCGGTGGTAGGGAATCGAGGCCTCGTGATCGCAGCCGTCGCGGCGCACCTGATGGGCCATCTCGCGCTCGAGCTCGCCCGTCGCCCAGATCGCCCACGCGCGACCCTCCCTGCCGGCCGAGAAGGGCGCACAGGCGACGAGCAGGCCGACCACATCCGAGAGGTAGTGGTTCCCGCGCACCTCCGTCCACTCCAGGTGCCCGCGGATAAACGGCAGTGCGACAGCAGGCTCGCGAGCGCAAGCTCTAGCCACGCCGCCCGGCCCGCGGCCGGCATCGCCATGCACAGCGCCGCCACCCAGTTGGCGGCGCGGATCGCAACATCCATCGTGCACGACCACGGCGCGCCGAACTCCACGGGATTGGCGGCGATGAAAGAGCTCAGCTGAGCTCCCAGCTCATCCAGGAAGCGGGAGTCTCCGCTGAGGCGATGCGCGGCGGACAGCAGCGGCAGATGCTGGCAGCGCGCGAGCTCCCACGGCACCTTGATGTCCGAGCCGCCCCCCAGCACGGTAGGCACCAGCGAGATGTGCGCATCGGGCCAGCGGCGCCCGGACTTGAAGTCTCGCTGCCAGTCGATCGCCGGTCCGAGATCCGTCGGTCCGGAGCCGAGCAAGTCGAAGCGGTGGGCCAGTATCTGCTCCGCCCGCTCGAGTAGGCGCCCGCGAGCGTCGGCGTCGAGTCCGTCGAGCTCTCGCTCCCACGCCGCGACCGTGGGCAGCGCCGGCAGAGCGCGCTCGCGCAGGGCGCTCGCCGGATCCCTGCCGAGGGCGCGCTCAAGCGCTCGGGGATCGACGTGCAGCGGGCGCACGCGCAGCCGGGCGCGGCGGAGCCTCCCGCGGATGGGCGAGAAGACCGCCGCTATGGCCGCGGCCGTGCCCCTGCGTGGCCCCAATCGCCGCCATGTGGAGAGCCCTGCGCGCAGCCGCCTCACGCGTGCGCTTGCATCGTGCTCGCCGGGACGCTTGCGAGGACGACCGTCGGTGTGTTGCGCGCGCTGCGGTTCCAGCGTTCGTGCTCGGCTTCCAGGTGGCGCGCGAACAGGAAGGTCGGCGTGAGGACGACAACCGCGACGAGCAGCGTCCGCACGGTTGCCCTTATCGGCCAGTCGCCCGCCAGCCCGCGCAGTGCCAGCCGCGCTCGGCCCGCCGGGCCCACCGCGGACGTCCGCGTCATAGCCCACTCGCCCTCCATGCGCACGGCGGTCGAGCCGATGGCCAGCAGGCCGAGCGTACCCAAGGGCGCCAGCAGCGTCAGCTCGTAGTCGCGAAACGGGGCCGCCGCGATCGCCGGAAGCACGCCGATCGCAAGCGCCGGCACGAACAGCGCCAGCTCCGAGGGGCGCAGGCGCGCTCGGCCCCATGCCGCCAGGGCGGCGGGGAGCAGGAGCGCGAGCAGCAGGATGTAGCGTCCCGCGTCGGACAGCTCGACCACGGCCTTCTGGCTCTCGGCCTTCGCCACGAACCCGGGATCGTGTTCGAGCAGAGCATCCACCTGCTTGTGCAGTACGCTCGCGTACGCTGGCGAGAGATAGCGCACTCCCGGCTGAGCCTCCTGCGCGGCCGCGGCCGCATAGAGGTCGGAGTAGTGGATGCCGTAGCGATTGGAGGTATAGCCGAGTCCGATATAGAGCGTGTGCCAGAGCGGGTGAGTTGTCGGTGTTCCCGCGCTCAGATCGATGCCGACGCGGCTGTCGCGGTGCGCTCGAATCGCGGGCAGCACGATCCAGACGGGGCTCAGGTATGCCAGCGCCATGACTGCGATCGCGGCGACGCGCGCTGAGCGGCGCCCTCCCGCCATCGCCGCGACCGCGGCGGCGGCCAGCGCCACGGCCAGCCCCGCATCGCTGCGGATCGCGCTCACCACGCCTGCGACCAAAGCGATCGGCACGAGCGCCGGCCACGGGTGGCGCGGCTTGTTGCGCGTGAGCAGAATCAGCAACGGCATGAACGTCACGACGACCCAAGCCGTCGTCCAGTAGATGTCGCCGAAGCCGAAGGAGAAGATACAGACGAGCAGCGTCGGCGGCGTGAGCAGCGCGGCCCAGCTCGATCGGAACAGGGATCGGAACACGACGGCGCTGAACAGCACGGTCAGCGTCCAGGCAGCGAGCCACAGCCAGCGCAGCACGGCGACCGGGTCCGACTGCCCGAGCAGGTGGCTGAGCGGCGGCACGATCGCGTAGATGCCCTGATCGTCGGAGTAGCCGATCGCGTAGGGCACGCGCGTCCCGGGGTGGTATCCGAGCAGAGCCGGCCCGCCCCGGTCGAGCACGGCCAGCGAGGCGCGTAGTTCGTTCGCGCGCGTGTGCTGGATCGGCCACGGGTTGGGAGCGACTCTGTACAAGGCCAGCGCGCCGATCGCAGCCCACAGAAGGCCCCAGGCGAGCATGCCGCGCAGCGAGCCGCGCGACGGCTCTGCCGGATCCGTCGCCGGGCGTCCGTCCGGTCGCCGCTCGTCCGGTCGCGCGACCGGACGAGTCGGCACGCCGGGATGCGAGCCGGCCTCGCTCACCGCCGACCCGCCACCCAGTGGTCGTGCCACGCGCTCACGTTGTAGAGGTTCCACAGCTGAAAGCTCCAGTTCGCCCGTCCATCGCGGTGCGCCTGCCACAGCTCGTCTATGCGCGCGTAGTCCAGCAGTCCGCGCTCGGCCAGCGAAGAGCCGCGGATCTCCTGTTGCGCACGCTTCCCGAGATCGCCGCGAAACCACTCGGCCACGGGAGCGCCGAAGCCCTGCTTGGGGCGGTGGACGATCTCGCTTGGCAGCAACGCCGTCCACGGTCCGCTTGAGCAGCCACTTGCCGACGCCGCCCCGTACCTTCATCGCCGTGGGCAGCGCAAGCGCGAACTCGACCAGCTCGCGATCCAGGAAGGGTACGCGCGCCTCCACAGAGGTCGCCATGGTCATCTTGTCCACGCGCATGAGCAGCAGCTCGGCCAACCGCTGCTTGAGCTCCAGATAGGTCATCTTCTGCAGGAGATCGGCGCCCGGGCAGTCGCGCTCGGCCTCCTCCCACAGGCGTTCCACCACGCGGTAGGCGTCCGGGCGATCGCCGTTTCCCGCCAGGATCTGGCGCTTGAGCTCGCCGGTGTAGCAGATCGCTCCTCCCCAGAAGGGCTGACGTCCCGCCGCGGCGTTGGCCACATACTGGGCCTGACCGATGCCGCGTCCCGTGCGCCGCGCGAGCGCGACCGCCGAGTCGCCCAGCAGGCCGCGCACGCGGGCCGGCGCATGTTGAAACGGCTCCCAGTAGCGCCGACGCTTGGCGACCGCTTCGATGTATTTCTCGTAACCGTGGAACAGCTCGTCTGAGCCCTCGCCGACCTGCACGACGACCGTGCCGGAGTCGCGCGCCAGCTGCGAGACGTAGTAAAGAGGCACGCAGACCCAGTCGGCGATCGGCTCGTCCTGGTGATGGACCATCTCCGGCAGGAACGACACGAGATCCTCGACGTCGATGAGCACCTCGTGGTGGTCGGTCTTGAACATCCGCGCGATCTCCCGTGCGTACTCCAGCTCGTTGTAGCGCTCGTGCCGCCGGAAGCCCACCGAGAAGGTCCTGACGGGCTCGCAGGAGAGCTCGGACATGAGCGCCACGTTGGTCGAGCTGTCCACGCCCCCGGATAGAAACACGCCGAAGGGCACGTCGCTCATCATGCGCTTGGAGATCGAGCCGCGCAGCAGTTCGAGCAACCGCTCCCCAAGCTCGTCCTCGCCGCGGCCGGCGAGATCCTCCACCGCCCGCCGGGACATCGGCGTCCAGTAGATCTCGCTGCGAATGCCCCCATCCTCGCCCACCGTCATCCGCTCGGCGGGCGACAGCTTGCAGATCCCGGCGAACATCGTCGACGGGGCGGGAGTGCACACGAACGTCAAGTAATCGTGGAACGCCTCAACGTCGAGGTCGGCGCGCACCGCCGGATGGCGCAGCAGCGCCTTGATCTCCGAGGCGAACGCCATGCCCGCCGGGGTCCTGGTCCAGTACAGCGGCTTCTTGCCCAGCCGATCGCGGGCGAGCAGCAGCTCGCGACGGCGCTCGTCCCAGACCGCGAGCGCGAACATGCCGTCGAGTCGCTCCACGCAGCGCTCGCCCTCCTCCTCGTAGAGGTGGATGATCGTCTCGGTGTCGCAGCGCGAGCGGTAACGGTGGCCTCGCGCTTCGAGCTCGGTGCGCAATTCGGCGTGGTTGTAGATCTCTCCGTTGAAAGTCACCCACACGCTTGAGTCCTCGTTGCACATCGGCTGGTGGCCCGAGTGAGAAACATCCACTATCGACAGACGTCGATGGCCGAGCGCCACGCGACCGGCGGGCGAGCTCCACACTCCGGCGTCGTCGGGGCCGCGATGGACCATCGTGTCGCGCATCGCCACCATCACCCGCTCGTCGCAGGCGAAATTATCGTTGAATGCCAGTATTCCGCAGATACCGCACATGTACGCCTACACTCGACTTTGGGAGAATTGGTTGGTGACCCCGAGTGAGGCAAGCCATCATAGTCCAGATGTCGCAATGCTTCCGTGCAGACAAAGCGGTTGGCGCCACGAAGGTTGGCGCCACGAAGGTGCCTTGTAGGCCGCCGGGCTCATGACCGAGGCGCCAACATCTCCACACCTGGGATCCTTGGTCAACCCATGAATTCCGCGACGCTCACCCCACGACGGCCCGCGCCGGCACGACTCAGGACCGACGTGCTCACGATGCTGACGGCGAAGGGCTTCGTGCTCGTCCTGAACATCGTCAGCTCCGTCATCATCGCCCGCTTTCTTGGGCCCACCGGGCGGGGGACGATGGCAGTCGCGTTCAGCCTTACGATGCTGTTCGCTCAGCTGGGATCGTTTGGGTTCACCATCGCCAATCCATACTTCACCGCCAGCGAGCCGGCGACCCGCCCCCAAATAGTCGCCAACTCGCTTTGGCTTGCCGCGGTGCTGGGATCCGCCCTGGTGGCGGTCGGCGTCCTGCTGCGACTCATAGCTCCCGCCATCGTTCAGGGTCTCGATGCGCTCCAACTGGGCATCGTCCTCGTCGGGATACCGGCGACGCTGTCAACGCTCTTCCTGCACAGCGTCCTGCTCGGCGAGGGCCGGATCCGCGCCTACAATGGCGCGGAACTGGCGATATCCGTACTTGTGACCGTGGCGCTCCTGGTCGGCTTCGCGGTCTTTGCCATGGGTGTCACCGGCGCGCTCGTGTTGATGGTCGCCGGCCAGCTCGCGGGCACCGTCGTCTACCTTTCGCTGCTGCGCTCCGATGCTCCACGGAAATTTACACTAGATACAGCTCTTCTCCGTCTCATGGCGCGCTATGCCTTCCGTGTATACGCCGCTACACTTGCCGCCTTCCTGCTGATTCGCGTCGATCTGCTGCTTGTGAACGGCTACCTCGGCACCACGCAGGCGGGGTACTACTCGGTCGCGGTGGCGATGGGGAGCGCTCTGTACATAGTGCCATCGGTAATCGCGACCAACCTCTTCCCGCGCATCGCCCGCGGCGGCAGTCACGAGATGACCGCGGAGGTGTTCCGCTCGGTGGCCCTGCTCTACGGGCTCCTGTGCCTCGCGATGGTCCCGATCGCGGGAGGCATGATTCACATCTTGTACGGGAGCGCGTTCGCGCCGGCGAGCTCGCTCTTCTACTGGCTGCTCCCTGGAATCTTCAGCCTCGGAATGCTTACCATCCTCGCCCAGCACTTTTCCGGGCGAGGATTTCCCACCGCGGCGATCCTTGTGTGGATCCCGGGCGTGGTCCTCGACATCGCGCTGAACATGGCTTTGCTCAAGCACAACGGGACATACATCGCCTCCCTGGCGTCAACCGTCTCTTACACGCTCATCCTCCTGCTCCACATGCGGATGTTCGCCAGGGAAGCCGGCGGCTATCGGGTGCTCGTGCCGCGCCCGGCCGAGGTTGCCCGCTCTCTCAAGAACGCCCTTCGCGTGCGCGGTCCAGACGAGAGGGATTTGCGCTACGAGCCAGCGCGTCGAGGATGATCTGTACATGTGCCTTCCAGGAGTGGCGCGACTGGGCATCGTCGAGTGCTCTCGCGCCGAGCCTGGCCTGTAGCGCGGGGTCCCGGATGAGCCGCCCTATCGCTGCGGCCGCTGCGGACGCGTCGCCCGGCTCGCAGAGCAATCCGTTGCGCTCGTGCTCGATCGTCTCGCCGATCTGCTCAAGATCGCTCGCGACGATCGCCTTACCAAGGCCCATGTACTCGAACAGCTTCGTGGGCGATCCGAAGAAGCGCGTCCCGTCTGGGTTCGGGATGTGCGGCGAGACGCACACGTCGCACGCCGCAAGAAGTTCTAGTGCCGACTCGTGCGGCACGACGCGCGTCATAAGCACGCGATCTGCGAGGTCGCGATTCTGAATCTCCGCACGGACCTCATCAAACAGCGGTCCGTCCCCGATCAGCACCCAGCGCGCGTGCGGGGCCTCGACAGATACCAGCTCGACGATCGCGGGGAGAAGCGACACGCCGTGCCACAGCCCAAACGTTCCGATGAAGCCGATTGTGACTGTCTCCGCCAGGCCGAGTCTGGCACGCCAATGGACGGGTGGACAGCGGCGCAGCGACTGAAGCGCATCGGCATCCACGCCGTTGGCTGCGCACACGATCCGTTTTCTCTCGAAACCTTGCTCGATGAGCTCGTCTCGTAGGACCTCGGAGACCACTGCGATCAGCGAGGCGCTACGCAGGTTCAGGTCCTCGAAGAGCCTTGAGGCGCGAAACCTGCTGCATAGGGTCCTTACCCCAGTTGCGCCTCGTCCATACCTCGGAGCCGTTGAACTCGAGAACCGAACGGTACGCCGAGTCGAGCTGCGAGCGCAGGGCCCGCATACGAGCCGAGCGCATAGCGTTGATAGACGAAATCCGCACGCGTGTCTACGGCCACATGCGCGAGCCGCTCGCCGAAGTGGGTGGTCGTCAGCCACGAAACCACGTGGTTGACGCGTTCGAGCGGTACTTGGATGAAGCACGCTCGATCGGAGCACACCGGCCGTTCCGAGGCAAACACCTCGACATCGAGCCCGCTCGCAAGCAGGCCATTGATCACGCCGGTGGTGTGGGCAGCCGCGCCACCGACATATGCGCCCTTCCATGTGAGTATCGGCTCAGCACGCAGATACGCTACAGAGCGTGGGTTCCCAATCGGCTGCGTGGGCACCGCCGTGCCCGTTCTGGTCACGCGATCGACGGCTCGTAGCAGTCGGAGGGTCTGAAGCAAGTCAGCTGGTATCTGCACGATGGCCGATGCGAGAGCCTGCGCGAGAAACGCCCCTCGGCCCAGGGTGCGTTCCTTCTCTCCAACCTCGATCTCGAAGCCACTACATCGGGCGAGAGCTGCGATCACGACGGCCCCTGCCTGTACACCGCTGCGGCGCATATCGTCCTCGCGCAGACGGACAGCGCTGTAGTGGCCTCCCCAGAGGAGATGGACGAGCTCGCGCGGCCTATGCAGCAGCGCCGCCAACTCGGGGAGTGTCACGGTGAGCTTGGAATCGTCCGTCGCGCAGGGCTCTGGGACGAACCTCAGATCGAAAACCAAGCGCATCGGGGATATTATTCATAATGCCGCAGACCAGCGATTATTGATTTGTTGGCTGAGCGCTCATGCGATGTTGTTGATTCGAATGAAGCGCAGGTACTGAATATGCTTTGTGGCAACACTCGGGCTGGAGTTAGATAAGAGATGTCTCCAATCGATGCCGTCCAGCTTCCGCGCGAGAACGTGTACGGGCACGTCAAGCGCCTGCACTGGATCCGCGACAGGCTGCGCCCGACCGATCGCGCGGTCGAGTTCGGTTGCGGCACCGGCTTCATGCTCACGCTGCCGTTGCGAACTTGGGGCTACGACGTTCGCGGTATCGACGTAGACGAGCGAAGCATCGCGCGCGGGCGCGAGATCATGGCCGCGGCCGGGCAGCCTCAAGACGTGCTGCAGGCGATCGACCTGCGTGACCTAGAAGGCCCGCTGGACGTGGTGATCGCCTCCGAGGTGTTCGAGCACCTGAATGACGCCACGCTCGCCAGGGCGCTCACTTCGATCCACGAGCGCCTGCGACACGGGGGGGCGCTACTGGTGACTACCCCAAACGGCTACGGATGGTTCGAGCTCGAGGCGCTGCTCTGGAACAGGACGCCGCTCGGCTGGCTGTTCCAGCTTAGCGTCGTGCAGGAACTCGTATATCGGCTGCGGTGCCTGTTCGTGGGTGCCTACGTGGATGCGGCGCACCCCTCTACGATCGCGGACTCCCCACACCTCCGCCGCTTCACGCTGCGCTCGCTGTGCAAGACGCTCGAATCGGCCGGCTTCGTGGTGGAGCTTACGCGCGGATCGGTGATGTTCTGCGGACCGTTCACCAATGCTCTGTTGACGGGGGTAAAGCCGTTCATGCGCTGGAACGCCCGCCTCGGCGATCGCTTTCCGGCGCTGGCGGCCGGCTTCTATGTCGCCGCTCGACCAGATTCGGGGGGACGAACATCGCGCGTCGCCCCGGAGCCGATCGCCTCGACGGCCGCGAGCGCGACGCTCTGGGCGAGATAAGCCGCGCGCAGGCTCTGCGGGAACCGATCCTCGCCCCTGCATGCCTCAAGCACGCGGCGCATGAGCGCGGCGTGTCCCTTGTCGCCGCGGCCCTGCTCCGCTGTGCTTGAGCGTGTGCCGTCGAATGAGGTGAGGCGCTTGAAGTCGTCGAGCACCCAGGCGCGGCCGCTGGCGAGCACCTCGATTCTCTCCTTCGGCAAGGTCGTGGGACCCAGCCCGGAGTAGTGCACGCTCGCCACCGATCCGCTCTCGTAGCTGACGGTGATGCTCGCGCTCTCGACCGTGCGGACCGTCCCAGACTGACGTATCGCCGCGCCGCTGACCCTCGACGGCACGCCGCACAACCAGTTTGCGTAGTCGAAGAAGTGACAGCCCTCGCCGAGGAGGCGCCCGCCGCCCTGGCGTGGATCGTTGAGCCAGTGATCGGCCGGCAGGGGGGCGTTGACGCGGATGACGACCTGCAGCGGCCCGCTCACCCGCGCGAGCTCGTCGTGCAGGCGCCGCGACAGGGGGGCCAGCGGCCGGTTGAAGCCGATCGCCAGCGGGGCTCCGTCGCCGCCGCCCGCCTCCCATACATCGTCGATCTGCTCGCGGGTCAGGCCGAGCGGCTTCTCCACGAACACGGCCTTGCCGGCGCGCAGCGCGGCCGCGGCGATCTCGGCGTGCGAGTCGTGCCGAGTGCCGATCAGCACGAGGTCGACATCGGGGCGCTCGACCACGCGATGCCAATCGGTGACCGCCTCGACATCGCCGCCCACCGCTCGGGCGATGTCGGTCGCGACCGTCCCGCGGCGCGCCGCCACCGCGACGATTGGTGCGGCTCCGTCCGCGCGCAGGTTGGGCAGGTGGGTCCCGCGCACGAACGAGCCGGGCCCGATCAGGCCGACACGGACCAGCAGCGAATCGCTGGATCGCGCACGGCGCGGGGAGGCAGGCACCCGCACCGACTCCGACGCTGTCGCGCTGGGCCAGTCGCGATCTCCGTAGCGCAGCACCGCGGCGAGCGGCGCCGGCTGCGAGCGCAACGCGTCGTACGCCTCGGCCGCGCGCGACACAGGCAGCTCGAGCCCTATCAGCGGCTCGACTGTGCACCTCTCGCGCGGCGAGCAGTCGCAGAAACTCGCACATGTTGCGGTTCTCTGTCCAGCGCACGTAGGCGAGCGGGTAATCGACGCCTGCCTCCTCGTAGATGGGGTCATAGCGCCCCGGGCCGTAGGAGGTGGAAATCAGCACGTCCGCCTCGCGCCGATACAGCCCCGCGCGATCGAACGCCAGCCCCACATCGCCCAGCGGTACGACGCGCCCCTTGCGGCGCACCATCGCCACCGCATCGTTGACGATCGCGCTCGAGGAGGAGGCGGCGGTGACGATCGCCGTGTCCGCTCCCACCCCGCCGCTCCACTCGCGCACCTCCTCGACCGCGTCCTGCGGCGCCAGTACCCGCTCCGCGCCGAGCTGGGCGCCGAGCTCACGGCGTGGGAGGTCAGGCTCCACGCCGAGAACCGCACACCCCGCCGCTCGCAGGATCTGCACGGTGAGAAGGCCGAGCAGGCCCAGGCCCACGACGACGACGCGCTCGCCCAACGACGCCTCGGCGCGGCGCACGCCCTGCATCGCGATCGCGCCGAGCGTCGTGAACGCGGCATCGCGCAGCGCCACACCCTGCGGCACGGGCGCGACGAGATTGCCGGGAACCGACACCACCTCCGCATGGTTGGCGTGACCCGCGCCCGCGCACGCCACAGCCTGACCGACGGCGAAGTCCCCGAGCCCGCCCGTGTCGAGCACCGTCCCCGCCGAGGCATAGCCGAGCACCGTGTCGTCGGACACCGCGTTTTGCACAAGCCCGACCGTCTCGCGAATGCCGTGTTGGCGCGCGTGGCGCAGCGTGAGCAGCACCAGATCGGGGTTGCGCACGGCGCGCATCGGCAGCGACCCGCCACCGTCGGAGACGGCCGCACGCTCGGTTCCGCTGGAGATCGCCGACGCCGCGTTGGTCACGAGCACGCGTCCGGCTTGCGGCGAGGGCGCCGGCACGTCGGTGACCAGCGGCTTGCCGCCGCGCAGCACGACCTGCTTCATCGAAACGTGTGAGCTGGGATCGCATGCATGGAGCACAGTGAAGCGTAAAAGAGAATTTGGAGAAATCGTCGGCGCTACCTATGATCCATTCCAACATGGGCAACCGGCG
Organism: uncultured Solirubrobacterales bacterium; assembly: GCA_963723175.1. Classification (GTDB taxonomy): domain Bacteria; phylum Actinomycetota; class Thermoleophilia; order Solirubrobacterales; family Solirubrobacteraceae; genus Palsa-744. The sequence continues at coordinate 173,628 of CAVRPO010000005.1, read as the reverse complement.
CAAGATCCTCTCGGTGATCGGCACACGGCCGAACTTCATGAAGATCGCGCCGTATCGTCGGCGCGCTCGAGCGACGCGAGGAAGAGCTCGAGCACGTGCTGGTTCACACAGGTCAGCACTACGACGCCGCGATGTCGGAGATCTTCCTCGAGGAGCTCGGCATCGGAGAGCCCGACCACCGTCTGGGCGTCGGATCGGGCACGCACGCGCAGCAGACCGCCCGCGTCATGGAGCGCTTGGAGCCAGTGCTGCTCGCGGAGCGTCCCGACGTCGTGCTCGTCCCCGGCGATGTCAACTCCACGCTGGCGGCCTCGCTGGTCGCGGTCAAGCTCGGCCTGCCGATCGCCCACGTCGAGGCCGGTCTGCGCTCCTTCGACCGCACGATGCCCGAGGAGGTCAACCGCATCGTGACCGACGCGGTCTCCGAGTTGCTCTTCATACATTCGCCCGAGGCGCGGGAGCACCTGCTCGCCGAGGGCTGCCACGAAGAGCGGATCCACTATCGTCGGAAACACTATGATCGACACGCTCGTGGCGATGCGCGCGCGGATCGACGCGCTGGACGCGCCATCTCGATACGGGTTGCCGCCGGGCGGTTACCTGATCGTGACGCTCCACCGCCCCGCGCTGGTGGACGGGCCGACTGCTGGGAGTGGCGGCCGACGCACTGCGGGTCGTAGCCGAGCGGATGCCCGTCCTGTTCCCTGTGCATCCGCGCACCCGTGCCCGTCTGGCGAGCGAGTGCCCCGGGCTGGAGGACGCCGGCGGTCTGCAGATGATCGAACCGGTTGGCTATCTGGAGTTCATCGCTCTCGTTGCCGACGCCGCAGGCGTGATCACCGACTCCGGCGGCATCCAGGAGGAGACGACGTTCCTGGGCGTGCCCTGCCTGACCCTGCGCGAGAACACCGAGCGGCCGATCACCGAGAGCATGGGCACGAACCTGCTGCTCGGCCTTGAGCCGGAGCGCATTCGCGAGGCGCCCGAGCTGCTCGAGCAAGTGCGCGAGCGCCCACACCGGGTGCCCGCGCTGTGGGACGGCTGGGCTGGGGAGCGGATCGCGGAGGTGCTCGCCGGCGAATACCTCGGCGAGGCTCAGCCGCCGCGCGCGACATCCTCGAGCAGCGCCGCCATCGTGGCCGCGAGCGCTCGGCGGCTGTAGGGCGCCAGGCGTGCGGGCGACGGCAGGCCGATCCCACCGTCGCGCAGCCGCAGCAACGCGGCGACGATCGTCTCCGGCTCGTCCAGGCGGGCGCACAGCTGGTCGGCCCCCAGGCGGCGCAGGAGCGCCTCGCTGGCGCCCCCGTCGGTCACGCAGAGTACGGGCTTGCCGAGCGCCAGGTACTCGTAGACCTTGCTCGCGACAGCCGTCTCGTCGCCGGCGGCGCGGGACTGGGCGATCAGCCCCGCGTCCGCGCGCGCGATGCGACCGACCGCCTCCTCCCAAGGGGAAGGAGAGAGCACCTCGACCGGCGCGCCGCCGGTGCGCCCGGCCTCCTCGACTTCCGCTCGCGACGCCGGCGAGAGGTAGCCGTGCAGGACGAGGCGGAAGCTCCCGGCGACCCGCCGGTCGCCGAGCGCCCGGATGAGCGGCGCGATCGGTCGCGCCGGGGTGAGCGTGCCGGAGTGAAGCAGCGTGAGGGTTCGGCGCGAGCCATCCTTGAGCTTCGCCTCCCCGTCTGGATAGGGCGGCGCGATCGATCCGATCTCGGGATCGAACCCGTTGGAGATCTCAACGATGCGCTGGCGCTCATGCGGATGGCGCAGGCGCAAGTCGGACACGGCCTCGGGCGTGCAGGCGATCACGCGTTGCGCCTCGCGCAGCAGCCAGTCCTCGATCTTCGAGAGCACGCGGCCACCCGCATCGAAGGCGGGATTCCCGGCCCAGAGGTCGCGCAGCTCCACGACCAGTGGGACATGAGCCGGGACGCCCGTCCGGGCGGCGATCGGCCCGGCGATCGGTGGCCCGCTCGTCAGCACCACGTCCGGAGCGCGCCGCTCTATCCGCCGGCGGAGGAGGAGCGCGCCGCGAGGGACCCACAGCATCGAAAGCGGTAGAGAGTCTGGGCGCACGCCCGCGAGGCGAAACGCGGGCTCGCTCAACCGAGCGAGCTTCGCCATCGCGGCCGCGCGCGTGTTCACCGCGCGCGAGGCGTGTGCGTCGAACTCCACGGCGCCGGTGTGCTCGGCGGCACTGAGCACGTTGACCTCCCAGCCGTGCTCGGGCAGGTAGCGGGCGAATGCTCGCCAGCGCGCAGCCGGTCCGCCCGCTTGCTCGATCGACCGGTGTGTGACAAGCAGCAGTCTTCTCATCCTCATATATAATTTCATCTAATGGTGCGACTGACCGTCGATCTCAGATTTCATGCGGCGGCGTTCGCACCGGGCTCTGAGGAGCGGGTGCTCACGCTTCGCGAGCTTGCTGGGATAGCTCGTCGCCCCGGGAAGCTGAGACGCCTGCTGCGGGACCCGGAGCTCGTAGAGTTGCGGGTGCTGCGCGACGATCGTCCGCTCAACGGCGTTCAGGCGGGCGCGCTGACGCTCGCCGCGCTCAGTCGTGCGAGCCGCGTCGAGATACGCTCGCCGACCGGCACGACCAGCGCCGGCCGCGGCGCGACGCGCGCGCGGGCCGTGGCTACGCTTGCGAGAGCGCTGCCGGCAGAGCTGGTGCGCAGCGCGCGCTGGCACGAGCGCGCCCGCCGGGCGGCAGCGACCTCGTTCGCGCTGCCCGCACGTCCTGGAGGGGAAGTTCGGCGGGTGACATACCTGCGGGCCGAGCCCTCGCTGCGCTGGCTGGGCGTTCAGGTGGGGGGCGCCGCCACGCATACGGCGGGTGTCATCAACGGGCTCACGAGCGCCGGCGTCGAGGTCAACGTCTTTGCTCCCGAGCGCCCCGAGGGCGTGCACAATGCCCGCTGCGAGTCGGTGGCGCCGCGGCAGATCCTTCAGCTCGTGCACTGGCTCACGCGCATCGGCTACGGGCAGGCGCTCGTGTCGGCCGCGGCCCGCACGCCCGCCGATCTCGTCTACCAGCGCTATGCGCTCGGCTCCTACGCCGGCCTGCAGCTGGCGCGGCGGCTGGGTGTTCCGCTCGTGCTCGAGTTCAACAGCTCGGAGATCTGGACCGAGCGCAACTGGGGCACCGGTCGCGTGCCGTTGCTAAAGACGCTGGCGGCGCTCGAGCGGCGCAATCTGCTCGATGCCTCCCTGATCGTCGTCGTGTCTCAGCCCCTCAAGGATCAGCTCGTCGCGGAGGGCATCGATCCCGGTCGAGTGCTGGTCAACCCGAACGGCGTCGACACGCGCGAGCTGAGCGATGCGCGCGCGTACAGCCCGGCCGATTGGCGCCGACGGACCAATCTGCCGCAGGCCCCCACAGTGGGATTCGTGGGCACATTCGGGCTGTGGCACGGGGTGAAGCTGCTGCCGGAGCTGATCGAGCTGGTGGCGAGCGCACGCGAGGACGCGCGCTGGGTGCTCGTCGGCGACGGGCCGCTCCACGCTGAGGTCGCCGCCGGCATCGAGCAGCGCGGGCTCTCCGGTCGCGTGCTGCTCACCGGCGTGGTGGCGCACGCCCGCGCGGTGGAGATGCTCGCCTGCTGCGATGTGTGCGTCTCGCCGCACGTGCCCAATCCGGACGGCACGGCGTTCTTCGGCTCGCCAACGAAGATGTTCGAATACATGGGCCTGGGTCGCGCGATCGTGGCCTCCGACCTGGACCAGATCGGCGAGGTGCTCGAGCATGGTCGCACCGCCCTGCTCACCCCCCCGGGTGACGTCCCGGCGGCGGCAAGCGCGGTCGCGAGACTGCTGAACGACGAGGCGCTCCGAGCACGGCTCGGCGAAGCGGCTCTAGAGGAGGCGGTCCAGTGCCATAGCTGGGACGCTCATGTGGGCAAGATCCTGCGGGCTCTGGAGATAGCGTCTGAGCCGCCCTCATACGAGGTTGCTCCCATCCTTACCAACCGCTAAGTCGCGCGCCGATCCATGAACGATGACATCACGGTCGTCATCGCGTGCCACAACTATGGTGCCTTCCTGGCCGAGAGCGTGCAGAGTGCGCTCGCGCAGGCGGGCGGCGAGCCGCGGGTGATCGTCGTCAACGACGGGTCAACCGATGCACAGACGCTCGCCGAGCTCCACCGACTGCCGCCGCGTGTGGAGCTGCTGACGCAGGCTAACGCGGGGGCGGCCGAAGCCCGCAACGCCGCTCTGCGGCTGGTTCGTACGCCGTATGCGCTGGCCCTCGACGCGGACGATCTACTCGTCCCCGACGCGTTGGCGCGATTGCGCGATCCGCTGGAGGCCGAGCCGGCACTCGGCTTCAGCTACGGGATCATGCGCTTCTTCGGGGAGTGGGAGGGAGTCGTGAAGATGCCTGCCTACGATCCCTATCGCCTGCTGTTCCGTCACACCATCGGTGTCACAGCTCTCATGCGCCGGGAGATGCTCCAGGCGCTCGGCGGCTACGATCCGGCGTTTGCGGGCTATGAGGATTGGGAGCTATGGCTGCACGCGCTCGAACACGGCTGGCATGGACGGCGTGTGCAGCATGTGACCCTCCTCTATCGACGCCACGGCTCCTCGGTGCACCCAGATGCTCGGCGGCGCTACCGCGCCACTTTCCGGCGGCTGCGCGACAAGCACGCGGCGCTCTACGCAAGCGCGAGTCGGCGCCGATTGCAAGCAGAGTCCGACCTCGGTCGCGTCGGCCAGCTCGTCTACCGCCTGTGGTGGGGCTGGCGGCCGTTGCCCGCGCGCCTGGAGCTAGCCCTGCAATCCTTGCTTTGGCGGCCTAGGATCGGGAGCGGCCCCCGACGGGGCCGCTCCTAGCTCTATCGCGGGCGCTCTCGCGTATGGCGGTCAGGTCGCGGCGCTCCTCCGCGACCTCTGCCTGGGGATCGCCGGTCGGATGCTCTCGGCGCCGCAGGCGCTCCTGAAGCAAGGCTTGACGCTGTGCGAGCGTCTCGCTCTGGTTGCTCAGCCGCGACACCGCCGAGGAGAAGTGCAGCAGCAGCAGCAGGATGAATCCCATCCCTATGAAGAAGAGGGCGTTGGGGGGATATATGACCCCAATGGCGTGGCTGATACTCGCAAGCGCGCCGCTCCAGATCGCGAGGGCGAGCAGTACCGCGGCCGACAAAAGCCACAGCAGCGCGTAGCGCTCCATCAGCTGACGTCGCCGCACCATCTCGAGCACCGTCAGCAGTAGCGTCGCCGCCCCTACAATCGCCACCAATTGGATTCGTGCTTGCATCTCGAATCAGTCTAGCTTGACGCTCACTCGGCACGATCGCCAAGATCGACCACCGGACGGCGGCGTCCCAACCCGACAAACAGTGCAAGAAGCACCTTGATCATGTAATAGGCGGACTTGCCGGTGCTGATCGATGAGCTGCCTCCGCCGCGGCTGTACATCCTCACGGGGATCTCCTGCATGCGCAAGTGGTGACGGTGAAGCATCAACACCGCCTCCACCTCGGGATAGTCGTGCGGGTAGCTGTGTGCGAACAGCTCGATCGCCCGGTGGTTGTAGAGCCGGAACCCGGAGGTCGGGTCGCTCACGCGCATGCCGACGATCCGCGATAGCAGGAAGGAAAAGATGTGGATGCCAGTTCGGCGACTGATCGGCGCCGGGTAGCGCTGGTCTAGCGTCAGGAAGCGAGAGCCGCACACCACGTCGACGGCCTGCTCCTCCATCGTCCTGGTGAGCCGCTTCAGCTCCACCGAGTCGTGTTGTCCGTCCCCGTCCACCTGCGCCACGAAGTCATAGCCATGCTCGAGTGCATACACAAAGCCGGTTTGTACGGCTCCCCCGATCCCGACGTTGAACGGCAGCTTGAGCACCGTCGCTCCGGCTCCGAAGGCGAGCGCATCCGTCCCGTCGGTCGAACCGTCGTCGATCACAAGCGTGTCGAACTCGGTGGCGTGCCGGCGAAGCGCTTCGACGACGGTCGCGATCGTGGCCGACTCGTTGTAAGCCGGAACGACGGCCAGATATAAGCGCTCTGTGCTCATCCGGGGAATCCTTGCGCCCATCCGTGGAACCCTTGCGCCATTGCGCACCGGGAATTCTGGTCATCCAAGTTGTACGCCGCAACGGTCTGTCTGCATACTTTGCTGTCGTCATGGACGCGGCAATCGCAGCCATCGTCGTCTCCTACGCCGATCCCGTCGCGCCCGCGAGGGCGATCCAGAGCCTGCTCCGCCAGTCGCGGGTGCCGGCGGAAGTGCTGGCGGTCAACAACGACCCGGAGGGTGCGACCGCGCGCGCTCTTGCCGCCAGCGGGATCTCCTCGAAGGTGCGGATCGTGCATCCTGGCGCCAACCTCGGGTACACGGGCGCCGCCAATCTTGCGGCTCGAGCGGCGAGCAGCGAGTGGTTGTTCTTCCTGAACCCCGACGCGGTCGCCTCGATTGACTGCCTGGAGCGGCTGCTCGAGGCCGTGGACGACGATGAGGTTGCCATCGTGGGCGCTCAGGTGCTGCTTCCGGACGGTCGGGTCAACGCGGGTGACAATCCGGTCAACATCGCCGGCATCTCGTGGTCGGGCGGGTACGGCCGTCCACGCGAGCACGGACTCGCCCGCGACACGGCGGCCGTGTCGGGCGCGGCGCTGCTCGTTCGGCGAGAGGCGTTTCTGGAGCTCGGGGGGCTGTGTCCCCACTTCTTTCTGTATGTGGACGACACGGATCTGGCGTGGCGCATGCGGCTGAGCGGCAGGCGGGTGCGCTACTGCCCGGAAGCGGTCGTTGTGCACGACTACAAGTTTGAGAAGGGTGCTCACAAGTGGTTCTATCTTGAGCGAAATCGTGCGTGGGCGCTAATAAGCAACCTGCGGCTGTGCACGCTCGTGCTGCTGGCCCCGGTATTGCTCATCGCCGAGGCTCTCGTTCTGACCCGTGCGATTTCCGAGGGCTGGCTTGCAGAAAAGGCGCGGGCCTGGATCTCGTTGCTCGGGCAGGCGCCCGATCTCCTCCGCTGGCGCCGCTCGGTTCAACTCACCCGAAATGTCTCCGACTACCAGGTGTTGTACCGGTTTTCTGCCGGCATCGAGACACAGCTGATCGACACTGGCCTGCCACGCTGGGTCAACCCGTGCATGGAGCGCTACCGGCGTCTTCTGCTCCGTCTGCTCGAGCTGCTGGGTCGATGACCGGGCCACTGTGAATAGTGAAAAACATTTAGCCCCGTCCTTGAGTGTCCTTGCTCTCATCGGCGTCTGTCCAAAGTGAGAAACACTCTCTTGATATTCCCTTGTGCTTGAGCTCACGGAGTGATATCAAACTTGCGCTCCCTCCGGGCCGATCGGGTCGGGCGCTCTGACCAGAGCGAGGCCGCATCCCGGCGCCGGTTTGACAAGGCAGCTCCACGACCGACTCCGGCTCTAAATGACCGACTCCGGCTCTAAAACCAACATCCCCAGACCCGCGCGATGGAGCGCGGTAGTCGCACTGGGTATCGCGCTGACGCTGATGACCATCGCGGTGATCGCGGTCCTGGTGGGCTCGCCGCTGGCGACGGCCGGGACGAATGGGGTCCAAGCCCAGGTTGACGGCAGCCTGAAAAAAGGAGACCTTGAAACTTGTCAGCCGTTGGGCCGGCTTCCGAGTGGAACCTCGGTTATCCGGGTGGCGATAGAAGCCCCCGCCGCCGGTCCCAACGTAACTCTGCGGGTGCTCGCGGGCTCGCGCGTCCTCTCCGAAGGTCACCAGGCCGCCGGTTGGGGGTCTGCGCCGAAAGTGGGCATACCGATGGCTGGCCTGACCGACTCGGTCGGCGGCGAGCGCATCTGCACGAAGATCGGGCCGATCGCGGAACACATCCAAATTCGGGGGACGCCGATACGCCAGCCCCCGGCGGGAGCGAAACTCTCCTTTCAAGACATGGCCCTTCGCATGGAATACCTGCGCCCCGCGGCACAATCCTGGCTGTCTCAGGCCTCCTCGGTGGCTTACCGCATGGGACTGGGTCGCGCCTGGAGTGGAACCTGGATAGCGTTCCTCGCGCTCGTGCTCTCCCTCGCGGTCGCGGTGCTCGCGGTGCGCCTGACGCTCGCCGAAATGCGATGAGCGTCGCGAAGGCGTTCGCGCCCGTCACTCGCGCTCGTGCTCTCCCTCGCGGTCGCCGTGCTCGCGGTGCGCTTGACGCTCGCCGAAGCGCGACGAGCGTCGCGAAAGCGTTCGCGCGAGTCCCTCGCGCAGCCTGGGTCTGCGCCCTCGTAGCGTGCCTGAACGCCCTGTGCTGGTCGTTCGTGACGCCCCCCTTCGAGGTTCCGGACGAGCCGTTCCACTTCGCCTATACGCAACAGCTCGCCGAGAACCATCGACTGCCCACCTCCAACGCATACACCTTCTCGCCGGAAGAGGAAGTGGTGGAGCGCGACATCCACCTATACGAAGTCCACCAGAGTCCGGAAAACCGCACGATCTCCGCAGCCGCCGAACAGCGGACTCTGGAAGAAGGCCTCGCCCAACACCCCTCTCGCCGCGGAAACGGCGCGGTCGGTGGCGCGTACTACAGCCCTCCGCTGTACTACCTGCTGCAGACGATTCCCTACGGACTGGCGTCGGGCGGTACGCTGCTCGATCAACTCCAGCTGATGCGCATGCTGAACGCCCTGATGGGGGGGCTGACCGCGCTGTTCGTCTTCCTGTTCCTCCGTGAGGCGTTGCCGAGACCCCGGTGGGCGTGGACGGTCGGCGGCCTCGGCGTGGCGTTGGCACCGATGCTCGGCTTCATGTCGGGTGCGATGAGTCCCGACGCGATGCTCGCGGCGGTCTCGGCGGCGATCTTCTACCTCCTCGCCCGAGCGTTTCGTCGCGGGCTCACGCTGAGACTGGCGATCCTGATCGGCGTGGCGATCGTGGTCGGTTTCCTGACGAAGCTCACTTTCGTCGGACTGGCCCCTGGCATCGTCCTCGGACTGGTTGTGCTCGCTGTGCGCTCCGCGCGCGCCCATGGACGATCTGCGTATCGCAACCTTGGAGTCGCTCTGGCGATCGCCGTGAGCCCGGTATGCATCTACGCCCTCGTCAACGTGGCGTCGGGCCACGGGGTGCTTGGCATCGTTTCGACCAGCCTCAAATCCGGGTATGCGCAAGGGTCCATATTCGACAAGGCCAGCTACATATGGCAGCTGTACCTGCCGCGCCTGCCAACGATGAGGAACTACTTCCCCGGCCTTTTTACGACGCGCCAACTTTGGTTCGACAGGCTGGTCGGGTTCTATGGATGGCTCGACACCTCATTCCCGCGCTGGGTTCAACAATCTCGCACTCGTGCCCACTGGCATCCTGGTTGCGTTGTGCTTCAGGGCGCTTTTCGCCGCACGAGCCGCCTTGCGCCGGCGCCTTGCTGAGATCGTCGTCTACGGTGCCATGTGCGTAGGACTGATGGCACTGATCGGCCTCAGCTCCTATTACAGCTCTCCCAGCGAAGGCCTGGGTTACGCCGAGCCCCGCTATTTCCTTCCTTTGCTGGCGCTCTTCGGCTTGGGGCTCGCGCTTGCGGCTCGCGGTGCGGGTTGACGTTGGGGCCCTGCTGCCGGCGCCGTCATCGTGGTTCTCTTTCTGGCCCTAAATATTTTCAGTCAGCTACTCGTGGTTGGGCGCTACTACGGCTGATGGGACTCGCGTATAATTGAAAGGGATCGACCGACCCTCAATGATGGACATATCGCATGTCTCCTGTCCCCACGTTCCTCACGCTAGGCCCTTCCGAATGGAGTTGATCCTGCGCCGCGATGTCGAGGAGCACCGCAGCCTGGGCGTGGTCCCGGCGGCCATGGGATACCCCGATCTGGAGGAGTGGGAGACAGTCGTAGAGTGGGATGAACCTCGAACTGGCGGATAAGACATTCCTGATCACGGGCGGCTCGAGTGGGCTCGGCATGGCGCTTGCGCGGCGGCTCGTTGAGGAGGGGGCCCTTGGTGTGGCCTTGATGGCGCGCGACGCTGGCCGGCTCGCGGACGCGGCGGGTGCGCTGCGCGAGATCGGGGGCGATGTCTCCGATTTCGCCGGCGACGTCAGGCAAGCCGACGATCTTGAGCGCTTCGGAATCGCACCCGAGGCCTACTACGAGCGCATGGTCACGACCGCCGGCATACCAATGGGCGTGTCGGGCGCCCGGAGGAGTTTGCTTCCCCCGCATCGTTCCTGCTCTCGCCGCGCGCTTCCTATGTCACGGGTGCCGCCATCAACCTCGATGGTGGGCTCTGCCCGGTCGTCTAGCACTGAGTAACTATGCCGTGTCATCCCGTCTGTATGTGCGTGCAGTTGGTGAGACCGTCACGCGTTGCGAAAGCGGTCAGTAGGGCTTCCTCGCGGCTTATGTCTGAGCCTTCTCTCAATGCTGCATCGATGCCTTCGGCTTCGACGTACCTACCGGCTCTCGTGGTAGCATCTGCGAGCGCTTGGGCCGTTGTGACGAGTTGCTTCCAGCGCCGAGCAAATGAACTTGCTCGAACGAGTCTAGCTAGTTCTGTAAATTCTTTTTTCTCATATGACGCAAATTCGGGCAAATTGTGAATATATTGTTGTTCCTTTGCATGACTGATCGTCGCATTATAGTCAGTATGTACGCGCTTACAAATCGCATCGAGCTCGACGACCAGCTTGGCCGGGCTATTACTCAGTGAGGTCTTGATTGCTGTTGTACTGCCGGCTGTTGAAATCGATGTGGACCTCGGGCCTGTCGTGCCTGTCCCTGTGAGGCCTTTCGAGACTTGGGCTGATGTGGCGTTAGACGATCCGCCGCAGCCCGATGTTGTGAGCGTGATTGTCGTCAGCGCGAGTGCGGCAATATATATGTGTAACATCGTCTTTCCCTCCCGAGGGTTGGTTGAGTACTGTTGTGTCTTATTCTATATCCATGGGCAGTGAAATGCGGGTAAGATATGCTTCTGGCACGGCGTCTCGGGCCGTGGATCCCGGTGTCGTAAGGCCGATCTGTCTGACCCGCGCGTTCACGACCGCCAGGCCATGGCGCTCGGGAACAAAGGGGGTTGGGGGTTCTGGGGTTCTCCTCAGATAGCTCGCCCATCAATTGGCGGATGCAGGTGGAGTGGGCTACCCACTCGGTGCCGGTGATCTGGATCGTCGTTACGCCTTGGACGCTGGGTGTGCCCATCCAGTAGGACACGGCTCGCATGTGCTGTGTGGTCTGTCCGTCGGCGCGTACGAGCGGCATTTCCTCCATGTGCTCGACGCCGGTGTCGTAGATCACGACGCCGTCTAGGCGTCGCTCGAGCTTGCCTTCGCGCAGGCCGCGCTCGACAAGCTCGTTGCCTTCCTCGAGGAAGTCCGACTCGAAGAACACTCTGTCGAAGGCGACCCCGAGACGCGCGAGTGTCTTGCGCTGGCCAGATATCACCCAAGCGCGTGTCTTGAACCACAGCTCCAGTGCCTCGCTCTCGCCGCTCATCACGCGTTTGAGCAGCTCGTCTGCCGCGTCGTTCTGCATGCGCAGCTCGCGTGTCAGCGAGTCTTCGCGCTCGTCGATGCCCTCCTCGGCAAAGCCGCCCGCGGCGTAGCGCTGCGCGCGGGCGAGGTTGACGAGCGCGGCTTCGGCGCCCCCGCCGGCCTCAAGCGCCGCTCCGGTCGTCTCGATCCAGCTGTCGCTTAGGCGCAGCTCGACACCGTCGCCGGTGCGCGTCAGCATGGCCACCCACGGCTCATCTTGCAGGCGTTCGAGCGCGCTGAGCGACTCGGGATCGTTCTGCCAGTTCGGCGTGCGCGGCACGAGCTTGATGTCGAAGCTGGCGTTCGTCCGCCTCGGCGCGCGCGCAGCCCATGGCGCATGAGTCCCAGCGTCTCCCGGTACTTCCTCGAAATAGTCAAAAAGGTTGGTTGTCATGAGCTAGCGAGGAGGTCGAGTCGAGCATACCGAAAGTGGAGCACGCGCAGAGCAAAAAGTGAGAAACATGAAGCATCTGGAGGCGCGTGGTTTTCACTGTGACGGAGACTCCGCCAAAAAGTAAGAAACACTCGCGCGGTACCGGCGGCGAGCTTGTGTCTACCTGCCTCGAACCGCTTCCAGTAGCTTGTCATGGAGGCGGGAGGAGTTAGCTTGCTCGATTCGGCGAGCGCCGCCCTCTGATAGGACGTGAACGGTGGAAATTCAACCGAGATGGCGCGGGGCCTGTGACGGTCTGGCACAGGCATTCGACAAGGTCGTCGCCACCCATGTCACGACCATCGCGGGACGACCCCCTCAGTAGGACGCGTAATAGGCCGGATGGCGGAACGGGCAGTAGTCCTTGACGTCCGGCACGTTCGGGTTACCGAGCCGTATCCACACGCCCGAGCCGTCGCTGAGTTTCACGCACGGGGGAGCATGGCTCGCTTCGACCGGACCGTGGCCGAGGGTCGCTTCGCTGCGGGTTGAGGGCGCTCCCTTCGCGAGTTCGAGCCCCGCGATCAGCGCGAACGCCTCGAGTCCCGCGCTGGAGAAGCTTGGCGTGAGTTCAGGTGGTGGTTCTTCGCTGGCGATGTTGGCCCACGTAATCACGTGCACGCCGTTGCGGTGCAGCGCTTGCATCAGCCTGAGCACGTCGCCGTCGCGGCGCGGGCCCGCCACCAGGAATCCCCCGTTTGAGTAGAACGTGAGTACGCCAGGGTTATCCAGCAGCGCCGGCTTGGCTCCCGGGAGCGTCATCCTCAATGCCCCTCCGATGCCGAAGCTGGTCGCGAGCGTGTTGGCGATCACGACGAGCACAAGCGCGCCCGTGCCGATCATGCGTCCCGTCCGTGGGAGTCGCACGATCCAACCGCTGCCGAATACGGCTAGATAGAGCAGCAGGGGCATGCTGTAGCGGGTATCGTGCACAAACGTCTCGGTGATTGCAAACCAGGCGACGAGCGCTCCCACCGTGAGCTCCCATGCCAAGGGACTGACCGGGCGCCGGCGCGCGAATCCCACGATCGTCCATGCCCCACCGACCAGCGCGAACCCGAACAGCGGAGCGTAGAGCTGGAAGTTGGCGATGTTCCAGAAATACCACGTGAGGTTTGCGCCGGAGAAGCGTGCGGGGGCGATGCCCCGTTCGTTGTATGCGGATGACGAAGGAAGGGCCGCACCTTCGGCCAATGCCTTCACGTGTGAGAAGTAGTGGACGTACCACGGCAGGGCGATCGCGAGCGCGACCAGCGCGAACGCCAAGAGCCCGCGCCACTCCCTCCAGCCGCCGCGCACCAAGGCCACGGCTATCACTCCGGCCACGAAGAACGCGAACGGCTCCTTGGTCAGCAGCCCGAGGCCGACCGCGACGCCGGCCGCGGCGGAGACCCAGACGCGCGAGAAACGCTCGCTGGCGAGTATCAGCCACACCGAGACGGCGACCATCGCCGTCTCGGGCGCGTCGGTCATGGTCACGTGGAACTGCGCTGTGATCAACGGCGAGCCGAGCGCGAACAGCACAGCGAGCAAACCCGCGCGCGTGCCGAACGCCAACCGTCCGACGTGGTAGCACCCGAGCGCGAGTAGTGGAACGAAGATGAGGTTCTGAGCGATGACTGGCGGGGCGACGCCAAGGCCACCGATCCATACTCCCAGCGCGCCGACAAGGTAGGCAAACGGCGGGTAGGGAATGCTCAGGGTGAGCGCGGTGCCAATGTGTCCGGCGCGCAGATCCTTGTAGACATCCATCGTCAAGGAGAGGTGCAGACCTGCGTCGAAGATCGGGATGCTGCGATCCTGCGTCAGCCACCAGAAGGTGATCCCCACGAACAGCGTGACCGCCGTGATCGACATCCACGCATCGGCGCTCCAGCGTGGGACCCGCGCCGCGCGCCAGGCTGTCGCTACAGGCCGAGCGATATGAACTCCGGTTGCCTCCATGGCGGAAGGCTAGCAAACTGCCATAGCCCGAATATCACATCTTATACAACAATCGGGCTTTGGTTTTTTGGCGCGGCCTGTCTTTGCCGTTGGGGCTTCATCTTACGATCGCCCGTCAAGGTCGCGGAGGAAATGTTTCTGACCTGAATGTTTCTGACTCGTTCTCAGGACCGGCGCGCGCAGTGAACGTGCCAGCAACAATTTAGGAGATTCACCATCCTTTGGCGGCTGCGGCAGTCTCCCCAGGAGCGCACCGCGATCGCCGCCGCGACCCTGCTCGTGCTAGGCATACAGGTGATCTTCTCCTCGTTCCTGCTCAGCATCCTCGGGCTGCGCCGGGATTGAACATCCACGCGCCGGCGCTCCAGCGAGGGCGGGCCTTAGCATATGTATCATTCCGCTATGTGGAGAGGATTCAATAAGACGTCGCGGGGTAGAGCTAAGGTGGTCAGTGTCAGAGCCACGCTCGCGGTAGGGCTCGTGCTGGTGGCCGTCGCGCTTGCGGTCACGCTGACACGCTCGCCGCCTGTCGTCGTCGGGAGCGATTTCACTCCGCTGCGGCAGCCGTTTGCGGAGAGCTCTGTCAGCACTGTGGGGTGCCAGGCGGGCGAGACGTTGCCGCCGGGCACGTCGGCGATCCGCCTTTCGATATATTCGTTCTTCGGCCCGCGCGTAACCGTCGCGGTGCTCTCAGGTGAACGAGGTGAACGGGTGCTCACGAGCGGGGTGCGCGACGCCGGGTGGATCGGGGAATCTCCCACGGTCGCGGTGCGGCCGGTGCGCGTGGGTGCCTCCGGGGTGAGGGTGTGCTTCGCGCTCGGGCGGATGGCGGGTCTCGTCAGTATGGATGGGAGCAGAGCGAGCCCCGAAAAGCAGGTGAGCTCGCCCTCGGGATCGCCCTTTGGCGGGCGGATGAGGATCGACTACCTCGAGCCTGGGAGCAGTTCGTGGCTGTCCCAGGCACGGTCGGTCGCGAGGCGCATGGGCCTCGGCCACTGGGCCGCCGGCGCGTGGATCGCGCTGCTTGCGGCGGCGCTGATGGCGGGGGTGCTGGCCGCCGCTATGTGGTTGACCGTCAGGGAGTTGCGGTGAGCATCGCCGGCGAGCGCCCCACCGCCCGGGCCGGGGAGTCTTCGTCGCGGCCGCGACGAAGGCTGGCGCGCTCGCGACGCGCACTCGGGCGGATCCCGACGGCGGCCAGGGTGTGCGCGCTGGTCGCCTTCTTGAACGCGGCATGCTGGTCGCTGATCACGCCGCCCTTCCAGGTGACAGACGAGCTGTTCCACTTTGCCTACGTGCAGCAGCTCGCCGAGAACGGAAGTCTGCCGCGATCGCACGCCAGCGTCTTCTCCCAGGAGGAGACCGTTGCCGAAGAACGCCTGCACACCTATCAGGTTCGCTTCAACCCCTCCGTGCACCCAATCTCCTCGCGCGCGGAACAGCTGGCCCTCGAACACAGCCTCTCGCGGCCGCTCTCCAGACGAGGCTCGGGCGCCGCCGGGGTCGCCACCTCCCAGCCTCCGCTCTACTACGCGCTGCAGACGATTCCCTACTTCCTTGCTTCGTCCGGGACGATCCTCGCTCGCCTGCAGCTTATGAGGCTCCTGAGCGCGGTGATGGCGGGGCTCACCGCGCTGTTCGTGTTCCTGTTCCTGCGCGAGGCGCTGCCGCGCGTGCCGTGGGCGTGGACTGTGGGCGGTCTGGGGGCAGCACTGGCCCCGCTCTTGGGGTTCATCTCGGGCGGGGTCAATCCGGACGCGATGCTGGCCGCCGTCTGCGCGGCGCTCTTCTACTGCCTCGCGCGCGCCTTCCGGCGCGGGCTGACGCGGCGGCTCGCGGCGGCGACGGGCGCGGTGATCGCCGTCGGCCTCCTGACGAAGCTCAACTTCCTCGGCATGGCTCCTGGCGCCCTCCTTGGGCTGATCCTGCTCGCGCGGCGCGAAGCGCGGGCGGGCGGGCGAGTCGCCTATGCCCGTCTGCTCGCGCCGGCGCTGGCGATCGCACTGAGCCCCGTGGTCGCCTATGCGCTCATCAACGTCGCGCTCAATCACCCCGCGCTTGGCGGCGTGGTCTCCGGCGAGATCGAAACGTATCTGCACGGGCAGAACTCGATATCCGGCGAGCTCAGCTACATCTGGCAGCTGTACCTCCCGCGGCTGCCGTGGATGCACAACTATTTCGGAGAACTCTTCACCACGCGCCAGCTCTGGTTCAACGGACTGGTCGGCCTGTACGGCTGGCTGGACACGGTCTTCCCCGCCTGGGTCTACGACGTGGCCGTGGTGCCGGCGGCCCTGATCGGGATCCTCTGCCTGCGCGAGCTCGCGAGCGCTCGCACCGCGCTGCGAGATCGTGCCGCCGAGCTGCTCACATACGCAACGATGAGCTGCGGCGTGCTGCTGCTCGTCGGGGCCACCGGCTACTACGAAGCCTCGTCCTCGCCGGCGGACTTCGCCGAGCCCCGCTATCTGCTGCCGACGCTGTCGCTGTGGGGCGCAGTGCTGGTGCTGGCCGCGCGCGGCGCCGGTCGTCGCTGGGGGCCGGCGGTCGGGGCGTCGATCATCGTGCTCGTCTTCGCGCACGACCTCTTCAGCCAGCTGCAGGTCGTGGCGCGTTACTACAGCTGACAACGCCCGACGGAGAGAGTCAGAAACACTGGCTGCCTGTTCGCTTGACAGCCGCTTACGGATCTGCGAGGGTACGTATAGGCCCGGTATTCAGAATTTTGGAGCGAGGGCTGAGGAGTGTGGGCCGTGGGTTAGCGGGTCGAGCCCGCTGAGTCACAGTGGCCACGTCGATTGCGTAATGCGAGCTGTAAATGGAAGGAGTGAGAAACACGCCTTGCAGCTGTGCCCGCCATAGACGAGAATACTCCGAAGGTCGCCGGAGGCGTTGGTCCTATCGGCGGCTTGGTAGCGACCAGCAGTGAATGGGGGTCGGACCCCGCGCTCTCTGACCAATGGACGAGTGCTCGGCCCGGCCACATCGAGCCTCGGAAGAGGCCAACCAAGCCTTGGACGAGGGAAAGGAAGGTTGAAGGATATGAGAAGGATTCATATAGTAGGGATCGCGTTCGCCGCGATCTTTGCGTTCAGCATGATCGTAGTGAGCGGCGCGTCCGCCGCTCCATTATGGGATCAGTGCACGACGACAGCGACAACGCTGGAATTCTCGGAAAGCAACTGCATTACGAAAGCTAGTCCCGGGACATGGGGCTGGGAAGAAATCAAAGCAAAGACAGCGGTTGATTCGTTAACTACCTTACTCAATTTGACGAGTGGTGGCGTAACGGTAGATTGCATAGGCTACGCCGATGGATTTGTCGGTCCTGGGGCTGAAAACGAACTCACGGAATTCTTAAACGCCGCCGGGAAACCGATTACAGCAACTGAACCACTGACATGTACAAAGACGGCGGGCAGTAACTTGGAATGCGAAGCGCCTGCGGTCGTGTCACCGGATAATCTGCCTTGGCTCTCGTTACTGCAGACTGCGGAAACCCTTTTATTGGAGCCGCATGAAGGCGGCGGTAACCCCGGCTGGTTGGTAAAGTGTAAAAGCACGGAAAACTTATGCGAAAAAGCAGATACACTTTTGTTAGTAAGTAACTTACTGTCAGAATTAGAGGTGGATCTCATCTTTAACCCGAACGAATTAGCTCACTGTACTAATGGTCTTGCGCCGTTGGGCGATGTCGAAGGCGAAGGTGCTATATTACTCGTGAATGGTAATGCGTTGCGAGCAATGGAATAGTTGTTCCGTATACGCTTGAGTAGCATTTGTTGATGTTCGGCCGGGGCTCGGTATGGATCGAGCCCCGGCTAGCTTTTCTTGATTGTGATCGGGAGGGGTGGTTGAGGATGTTGTTGTGGTGGGGGGTCGGTGGTGTTTGTGGTTTGGGTGTAGTACGTCGTTTGGGTGTGATGGCGTGTTGTGTAGGGTTTGCGTGGTTGTGTGGGGCTGTGTTCGCGGGTTCGGCTGGGGCGTGGGTGTTGCCTGAAGGCCGCGCGTATGAGATGGTCAGCCCGCCGTATAAGGCTGATTACCCTGTCCAGTTGGGGGTGGGGAATTTTGGTGTTTCGGCTGATGGTGAAAGGGTTGTGTTCAGCTCGCTTGGTGCGTTTGCGGGTGCGAGGTCTGTTTGGCTGGAGGCTAATTATGTTGCTCGGCGTACTGTTGGTGGGTGGGTAACGTCTTCGACCGATCCGCCGCCGGTGGATGGACGGTTTCCCCTTCTTTCCATGGAATATTCTCCCGATTTGTGTGAGCAGGTCAGCCCCGATTTTCCGCCTGTGGGAGAAGAAGCTGTGGGTGGGTCGGCGTTGGTGTTGAGCAATCTCTGCGGTGGCGGGGAAGTGTCGTTTGCGCAGGCGTGGCCTTTGCCGGACGGTCTGGCGACGTTCCCGGGCTGCGTGGCTGCTGGGTGCGGGTTTGCGGGAGCGTCCGGTGACCTTTCGCATGTGCTCTTCAATACATCCGGGGGTGGGCTTTATGAGATTGTGGGGGTGGGTGGTCTCGAACCGCGTGAAGAGGAAGTCGCGGTCGTGGGTCAGCCTGATGGGCCGGGCGGTTCGATCTTGCCGCCATGCCCAGGGGCAGGGGAACCAAATGTGGTTCAACTCGATGGGGGCCGTCCTCATGCGATCAGCGAAACCGGCTCGGAGATATTTTTCAGTCATTGTGGAGTGTCGTATGTTCGCGTGGACGATTCGTCTACGTTTGAGTTGTCCGCGTTTCGTTCGTCGGCGTTTGTGCAGTCCAGTTTCCTGGCCGCTTCGGCAGACGGCTCAAAGGCCTTTGTCGATGGGGCCGGCAACCAGCTTTTGATGGATGTGATAGATGGTGAATCGGGTGGTGAAGCGATCAGCGAAGTCGTCCCGATCACTCCTCCTGGCGTGGAAGGTGCCTTTGTTGTCTCCAGTGACGATGGTTCGCACGTGTATTTTGCGTCGGCTGCTGTGCTCGCGGGCGCGAACGCGAGCACGGGGAGCTCACCGCAGGCCGGCGCGGACAATCTGTATGTGTACGATACGGTGACTCGTACGACCGCGTTTATCGCGGTCGCTGGAGTCGACGGTGTTGTGGGTAGTGCTGCGGAAGGTCCTGAAGCACAGACGACGCCTGACGGTCGTTTCCTGGTGTTCGTGACGAGCGCGCGGCTCACACCAGATGATGTGGACACGGCCGCGGATGTGTACAGGTATGACGCGGAAACCGGTGGGCTGGTGCGCGTATCGCTCGGTGAAGGCAGCCGCGATGACAACGGCAACAACGACGCGTTCGACGCGAGCATAGCCCCGACCCCGGAGACCAACGTAACTGAGTTGACGGCGGTCGCGACGTGGAGGTTGGACACGCGTGCGATCAGCGATGACGGCTCGACGGTCGTGTTCTCGAGTGCGGAGCCGCTCTCCTCGCGCGCGGTGAACGGCGACATGAACGTCTATGTGTGGCATGAAGGCCGTGTTGGGATGATCTCGACCGGGCTTTCGCAGAGTAATGATGAAAACCCTGTAGTTTCGCAGACGGGCCGGGATGTTTTCTTCGAGACGGCGCAGAGCATCCTGCCGCAGGACTCCGATGGGCTGTTGGATATCTATGACGCGCGGATCGGTGGTGGTTTCCCGGAACCGCCGGTGCCGGCCGGCGGCTGCTCGGGGGATACGTGTCAGGGGCCGCCGAGTGTGCCTTCGTTGCTCGGCGCGCCGGCGAGCGCGACGTTTTCCGGGCTCGGTAATCCTGTGGCGTCCTCGGTTCAGTCTGGTGTTCTCGCGAAATCGAAGCCGGCCAAGACGAGCAAGAAGAAGAAGGTTGGCTCGAAAAAGCGCAAGGGTAAGAAGGCCGGGAAGCAAGCGAAGCGCGGCGACTATCGGGGGGGGCGGTAAATATGAGCGTTATGCGAAAAGTGGTTTGCTGTTTGTCCGTTGCGGGTGTTGTTGCCGTGGTGACGTTCGCGGGGTTCGCTGTGTCTGGGGCGGTGGCTGCGCCATCGGCGGCTGTGAGTTGGACTGTGCAGTCGAATGTGCGGGGGACGTATTTGGCGCCTGGCAGCGTCAGTGAGTACGATGTGGTCGCTACTAATGTCGGGAAGGGTCCGGCTGGGGAGGTCACGCTCACGGACAGGCTGCCGGCGGCGGTGTCCTACGATTCCTCCATTGCCTTCTACTGGTCAGGGCTCGGGAAGACCGATCTCACGAAGTTCGAACCACAATATGGCGTGAGTTGCTCGGCGCCGAGCGCGCGGGTGGTCACGTGCAGCTTTCCCGCTTCGGCCTCGGGTGTTTCGATCGAGCCGGGGCAGACCGTGGCGATGCTGGTCGGGGTCAACGTGTCCCCGTTCGCTGCGGAAGAACCGATATCAAACGAAGTGATGGTCGAAGGCGGTGGAGCGGTCGCGTCTGCGACCGCGCAGGACCCTGTGAATTCGCATGCGTCGTTCGGTCTCGCGAGCTTTCGGATGACAAGTTGCGCCGATGCGAGCGGTGAAAGGGGGTTTGCGTGTGACGCGCCCTATACGCAGGCTGGCGGCACCCCGTATGAGCTTACGACCACGGTGCAGCTCAACAGCCAGGCCACAGCGGGGGAAATCCCGCCCAACGTCGCCGCGGGGGGTGACGTGCGCGACGTCGCGGGCGATCTGCCGCCGGGCTTGATCGTGATCCGCAGGCGACGCCGACGTGTCCTGTGGCGGTCTTTGCCGAAGGGACGTGCTCGGCGAGCACTCAGGTCGGGACGGCGATGCTGGATACTTTGGGTAAAGTCCACCAGTATCCTCTGTATAATCTGACGCCGCAGCAAGGTCATCCCGCCCAGTTCGGTATTGCGCATGTCGGCGGGCTGAACTATGTGATCAGCGGGAGCGTGCGCACCGGCGAAGATTACGGGTTGAGCGCGATCAGTTCGGGGATTGCGTCTGTCGCGCGGCTCTCGGCGGCGACGATCAGCTTGTGGGGTGTGCCGGCCGACCCCAGTCACGATCCGGAGCGCGGCCAGGTCTGCGAACTGGTATCTCGGCGCGCCGCCGCCGGCGCTGCCGTCGGCTTGTGAACGCGGTGGCCAGTCAAGTGGCGATCAGCCCGTGGCGCTGGTGCGGTTGCCGACGCAGTGCTCGGGTCTGCCGCTGGTGGGTGTTGGCGCCGCGGATTCGTGGGAGGATCCGGGTGCGCTCGAGCCGAACGGTAGTCGCGATCACGACGACCCGACGTGGAGCACGGCAACGGGGACGCTGCCGCCGCTGACGGGTTGCGGCTCGCTCGCGTTCAGCTCCTCCCTGGAAGTGCAGCCCGATGAAACGCTGGCGGGCGAGCCCGTCGGCTTGGGCGTCACGCTGGGGGTGCCGCAGACCGAGGATCCGGCGCTGACGGCGACCCCGCAGGTGCGCGACGTGCGTGTCGTGCTGCCAATGGGGATGGTGGTCTCCCCTTCCGCCGCGCAGGGCCTGATGTCGTGCAGGGACGATCCGAACGCGGATCCGCTGTTGGAAGCTAACGAGCTTGGGCCGTCCTCGCTGAGCCCCGCGTCCTGTGAACCGAGTTCCCAGGTCGGGACCGTGCGTGTCACGACGCCCGTGCTGGCGCAGCCGTTGAACGGCAAGGTGTTCCTCGGCACGCCGTTGTGCGGGCCGTGCAGTTCCGCGGACGCGCAGGAAGGGCGGATGGTGCGTCTGTATCTGCAGTTGATCGGCGAAGGCAGCGACGCGCTGACGGTCAAGCTGGTGGGATACGGCTCGATCGACCAGCAGACCGGGCAGCTGACGATCGACGTTCCCCGAAAACCCGCAAGCTGCCGTTCGAACATTTGACGTCGAGCCTCGGTGGTGGGCCGCGCGCGACGCTCGCGAACCCCAGGACGTGCGGGCCCGCGAGCACGAACGCCGATTTCACGCCGTGGAGCTCGCCGTTCACGCCGGACGCGCTGCTGGCGAGCAGCTTCGAAGTGACGGGTTGCGGCCCGCCGCAGTTCGATCCGTCGTTCACGGCCGGCACGACGAGTAACCAGGCGGGTGGTTTCAGCCCGTTCACGCTCGCGTTCGGACGCTCGGACGCGGACGGGTTCCTCTCGGGCGTGCAGACGCGGATGCCCCCGGGATTGCTCGGGATGCTCTCGAGCGTGAGCCTGTGCGGCGAACCGCAGGCGGCGCAGGGTACGTGCGGGGAACAGAGCTTGATCGGGCATACGCAGGTTCTGACCGGTCCCGGCGCCGAGCCGTTCCTGGTGACGGGCGGGAAGGTGTTCATCACCGGCCCCTACAAGGGCGCGCCGTACGGCCTGTCGATCGTGGTTCCGGCGAAGGCCGGCCCGTACACGCTGACGGGCACCACCGGCACGGGCACCGTCGTCGTCAGGGCCGCGATCGACGTCGACCCGCGCGACCGCGCAGCTGGTCGTGACCGCGGACCCGTTGCCGACCGCGCTCGACGGCATCCCGCTGCAGTTGCGGGTCGTGAACGTCACGATCGACCGTCCCGGCTTCACGTTCAACCCGACCGATTGTGACCCGCTCACGGTCGCGGGGACCCTGTCGAGCAGCCGAAGGCCAGAGCGCGCAGGTCTCCTCCTCCTTCCAGGTCACCAATTGTGCCGCGCTGGCGTTCAAACCGAGGTTCAGCGTCTCGACGTCGGCGCGCACCTCCAGGGCGATCGGCGCGAGCCTTCTGACGAAGATCACCTATCCGGCTGGTTCGCAGGGAACCGAGGCGAACTTCGCGAAGATCAAGGTCGACCTTCCTAAGCAGCTGCCCTCGCGCCTGACGACGTTGCAGAAGGCGTGTACCGCGGCGATCTTCGAAGCGAATCCCGCGGGTTGTCCCGCGGGGTCTGTCGTCGGGATCGCGAAGGCCTCCACGCCCGTGCTGCCCGCAGGGTTGAGCGGCCCGGTGTACTTCGTCTCTCACGGCGGTGAAAAATTCCCGAGCCTGATCGTCGTCCTGCAGAGCGGCGGCGTCAGGATCGACCTGGTCGGCACCACGTTCATCAGCAAAGCCGGGATCACCAGCTCGACGTTCCAGAGCGTCCCCGATGTCCCCTTCAGCAGTTTCGAGCTCTACCTCCCTGAGGGCAGGGACTCCGCGCTGGCCGCCAACGGCAACCTCTGCAAGTCAAAACTCGCGATGCCGACAGCGTTCACAGCACAGAACGGCATGACCATCCACCAGTCGACACCGATCGCCGTCACCGGCTGCGGCAAGGCAAAACCCGCACGCAACGCCAAGCGGGCACGACCGGCCAGTCAGAACGGCCACGGGAGGACGACATGAGAATCCGCACGACCGTCTCGACCGGACTGCTCGCGCTCGCCATCGCCGCCGCCGGCACGCTCGCGGCGAGCACGTCCGCTCTCGCCGAACCCGTCCACGAATACCTCCGTGAAATCAACGAAAGCTCGATCCCATCCCCACCGGCACCCCTGCACGAACCGTTCTATCCGGGGGGCGTGGCTGTCGACGAGACGACAGGTCCCTCTCAGGGCGACATGTACATCTCAGATTACTTCAACGGCGCGGTCAACGAGTTCAGTCTGACGGGAGCATTTCTTTCCCAACTGACGGGCTTTACCAACCCATATTCCGTGGCGATCGACAACACCAAAAGCCTCTCGGCGCCAGGAGGCCTGTACATTGGTGACCGAGGCAGCGGGGCAATCTACCATGACGAAGCCTCGAATCTCTGCGCGTCGGGACTCGCGGGCGTGACGGGAGTCGCGGTCGATCAAGCGACCGGTGAGATCTACGCCGCGACAGGCGAGAGCAGCAAGGGCGCCAAAAGCGAAGAAAATCGGGTGTACCGGTTCAACTCCTCGTGCGAAGCACAAACGCCGCTCGAAGGAGCCTTCAAGCGCCCCTACTCAGTAGCGGTGGACAACACGTGCTACTACGCTGGACTGACCGGCAGCGCGTGTGAAGCAGTCGATCCGTCAAATGGCGATCTCTACGTTCTCGATAGCGGCGAAGGCGTCGTTGACAAGCTCGACGTGTCAGGCAAACTGCTCGCGCAACTGCCGGTCGGAGAACTAGGAGATTTCGGTCTGGCGGTCGATCAGGCGAACGGTCACGTGTACGTTGACGATTCCGGCCAGAGCGCCGTGAAGGAATTCAGCGCTACCGGCGTGTTGCTGTTAACGATCAGCCCGAACAGTCCGCACTATCCGCAGAGACCGCAAGAATTCGGTCCGCAGGGGGTGGCGGTGGACCGCGTGACACAAGACGTGTATGTCGTCGACAAATTCAACAAGGTCGTTGATGTGTTCGGTCCGGTCGTGCAGACCCCTGAAGCGTTCACCGGGGCCTCCTCGGAAATTACGGCCGCGAGTGCCATGCTCGAAGGGGAAGTGAACCCTAACGGCGGGGACACCACGTCGCTGTTCGAATACGGAGCCTGCGGCGGGGTGTCATGCTCGGCGGGCGACCCGTACAGCTTCCAACAGGCCGCGAGCCCGCCCGACGACGGCAACGGCACCGCGAACGTCGCCGTCAAGGCGTCGATCGGTGGCCTGCTGCCGAACCAGAGCTATCACTACCGGCTGCTGGCGAAGAACAACGTCGCCACCAGCCCCCCCGGCGGCGAACGGGAATTCGCCACGCTGCCATCGCGCCGCAGCTGGAAACGCTGTTACCGCCGTTCGTGGGCTTCGAAGCCGCGGCGCTGAGCGGGAACGTCGATCCGGAGCACGGCGAAACCGTCTACTACTTCGAATACGGTCCCTGCCAGACATCCGCCGAATGCGAATCGAGCGAATACGCGAGCAGGACCGCGCCGCAGCGATCGTCGATCTACGGCATGCTGCCGGCGTCTAGTGAAATCGAAGGGCTGCAGCCGGCAAGCCACTACCACTACCGGCTGATCGCCGAAGGCGAAGCCGGCGCCCGGGGCAAAAAGACGAAGGTCGTCGTCGCCGGCGCTAACGTCGAACTGCTCACCGAACCGGCGCCGTCGTTGCTCGTCGCGAGCGGGGCGGCGAACGGCGTGGGATTGACGGCCGCCACGATCTCGGGCACGATCGAACCCGACGGATTGACGAGCAGCTACGGCTTTCAGCTCGGCACGCAGGCCGGCGTGTACGGCCCCGAGGTCGGCACCGGACGGATCGAACTCGGCATCCACGAAACGAGGACCGTAGCACTCGCGCTACAGGACCTACAGCCGGGCACCACCTACCACTACCGACTGCTCGCGAACAACGGGTATACAACCGCGTACGGCGCGGACACCACCTTCACGACCACGGGAGCGCCCTCGCCATTCACACAGCCCACCTCACCGCCACTGCTCGAAGCCCCACCGATCCCGTTCCCCAAAGCGGTGACGACGAAACCGTTGACCAACGCTCAGAAGCTGGCGAGCGCGTTGAGGGCCTGCAAGAAGAAGCCGAAGAACAAGCGCTCTGGCTGTGAACATACGGCTCGTAAACGGTACGAGACGAAACCAAAACCCAAGAAAAAATAGAATACGGGAGGAAGAGAACGATGTTCTCGAGGATGCACAAACGTCTCACCTACGCCAACATTGCAATGACCGTTGTGCTGGTGTTCGCCATGAGCGGCGGAGCGCTCGCGGCAAGCAAATACCTGATCACGTCCACCAAACAGATCAGCCCAAAGGTGCTCAAGCAGCTGAAGGGCAAGGCGGGACCCGCCGGAGCGGCGGGAGCGACCGGCGCTCAGGGACCGCAGGGGCCGGGCGGGAATGGCCAAAACGGAACGCCGGGAGCCAACGGCGAAAACGTTACCGCCAAAGCGGTGCCGAGCAAAATCGCGGCGTGCAAAGACAGGGTGGCGGCGAATTCACGGTCGGCGGCGGAGCGCCGGTGCTTGCCTGCAACGGAGAAAAGGGCGCCAACGGAGATAGCGTCACGGTCAAACCGCTCGCGGCCGGCGAAGGCGGCTGCGAACAGGGTGGCGGCGAATTCAAGGTCGGCAGCGGAACGCCGGTATCCGCGTGCAACGGCTCCCCGTGGACCGCTGGCGGAACATTGCCCTCGAAAGCCACCGAGAAGGGAACGTGGGCGATCATCGGCACAGCGGCGAAAGCCGGAGAATCCTTCGTCTACAGCATCTCCCGAGATCCCGTTGAAGGCATCGATCGAAGAAGAAGATGTCGGCTTCTTCGGCTTCTTCGGCCCGACGCCGACGGAATCGACCGAATGTCCCGGAGGTTTCCCAAAACCAGGAGCGATATCCGGGCATTGGACTTCTTTGCGAAGGTAGTAGAAAATCTGCGCCTCGAAGTCATCGAAAACGTGCAACAGGCAGGTGAAGGTGGACTTTCAGTCGGAGAAACCGGTGCGATGATTGGCTTCACATCGGAAGCAGCGGGACCGGTGAGAGCAAAGGAGACATGGGCCGTCACCGAAAAATAGCAGTCTAAGAGGAGCACATAGACGTAGTGCGAGATCCGGCCGGGACCGATGCCAGATAAGTCCCGGCCGGATCTTTTTTGTGTAGACAATCAAGTCTCGGACTAGGGAAAGGTAGGTCAAGACATGAAGAGGATCCATATAGTGGGCGTCACTTTCGCTGCGATCTTTGCGTTCAGCATGATCGGTGTGAGTGGCGCGTCCGCCGCATTATGGGACCAGTGTACGAAAACAGCGTCCCCACTTGAATTCGAAAACTCGGATTGCACGGTAAAAGGAACCAATAACACATTCGGCTGGGAAGAAATCGTATCAAAAACAGCCGTCGATTCGTTAACTACCTTAATTGAAATGTCGTCCGGCGGAGTGACACTGGACTGTGAAGGCTCGCAGGAAGGTACCGTGGGCCCCGGCAACGAAGGTGAAGTAACAAAACTTTTAAACCTCAAAGAAGAAGAAGTCACAGAAGCAAAACCGACGACGTGCACCAAGACAGCAGGCAGTAACCTTGAATGCGAAGCACCCGTAACGGCTTCGGCAGTCCACCTACCTTGGTTAACTGAACTGCAAGCTGCAGGAACCGACTTACTGGGGTCTGGCGGTACCGGTAGTCCCGGCTGGTTATTTTTATGTAAATCCACGGAAAACGAATGTACGGTGGCAGATTCGCTTCTGTTAGTGGAAAATTTAGAAGCTGAATTAGAGGTTGACTTGATCATCAACCCTGCACAGGGAGTTTCGTGCGCCAATGCCCTTGCCAAAACAGGGAAAGTCAGAGGAACGGATTCGATCTTACTCGTAAACGGCAACGCACTGCGGACGATGTAATAGTTCGTCCTGCTTGTACGTGAGTAGTATTCGTTGATTTAGCCGGGGAGGCCAGAGCTGTCTCCCCGGATGCCACTTCCGCTTCTTGTGGTGGCGTCCCGGGTAGGGCTCCGGTTCTGCCGGTCAAAAGGCGTTTTCGCATTCGGCGATGGCGATGTGGTTTGCCAGGAGGCCGACCCGCTGTTCGTCTGTGCCTATCTTGAGGAGGATCCGGTTCCTCGCGGTGGCAGAGGCAGCGTGTTCGGCGAGTTCGGCGGTGTCACCGGCGAGCATGTCGGTGGCATGCGTGAACTGCTTCCAGCTGTGCGCGATCGAGGCGGGTGGCGTGATTCCGTGTAGTTCGGCGAGTGCGGCTTGCTGATAGGACGCGAACGCGGGTATTTCGCCAACGAAGGCCTGTTGGCTGGTGAGTTTGAGCGTCGCTCGGCGCGTGTACGCGCTTGCAGATCGCGCCGGCCCTGGCGACCAGGACCACTTGCGCGTGCGTCAGGTGCTTGCTCGGCGCCGTGGTTACCGGCGTGGTGGCGGCCGTCGTTGTTGTCGCCGCTGCCGTGCCGGTGCCGGTAGCCGGCGTGGTTGCGGCGCTGCCGGTTGATCCGGTTTTCGACGATCCGCCGCAGCCGGACGCCGCCAGCGCGGTGACCGCGACCGCCAGCGCGGCGAGTTGTGAGTAAGACATTGCGTTTCCCTCCGGGTGGTTGTAAAGTTGTGGAGTACGGATCAGTAGACCTGCTTGCAGCCGTTGATGGCGTCGAGGCTGGCGAGATCGCTTATGTAACGTTCGTCCTTGCCGACCGTGGCGAGGATCCCCCTTGGCGGCCTTGAACTGCTTGGCCGCGACATAGTCGCCAACCTGGTGGTATCGCTCGCGAGCGTTTGGGCGGCGGCGGTGAACTCTCTCCAGTCGTGCGCGATCGAAGCGGGTGGGGTCAGCTTGATCAGTTCGGCCAGCGCCGCTCGCTGGTAGGAGGCGAACCGCGGCAGTTCGCGAACGATCGCCGGGCGCGTGTTGAGCTTGAGCGACGAGTGTCGCGCGTCGATGCGCTTGCAGATCGCGCTCGCCCTGGCGAGTTGAGCCTTTTCGGCGCGCGTCAGCGGCTTGCGTGGTGGTGTCACGATGACGGTCGTTGTCTTGGTGGTCGATTCGCCGCAGCCGGCGCTCGCCAGTGCGAGCGTCAATAGCGCGAGCGCGAAGAGCTGTGCGTGTAACATCGCGATCCTCTCAAGGATTGGTTTAGTGCGAAATTCGTTATTTCTCGCATTATCCTACAAAATGGAAGCTGCAGGACGTCGTCTTCCGATAGTCCTCCGCGGCTATGGCAGCTGTCGGGACCGTCCTTCCCGACGACGCCGGTGGCCGCCGCGCCCCGATCGGACGTTGTACGAGGCGTTGCGATCACCAGCGCGTGCCGGTGGGGCACGAACGCGATCGCGCTCTTGCGCGCCCGCTCCGAGCGCGGCTCGACGGCGCGCAGGTCGAACTCGGCGACGACCGTGCCGATCACCTGCTTCATCAGCAGCTGCGCGTAGGGAGCCGCCAGGCAACGCCTGACGCCCCCGCCAAAGGGGATCCACGTGTACGTCCCGGCCGGCTGCTCCAGGAAGCGCTCAGGCCGGAAGCGCAGCGGCTCCGGGTAGATGTCCGCCCGGCGGTGCACCAGGTGCACGCAAGGCGCCACGGTCGTCCCCGCTGGGATCGTGTAGCCGCCGAGCTCCATCGGCTCCAGCAGCTTGCGCACGACGATCGGCGCCGCCGGGCACAGCCGCATCGTCTCCTTGACGACGGCATCGAGGTAGGGGCCTTCCTCGCCGTCGGCATCGATCTCCGCCTGCAGCCGCGCGTACTGCCGCGGATGGCGCAAGATCCGCTCGAAGGCCCACGAGATCAGGCTCGACGTGGGGCCATCCGTAAGCAGCGTCACCAGTTCATCGCGCAAGTCCTGCTCTGACATCGGCGCGCCGTCCTCATAGCGCGCCTCTCCTAGCATCGCGGCGATATCGCTGCCGTCGCTGTGGCCTGGGTCCTGCTGGCGCAGGCGCACCTGCTCGAGCACTGCCTCCTCGACGGGGCCCATCATCGCGCGGTAGTCGCTGTTGCCGGCGAAGCGGCTCGGTCCCGCGGCGGCCAGCAGGTTGAGGCGCTTGGGGTCGTTCATCCAGTTGGTCAGGCGCCGCAGCGAGCCGCGCAGCCTTCCCAACTCCTCGGTTTCCACCGGCCCGAAGACGACGCGCATGATCGCCTCGAGCGTTATCTCCTGCATATGCGGCCACAGCTCGAACGGCTCGCCGATAGGCCATGTCGCCAACTCGCGGCGCGTGACTTCGGCCATCATCTCGCTGTAGCCCTGCATGCGCTCGCCGTGGAAGGGGGGCAGCATCAGCTTGCGCCGCCTGACGTGCTCGGGCTCCTCCAAAAGCATCACCGAACGCGGCCCGAGCAGGGGTCCCAGGATCGAGTTGGCAAGCCCCACGCCCAGCACGGCGTGGTCGGCCGTGAACACTTTCTTCACATCCTCGGGATCGGCCAGTATCACCCACGTGCCGGCATGCTTGACCTGAATGGTGAAGATGTCGCCAAAATGTTTCTGACAGCGCTCCAGGAACGGCAGCGGGCGCCGCGCCCAGGCCACGGCCTGCAGCGTGCTCGGCATCTTCGGGCCCGGCGGGAGCTCTTCACCAATGGTGCGACGAATCAAAAGATATGGTATTGTCGCGCCACCTCGCACCAGTACCTTAAGCGGTGAAAGGAGCGGACTTAAAATCCGCTGATCCGGGTTCGAGCCCCGGCTGGTGCATCGGGTTAGGACTGATGCGGGAGACGGGATCGGCGTCAGCTTGAGAATCCCGTCTCCCGCGGCGGCGGATTGGGCGATCAGCTCGTCCTCCATCTTGCAGGTCGCGCCGATCAGGAGCTCGAACAGCGCGGCCGTGAAGTCGGCCGGCAGGTTTGCCTCGGCGCCGCGCCGCAAATAGCGTTCGCGCACTTCGACAACCCGTTGTGGCTGCATCATCGGTATGTCGTGCTCGCGCTTGTAGTGGGCGACATGGCGGCAGACCTCGAAGCGCTCACCCAACAGCCGCAGAATCTCCCCGTCAAGGAAGTCCAGTCGCGCGCGGAAGGGGGCGAGGCCATTTGCGGAGGCGTCGCCGTCATGATCCGGCGTGTCCGAAGGAGTGCCTTGGTTCTCTGGGGGATTCATCAGTCCTCGTCCTCCTCCATCAGGATGCCTGCGGCGAAAGCCTCGCTGCAGTTGGCCAGCGCGTCGAGCGCATAGCCGCCCTCTTGCACGACGCACACCGGCAGGCCCGCATAGGCGAGCACTTCGCCGATCTCCATGAAGATCAGTTGCGAGAAGTCCCACGAGCCGTGCGGGTCGCTCTCGACGATGTCATAGCCGAGCGAGAGCACGAACGCCTGCGCTCCCATGCCGACCTCGACGATCAGCTCCTCGAGCGCCTCGATGTAGGTGTCCGCGTGCGGCTGATGGTTGAACTCGATGAAGTTCTCGCGCGTCGGCCGGCACGACGTGGCGCCATGGCACCTCGGCCAGCGTCGAGGCGTGCAGTGAGCCCAGCGTGATGTTCTCAAACGGGGCCACGATCGCTGCGGTGCCCGTGGGGAAGTGGAAGTCGAGGTCGAGGATGCAGACGCCTTTCACCCCGCCTTCCCACAGCGTGTATGCCGCCGCCGCGGCCGTGTTCAGGTAGCAGTAGCCGCCGAGGAAGGCCGGCCCGGCGTGGTGGCCCGGGCGGGCGGCACAGGGCGTAGGAGAACTGCTCGCCGTCGACGATCGCTGTGGCCGCGGTCATCGCTGTGCGCACGCCCTCGAAGGCGGTGTCGTACACGCCCGCCCACACGGGGCTGTCCGCCGGCAGGCCAGGTGGTGCCCACTCGGGCATCATCCGCGGCTCGTGCCAGTCCACCTGCCTGAGCGCTTCCAGGTAGCTGGGCTCGTGCAGCGCGGAAAGCACCCGCTCGACGTGCTCTGTCGAGACGTCCGCTCGGGTGGTGCGCACGTCTTCGTGGCGTGTCAGGCCCTCGCGCAGCTCTGCAGTGCGGCGCTCGTCGTCGCGGCCCGGCATCTTGCGTCCATGACGGTCGAGGATGAAGGGTGCGCCGTTGCCATTGCCGTTCGCGGTGTCGAGGAGCTGCTCGACCACCAACATTTCACTCATCACAGTTCCTCCGCATTCGCATGCCGATTTGGGTGAAGCCGTTGTTGATGTAGAAGGCCTCGGTGGCGCTCAGGGCCGGGTAGCGCTCGCTCGGCAGGCCCACCTCGATGCGCTCCACGCCCTGCTTGCGCGCCAGCTCGATCAGCGCTCCGACCATGTCGGCGCCGATCGTCATGTAGCGGCACTCCGGCTTGACCCACAGCTCCTGGATCAAGCCGTAGCGGCCGGGGATGCGCATCGCAACCTGCCAGCTGACGCCGATGATGCCGACGACCTCGCCCTCCTGCTCGGCGACGAGCACGACGCCGGTGCTGTCGTCGTCGACTAGCGCGTGCGCCGTTTCCGCCAGCGCATGGCGTGGCCAGCGGTTTGCCGCCTAGTTCGACGAGCAGTTCGCGCACGCCCGTCACCACCGCTGGGACGTCGTCGTGCGTGGCTTCGCGTATCTCCCAGGTCACTCCCCACTCCTCCTCAGCATTGGGTTCCATCGGGGTGAGCGGGCTCATGCTGGGACCGCCGCCCAGGTCGCGATCGGCGGCGCTGCGCTCACGATGCCGGTCCCCGGCTTCCTCATCTCAAACGGCGTCCTGGAGATCACGATGCCGTCCCCGCGAATGCGTCCTGCGGCTGGAGGTCTACCGTCCATGCCTCCGGGGCGCCGCAGCCGGTGACCGCCTTTGCGATCGCCGCCATCGGGGCTTGTGCCTTGAGCAGGATCTCGTCGAACTCCTCCTGCGGGTCGGACTGCATCACGATCGCCCCACCTGCCCCGATAGTGGTCGTCCCCGGGCGCAGGACGATCGTGCGGATCACGATGCTCAGGTCGACCACGCCGTCGAGGCCGAAGTAGCCGATCGCGCCCGAGTACACGCCTCTTGCCTCGCGCTCGATGTCGTCGATGATCTCCATCGTGCGCAGCTTCGGCGCGCCGGTCATCGAGCCGCCGGGAAAACAGGCGCGCACGCAGTCGATCGCGCTCCGGCCAGGCTCCAGCGTGCCGACGACATTGGAGATCATCTGGTGCACGGTCGTGTACTGCTCGATCACCATCAGCTCGGGCACGCGCACCGTGTCGACTTCGCACACTCGTCCTAGGTCGTTGCGCAGCAGGTCGACGATCATCAGGTGCTCGGCGAACGTCTTTTCGTCCTCAGCAAGCTCTTTGCGGGTGGCCTCGTCCTGTTCGGGGTCAGGGTTGCGCGGCGCCGTGCCCTTGATCGGGCGCGCCATCACCTTGCGCTCGCGATCGACCGACAGGAAGCGCTCGGGCGAGCTACTCACGACCGCCAGCTCGCCCAGCTTCAGGTAGGCGGCAAACGGCGCCGGGTTGGAGCGGCGCAGGCCGCGGTACAAAGTCCAAGGATCGGGTTCAGCGTCGGTGTGGATCTGGTCGGTCAGACAGACCTCATACGACTCGCCGGCCCCGAGCGCGCTCTGGCAACGGGCGATGTCAGCGAGGTACTGCTCACGACCGCGCCCGGGGCGAAAGACGACTGGGTCTTTTGGGGGAGGGATGGGCGTGCCGCTCGGTGTCAGGTCGCCCGAACCGACGGCGCGCGCGTCGCGCGGTCCCGGCGCCGCGGGGGGCGTGCCGTTCGGTTCCATCTCGGCCGAACCGACGGTCAGCGCGTCGCGCACTTCCCTCTCCGCTTCCTCCAGCCACTGCTCGGCCTCGGGTTCCTCGCCCTTGGCCAGCGCCAGCACGTGTGTGCGCCCGCGCACGTGATCGACCGCGATCACGCGATTGGCAAGCATCTGCACGGCGTCGGGGACGTCGGAGTGGTGTGCGTTGGTCGCGCCGCAGTCGCCCTTCAGCTCGTAGCCGAGGTAGCCGACAAAGCCGCCGACCAGGCCGTGGTCTGGGTCCTGGGGAGGCTCGATCGCACGGTCTTCCAACTCGCGATCTAGCACTCCGAAGAACGAACCATTTTCCTTAAAGACTCCAGCGGCGTCGTTGCGCGTCAGGATGCCTTGCTCGACGTCGTATTCGAACACCAACCGGTTGGGCCCCATCGAGCTGCCGAGGTAGGAGTTCTGGCCAAGTTGCGTGGACGTGCTCGCGCTATCCAACCAGAACGCAAAATCCTCTTTGCCGAACAACCGTTCGAACAGCAGCTCGGCCTGTGGCTCGCCCTCGATCGTGCGCGAGAGCAGGCGCACGTCCGAGTCGGCTGCGCTGCGCCGCTTGCAGCGCCTGGGCGGCACGCTCGGCCGGTTCAAGCGTCGCGCGCGCTTGGGCTTGCGTTCTTGGGCCAGCGCGTAGAAGTTCTCGAATAGCTGGTGGCCGTATTCGGTGCAGATCGACTCCGGGTGGAACTGCACACCCCACAGCGGGCGGCTCGCGTGTTCGATGCCCATCACGACGCCGTCCGCAGTCCAGGCGATCTCGCGGCCCTCCTCGCCGAGCGAGCCGGACACGGCCAGCGAGTGGTAGCGGACTACCTCGAAGTCCTGGGGGATGCCGGCGAACAGGCCGTCACCCGTGTGCTTGACGGGGGAGAGGCGCCCGTGCATGACCGTCGGCGCGTAGGTGACGGTCGCTTTGAGCACGTGCCCGAGTCCCTGATGGCCGAGGCACACACCGAGCACCGGGATCTCGCTCGAGCGCAGGATGTCCGCGCACACACCGAAGTCGTGCCAGCGCGCGGGATGGCCAGGCCCGGGGGAGAGCACGATCGCGTCGAAGTCCCAACGCTCAAGCGCCCGCCAGGAGACCATGTCGTTGTGCACGACGATCGGCTCCTCACCGCAGGCGGCGGCCAGCAGGTGGAAGACGTTGTACGTGTAGGAGTCGTAGTTGTCGACGAGCAGCGTGCTCATCGCCCCGCCTCCAACCCCAGGCCGCGCGCGCCGCGGTCAAGCAGCGTGTGGATCACGCGCTCGACGTGGCTGGAGCGCTCCGCTTCCATGTACCAGCGCGCCAGGTGGCGCAGGTACAGCGCCAGCGGCGTGACGTCGTAGCGCTCCACCGCCAGGCGCAGATGGCGGCGGTAGATCTCCGACTGCACGACCGCGCTGCGATAGTCCGGGTCATCGGCCGGCCGGTGGCCGGGGGAGGTGGTGAGCGTCCCGTGCGTCGCGCGCGCCCGCACCAAGTCCCAGCCGAGCGACTCGCGCTCTGTCAGGAGCTTGTCCATCTCGAAGTCCACGCGTGGCGTCATCGGATAGGGCAGGAAGTAGCCGAGCGCGATCTGCGCCGGGATCCGTTCGGGCGCCGGATGCGCGCGGCGCACCTCGCGCATCTGTGGATCCGCGTCGATCCGCGTCTCGATCCACTCGATCAAGTCGTCGATCAAGAGCCCGCCTTCGTCGCTGGAGCTGACGGCCCGCTTCTGCTGGGCGACCATGCCGTGGAAGATGTCGTGCGTGGGGTGGATGCCGCGCGAGGCGCGACCGTTCTCCGCGGGCGTCAACTCGCCCATCAATTGGCGGATGCAGGTGGAGTGGGCTACCCACTCGGTGCCGGTGATCTGGATCGTCGTTACGCCTTGGACGCTGGGTGTGCCCATCCAGTAGGACACGGCTCGCATGTGCTGTGTGGTCTGTCCGTCGGCGCGTACGAGCGGCATTTCCTCCATGTGCTCGACGCCGGTGTCGTAGATCACGACGCCGTCTAGGCGTCGCTCGAGCTTGCCTTCGCGCAGGCCGCGCTCGACAAGCTCGTTGCCTTCCTCGAGGAAGTCCGACTCGAAGAACACTCTGTCGAAGGCGACCCCGAGGCGCGCGAGTGTCTTGCGCTGGCCAGATATCACCCAAGCGCGTGTCTTGAACCACAGCTCCAGTGCCTCGCTCTCGCCGCTCATCACGCGTTTGAGCAGCTCGTCTGCCGCGTCGTTCTGCATGCGCAGCTCGCGTGTCAGCGAGTCTTCGCGCTCGTCGATGCCCTCCTCGGCAAAGCCGCCGGCGGCGACGTAGTCGGCGTAGCAGAGGCCCACGAAGTGGTCGCTCTTCTGATCGCCCTCCGGCCACGCGGAGGTGTGGTGGCCGCTGCGGATAACGCCTGCCATCGCCTCGCCCATGCTGCGTCCGGCGTCGGAGATGACGCTGCGCCGCTCGACCTCGCCGCCGCCCTGTTCAAGCGTTGCGGCTAGCGCGTTGCCGAGCGCCAGGTTGCGCAAGTGGCCGACATGCAGCGCCTTGGTCGCGTTCGCGTCCCAGAACTGGATTGCGTAGCGCTGCGCGCGGGCGAGGTCGACGAGCGCGGCTTCGGCGCCCCCGCCGGCCTCAAGCGCCGCTCCGGTCGTCTCGATCCAGCTGTCGCTTAGGCGCAGCTCGACACCGTCGCCGGTGCGCGTCAGCATGGCCACCCACGGCTCATCTTGCAGGCGTTCGAGCGCGCTGAGCGACTCGGGATCGCTCTGCCAGTTCGGCGTGCGCGGCACGAGCTTGATGTCGAAGCTGGCGTTCGTCCGCCTCGGCGCGCGCGCAGCCCATGGCGCATGAGTCCCAGCGTCTCCCGGTACTTCCTCGAAATAGTCAAAAAGGTTGGTTGTCATGAGCTAGCGAGGAGGTCGAGTCGAGCATACCGAAAGTGGAGCACGCGCAGAGCAAAAAGTGAGAAACATGAAGCATCTGGAGGCGCGTGGTTTTCACTGTGACGGAGACTCCGCCAAAAAGTAAGAAACACTCGCGCGAATCTACTTGCGCTGCGCCTCTTGACATGATAGGAAGCACGCGGCCCCTCCAGGCTAACCGGTCGCCGGGGCGTTCTCTGACCTGACCATTGACGCGTCCCGGCACCGGTGTTCTGACAACCTCCTTTGGGAAGGATTTGGGTGTGAGATGGTCGTTACGGGACGTATGACGAGAACCAGAGTCTGAAGGCCATGCGCAAACATGGCCATCACGGGTGGCAGTGGACACCCACCTACGACGCGCGCCACGACACCGCCGGCTACGCAATCCCGCGCCGCTACGGCTGGGACCTGCGCTGCGAGGAAGCCCCATGCACGGATATCGGCGGACGCATGAGCCCGCGCTGGAAGCCACGAGGCAGTCGCTGGCGGGCGGGAGGTAGGCCACGCTAAGTGTCAGCTCTTCTCGCTGGGAGCCGGTGTGGGGTACACGGGCCATGCTGAGTGTCAGCCCGGCCCGTGCCGGCGCCTCTGGGTACCGGGCTTGCGCCTCCGCATCCGGTGCTGGCTGTACGGCCGGCCAGCTAGTGCTAAGAAAATTGAATATTTCCGACCGATCCCGACTATTGACAGCCGCGAGACTTTTTTGTGGCGACGTGGTGGGAGAGGTGTAACCTTACGCCGTGCGTGAGATACGCCTGTATGACTCGCTGAGCCGGGAGCTCGTGCCAGTCAGCGCGGGGGACGCGATCAGGGTCGAGGTGCGTACCTCGCCGATCGTCGTCGACGGCGGGGTTGACGTCGCCTCCACCAGGCCGCTGGTGCTATTCAGCTTCCTTGAGCGGTTCCTGCAGCGCGAAGGCTTTGCCACCAAGTTCCTGTTCGACTCGCCCGGCGGCGGCGACATGCTCTACGAGCTTTCTGAGCTGGATCCGCTCAGCGCTCCTGATTCGCCCGTTTCCTCCGATTCCCACGCCGAGCACGGCGCTGGTCGGGACGGCAAGCTGGGTGCCGGGCATGGCGCTGACCTGGACGGCGAGCTCGGTGCTGAGCGCGACGCTGACCTGGACGGCAAGCTAGGTGCCGAGCGCGACGCAGACGAGGACGGCAAGTTCGATGCCGAGCGCGACGGCGAGGACACCTACGACAGCGGACCCGACGCCGGGATGAGCCTGCTCCAGGTTCCGCGCTCGGATGTCGACCACTGGGTCAACATCTGCTTCGGTGCCAGTCGCGACGGCGTAGAGGCCGAGCCTGGCTCCACCGGCGAGCTCATCCTGCTGAGCGACGCGCTCAAACACTTCGGTCACCCGGCGGTCGCGCTGTATCTGCTTGGAACCCACTACTCGCTGCCGCTCGGCGATGCACTCACCGGTCTGGCGACCGGCTCCAAGAATGCGTCGCGCATCCGTGAGGCGCTCGAGAAACTGGTGCCCGACCAGCCGAGCCCGCCGGACATGCGCCACCACATGGAAGCTTTCCG
Organism: uncultured Solirubrobacterales bacterium; assembly: GCA_963723175.1. Taxonomy (GTDB): domain Bacteria; phylum Actinomycetota; class Thermoleophilia; order Solirubrobacterales; family Solirubrobacteraceae; genus Palsa-744. The sequence goes on along the minus strand of CAVRPO010000005.1, from coordinate 136,374 downwards.
CGACGCGCTCGCCAACGACCTCGACACGCCGCTGGCCTTCGTGATCATGTTCGAGTGGCTGCTCGAGGCCGAGCGTCGCGGCGGCGACGTTGGCGACCACGATCTGCGCGTGATGCTCGAGGTGCTCGAGCTCGACGGTCTGGCCGCGCCCGTGTAGTCATAGACTGCGGCCCGTGTCCCGCTTTCACGAGCCCCAGCATCCCGACTTCGTGCGCATGAACACGTCGGTCGGCTTCGACCGGCGTCTATGGCCGCAGGACATTGCCCAGTCGCGCGCGCACGCGAAGATGCTTGCCGCACAGGAGATCATCTCCGCCGAGGACCGCGACGCGCTGCTTCACGGCCTCGACGAGGTGCAGCTTGAGCTGGAGCAGGGCCAATTCGTCTTCGTGGACAGTGACGAAGACATCCACATGGCGATCGAGCGCCATCTGACCGAGCTGGTCGGGGCGGTTGGCGGCAAGCTGCACACGGCCCGCTCGCGCAACGACCAGGTTGCCACCGACCTCGTTATGTATACCCGCGAGCGCGGGTGCGAGGCGCAGGCGGCGACGACACGGCTGATGGCGGCGCTGGTCGGGCGCGCCGAAGAGCACATCGACTGGCCTTTGCCCGGCTATACGCACCTGCAGCGCGCCCAACCCGTCTACCTCGGCCACCATCTGCTCGCCTACTTCTGGATGCTGGCACGAGACCGCGAGCGCTTTGCCTTCGCCGAGCGCCAGTGCTCACGCCTGCCGCTTGGGGCCGGCGCGCTGGCTGGCGTGAACTTCGACACCGACCGTGAGCTCGTGGCGCGCGAGCTCGGCTTCGAGGAGCCCGTCGCCGAACTCGATCGACGCCGTCGCCAACCGCGACTTCGCGCTCGACTACCTCAGCGCCGCTGCTACCTGCGCGACCCACCTCTCGCGCCTGGGGGCGGAGCTCGTGTTGTGGTCCTCGAGCGAGTTCGGCTTCTGCGAGTTGCCCGACGCCTGGAGTGCCGGTTCCTCGATCATGCCGCAGAAGAAGAACCCGGACGCGGCCGAGCTGTTGCGCGCCAAGGCCCCTCGTGTGGTCTCCCATTTGAGTGGGCTGCACGGCGTGATGCATGCTTTGCCGCTGACCTACAACAAGGACCTGCAAGAGGACAAGGAGCACCTGTTCGACGCAGTAGACACGCTTGAGCTGGCGCTCGCCGCCGCGCACGGCATGGTCTCGGGCGTCGCTTTCAATCGTGAGCGCCTGGCCGAGGCGGCCTCCGACGAGCTGATCGCCGCTACAGACGTGGCCGATTTGCTCGTGCGCCGCGGTATGCCGTTCCGAGAGGCGCACGGGGTAGTCGCTGGACTTGTGCGTGTGGCCACCGATAGCGGCAGGTATCTGTCGGAGCTGAGCATCGAGGAGCTTCAGGCGCAGAGCGAGTTGCTCGACGATGAGTTCTACGAGGTTCTCGCAAGCGATTCCTGGCTCGAATCGAAGGTGTCGATGGGTGGCACCGCCCTGCCACGTGTGGGCGAGCAGTTGGAGCTGGCACGCACGGTGCTGGAGCAGGCCGCGGGTGGCTGAAATGGCGCTGCGCACGAGCGCTGGCCGCGGGCGGCCAGACGGGAGCAGCGATGTAGGTGCTGGTATCGCGAAAAGCCGTTCCCCCACGCGCGCGCGGGGGGCATCTCGCCCAGACGTGCTCCCCGCAGACTTCTATGCGCGCCCGGTGGTCGAGGTCGCACGCGACCTGATCGGTTGCATCGTCGAGCACCGTGGCGCCTCCGGCAGGATCGTCGAGACCGAGGCCTACCACGAGAGCGAGCCAGCCTGCCACGCCTTTATCGGGGTCACGCCACGCACGCGCACGCTGTTTGGCGAGCCTGGGCTTGCCTATGTGTACCGCTCCTACGGCATCCACGCGTTGCTCAACGCGGTTTGCGAGCCGGTGGGTGTGGGGGCGGCGGTGCTGATCCGAGCGCTGGAGCCGCTCGATGGGGTCGAGGAGATGCGTTTGCGTCGTGGGCGCGTGCGCGAGTGGGATCTTTGCTCAGGCCCAGGCAAGCTCACGCAGGCGCTGGGCGTGGAGCTGTCTGAGAATGGGAGCAGTCTGCTTGATGGACCCGTAGTAGTCAGGCCTGCTTCGCCTACAGTCATGCGCGCGCGAATCGTATCGAGCACACGCATCGGCATCACGAAGGCGGTTGAGTTGCGTTGGCGCTTTTGCGACGCCGCCAGTGCTCACCTCAGCCGCTCGGGCTGACCCCACCCGTGGCGCCGGTTCCCCCGGTTTTAGAGGCGGGGGCTTCGTTGGCTTGTGTTTCTGGGTTCGGTGTCGCGGGCGGGGTTGCCGGTGTCGGCGTCGGAGCAGCCGGGGTGGCTTCGAGATTTCGGCGCTTCGCTTTTGGCTTCGCTGTGTTCACCGCCGCCGCCCGTGGCGGGCGTGACTGTCGGTGTGCCTTTGGCCGCTTCGCCGGCGTCGCTCTTCGGACTTGTCGCGGCTGGTGGGGGTGTGGCGGTCGTTTCGATCGTGTTCCCCGACGTTTCTGCCTGTGAGCCCGTTCCCGTGGCGGAGCCCGACGAGCCGCTCTTGGCGCTCTTGGCCGCCGCGGCTTCGCTCGCGCGTTCCTTTTCGACCTGCATCGCAGAGGTCATGAAGTCGTGCCAGATCAGCGCTGGAAACGTCCCGCCCAATACGGGTCCTCCGTCGAAGTCCGTGGTCATCGGTACAAGGCTGTTGGGGTAGCCGACCCATACGGCCACCGTGTACTTGCTGTCCCAGCCCACGAACCAGGCATCGCCGTAGTTGGAGGTCGTGCCGGTCTTGCCGGCGGCGAACTGGCCGAGCGCGGCTGCCTTGGCTGTGCCGTACTCCAGCACCGTCTCCAGCACCGAGGTCTCGGTGCTCGCCACTTCCGAGGGCAGCACGCGTTTGAGGATCACCGCGTTGCGATCGCTGTGATGGCCGTCGGAGAGCACGTTGCCAGCGGCGCTCACTTCCTGGATGCCCACGGGCTGCCAGTTGGATACGAGCGAGCCGCTGACGCGATCGCCGCCGTGGGCGATCGTCTCATAGGAGTGAGCCATGTCGAGCGGTGTCACGCCGACCTTCAAGCCGCCGATCGTCATCGCCGGGTTGGTGGACAGCGGCGTCGTGATGCCCATCCGATGAGCTAGATCGGCGATGCGGGTCGTGCCCACCTTCAGACCCACTTCGGCATAGATCGAGTTGTCCGAGTAGGCGGTCGCGTTGGTCAGCGAGTTCTCGCCGGTGTAGGCGCCTTCGTCGTTGTGCACGACGAACTTTTCCGTCCCGTTGGGTCCGTGGACGAAGAACGTCTTTTCGCGCGAGGGCCACTCCGATTCCGGGGAGATGCCGTCCTCCAGCGCCGCCGCGAGGTCGAACGCCTTGAAGGAGGAGCCGGGCTGGCGCTCACCCTCGGTGGCCAAGTTGAACGGGCGTTTCGTCGTAGTTGCGCCCGCCCACCATCGCGCGCACCTCACCTGTCGAGTTTTCGATCGCGACGAGCGCTGCCGTGGGACCTTCGGGGCCCGGGAGATAGCCGCTGACAGCCTGTTCGGCGGCACGCTGCATACCAAGGTCGAGCGTCGTCTTGATGCGCAAGCCGCCGTTGTAGACGCGTGGGGCGCCATAGCGTTCGATCACCTGCTGCTGCACCCAGCTGGTGAAGTAGCCGACGTTGACGCCGTCCACGAGCGGTTGTTGAGGCGTCTGGATTTCCTTGGCCGTGGGCAGCGGCTGGTTGACGCTTTCGTCGTATACGGCTCTGCTGATGTAGCCCTGCTGGAACATCTGCTGGAGCACGACGTCGCGGCGCGTTTTGGCTTCCAGGGGGCTGTCGGCCGGGTTGTAGTCCGTCGGGGATTGGATGATCCCGGCAAGCAGCGCCGCTTCGGCGGGCTCGAGCTCCTGCACGCACAGCTCATGGCCCGGCGTGCCGCAGCCGAGATGCTTGGGCTGCGAGCCGAAGTACGTCTGCGCGGCGGACTCGATCCCGTAGGCACCGTTGCCGAAATAGATCGTGTTGAGGTAGGCGGTGATGATCTTTTCCTTCGACCACTTGTGCGAGAGCTGGTAGGCCAGCGCCGCCTCGCGCAGCTTCTCGAGGATCGTCCTGTGCGATTGGGCTTGCAGTGCGTTCTTGATGAACTGCTGCTCGATCGTCGACGCGCCCTGCACGTTGCCTTTGTGCTCGATGTCCTGGACGAACGCGCGTGCGATCCCGCGGATGTCGACGCCGCTGTTCGTCTTGAAGCGCTTGTCCTCGATCGAGATCACCGCATCCTTGACGATCGGCGGGATCTCCGAGGGCGTGACGATCACGCGGTCCTGTTCGCTGAGCACGCCGATCGGATGGCCAAGGTCGTCCAGCAGCACCGAGCTCTGTGCGTTCTTGAACTGCGAGAACCTCGTGAGCGAAGGCAGGTCGGACGCGACGGCCACGAACATGCCGAACACGAAAGAGATGAGGCCAAGCAGCAGGACGGCGAAGAGGATCAGCACGAAACGAAGCCTCTTCAAGCGCGGCCGGCCGCCGGCAGGCAATGCGGCTAGCTCCACCGGGACGCGAGAGTCTAGCATTGGGCCCATGTCGGATGCCCGCAATGTCCCGCCCGGAGCACTGCTGAGGCGGTCCGCGCAGACAGGCGTAGAGCGTGGGCGAGGATACGCCAGAGGAGCTGCGCGCCGAGGCTGGGACTGGAAGCAAACGCGGTCGACAGCCTGCCCGAGGGCGGCTTGCCGAGAAGCTCGCGGCGCCGCCACCCAGGGCCGCCCGCTGCGCGTGAAGCTCGGCATCGATCCCACCGCGCCCGACATCCACCTCGGCCATGCGGTGGTGCTGCGCAAGCTGCGCGAGTTCCAAGACGCGGGGCACCTGGTGGTGCTGATCATCGGCGACTACACCGCGCGCGTGGGCGACCCCTCGGGCCGCTCGACCTTGCGCCCGATGCTCAGCGAGGCCGAGATCGAGGCCAACGCCGCCACCTTCCAGGCAGCAGGCGCTGAAGATCCTCGACGCTCGCCCGAGCGCTTGGAGGTGCGGCGCAACGGCGAATGGCTGGACATGTCGATGGTCGACCTGCTCGCGCTCGTGCGCACCACCACCGTCGCCCAGATTCTGGAGCGCGAAGACTTCGCCAAACGCTGGTCGGCCTCGGAGCCGATCTCGATGCTCGAGCTGCTCTATCCGCTGCTGCAGGGCTATGACTCGGTGGCGGTCCACGCGGACGTCGAGCTGGGGGGGACCGACCAGAAGTTCAACCTGCTGCTCGGGCGCGACGTGCAGCGCGCCTACGGGCAGCCCGAGCAGGCGATCATGACGATGCCGATCCTCGTCGGCACCGACGGCACGCGCAAGATGTCCAAGTCGCTGGGCAACCACATCGGCGTCACCGACGAGCCCGAGGAGATGTACGGCAAGACGATGAGCATCCCCGACGAGGCGATGGGCGAGTACTACGGGCTGCTGCTCGGCAGGCAGCTCGACGCGGCGCTGCCGCCGCGCGAGGCCAAGCGAGCGCTCGCGCGAGAGCTGGTCGGCTGGCTGCACTCGCCCGAGGCAGGCGATCGAGGCCGAGCGGGCGTTCGACCGCGTGTTCGTGCAGCGCGGCGCGCCCAGAGCAGATCGAGGAGTTCGTGTTCGAGGCGCCCGATGGCATCGTGCATCTGCCTGCGCTGATGGCCGACGCGTTCGGTATGTCGCGCTCTGAGGCCCGGCGGCTGATCGACCAGGGCGGCGTGTCGCTTGACGAGCAGGTTGTCGTCGCGGGCGAGCACGACCTTCCCGTCGAGCGTCTCGATGGGGCCGTATTGCGTGTCGGTAAGCGCCGTTTCCGCAGGCTGCGCGCCGGCTGAAGCGCACTCGTGAGGCCCAGAGCGGCGCGGATGTCGCGTCTGCCCGATGCGCGCGGGGGCGCGTCGCGACTGCGTCCGCGAGATGCCCTATAGTGCCGGGCACAGCAGCTCGGCTCTGCGACCGAGGCGGTGGGTTACGCTCACAACACGGTCCAGGGGAGAGCGCTATACTGTACGGTCGGCCTACAAGCGCCCTTGGGCGTGGGCTGAACGGTCTCCTCGAGCGAGAAGTCCTCTCGAAGAGGCTACGACGGTCTTTGAAAACTCAACAGCATGCGCACCTACGATCGAGAATCGATCATGGTGTGCGTCCAGGTTCGACCCGTCACGGGAGCACTTCGGTGTACCCGGTGACGGCAAAGAGTCAAGTAGAGAAGTACCCCGTCATAGAGGGGACCACGGTGTATGGGTCCCTATCACCTATGACAGCTTTTCGTGAAGTTCTTCACGGAGAGTTTGATCCTGGCTCAGGACGAACGCTGGCGGCGTGCTTAACACATGCAAGTGGAGCGACGAACCAGGGCTTGCCCTGGGGCAGAGCCGCGAACGGGTGAGTAACACGTGGGTTATCTGCCTCGATGACCGGGACAACCCGAGGAAACTCGGGCTAATACCGGATGTGCCCGCAAGGGGAAAGGAAGCTTCGGCCTCCGCATCGAGATGAGCCCGCGGCCCATTAGCTTGTTGGTGAGGTAACGGCTCACCAAGGCTTTGATGGGTAGCTGGTCTGAGAGGACGATCAGCCACACTGGGACTGAGACACGGCCCAGACTCCTACGGGAGGCAGCAGTGGGGAATCTTGCGCAATGCGCGAAAGCGTGACGCAGCAACGCCGCGTGGGGGAAGAAGGCTTTCGGGTTGTAAACCCCTTTCAGTTGGGACGAAGCCTCATCGGTTAATAGCCGCGTGGGGTGACGGTACCTTCACAAGAAGCACCGGCTAACTACGTGCCAGCAGCCGCGGTAATACGTAGGGTGCAAGCGTTGTCCGGAATTATTGGGCGTAAAGAGCGTGTAGGCGGCTTGATTAGTCTGCTGTGAAAGTCCAGGGCTCAACCCTGGAATGCCGGTGGATACTGTCAAGCTAGAGTCCGGAAGGGGCGAGTGGAATTCCTGGTGTAGCGGTGAAATGCGCAGATATCAGGAGGAACACCAATGGCGAAGGCAGCTCGCTGGGACGTGACTGACGCTGAGACGCGAAAGCGTGGGGAGCAAACAGGATTAGATACCCTGGTAGTCCACGCTGTAAACGATGACAACTAGATGTGGGGGGTGTCGACTCCCCCCGTGTCGAAGCTAACGCATTAAGTTGTCCGCCTGGGGAGTACGGCCGCAAGGCTAAAACTCAAAGGAATTGACGGGGGCCCGCACAAGCAGCGGAGCATGTGGTTTAATTCGACGCGACGCGAAGAACCTTACCTGGGCTTGACATGTGCCTGACCGCCATGGAAACATGGCTTCCCTTCGGGGCAGGTTCACAGGTGGTGCATGGCTGTCGTCAGCTCGTGTCGTGAGATGTTGGGTTAAGTCCCGCAACGAGCGCAACCCCCGTCGCATGTTGCCAGCATTCAGTTGGGGACTCATGCGAGACTGCCGGTGACAAACCGGAGGAAGGTGGGGATGACGTCAAGTCATCATGCCCCTTATGTCCAGGGCTACACACGTGCTACATTGGCGCATACAGAGGGCTGCGATACCGCGAGGTGGAGCGAATCCCTTAAAGTGCGTCTCGGTTCGGATTGCAGGCTGAAACTCGCCTGCATGAAGGCGGAGTTGCTAGTAATCGCGGATCAGCATTGCCGCGGTGAATACGTTCCCGGGCCTTGTACACACCGCCCGTCACACCACGGGAGTGAGCAACACCCGAAGCCGGTGGTCTAACCCGCAAGGGAGGAAGCCGTCGAAGGTGGGGCTCGTGACTGGGGTGAAGTCGTAACAAGGTAGCCGTAGCGGAAGCTGCGGCTGGATCACCTCCTTTCTAGGGAGCACTACGGTGCCCCGATCGCAACGGCCGTCAGGTCCGTGGCTCCTCGAGAGTCTTGAGATCCTGTCGGTGTCTGTACGGTCGGGCCTAGCATGTCGACCGAACCTGGCTGGATGGATGCGCAGCGTGAGTCTCCTGACTACTTGGAGTCGAGCGACGCAAGTCCGCAACGATGCCAGCATGCTGTTGAGTTTTGAGAGACCGGCGTCCGCCGGTGGTGGGGCAGTCGCGCAATGAGCGCGCCCGCAAGTACCCAGCGTCGGCCGGCGTATACGCCTCTCGACGGTCCTTGAAAACTGCACAGAAGCCACATCAGCCGCCATCGATAAGCGGCGGCTGAAAAACGGGTATCACCGGACCGATGGAGCCCACATCCCCGCAAAGGGATGTGATCGAAATCGGTCAGATCACCGTCAAGATAGTAAGGGCGCATGGTGGATGCCTTGGCACCAAGAGTCGATGAAGGGCGTGAACGGCTGCGATAAGCCACGGTTAGGCGCTGAATAGCCTATGACCCGTGGATTCCCGAATGGGGAAACCCAGCGCTGGTAATGCGGCGTTATCCCCGGTTGAACACATAGACCGGGCGAAGACAAGCGGGGGAAGTGAAACATCTCAGTACCCCGAGGAAAGAAAATCAAAAGAGACTCCCTGAGTAGTGGCGAGCGAAAAGGGATCAGCCCAAACCCGGCAGATGTAAGCGGACATGCGTTGTCTGTTGGGGGTTGTAGGGCGTTTGTTCCGGGTCGTGTCCGGCCCGGCAGGAGTTACAAAATCATGTGGTAGTCGAAGCGTGTGGAACCACGCACCATAGAGGGCAATCGTCCCGTAGACGAAACTGCATGATCTTCTGTCAGACGTTCCTGAGTAAGTCCGCGCCCGTGAAACGCGGACTGAACCTGGGGGGACCACCCTCCAAGGCTAAGTACTCCTTGGTGACCGATAGCGGACTAGTACCGTGAGGGAAAGGTGAAAAGTACCCCGGAAGGGGAGTGAAATAGTACCTGAAACCGCGCGCCTACAAGCGGTGGGAGCAGACTTGTTCTGTGACCGCGTGCTTTTTGCATAACGAGCCGGCGAGTTACTCGTCTGCGGCAAGGTTAAGCGATGAGCGGAGCCGTAGCGAAAGCGAGTCCTAATAGGGCGACATAGTCGTAGGCGGTATACCCGAAACTGAGCGAGCTATCCATGGGCAGGCTGAAGCGGGGGTAAGACCTCGTGGAGGGCCGAACCGACCTAGGTTGAAAACTGGGCGGATGACCTGTGGATCGGAGTGAAAGGCTAATCAAGCTCAGTGATATCTGGTTCTCTCCGAAATATATTTAGGTATAGCCTCGGATAAATTACGTAGTGGCCGTAGAGCACTGTTTGGATAAGGGGCCCTACCAGGTTACCGATTTCAGGCAAACTCCGAAGACCACTACGTCTACTCCGGGAGTCAGTTGCTGGGGGATAAACTTCAGCGTCGAAAGGGAAACAGCCCAGACCGCCAGCTAAGGTCCCTAAGTACTAGCTAAGTGGGAAACGATGTTCGAGTGCATAGACAACCAGGAGGTTGGCTTAGAGGCAGCCATCCTTGAAAGAGTGCGTAACAGCTCACTGGTCAAGTGTTCGAGCGCGGACAATGTAACGGGGCTCAAGCTAGTCACCGAAGCTGCGGGTGTGTGAGGTCTTCGGACCGATCGCGCGGTAGGAGAGCGTTCCCATGCCAGTAAAGCGGCGGCGTAAGCCAGCCGTGGAGGCATGGGAAGTGAGAATGCCGGCATAAGTAACGAAAGAAAGGTGAGAATCCTTTCCACCGATTGCCCAAGGATTCCTGAGTAAAGTTCGTCTGCTCAGGGTTAGTCGGGACCTAAGGCGAGGCCGAAAGGCGTAGTCGATGGCCAACAGGTTGATATTCCTGTACCACGTAACTTCCGTTTGACCGATGGGGGGACGAGGAAGGCTAAGGGACCCCAGGCGATGGTTGCCCTGGGACAAGCATGTAGGGGTGGTCCATGTTAAATGCGGGACCGCATAACCTGAGGTGCGATGTGAGCTGGCACTAAGCCGGCGACTCCCCAACGCCATACCTCCGAGAAAAGCCTCTAGGGAGGAAGAACGTGCCCGTACCAAAACCGACACAGGTGGGCAAGTAGAGAATACTAAGGTGATCGAGATAACCATCGTTAAGGAACTCGGCAAAATTGCCCCGTAACTTCGGGATAAGGGGCGCCCCAGTAGGGTGAAGGCTCTTCGCGAGCACAGCCCGAGGGGGCCGCAGTGAATTGGCTGAAGCGACTGTTTACCAAAAACACAGGTCTCTGCTAAGTCGTAAGACGACGTATAGGGGCTGACGCCTGCCCGGTGCCGGAAGGTTACGTGGAGTTGTTAGGGCTTGACCCGAAGCAGCGAAGCTAAGCCCCGGTAAACGGCGGCCGTAACTATAACGGTCCTAAGGTTTCGTGAATTCGTTGCCTTAGTAAAACCTGGCTGTATGCTGGAAAACCCGTGTATCCGGAGCTACTCGCCCCTTGTGGGCAGTGACAATGTTCCCGGTGCGGACAATCAGCAGGGAAGTCGCCCACTGTTGGGTTGACCCCTCAGAGACCACACGCCAGGGTCTATAGTGTTTGTAGGCAAGATATGGTCCGGCCTGCATGGCGACATGCAGAGGTTGACAGAAATGATCGACCCGCTGAGATTTAGGTCTCAGTTAATCCCAGGTAGTGCATATCAAGGGCCTGGGAAGTAACAGCTCAAGCGAAATTCCTTGTCGGGTAAGTTCCGACCTGCACGAATGGCGTAACGACTTCAGCGCTGTCTCAACGATGGGCTCGGTGAAATTGCAGTCTCGGTGAAGATGCCGAGTACCCGCGGCTAGACGGAAAGACCCCGTGAACCTTTACTACAACCTGGTATTGGAGTTCGGTGCATTTCGCTCAGGATAGGTGGGAGGCTTTGAAGCGCTGGCTGCGGCTAGCGTGGAGCCAACCTTGAGATACCACCCTTGGTGTATTGTGCTTCTAACAGCATTCCGTGAATCCGGGTGCTGGACAGTTCCAGGCGGGTAGTTTGACTGGGGCGGTCGCCTCCCAAAATGTAACGGAGGCGCGCAAAGGTTCCCTCAGCACGGTCGGAAATCGTGCGTAGAGCGCAAAGGTAGCAAGGGAGCTTGACTGCGAGACCGACAGGTCGAGCAGGTACGAAAGTAGGTCTTAGTGATCCGGCGGTAGCAAGTGGAAGTGCCGTCGCTCAACGGATAAAAGGTACTCCGGGGATAACAGGCTTATCGGGCCCAAGAGTCCACATCGACGGCCCGGTTTGGCACCTCGATGTCGGCTCGTCGCATCCTGGGGGTGAAGTCGCTCCCAAGGGTTGGGCTGTTCGCCCATTAAAGCGGTACGCGAGCTGGGTTCAGAACGTCGTGAGACAGTTCGGTCCCTATCTGCCGTGGGCGTTGGAGAATTGAGAGGATTTGTCCCTAGTACGAGAGGACCGGGATGAACGCACCTCTGGTGTATCTGTTGTCCTGCCAAGGGCATAGCAGGCTAGCTACGTGTGGATCGGATAACCGCTGAAAGCATCTAAGCGGGAAGCCGGCCTCAAGATGAGTTCTCCCATCCCCTAGAGGGAGTAAGGGCCCTGGTAGACCACCAGGTTGATAGGCCGGATCTGGAAGGACGGTAACGTCCGAAGGAGACCGGTACTAATGGCCCGAGGGCTTGACGGATTTTTTATTGATTGCCCCCTCGGGGGTAGTGGTACCCGCTGTGGCGCTGTGTAGTTTTGAAGGACCCCGAGAAGCGTGGTCTCTCGACCTTTTCCGGTGGCTTTAGCGAGGGGGAAACACCTCTTCCCATTCCGAACAGAGAAGTTAAGCCCCTCAGCGCCGATGGTACTTGGCTCGCAAGGGCCTGGGAGAGTAGGACGCCGCCGGTTTCTTTACGCACACGAGCCGCCCCAAGGGGCGGCTCGTGGCGTTGCTATGGACTTCGTGACCAAGCCCATCCGGTGCTTAGGGGTTCCTTGACGACCCCGCCCCACGCAGCATAGCCGCGCAAGATCTCTCCGGCGAGAAGGAGCCGCGCGACACTCCGGCGCGAGCTCGCCCACCGACAGGACATAGACAGACCTGCTCAGCAGACGCAACGATCCCCGGACGCCGCGCACCGAGACGACTCCGTAGAGCCATCCGATGTGGATGCACAGCCTCGCGGACATCACATTGGTCCTCGAAGCCCTCCCACGCGCACGGGGGAGACTTGGCCCACTCGTCCTGGTTGACCTCCCAGTCGACGTCGTAATCGTCCTCGAGCAATAGGAAAGAGCGGACCAGCTGCAGCGTCCTCACGAGATGCACGGGCGCTTCAAGTTTGCGTGATGAACAGAACATGTGTTCGTAGAATATGCATGCCTTCGGACGGAACTCATACGAACAGGTGTTTGCAGCGCTTGTGAGTCGTGACCATGCTGGCGAAATGGCTCAACCAAGCGGATTTAGGCGTCTCGCGTCTGCAACGAGAATTGCGCGGGAGCTCCGCTCGTGGGCTGGAGTACGGCCGACTGGTAGTTCGAAAAAGGGCGATGCCCCCCCGCGTGCGCGGGGGTGGAGGCGTTTTTGGGATCGTGTCCGCCGGCTCTTGCGTGCGGGAGAGGCGCGTACACGCCTCTCTACTGCGTCATGCCTCTCGACTGGCTTCGGCTTTGCGCGCGTACGCGGGGCCACTCGTCGTGGATACTGCGTCCCGGCGCCGAGGCCCCACTGATGCGAGCACTAGGTCAAAGGGAGGGTCTGAGGCGCCCCGCTCGAACTAGTCACCGAGATGGCTGTTACGCTTGCCAGGCGCTCAACCCAGGAACCGCCAGAGGTTCCTCGCCGGCGCATTCAGCTCATGGAGAAGTTCGTCATCGAAGGCGGCGCCCCGCTCTCCGGCACGATGGTCCCGGCCGGGAACAAGAACGGTGCCCTGCCCATCCTCGCCGCCTGCCTGCTCACGGAGGATGAGATCGTCGTGCACAACGTGCCGCGCATCCGCGACGTGGACGCGATGCTCGCGATCCTGGGGTCCCTCGGCGTATCGATCGAATGGCGCGGCGCCAACGAGCTTGCCCTGTGCGCGGCCGCCGTGCACGACACTGAGATCGACCCCGAGCTAGCCGAGCAGATCAGAGCGTCCTTCCTACTTGCCGGCCCATTGCTCGCGCGCTTCGGCCGGGCGCTGATGCCGCCTCCAGGCGGCGATGTGATCGGCCGCAGGCGCCTCGACCCTCATCTGGACGCGTTCAGGGCGATGGGGGCGGACACGGAGTGCAACCGCGAGATCGTCTTGAGCGCTCCGCGCGGTCTGCGCCCCACCGACGTGTTCATGGACGAGCCCTCGGTAATGGCCACCGAGAACGCGCTGATGGCGGCCGCGCTGACACCTGGCACGACCGTGATCGGCAACGCCGCCTGCGAGCCTCACGTGCAGGACCTGGCGCGCATGCTCGTGAAGATGGGCGCCGACATCCAGGGCATCGGCTCCAACCTGATCGCGGTCGGCGGCGCAAAGCGCCTACACGGCTGCGAGCACAGCGTGGCGCCCGACCACATCGAGATCGGCAGCTTCATGGCGCTCGCCGGCGTGACAGGCGGCGAACTGCGCATCAAGGACACGGTGCCGGGCGACCTGCGCATCATCCGACTGGTGTTCGAACGCCTCGGCTTGCGCTCGGTGCTCGACGGCGACGACGTGATCGTCCCGGGCGAACAGAAACTTGTGGCGCAGTCTGACATCGGCGGCTACAAGTGCAAGGTGCAGGACGGCCCTTGGCCCGCGTTCCCGGCCGATCTAACCTCGATCGCGGTCGCGCTTGCGACCCAGGCCTCAGGCTCGATCCTGGTGCACGAGTGGATGTTCGAGAACCGTCTGATCTTCACCGACAAGCTGATCCTGATGGGCGCGGACATCGTGATGTGCGACCCGCACCGCGCGATCGTCACCGGACCCCGCCGCCTGCGCGGCGAGCGCGTGGAGTCACCGGACATTCGCGCTGGCATGGCCGTGCTGCTCGCGGCATTGTGCGCGGAAGGGCGTAGCGAGATCGGCAACATCCGTCAGATCGACCGCGGCTACGAGCGCATCGACGAGCGTTTGCGCGAGCTCGGCGCTCGCATCGAGCGGGTCGCGACAGAGCCGGTACACGCCTAGCCAGCCGCTCAGGCCAGCCGCTCCGCCTACATCGCCGCCGTCCGCTTGAATGCACCCCGACCGATGATCCATCCGATACCCAGCGGCACGAGGGACGTGCTCCCGGACGAGACGCGCGAGGTGCGCGCCATCACTGACGCTTTGCGCGGCGTGTTCGAGCGCCATGGCTACGGCGAGGTGTACACGCCTGCGCTCGAGTACGAGTCGGTGCTTGCACGCGCCGACATGGCCGAAGCCAAGCCGGCTTATCGCGTCTTTGACGAGTCCGGTGCTGCGCTCGTGCTGCGCTCGGACATGACCGTGCCGATCGCGCGCGTGGTCGCCACCCGCTATCCCACCGAAGATCCACCGCTGCGCTTTTGCTACCTGGCGCACTGCTATCGCGGCGTGCGCCCGCAGCGTGGACAGCCGCGCGAGCTGCTGCAGGCCGGGATCGAGCTGATCGGCGCATCCGCCCCACAGGGCACCGCCGAGGCACTGGCGAGTGCTGTGCGCCGCGCTCGACACGGTGGGCCTGGAGGGCTACCGCATCGGCCTCGGCGACGCTTCGCTGTTCCCCTCGCTGATGGTGGGTGTGGGAGTGCCCGAGCAGGCACGCCCGCGGCTGCTCGAAGCGCTCGCCGACCGCGACTTCGTCGGGCTAGACGAGGAGCTCGCGCAGCTGGACTCTGGCCGAGGCCGATCGGGAGCTGCTGTTAGAGCGTGCCCCAGCGCCGCGGTGGACCGGAGCTGCTCGAGGCCGCCGAGGGTGTGGTCGCGGACGCGGTCGCGAACATGCGCGAAGTGCATCAGCTGCTCGAGCCGGACGTCGCCGAGCGCGTGATCTTCGACCTTGGCTTGGTTCGCAGCATCGGCTACTACACGGGCGCCGTATTCGAGGTTTACGACCCAGCGCTCGGCACGCCGATCGGTGGCGGTGGACGCTACGACGAGTTGCTCGGCCGTTTCGGTCGTCCTTTGCCGGCCGTTGGCTTCGCACTCGGGGTCGACCGCCTGCACATCGCCCTGATGGGCGAGGAGCGCGGCACGGGGGCATCGCTGTGAACGGTCCCACGAACGCTTCGTCGAGCGGCCCTGAGGGTCTCCCAGCTGTGGCGGCCACGCCGTCGCGTACCGCCAAGGGCTCGTCTGGTGCCACCGATGGGCTCACGATCGCCGTCCCTCGCGGTGCGCTGTTCGGCGAGACGGTCGATCTGCTGAGCGAGCTCGGCCTCGACACCACGGAGCTGCGCTCCAACGACCGCAAGCTGCTGTTCGAGGACATCGGCGTGATCACGATGCGACCGTCAGACGTGCCCACCTATGTGGAGTCCGGCGCCGCCGACATCGGCATCACCGGCAAGGACGTGCTGCTCGAGCAGGCCGCCCGCGGGTCCGAAGATCGCGCCCAGCGCGAGGTGTACGAGCTGCTCGACCTGGGCTATGGCCGCTGCACGATGGTGGTGGCCAGCAAGGCCGGCCCCGACCCGGCCGCCGAGGCCCTGCGCCGGCTCGGCGTGATGCGCGTGGCCACCAAGTACCCACGCATCGCCGAACGCTACCTGGAGGAGACCGGCAGGCAGGCCGAGATCGTCGAGGTCAAGGGCTCGGTCGAGCTTGCACCGCTGACGGGCATGGTCGAGGCGATCGTCGATCTCACCGCCACGGGCACGACGCTGCGCGAACACGACCTGATCGTGCGCGAGGAGATCGTCGAGTGCACGGCGCGCCTGATCGCCAACCCGGTCGCGCACAAGCTTCGGGCGCGGGAGATCGACAAGCTGTTGGAGCGCCTGCGTGCCGCTTGAGCGGGCAGCGTTGGGCCCTGGTCGGCCTGAAGGAGATGGGCGGGCGCATGCTGGTTGAGCGGGTGACGCTCACGAACGTCGAGCAAGCGGATGTGAAGCGTGCGGTCGCCGACCTGCGCCGGATGATCGTCGGTGTCGAGGGGATCGAGCAGACCGTGGCCGCGATCGTCGCGCGCGTGCAGGCTGAGGGCGATCAAGCGGTGCTGCAGTACACGCGCGAGCTCGACACGAATGGGGCAGACCCACCCGCGTTGTGCGTGCCCGGCGAGGAGCTCGACGAGGCGCTCGAGCAGATGCCGCTCGACGTCGTGGCCGGGCTGCAAGTCGCGATCGCAAACGTCGCGCGTGTCGCGGATGCCTCGATCGGCGCCGACACGGTTGCCGTCGACCTGGCACAGGGACATACGGTCAGCTTGCGCGAGCTGCCCGTGAGCGCGGCTGCCGTCTACGCGCCCGGGGGACGCGCTGCCTATCCGAGCACAGTCGTGATGGGCGTCGTGACCGCTCGCGCCGCAGGCGTGCTCGACGTAGCCGTCTGCACTCCGCCCGGCCCAAACGGACAGGCCCATTCGTCGATCCTGGCCGCCTGCCGGCTCTGCGGCGTGGAGCGCGTATACCGCATGGGCGGCGCTCAAGCGATCGCTGCGCTTGCCTTCGGCACGGAATCTGTCGAGCGCGTGGACGTAGTTGTGGGCCCTGGCAACCAGTACGTGCAGGAGGCCAAGCGACGCCTCTCGCACGTCGTCGGCATCGACGGCTACGCCGGGCCGAGCGACCTGATGGTGGTGTTCGGGGCCGACGCCGATCCGCGGCTGATCGCGCTGGACCTGCTGGCTCAGGCCGAGCACGGTGCCGGCAGCATGGTGGCCGGCGTGTCCAGCTCGCGCGCGGCGCTGGATGCCGTGGCCGGCGAGATCGAGCGCGAGGCTGTGTCCTGGCCGCAGCTGCAGCCGGACGCTTGCGTGCTGATCGAGACGGCTACCCCGGCCGCCGGGATCGAGCTGGCCAACGAGTTCGCCCCCGAGCACCTGCAGCTGATGGGAGCCGCCGAGCAGGCGCTTGCCCATCGCGTGCGCACGGCCGGGTGCCTGTTTCTCGGGCGCAACGGGGCCACCGCCTTCGGCGACTACACGGCCGGCTCCAACCACGTGCTCCCGACCGGGGGCGCCGCGCGCTTTGCCTCGACGCTCTCTCCGCGTCACTTCCGCCGACGCATGTCGGTGGTCGAGATCGGCGACGAGGCCGCCGCCAAGCTAGCGCGCGCGGGCGCGCCGATCGCAAACGCCGAGGGCTTCCCATTGCACGCCGAGTCGATGTTGGCGCGAGTACGCGAGAATGAACAAGGATGAGTCGAGAAGCGACAATCGAGCGCAAGACCGCCGAGACCGAGGTGCGCCTGACGCTCATGCTCGACGGCAGCGGCCAGGGCACGCGCGAGACCGGCGTGGGCTTCCTCGACCACATGCTCGACCTGCTCGCCCGCCATGGGCGCTTCGACCTCGACGTACGCGTGACGGGCGACCTGCAGACCGGCGCGCACCACACCGCCGAGGACACGGCGATCGTGCTCGGCCAGGCGTTGGATCGCGCGCTCGGCGATCGCGCGGGCATTTACAGGTATGGATTTGGGGTCGTGCCGATGGATGAGGCGCGGGCCAGTTGCACAATCGATATCTCCGGTCGCCCGTTCACGCTGTTCGAGGCGCAGTTGCCGCCCGGCTCGACCGGCGGCTTCGACCACGAGCTGACCGAGGAGTTCTTCAGGGCGCTGGCAAACTCGGCCAAGCTCACCCTGCACCTGGAGGTAGAGACGGGCACGAACGCCCATCACATGATCGAGGCCGCCTTCAAGGCCTTTGCGCGCGCCCTGCGCCAAGCCGTGGCGCTCGACCCGACCGAGAGCGGCGTGCCGAGCACCAAGGGTACGCTGACCTCATGAGCCTGTGGCTCGCGCCCACGCCGGTGCTCGACGAGACCAGCCCGTCGATATCGCCGTCGTCGACTACGGCATGGGCAATCGCCGTTCGGTCGAGAAGGCGCTTGCGCATATTGGCGCGAGCGTGACTGTCACAAATGACCATGGACGCCTAAGTGCGGCGGCCGGCCTTGTGGTGCCGGGGGTCGGTGCCTTTCCGCGCGGCATGGCCAAGCTGCGCGAGCTCGGCTTGGACGAGCTCTTGCGCGAGCGCTTGGCGGCTGGCACCCCCGTTTTGGGGATCTGCCTCGGCATGCAGCTCGGCTTCGAGCGATCCACTGAGCAGGGCGGCACCCCAGGCTTGGGTGTGATCGGTGGCGAGGTGCGCGAGCTGCAACACGGCTCGCTGAAGCTGCCGCACATCGGCTGGAACGAGGTCAGTCTCGTTACAGGTTCGCCGCTGACCGAGGGCTTGCCCGAGCGCTGCGCCTTTTACCACGTGCACTCCTTCGCGCCAGTGCCGAGCTCAGCCGAGGACATCCTCGGAACCTCCGTCTACGGCGCCCCCTTCGCAAGCGTCGTAGCTCACGACAGCTTCTACGGCGTTCAGTTTCACCCGGAGAAGTCCTCGGCGGCCGGTTTGCGCTTGCTGGCGAACTTCGGACGCATCTGCGCTCGCTCCTCGGTGCCGGTCGGCTCGTGAGGCTCTCGCCACGCTCGACGCCCCCGCGCACACACGGGGGTGGCTCATGAACTTGTACCCGGCGATCGACATCCTCGGCGGCAAGGCCGTGCGCCTCACAAAGGGCGACTTCGAGGCCGGCAAGGTCTATGACGAGGACCCTCTGTCGGCGGCGAGCGAGTGGGTGCAGGCGGAGGCCAAGCGCCTGCACGTCGTCGACCTCGACGGCGCAAAGGCCGGTAGCCCCGCGAACCTGGAGCACGTCGGGCGGATCGTCAAAGAGCTCGGGGTGCCGGTCCAGTTCGGCGGCGGCCTGCGCTCGCTCAGCGCGATCGAGGAAGTATTCGCGATCGGCGTGGAGCGCGCGATCCTCGGCACGGCAGCCTTCACCGAGGAGACGCTGCTGGGGGAAGCGCTCGCACACTGGCCGGGGAAGGTGCTCGTGTCGGTCGACGTGCGCGCAGGACGGGTGGCAACGGCCGGATGGACCGAGACGATCGACGGCGGTCCATGCGAGATCATCGCCGAGCTGGCCGCTCGCGGCGCGCGCGAACTGGTCTACACCAGCGTCGACCGCGACGGCATGCTCGAAGGCCCTGACCTTCAGGAAGTCGCGAGCGTGGCCGAGACGGTGGGCGGTACCGCCGAGGTGGCTGGCGGCAGTTTCGTCTACTCCGGCGGCATCGGCTCGCTCGCCGACCTCGAAGGTCTGGCGAGCCTGGACGCGCCCGCGCTCAGCGGTGTGATCGTCGGCAAGGCCCTATATGAGCGACGCTTCACGATTCCCCAGGCCCAAGTCGCACTGGGGGAGTAGACGTGTAGTTCGCGTGGCGCATGCGCCACGCGCCGGTGGGCGCATGCGCCCACCGGGGGACCGCACATGTGCGGTCCCCAGACAGGGCCGCATGCGGCCCTGTCGGTCGTGCCACATGTGGCACGACCCCCAACCATCTACGCTAGGCAAGTGCACTACAAGCGTGTGATCCCCTGCCTGGACGTGGCGGACGGCCGCGTCGTCAAGGGCGTCGAATTCCTCGACATCCGCGACGCCGGCGACCCGGTCGAGCTAGCTGCTCACTACGACCGCGAGGGCGCCGACGAGCTCGTGTTCCTGGACATAACGGCGACCCACGAGCGCAGAGACACGATCGTCAAACTCGCGCGCGACACCGCCGACGACGTGTTCGTGCCGTTCACGATCGGCGGCGGCATCCGCTCGGTGGAGGATGCCCAGGCGGTGCTCGACGCCGGCGCCGACAAGGTCTCGGTCAACTCGGCAGCGCTCGCGCGCCCAGAGCTGATCGACGAGCTCGCCGCGGTCTTCGGGGCCCAGTGCGTAGTGCTTGCGATCGACGCCAAGGCGAACGGCTCGGGCAACGGCGCCGGCGACGCCATCGCGGGTGGCTCGGGCGAGGACGCTGGCGATGACGATGCTGGCGGCGACGGCCCACGAGCGAGCTGGCAGGCATATGTGGCCGGCGGGCGCACCTCGACCGGCCGCGACGCGGTGCGATGGGCGCGCGAGGGGGCCAGTCGTGGCGCAGGAGAGATCCTGCTCACAAGCATGGATCGCGACGGCACAAGCGACGGCTACGACCTGCCGCTGACGAGCGCTGTCAGCGCGGCGGTTGACGTGCCGGTGATCGCCTCTGGCGGCGCAGGAGAGCTGCAACACCTCGTCGAGGCGCTGCAGGCTGGAGCAGACGCCGTGCTGTGCGCCTCGATCTTCCACTACAACCGACACACGGTCGCGCAGGCCAAGGATTATCTGGCGGCGGCCGGCATTCCGGTGCGCATCGACTGAGCGGCGTCGCCGGCAGAGCGCCCAGGAGCAGTCAATAATCGGAGTGGAGATGACGAGCATCGGCGAGGACGTGAGCGGTAGAAGTGTCTTGGAGCGCTTGCGTGAGCTGCCGGGCGGGGATGAGCTGCTGGCCACGGCGCGTGAGCACGACGGTGAGGTCGAGCTGGTCGGCGGCGCCGTGCGCGACATCTTGCTTGGCGGTCTGCCGCGCGAGCTGGACGTGGTGGTGGAGGGCGACGTACGCGCGTTTGCCGAGGAGTTGGCAAGCCGCGCGGGTGGTGTCGCAAGTATCGCAAACAGGATGCCCCCCGCGCGCGCGGGGGGCATCGGCGAAATGGAAGCTCCGCTGGACGGGAACGAAGTAGGTGACGAGAGCGACCGTCGGGACGTCGTCGGTCCGCTGGAGCTGACGTACCACGAGCGCTTTCACACCGCGGTCATGCGCTGGCCGGAAGGCGAGATCGACATCGCCATGCGTCGTATCGAGACCTATGCGGCCCCGGCGCCCTACCGGAGGTCGCTCCGGGGAGCAGGCAACAGGATCTCGAACGCCGCGACTTCACGATCAACGCGATCGCGGTCGCGCTCGCCGGGGAGCGGGCGGGACGGCTGCGCTCGGTGGAGGGCGCCCTCGAGGATCTCAGCGCGCGCCGCCTACGGGTCTTGCACGACGCCAGCTTCAGCGACGACCCGACACGGATCCTGCGACTTGTACGCTACGCCGCGCGCTTGGGTTTCGAGATCGAGCCGCACACATCCGAGCTGCTGGCTGCGGCGATTGCCGGCGGCGCCTTGCAGACGCTCTCCGGACAGCGCCTCGGCGCGGAGCTGCGCTTGGCTCTGGGCGAACCCGAGCCGCTGGGGCCGCTGGCCGAGCTGGAGCGCCTTGGTGTCCTGCGCGCGTGGCAGCCGGGCGTGAGCTTCGACGAGGCTTTGGCACGCGCAGCGCTCCAGGTCCTGCCCGAGGACGGCTCGGTGCGCCTGTTGCTCGCTACGTCGCTGCTGCTCGGCCTTTGCCACGAGCTTGACCGCGAGGAGACCGAGCCGGCGATGCGCGGCTTTCTCTACGACCTCGAGCTCCCGGCGGGCGAGGGCGATCGAGTATTCGGCATGGCCGTCAGCGCGGTGTTCACAAGCGACCACGTCAACGGTGTGGAGATGCTCTCCGAAGTGCTCGAGCTGATGCTCGACACACCTGTGGAGTCGCTCGCGCTCGCCGCGGCAACTTGTGAGTTGCGCGACGGCCCCGGCTCCTACGGCGTCCAGGTCATCGACGAGTGGCTCAATCGGCGGCGCCACGTCGCGCTGGAGCTGACCGGCGACGACCTGCTCGCGGCCGGCGTGCCAGAGGGCCCGGAGGTGGGCGCGCGCCTAGAGGAGTCCTACAGGCTGCTGCTGGAAGAGCGAATAGAACCAGGCCGCGCGAGCGAGCTGCGCGCGGCGCTAGAGGCGAGGATATGAGCCGATGTCGCGGCACGCGCAAGCTGGGCCTCCAGCCGTGGATGACACAGGCGTGTCTGGGCCAGCTCAGATGAGCGCCACGCGACCGAGCCGGCCGATGACTGAGTTTTTCGAGTTGCCGGGTGGCGGCCTTGCCACGTTTACGGGACGCGCTCAAGGCAACATGTCCAGCGTCGGCGGCGATGGCGCAGAGCACGGGCTCCAGGCCCGCGAGCGCCTGCGCCAGACGCTTGGCGTGCAGCGTCTAGTGCGTGGCTATCAGGTACACGGCACCGTCGTGGGCAGGGTTCTGGCAGACGGCGAGCACCCAGAGCTCAGCAGCAAGGCCTTCGAGCGCCAAGGGGTCAGTAATGCCTTCGAGGGCAAGGACTCCGCCAACCAGCCAACATTCGAGGCCGACGGTCACGCGCTCGCGGCTCCGGGCTTGGCCGCGATGGTGCTCAGCGCCGACTGCATCCCGGTGGCGCTAGGCGCACAGGGCGCCGTGGCAGCACTTCACGCCGGCTGGCGCGGGCTCGCCGGCGGCGTGCTCGAGCAGGGGTTCCGTGCTTTGCGCGATGTTGGTGGGCAGGGAGACGTGGTGGCGGTGGTCGGCCCCTGCGCCGGCGTCTGCTGCTACGAGGTCGGCGAGGAGGTCCACGCGGCCTTCGCGAATGCCCATCGCGACGGGCGCCTGATCGACCTGCGCGCGATCGCTCACGAAAAGCTGCTGGCGGCCGGTGTCGCACAGGTGCTCGACGCGGAGGCGTGCACGATCTGCGACGAGCGCTTCTTCTCTCACCGTCGCGAAGGGATTCAGGCCGGTCGCCAGGCGGGGCTCGCATGGATCGCCCAGTGAGCTACGGGTCTTTTCCAGCACCCGCCCCGCTTGAGGATCGCCAGCAGGCACCAGGGATCTTCCCCGACTGTTGGTGCGGAGCTCGATGGTGCAGCTGATCCACGGCCTGCAGGTCGAGCGTGTGCGCAACAACCTGGCCGCCGTACGCGAGGAGATCGCAGCGGCGGCGAGGCACGCCGGGCGCGACCCGTGCGAGGTCGAGGTACTTGCGGCCTGCAAGTACATACCGATCGAGGAGCTTCCGGTGCTTGCCCAGGCGGGTATCGGGCTAGTCGGCGAGAATCGTGCCCAGGACCTGCAGCAGAAGGCTGCCACCCACGGCGACCTGTTCACCTGGGACTTCATCGGTGCGCTGCAAAGCAAACACGTGCGTGCGATCGTGCCGCACGTGCGCCTGATCCATTCGCTTGCGAGCGATTCAGCTTTGCGCGAGCTCGAGCGTCACAGCGACCGGGCACGCCCCGGGCTACGGGTATTGGTCGAGGTCAACCTCGCCGGCGACTCCGCAAAGGAAGGCATCGTTCCCGAGCAGCTCGACGCCTTCATCGCACGCTCGCCCTTCCCAGTAGCGGGCCTGATGACGATGCCGCCGCTGGCCGAGGACCCCGAGCACAGCAGGCCGTGGTTTCGCACGTTGCGCGAGTTGGCGCGGGAGCGTGGCTTGGGCGAGCTGTCGATGGGCACCACCCAAGACTTCAGGGTGGCCGTCGAAGAGGGCGCCACAATCGTGCGAATCGGCACGCGGTTGTACGCTTAGGGTTCGAGGAACACGGGTTCCAAGCGCTCGGCGTGCCAAGATTGGAATCATCGGTACTAGCAGGGAAAAGCCCGTTCTCCACGAAAACGCCCTCTAGCAATGGCATTTCGCGACTCATGGCACCGTGCTCTCGTGTACTTCGGCTTGGCCGAGGAGTATCGCGACGACGACTACGAGGAGCCCCCGCATGAGGAGGAGATAGCGGACCGTTATCGCGAGCGCCCAAACGTGCGCCGCCTCTCACCGCGTCGTCGGCGCGACGAGTTCGACGAGATCTTCGCCGACGATGAACCGCGCGGACGCCCGACGACGACGCTGCGACCCGTCGGCCGGGGCAACGGCGACGTGCGCGTCCACCTAGTCATCCCCAAGTCCTTCAACGACGCCCAGCAGATCGCCGACAAGTTCAAGGACTCGATCCCGGTCATCCTAAATCTGCAGGGCGCCGACACCGACCTCTCAAAGCGCCTAATCGACTTCGCCAGCGGCCTAACCTACGCGCTCGACGGTGGCATGCAGAGGATCGCCGACAAGGTCTTCATGCTCACCCCCCGCAACGTCGAGATCTCGGCGGAGGAGCGGGCTAGGTTGATCGAAAAGGGTTTCTTCAACCAAAGCTGACCGGCCGCTTGGGCCGGTAGCCTGATTGCCCATGAATATCGGTCTAATCGGTTGCGGGAACATGGCGCGCGCGATGGCGCGCGGATGGGGTCGGCCGGTGCTCTGCTTCGACCCCGTGGCCGAGCGGGCGCAGGCGCTGGCGCAAGAGACGGGGGGAGAGGCGCTCGGCTCAAACGCCGAGGTGGCCGCGCGCGCCGATCTGGTGGTGCTCTGCCACAAGCCCGCGCAGCTGGACAGGATCGCCGCGGAGGTGGCGCCCGCCGCGAAGGCAGTCGCCTCGATCCTGGCAGCGACACCGCTGTCGAAGCTCAAGAGCGCCTACCCAGACATCCCGGTGTATCGCTTCCTGCCCTCGCTCCCAGCGGAGGTCCGCGGCGGCGCGATCGTGCAGGCCAGCGACCCCAAGTGTGAGCCGGAGTCGGCGGATACGCCAATCGACA
The DNA here is from genome assembly GCA_963723175.1 of uncultured Solirubrobacterales bacterium. Lineage (GTDB taxonomy): Bacteria > Actinomycetota > Thermoleophilia > Solirubrobacterales > Solirubrobacteraceae > Palsa-744. Next base: position 112,071 of record CAVRPO010000005.1, on the reverse strand, counting down.
CCGAGGTGCGCAAGCTGTTTGCGGAACTCGGGACGCTTGTCGTGCTGGACGATTCGCTCGTGGACGTCGCGATGGGCCTGATGTCCTGCGCCCCAGCCTATGTGGCGCTGGTAGCCGAGGCACAGGTTGACGCGGGCACGCGTCGCGGCATCCCGCCCGCTCAAGCTTCGGTACTCGTCACCGCGACACTGGCCGGCACGGCTGAGCTGTTGCGCCGGCGCGACTACGACACGCTGGCGGTGCGTCGCGAGGTCACCTCGCCAGGGGGCGTCACCGCACGCGGCCTGGCAGCGCTTGAGCGTGGAGGCCTGCGAGCCGCATTTGACGATGCGCTCGACGCGGTGCTCGGGGAGCAGCAGCGGTGACCGTGCTGCTCGCCAGCGTGCGCACCGAAATCGCCGGCTACCTCTCGACGCTGATCTACGTCTACACGCTGCTAATCATCCTCTACATCGTGACTCAGCTTTTGTTCGCTTTCGGCGTGCGCCCGCCCTATTCACGCGCAAGCGACGCAGTGTTGGCGTTTCTGCGCGACGTGTGCGAGCCCTACCTGCGCATCTTCCGGCGCATCATCCCGATGGTCGGCGCCTTCGACTTCAGCCCGATCGTGGCGATCATCGTGCTGTCGCTGGTGGGCAACCTGCTCGTCAGCCTGATCCACGGTTGAGCCAAGTGGCCAAACGCCAGGCCCGCCTGTCTGCTCGCCTGCGCCCCAGAGGGTGTGCCCTTCAGGGTGCGCCCTCCGGGACGCGTTCCTCCGGGCTCCCCAAGGTTGCCTTGGCGTGGCTGTGGACGGTCCTGGTGATGGCGTTCGTCGTGGCACTCGACCAGCTCTCCAAGGCTGCCGTACGCAAATCGATCGTCCCGGGCGAAACGCGCAGCGTGCTGCCCGGCATACAGCTCGTCGACACCCGCAACCAGGGTGTGGCTTTCGGCTTCCTGCCGGGTCGTCATGTCATCGTGAGCGTGCTCGTCGGCGTCGCGCTGCTCGTGCTGCTGGCCTATTTCGCGCGCCACTACGACAAGCCCCTGATCTGGCTTCCGACAGGGATGCTGCTCGGCGGGGCGTTCGGCAACATCATCGACCGGTTGCGGGGAGGCTCGGTGACCGACTTCATCAAGTTCCCGCTCGGTTGGCCACCGTTCAACCTCGCCGACGCTAGCATCACGCTCGGCGTGCTGTTGCTGCTGATCGTCGTCGAGAAGCGGGAATGAGCCTCCGTCCAAACGGCGTTTGGCAGGGCGAGTGACATCACGATCGCGCACGGTCGAAAGGCACCTGTGACGCCGCAACCCAAGATCGCCTGGGAAGACGAGCACCTGCTGGTCGTCGACAAGCCCGCAGGCCTTGTCGTACACCCGGCTCGCGGACATCGCGAGGGCACGCTCTCGCAAATGCTCGCGGACACCGTCGGCGGTGTGGCCGGCGGCGATCCAGATCGGCCAGGAATCGTGCACCGCCTGGATCGCGACACCTCAGGGCTGCTCGTGGTGGCCCGCAGCGAGGAGGCTCACCGGCTGTTGCAGGAGGCCCTGCGCAAACGCCTGATCGAGCGCGAATACGTGGCGCTCGTCGAGGGCTTGCCGCCCGCGCGCACCGGCACGATCGAGGCGCCGATCGGGCGCCACCCGCGGATTCGCACGCGTATGGCCGTCGGCGGCACCGCCAGTCGCGAAGCACGCACCCACTTCACGCTCGAGCGTTCGCTGCCAGGCGTGTCGCTATTGCGTTTGCGCCTGGACACGGGACGCACTCATCAGATCCGCGTTCACCTGCAGGCGATCGGGCATCCCGTGTGCGGCGATCCCGAATACGGCACAACCGGCATGCTCGGCTTGACACGCCAGTTCCTGCACGCAACGCGGCTGGCTTTCCCGCACCCGATCACAGGAGAGCCGGTCGAGGTCAACTCGCCACTGCCTGAGGATCTGCGCGAAGCGTTCGCGCGGGCCGAGGCCGGTTCCGGCGGCTAGCATCCGATCCGGCGCCGCGCTGGCTCGGCCGACCCTTGAGTCAAGCTCGCTCCGAGGGCGCTGAAACCGGCTGCGGGCGGTAGACTGAGCCGTCGTACTCAACTCAATGCCGTGCGACTGCGCAACGCGGCCCTGCCCGAACCACGCGCCAAGCGTGCTCGGGTCCGCGACGCACCGTCCGGATTCAAAGCTAGATCAAAATAAGGGAGCACCCGTGAGTCAAGTTGGAATCGCGGACCTGCTGGAGGCCGGAGTTCATTTCGGCCATCAGACACGCCGCTGGAACCCCAAGATGCGCCGCTTCATCCACGGCGAGCGCAACGGCATCTACATCATCGACCTGCTGAAGACCGCTGTGCTTCTGCAGCAGGCCCAAGAAGTCGCCGCCCAGATCGCCCATCGCGGCGGCACCGTGCTGTTCGTCGGCACCAAGAAGCAGGCCCGCGACGCCATCAAGGAGGTCGCCGAGGCCGCCGACATGCCCTACGTCAACAATCGCTGGCTCGGTGGGCTGCTCACCAATTTCCAAACCATCAACCAGCGCATCCGCCGCCTGCACGATCTCGAACGCTATGAGACCGAGGGTCAGCTCGCACTGCTGCCCACGCGTGAGCGCATGGCCGCCCAGGCCGATCTCGCCAAGCTACGCTCGAATCTCGGCGGCGTCAAGAACATGCAGCGACCTCCCAACGCGATCTTCGTCATCGACCTGAACGTCGAGGCCATCGCCGTGCGCGAAGCCCAGCGCCTGCGTATCCCGATCATCGGGCTGGTCGACACCAATTGCGATCCCGACGGCATCGACTACGTCATCCCGGGCAACGACGACGCCATACGCTCGTGTGCGCTGATCACCAAAGCGATCGGCGATGTCGTCGCCCAGGGCCATGCCGTCTTCCGCGCCGAGGAGGAGAAGGCTCGCGCGGAACGTGCCGAGCAGGCAAAGCGCGAGGCCGAGGAGCGCGCCCGTCGCGAGGCCGAGGAACAGGCCAAGCGCGAGGCCGAGCTAGCGGCACGCGAGGCTGCGGAGCAGGCGGCCAAGGAGGCCGCGGAGAAGCAGGCAGCCGCGGCGGCAGCACAAGCCGCTGCAGCCAAGCCAGCTGCGGCACCAGCTGCCCCAGCGGCCGCAACCCCAACTCCGGCGCAAGCCGCACCTGCGCAAGCGGCTGCGGCCAAGCCGGCTGCGAAGCCGGCTGCCGCACAAGCCGCCCCGGCTGCCGCGACTCCCGTCCGCCTCAGGTTGCTGAGCCTGCCGCCGCGACTCCCGTTCCGCCTCAGGTTGCTGAGCCTGCCGCCGCGACTCCCGCTCCGCCCCAGGTTGCTGAGCCTGCCGCCGCGGCAGCGCCTGCGGCTCAGGCGCAGGCCGCCGAGCCGGCAGCAGCGAAGGCCGCTCCTGACCAGTCCGCCCCGGCGCCTGCTCAGCCCAATAGCGAGAAGGGCGTCGCGACCGATGATGCAGCGGCGGCTCCCGCACCGGCGGCTCCCGCACCGGCGGCTCCCGCACCGGCGGAGAGCACACCTGCAGAGACCGCCGCCCTGCAGAGACCGCACCTGCAGACGCACCGGTAGAGGAGACCAGCGCATCGTGAGCACGACCGAGATATCCGCCAAGGACGTGAAGGCCCTGCGCGAGCGCACTGGTGCGGGCATGATGGACTGCAAGAAGGCGCTCACCGAGGCTGAGAACGACATCGATAAGGCGATCGAGATCTTGCGCCTCAAGCAGGGCAAGAAGATCCAGGATCTTGGCGAGCGCACCGCCACCGAGGGCACCGTCCAGGCCTACATCCATGCCGGCGCCAAGGTCGGCGTGATGATCGAGGTCGATTGCAACACAGACTTCGTCGCCAACAACGACGATTTCGTTGCTTTCGCCCGCGATATCGCCATGCAGATTGCCGCGACGCCCACCGTCAAGTACGTCTCCCGCGAGGACGTGCCGGCCGAGGCCCGCGACGCCGAGGCTCGCATCTACGAGCAGGAGGCCGCCGAGAAGCCGGAGAACATCCGCGAGAAGATCGTCGCCGGCAAGCTCGACTCCTGGTACGCACGATCGTGCTGCTCGAGCAGGAGATGCACAACCCCAAGTTCGACGGCAAGACAGTGCAGCAGTTGCGCGACGAGCTGACGGCCAAGACCGGCGAGAACGTCGTCATCCGCCGCTTCGTACGCTTCGCCGTCGGCCAGTAGGTCGTGGACGCTCCGCTTCCGGCGGCCTCGCCCACTCGCCTCTTAGTATCTGCATGCGGAGCTTCGACCTATTCACGGCGTCGTGCACGCCTACACTCGCTACGATGCGTGAGCGGATAGGCTCTGGCGTCGATGGGCGCCCCCGCCTTCAAACGCATCCTGCTCAAGCTCTCCGGCGAGGCGCTGATGGGCGCGCTCGACTACGGCACCGATCCCGAGCGGGTGGCCGCGGTCGCGCGTCAGGTGTGCGCCGTGCGCGACCAGGGCGTCGAGGTCGCGATCGTCGTCGGCGCCGGCAACATCTTCCGCGGCATGAAGGGCGCGGCCGAGGGCATGGACCGCTCGACCGCCGACTACATGGGCATGCTCGCCACCGTGCTCAACGCGCTGCCGCTGCAGGACGCGCTCGAGAAGACAGGCACCGACACGCGCGTGCAATCGGCGCTCGGCATCTCCGAGGTCGCCGAGCCCTACATCCGCCGCCGCGCCATGCGCCACCTCGAGAAGGGGCGCGTCGTGATCTTCGCGGCCGGCACCGGCAACCCGTTCTTCACGACCGACACCGCCGCCGCCCTGCGCGCCGCCGAGATCCACGCCGAGATCATCCTGATGGCCAAGAACGGCGTCGAAGGCGTCTACAGCGCCGACCCGGCGCTCGACCCGAGCGCCCAGTTCATCCCGCAGATCACCCACATGGAAGCGATCGAGCGGCGCCTGCGCGTGATGGACTCCACGGCGCTGGCGCTCTGCATGGAGAACGGCGATGCCGCTCAACGTGTTCAACATGGACGACGAGACCAACATCGCGCGGATAATCTCGGGTGCGCGCGTGGGGACGCTGGTGAGCGCATGACCTTCGACGAGAGGAGCCGACGATGGCCGCTGAGATGATCGACGCGCTGCTCGAGGACGCGCGCGAGCGGATGACCAAGTCGCTGGAGTCCACCCAGCACGAGTTCTCCTCGGTGAGAACCGGCCGCGCGAGCCCGGCGCTGCTCGAGCGGGTAGTGGTCGACTACTACGGCGCGCAAACCCCGCTGAACCAGCTGGCCACGATCTCGGCTCCCGAGGCGCGTCTGATCACGGTCCAGCCGTACGACAAGTCCTCGATCAAGAACATCGAGAAGGCGATCAACGAGTCCGACGTCGGCCTGAACCCGTCCAACGACGGCAACCTGATCCGCCTCGTCGTGCCCGAGCTGACCGAAGAGCGCCGCAAGGAGCTCGTGAAGGTGGTGCGCAACCTTGCCGAGGAGGGGCGCATCGCGATCCGCAACGTGCGCCGCGACACGATGCAGCACCTGCGCGACCTCAAGGCCGAGGGCGAGACCGGCTCCGACGACGAGCACCGCGCCGAGGTCGAGCTGCAAAAGCTCACCGACGGGCGCATCGCCGATCTCGACGGTGTGCTGAAGGCCAAGGAGGAGGAGATCCTCGAGGTGTGATGGTGGCGATCGCCCCATCAAGCACCTGCACAGCAGAGGGCCAGAGACGTGATGGGTGAGAGCCAGGAGGCGAGTGCACCGGGCGAGAGCTCGGCGCCCGCTACGTCGCGATCATCACCGACGGCAACGGCCGCTGGGCGCGCGCCCGCGGGCTACCCGTAAACGAGGGTCACAGCGCCGGCGCCGACAACGTCAAGGCTCGCTTGCGCGACGCCGCGGAGCTCGGCGTCGAGGAGCTGACCGTGTACTCGTTCTCGACCGAGAACTGGTCGCGCCCGCCCGAGGAGGTCCAGGGCCTGATGGAGATGTTCGCCAAGCGCATCTCCGGCGAAACCCCCGAGCTGCACGAGGAAGGCGTGCGCATGCGCTTCATCGGCCGTCGCGAGGGCGTCGGCCCCGAGCTGCATGCGAGCGCATGAGCTGGGCCGAAGCGCTCACCGACGCCAACACGCGCATCACGCTGTTCGTCGCGTTCAACTACGGCGGACGCGCCGAGATCCTCGACGCCGCACGCGCGTTCCAGGGAGGCGCCGAGGAGGAGTTCCGCAAGCTGCTCTACGCGCCGGAGATGCACGACCCCGACCTGATCATCCGCACCAGCGGAGAGCGGCGCCTGTCCAACTACCTGCTGTGGCAGTCCGCCTACTCCGAGCTCGTCTTCCGCGACGAGCTGTGGCCCGACTTCTCGCGCGAGGCGCTGGAGCAGTCGCTGGCCGAGTTCTCAGAGCGCCGCCGCCGCTTCGGCGGTCGCTAGGCGCCATGCCGCCTCCTCGCACGGCCCCGCGAACGGCCTCCAGCGCCGGACGGGCTCTACGGCGGCCTGCTCGGCGGGCGGGTGGCTCGGACATCGGCTCGCGCATCCTCTTCGCGCTACCTCTGATCGCGCTCGCGCTGTTTCTCGTGATCGAGGGCGGCCCGTCTTCGCCGCTCGGCGTGTTCGTGCTCGGGTGCGTCTGCATGCACGAGCTCTACGGCATGTACGAGCGCACCAACCCGGTACGCCTGGCCGGCTTTCTCGCGCTCGCCGGGCTGCTCGTGGCGGCGTCGTATGGAAGTCCAGCCCACCCGACCCAGGTGCTGCTTGCGGCGTCGGTCGTGCTGCCGGTGCTGTTCGGGCTGACGCTCGCTCAGCGCCGTCCAAGCGTGGGCGGGAATGGCGGTCACGCTGCTGGGCATCTACTGGATCGGCTTTGGGCTCGCCCACGCCGTGCTGCTGCGCGGGCTTCCCCATGGCGAGGGCATCGTGATCGACGTGCTCGTCGGCACGTTCCTGGGCGACACGGGCGCCTATCTCGGCGGACGGCTCTTCGGCCGTCGTCCGCTCGCGCCCAACATCTCGCCGAACAAGACCGTCGAGGGGCTCGTCATCGGGATGGCCTGCGCGGTGCTCGGCGTGTGGTTCGCCGGGCGCTACCAGGAATGGCTGCCGGGCACGCATGCGCTCGTGCTCGGCCTCGGCGTGGCCGTGTTCGCGCCGATCGGCGACCTGTTCGAGTCGTTCGTCAAGCGCCAAGCCGGCACGAAGGACACCGGCAGCCTGCTCGGCGCGCACGGCGGCGTGCTCGACCGGCTGGATGCGGTGCTGTTCACGGCGGTTGTCGGCTATTACATTTGGTTGGCGTATGTCTAACCTGGAGGGTCGTGGACGCTTCGCGGAGCGGCGTCCTCGGCCGCTCGCGTGCTATAGCACGCGGTGGGTGGCCTTCATCCTTGCTCCACTCGGTCCACGACCCTCCAGGTACGCAAATTGCGACGGAGGTCACGATGCCTAAGCGCCTCTCATCCTTGGCTCCACCGGCTCGATCGGCACCCAGGCGCTCGACGTGCTGGAGCGCAGCGACGAGCTCGAGCTGATCGGCCTCTCGGCCGAGCGCTCGTGGGAGACGCTCGTGGAGCAGGCGCGCGCGCACGGCGTGCGGCGGATCGCGCTCGTCGACGAGCACGCGGCGCGACTTGCCGCGGATGCGTGGCCCGAGGGGGAGGTTCTGAGCGGCGCGGAAGGGCTGGTGCGCCTCGTCGTGGAGTCGGGCGCCGACTTGGTGCTCAACGCGCTCGTGGGCTCCGCCGGCCTGGGCCCGACCGTGGCCACGCTCGGCGAGGGCATCGACCTGGCGCTTGCCAACAAGGAGTCGCTCGTGGTTGGAGGCGAGCTGGTGGTGGCGCTCGCCGAAGCGACCGGCGCGCAGATCGTGCCCGTCGACTCCGAGCACACCGCGCTTCATCAGTTGCTCTCCGGGCTGCCGCCGGGAAGCGTCGAGCGCCTAACGATCACCGCCAGCGGCGGGCCATTTCGCGGGCCGCTCCTCAGAGCAGCTCGCCGAGGTGAGCGTCGAGCAGGCACTTGCCCATCCCACCTGGGCGATGGGAGGCAAGATCACGATCGACTCCGCCACGCTGATGAACAAGGGGCTGGAGCTGATGGAGGCCCACCACCTGTTCGGCACCCCCTACGAGCGCATCGACGTCGTCGTGCATCCCCAGTCGCTGATCCACGGCCTCCTCCAGCTCGCCGATGGGGCGATGCTTGCTCATATCGGGCCGAAGGACATGCGCATCGCGATCTCCTATGCCCTGCACGGTGCGGCCAGCGTCGAGCTGCCGATCGCCGCGCTCGACCTCGTGCAGGTTGGCGCGCTCACCTTCGAGCCGGTGGATCTGGATGCGTTTCCGTGCCTGCGCCTTGCCCGTGAAGCCGCGCAAGCAGGCGGCACCGCGCCTTGCGTGCTCAATGCGGCCAACGAGACCGCAGTGCATGCCTTTCTTGCCGGACGCCTGCCGTTCCTTGGCATCGCCGAGGTGATCGAACGCACGCTCGCGGTACTGCCTGGAGGGCCGATCAGGGCCTTCGAGTCGCTGTACGAGGCCGACCGTGAGGCCAGGAGCGTCGCCGAGGGAGCTGTGCTGGCTGTGTGAGGGCGGGGGCTCGGGGGCGTCGCCGAGGGAGCGCGGTGCCGGTTGTGTGATACTCAAAAAGGTCGATGCCCCCGCACGCGCAGGGGCATTGCCGGTTTTTTGATGCTCCCAGGCCGGGTGTGTGCCGGGTTCCTACCGCAGCGCCTGCCAAACTGAGGGCATGAGCTGGGTGCTGACAATCCTTGGGATCATGGCCTTGATCGTGCTGCACGAGCTTGGCCACTTCGTCGTGGCCAAGGCCGTTGGGATGCGCGTGGAGCGCTTCTCGCTGTTCTTCCCGCCGAAGATCGCTGGGATCAAGCGCGGCGAGACCGAATACATGATCGGCGCGATTCCCGCTGGGGGCTACGTGAAGATCACCGGGATGAATCCCGATGAGATCAAGACGCTGGCGCCGGAGGTTGCCGCTCGTGCCTACTACAACCAGCCGCCTTGGAAGCGGATCGTCGTGATCCTGGCCGGGCCCGGCGTGAACCTGCTGATCGCGTTTCTGCTGTTCTGGGCAGTCCTGGTCAGCGGCAGCCTCAGCGGTGCGGTGACGCTGTCGAACCTGAACCCGAAGACGGAAACGGTCGTGCCGACGACATCGGTGCAGGCGATCGAGAAGGGTGAGCCGGCTTATGGAGTGCTGAGGCCTGGCGACAAGATCCTTGCTGTGGATGGCCGTCCCGTGACGGTGCTCGCGGCGCGACGAAGGCGATCGCCGCGCATCGCTGCGCTGGCGCACCGACCGAAGGTTGTCGCGCACAGACGCCCGTGAAGCTCACGATTCGTCGCGCCGGCCGCGTGCTGACCGTGTCGGCCTATCCGCGCTACAGCAAGTCTGTTGGGCGCATGCTCGTCGGCTTCGACTTCGGCTACACCGCCAAGTCGTTCGGCGTCTTCTCCGCTGCCGGCACGGCGCTGTCGGAGATGTGGGGCACGACCACGACGATGATCACGAACATCGGCAAGGCCTTCACGAGCTCGAAGGTGCGCAAAGAATTCCACAGCATCGTCGGGATCACAGTGATCGCCCAGGAAGCGGTCGTCGCCGGGCCCGGCTATGCGCTCGTGTTCCTTGGCTTCGTCTCGCTGGCGCTGGCTGTCATCAACTTGTTCCCGTTCCTACCGCTCGATGGCGGACACGTTCTCTGGGCGGTGGCTGAGAAGCTGCGTGGACGACGCGTATCGCTGGCCGCGATGTGGCGTTTCAGCTCGGTTGGGATCGTGCTGCTGCTGTTCCTGGTCGTGAACGGCGTCAGTAACGACATCGTCCACCTGGGCGGCTAAGGTGCTTGCACACATACCCAGCTCTTGACCAGAGGTCCGAGACGCTCGGGCAGCGCGGGTCCGAACAGGGCCTCCAGCTCCCGGCGCGAGAGCAGCGAGATGTCCTCCCAGTCTCCGGCGGCGCCCAGTCGCCAGTAAGGGCGGCGCAACGCCGTTGGTAGCCAATGCGCGAAAGGCAACAGTGCATGCGGCTCGACCGGGAAGGAGAAAGCCGGTGTCTGCACGAACCAGCCGCGGCCCACGCGGCGCACCTCGCTTGCGAACGCCTCGCGGCGTGCCGGCGGGACGTGCTCGATCACGCTGGAGCTGTACACGAGGTCGAACTCGTCCTCGGCGAAGGGCAGGCCCGCCGCTGCGTCGGCCCGCACGAACGGGCCCGGGTAATCGGGGCGCTCGGCCATGTCCACGCCCGTGATGTCGAGCTCGGGCTCGAGCGCACGTAGGCCCAGCGTGCCGCAGCCGACATCGAGCACTCGGGCGCCAGGGGCGAGTCTGCACATCGCAAAAAAGCGCTCGTGGCGCCGTCGCCGTGCGCCGGCGGCCAGGGGGGAGGCGAGCCTCGCTAGCGGGCCGCGGGCGGTCCCGTAGACGTCGTGCGAGGAGTGCTTGCCGGCCACCATTGGCTCGCAGCTTACGCATGTGCGCAGCCGCTAAACGCGAGCTTCACAGATCGCGGACGCTCGCGCACCTACAATATGAGCATGGCTTCCAAGCGTCAGATCCATGTCGGGCCCGTGCCCATCGGCGGCGGGGCGCCTGTGGCCGTGCAGACGATGACCAAGACCGAGACCGCGAACCTCGCGGCCACGATGGAGCAGATCCGCAAAGTGGCCGAGGCCGGGGCTGACATCGTGCGGGTGGCCGTGCCGCGCGAGCAGGACGCAGAGGCCCTGAAGCAGATCGTGCTCGACTCGCCGATTCCTGTGATCGCCGACATCCACTTCAACCACACGCTTGCGCTGAAGGCGATCGAAGCCGGGGCGCATTGTGTGCGTCTGAACCCCGGCAACATCGGTGGGCCCGAGAAGGTGGCCGAGGTGATCGCCCTTGCCAAGCAGACCGGCACTCCTCTGCGCGTTGGGGTCAACAGCGGTTCGCTGCCCAAGCATCTGCGCGACCTGGAGTACGAGAATCCCGTCGAGGCGCTGGTGACGGCCGCCGTCGAGACGGTTGAGCTGATGGAGCGCCTCGACTTCGACAACTTCAAGGTGTCGATGAAGTCGACTTCGGTGCCGAACACGATTGCCTCCAACCGCATGCTGGCCGAGCGCATTCCCTATCCGCTGCACCTGGGGGTGACCGAGGCCGGCACCAAGTGGTCGGGCTCGCTGAAGTCGGCCGTCGGCCTTGGCACGCTGCTTGCCGACGGCATCGGCGACACGATCAGGATCTCGCTGTCTACCTTCCATGCCGAGGAGGAGGTCAAGGTCGCCTGGGAGATCCTCAAGGCTCTGAAGCTGCGCGAGAAGGGGCCCGTGCTGATCGCCTGTCCCACCTGCGGACGGCTTGCAGTTCGACATGGACACTGTGGTCGTCGAAGTGGAGCGTCGCCTTGAAGCGTATGAGGACCCGATCGAGGTGTCGGTGCTCGGCTGCGCGGTGAACGGCATCGGCGAGGCCAGACACGCCGACTTCGGCATCACCGGCGCGAAGGACATGGGCATGATCTACTCCAAGGGCGAGCCCCTGAAGAAGGTGCCCACCGAGCAACTCGTGGACGAGCTGTTCAAGGAGATCGACCGCTACTACGCGGCCGGCAAGACCGTTCAACGCGACGAGCGAGAAGCGGCTGAGGCGCGCGAATGGCTCGCGGCCAACGAGGATGCCACGGCGATGACTCCAGAGAAACTTGGCGGCGCTCGAGGCGGCCGCCGCCGAGCAGGAAACCGAGGCCGACGCCGTGCTCGAGTCGATGCTGCAGCCCGCTGGCAGCGCGAACGGCAATGGAGTGACGCTGGACGAGTCGGCCTCGCCGGTCGCCGGCCGGCGCTTCAGCCGCAACTGAGCGCCGGCCCCTCCGCGATACTCAGCCGGCCGTGCTAAAGCGCTCGGCGACCTTCGCCCAGTCGACCGTGTTCCACCAAGCATCCAGGTAGTCGGGACGCTTGTTCTGGTACTTCAGGTAGTAGGCGTGCTCCCACACGTCTACACCCAGAAGCGGGGTGCTGCCGTCGAGATCGGGTTGTCCTGATTAGGCGTACCCACAACCGCCAAGCCGGATCCGTCGTGTACCAGCCAGGACCAGCCGGAGCCGAACTGGTTGACGCCGGTTTCCTTTAGCTTGGCCTGGAAGTCGCCGAAAGAGCCGAAGGTCGAGGAGATGGCCTCGGCCAGCGCGCCGTCGGGCTCGCCGCCGCCGTCTGCGGACATGCTCTCCCAGAACAAGCTGTGGTTGTAGTGGCCACCGCCGTTGTTGCGTACGGCCGTGCGCTTTGCCTCCGGCACCTGCGAGAGGTCCTTGAGCACGTCCTCGATTGGGGCGTCGGCCAATGGGGTGCCCTCAAGCGCGGCGTTGACCTTGTCCACATAGGCCTGATGGTGCTTGTCGTGATGGATTTCCATCGTCAGCTTGTCGATGTGCGGCTCTAGCGCGTCATATGCGTAGGGAAGCGGCGGTACGGAGTAGGCCATCGGTGCTCCTTGGGTTGGGGAAGGGGTCGTGCATGTAATTCATAGCGTGCGCGGACGCCCGAGGCGTGATCGATTGGGGTGCGCGCACGACTTCGATTTTTTGGGCTACCCCGCTTTGGCCTCGCGCAACACCCCTAGGAGCTGAAGGACGCGTAGGATGCCGTCCCAAGCTATGACCAGGCTGACCGAGTATCTACTGCCGACTGAGAAGCAGGCGCCCGCCGACGCCGAGGCGATCTCACACAAGCTGATGGTGCGTGCTGGGTTGATCAGGCAGATGGGGACGGGTATTTGGACCTGGCTGCCGGCCGGCTGGAAGGTGCACCAGCGCGTGGTTGCGATCGTGCGCGAGGAGATCGACGCGATCGGCGGACGCGAGATGCTGATGCCGGTGTTGCAACCCGCTGAGCTTTGGCGCAAGACTGGGCGCCTGGCGATCGACGAGCTGTTCAAGCTGCAAGATCGCAAGGGCTCAGAGCTCGTGCTGGCGTTGACCCACGAGGAGGCGGTCACCTTCCACGCCGCCCAGACGATCAACTCCTATCGCGACCTTCCCTTGATCCTGTACCACTTCCAGGTCAAGGAGCGCGACGAGGCACGGCCGCGTGCCGGCGTTTTGCGCACGCGCGAGTTTGTGATGAAGGACTCCTACAGCTTCGATCGTGACCAGGCCGGGTTGGAGGAGAACTATGCGTTGCACGTTGGCGCTTACGACGAGATCATGCAGCGCACCGGGTTGCGCTTCTATCGCGTCGAATCGGACGTCGGGGTGATGGGTGGGCTCGGTGCGCACGAGTACATGGCGCCCTGTCCGGCCGGCGAGGACGAGGTCGCGCTCGGCGATGGGTATGCCGCCAACATGGAGGTAGTGGAGAAAAGCCCTGGCTACCGCAAGGACGGGGATACCCACATGCTCGGCGAGAAGAAGCTGACGGTCGAGCCGGCGATCGAGATCGGGAACATCTTCAAGCTGGGCACGCGCTACTCCGAGCCGCTGGGCGCCACATATCTCGACGAGCATGGCGCGGAGCTGCCGATCTGGATGGGCTCCTACGGGATCGGGCCGGCACGAATCGTGGCGGCTGCCGTCGAGCAGTTCGCCGACGAGCACGGCATCTCCTGGCCCAAAGCGCTTGCCCCGTTTGCTGTGCACCTTGTTGCCGTGGGCCGCCCCGGGACGCCCGAGCGCGACGCGGCCGACGAGCTGTATGAGACGTTGCTCGCGGGTGGTGTCGAGGTTCTCTACGACGATCGCGAAGCGGGGCCTGGAGAGAAGTTCGCCGACGCCGAGCTGCTGGGCTGTCCCGTGCGCTTGACCGTCGGGCGGCGCAGCCTGGAGTCGGGCGAGATAGAGGTGCAGCTGCGCCGCGGACGCGAGGCTGGCTCGCCCTTGCCGCTCGGCGGCGAGCCGGCAGAGCTAGTGCGGGCGCTGGACGAGCTGTGCCAGAGCACCCCCTAGAGCCCGGCGGGGACATCTCCGGGCCGGTCTCCCACACCTCCGCAAGCGAGGAATCGAGCTCACACGAGCGTCTAACCCTCCGCCGTCTGGTCGGCCTGGATCGCTCGGGCCCACCGCCGCCACAAACGCTTACCGGCCAACCCTTGCGGCCCTGGACGATTCCCAACGCGATCGGCTTCGTTCGGCTGGCGCTGATTCCCGTGTTCCTCGTGGTGGCGCTGTCAAGCAGCGACGGTGTAGATGCAGTCAACGCGATCCTGTTCGCAGTGATCGGCTGGGGCGACTATGCCGATGGGATCGCCGCCCGCGTGACTCGCCAGTACAGCCGCCTCGGTACGCTGATGGATCCTGTCACCGACCGCCTGCTCGTCGTCAGCGGCGTGGTCGTTTGTTGGCACTTCGATCTGCTCCCGCGTTGGGCGCTTGCGGTGCTGATCGTGCGCGAGCTGTCGATGGTGGCGCTCGGACGCTATGGGCTCAAGCACGGCGTGGAGCTGCGCATCAACTGGCCTGGACGCGTCGGTGTGGCGCCGTTGATGGGGGCGCTGTTCTTCGCGATGTGCGGTCTTGGCACGTTCGCCGAAGTGCTGCTGTACGTCGGCCTTGTGCTTGCGCTCACGGCTAGTGCGCTGTATGTGCGCTCGGGGCGCGAGCAGCTGCGCGCTCGCGCCACATAGCGAGCAGCCGCTCGCCCGCAAGCCACGCTCCGATTGTGCCAGCACACAGCAGCAGTGCCATCAGGCTGACGTTGTAGCGCGGCTGGTCGTTGAACGGCGTCGCAAAGGCCGCTACCGCCAGCAGCACGGCCGCGCTCATCGTGAGTATCAGGCGGCGGGTCAGGGCGATACCGGCCAGCAAGCCGACCACCGCGAAGATCAGGTAGATCTTGTGCTGGGCCGGGCTCGTGTCTGGGTGGTAAGTGCCGTTGCCGCCGGTCCACGCCACCGTCCACATCTTCCAGAACTTCGACCACAGCATCGACGCGAACGCCGCCGGTTTGCCGAGCGCGTATTTGCGGACGTTGTTGAGGTTTTCTTCGTTGACGGCGGCGTTCTCGGACATGCCGGGATGACGTGCTTCGATCAGGCGGAAGACAGGGGCGGAGGACTGTTGCCAGTAGCGCCCGCAGTCCTGGGGGAAGTGGCGGCACACTTCCGGCGCAAGCTGCTCCTCGGTCGGCACGAGCTCGCCCTTGCCCGGCAGGTAGCTGCCGATAAAGAACGCGTCGGGGCCGGCGGTGGTGATCGGCACGAAGCGACCCTCCTTGTTGGAGGCGTAGAGCAGCCATGGGGAGAGCACGAGCATCAGGGCCACGAGGTACACGCCGCCGCGCAACAAGCCCGTGCGCCAGCCTGGCCGTCCTGTGAATGCGAGCGCGAGTGCGATTACGCCCATGCCGATCGCCATATCGCTACGCGTGAGGCACGCGATCCCACCCATGACGCCGGCGGCAAACAGCCACAACAGCTCGTTGCGCGTGCCATAACGCGAGCGGGCCAGCATCGCGGCGGCTATCGAGCCGAGCAGCACGAGCGCGCCGCTCGGCTCTGAGAGGAACGTGCGCGTGGCCTCGATCAGCGGCTCGTAGCTGGCCACCAGCGCCGTGGCGATCACCGCCGCCCACGGTCCCGCGAAGACCCAGGCGAGCACAGCTACCAGCAAGAGTGTGAGCACGCCTGCGGCCAGTTGCGTGTATTGCGCCGGTCCTGAGGCGTGCGTGGCCAGCTTCAGCGAGTGGTGGCCGGACAGGCGCGTCGCGATCGCAAATGCGATCGAGGTCCCCGGGGGCCACTTGAACGTGGCGTAGCGTTCGTCGGCGAGGATCCTGTTGGCGTTGCCGACATAGCCGTTCTCGTCGGCCGAAAGATGGGTGTTCGTGCCAATTGCCGTGTTGCGCTCAACACCGCCGGCGATGATGATCAGGGCGATCAGCCCGGCCGCGATTGCTTCTGAGAAGGTCCATCGTGGGCGTCTTAGTAGCCCTTGCCTCGGCTGGACAGCGCTCTGAGCACCGCTCGCGGGAGGGGATGCGCTTGGGGGGAGACGGTGACGACGCCGGAGGCGTTGTGGCGCTTGCGACGGAGCCTGTCGATTTTTGTCCGAATACTCTCAAGCTCAACTTTACCTTTTGGTCTATACTGGACGAGCAGCATGGCAGCATGACCGGCAGCTCAGACCTGCATCCTTGCGCAAGAGGAGATGGCTCGCGATGGATACGTTCCCCGATCTTGGCTCGATGAGCGACAGTGAGCTCAAGGATGTGATCCGACAGCTCACCGAGGAGGAGATGGAGATCTCCTACAAACGGCGCATCTTGCACGGCAAGATCGACATTCTTCGGGCTGAGCTGGTGAGCCGTCTGCGCGAGCAGCACAAGGATGGCGAGGTGGCGATCACCGGCGAGGACGTACAGCGCTTGTCGGACATCCTCGCCAACCGCGCAGGCGGAGTCTCGACCGACGAGCTGTAGCCGTGTCCCGCGCGGCTAGGAATGTGTCTGGAGACCTGCGGTGCTTGCGCATGCGTTCATCGGCCGAGCTGGGCGTTGGACGGGGGAGGTAGCTCGTGGCCTTGCACTGCACCGAGTGCGGCTTCCTCAGCGACGAGGGCGCCAACTACTGCCCGCGCTGCGGCGCGCTGCTGCCGCGCGGCGAGGGGCCTGGGGGCGAGCCGGTGACTGCTACTTACCGGATCGACGACGCCGGCGAGCTGGTGCCGGTGGAGCTTGGCCAGGTGACGGCCAACGGACCGGCGCTCGTGATTCGTGCCGGCGGAGGACGTGCAGGCGAGAGCTTTCCCGTTGACCGCGAGCGGATGAGCATCGGCAGACGGCCGGACTCCGATGTGTTCCTCGACGACGTGACAGTCTCGCGCGACCACGCTCTGCTAGTCAGTCGCGGCGACACCTGGTACCTCGACGACTGCGGTTCGCTGAACGGCACGTACGTGAACCGCTCGCGGATCGACTCGCATCGCCTGGAGGAGGGCGACGAGTTGCAGATCGGCAAGTACAAGCTGACCTATCACGCACGCTGATGGCTGGCACCTCGCAAATCGAGACCCCCACGGGTGAGACGGCCAACGGAGCGAGCGCCGCCGAGACACCCCAGAAGGCGCTGACGATCGGCGCGGTTTGCAAGGCGCTCGTGCAGGAGTTTCCCGACATCTCGATCTCCAAGATCCGCTATTTGGAGGACCAGAAGCTGTTGACGCCGCGCCGCACGCCAGGCGGCTACCGGCTCTACACACAGAGCGATGTCGCGCGCTTGCGCACGATCCTGAGGATGCAGCGCGACGAGTTTCTGCCGTTGAGGGTCATCCGCCAGGAGCTGGCCGCTGGGCGCGCCGGCGACATGCAGGTTCCCCGTCCCGCGGGGCGCGAAGGTGGCAAGCGTGCTTGGCACACGAGCATGAGCGTGCGCGAGCAGGAGGGTGCGCTTTATTCGCTCGAAGACGTGCTCGAGGAGACCGGCGCCGACGCGAAGCTGGTGAGCGAGCTGGAAGAGTACGGCGTGGTCAAGGGCGAGATGCGAGGTGGGGTGCGCTATTTCGACGAGACCGAGCGCGAGATCGTCGGCGCCGTCTCAGAGCTTGCGCGCTACGGCGTCGGTGGGCGCAACCTGCGCGTGTTCCGCTCCTCGGCCGATCGCGAGGCCAGCCTTTTGCAGCAGATCCTTGCGCCGGCGCTGCGCTCGCGCAACCCCGAGCGCCGCAAGGACGCGGTTGACGCGCTCGAGAACCTGGCAGCGGTCACCACGCATCTCAAGCATTTGCTGCTGGTGCGCGACTTGCGCAAGATCGTCAGGTGAGCCGGCCGTCCGCGGCAGGTTGAGCCGTCTTCGATGCGACGTACTACCGATGAGTCTCTGCTGGAGCTCGGCTCATCGTGTGCACGGATCGATCACTTCATCCATTTCATGGACCGATCACTTTCATCCCATCCAGGGACCGGCCATCTCATCCCTTGACTGACGACCTGCGCGCGCTGATCCGGGACATCCCCGACTTTCCCAAGCCGGGGATCGTGTTCAAGGACATCACTCCGCTGATGGCCGATTCCGCGGCGCTTGCTCAGGCTGTGCGGGGGCTCGCGGAATATGCGCGTCCCCTCGATGTCGAATGCGTGCTTGCGGCGGAGGCGCGCGGATTCCTGTTGGGGCCGGCCCTGGCGCTTGCGCTCGGCGCGGGCTTCGCTTTGGCGCGCAAGCCCGGCAAGCTGCCATATAAGACGGTCAGCGCCGAGTATCAGCTGGAGTACGGTCTGGATCGGCTCGAGCTGCACAGCGACGCGATCCGTCCGGGCGCTCGCGTGTTCGTGCATGACGACCTGTTGGCAACCGGGGGCACAGCACGAGCGCTGTGTGACCTGGTCGAACGCCTGGGCGGGGTTGTCGTCGGTTGTGGATTTCTGGTCGAGCTGACGTTTCTGGAGGGGCGCGAACGCCTCTCCACACACGAGGTCCATGCTCTGCTCTCCTACGAGGCGTAAGACATGCCCACAGTCAGGCGCACCCGTACAATCGACGCTTCGCCCGAAGAGCTCTGGGAAGTCCTCGGCGACCCTCACCACTTGCCTCGCTGGTGGCCGCGCGTGAGCAGGGTGGAGGCCGTCACCCTGACGGACACAGGCGACTTGGATGCCTTCACCGAGGTGTTGACGGGACCCAGTGGAAAAATCGTGCGGGCCGATTTCAAGCTGCTCGAGCAGGTCGATAGGCAGCGAATCGTTTGGTCCCAACAGGTGGAGAACACGCCGTTTGCGCGTGTATTGCGCAGCGCCGAGACGGAGATCACCCTTGCGGGCGTCTCCGCAGGGCACACTGCAAGTGGGCTCGCCGAGGGACACGGCGAGCATCGCCCCGCCATCGAGGTGACGATCGAGCTGCGCCAGGAGTTGCAGGGTTTTTCGCCTAGGCCCGGCAGCGGATCGTGGATCGGCGGACTATCCCGTTTTGGAAGTCCGCTGGTGCGGCGCGCAGCGCACTCCACGATCGACGAAGCGCTCGATGGGCTGGAGCGGATCGTGGGCGGGACCGCGGCGTGAGCACGGTTCCAGGAACAGCGCGAGAGCCTCGCTCCACGCACGCCCTTGGGCGCGGTTTCCCTGCGAGCGTGGCACTGCCCGAGCGGATGCGTTGGTGGGGCTGGGGTGATCCGCTACATCCACAGGGTCTGCCAGCGCACGCGCTGGGCTTTCTAGGAGAGACGGTTGGCCTCGCCGCCCGTCCCTCCCCACCGGTGGCGCTCGAACACGTCGAGCTCGAACCTTCATCCATCTCCTCAAACGCGCTTGCGAACATGCGCGAGATCCTCGGTGGGGAGCATGCACGCGACGATCACAACGACCGCGTTTTGCACGCCGCCGGCAAGGGCTATCCCGACCTCGTGCGGCTGCGCGCTGGACGACCCCTTGGCGCCCCGGATGCGGTCCTCTATCCCTCCACGCGCGAGCAGCTACGCGCGCTGCTGAGCCTGTGCGCACGCGAGTCGCTGGCGGTCGTCCCCTTCGGTGGCGGCACGAGCGTGGTCGGCGGAGTGGAGCCGCTGCGGGGCTCCCATCGTGCAGTGGTGGCGCTTGATATTGGCCGCCTGGCAAGCATTTTGGGGCTCGATGAGCGTTCGCGGATGGTCACCGTCCAGGCGGGCGCTAGGGCACGCGAGCTGGAGGGCTGGCTGAGCGCGCGCGGGCTGACGCTCGGCCACTTCCCGCAGTCCTTCGAGTACGTCTCGCTCGGCGGCTGTGCGGCTACTCGCTCGGCCGGACAGGCCTCGAGCGGCTACGGACGCTTCGAGCGCATGGTGCACGGCCTGCGCATGGTCGCCCCGGCCGGCGACATAGAGCTGAGGGCTTTTCCAGCGAGCGCGGCGGGCCCGGGCGTGCGCGAACTGGTCGTCGGCTCGGAGGGCACCCTGGGCGTGATCGACGAGCTGACGCTGCGCGTGCGTCGCGCTCCGGCCACGCGCGTCTACGAAGGCGTGTTCTTCGAGAGCTTCGAGGCGGGCACACACGCATTTCGCGAGCTTGCCCAAAATCGCTGCACGCCTGACGTCGCGCGCTTGTCAGACGAGCAGGAGACGCGCATGTCGCTTGCGCTGGCCGGTTCGGGCGGGGCGAAGGGACGGTTCGGGCGCGCGTATCTCGATATGCGCGGCTATGGCGGCGGCTGTCTAGCGATTCTCGGCTTCGAGGGCGACCCTGCGGAGCTCGGCGTACGTCGTACGGCGGCAATCGAGATCGTGCGAGCCGTAGGTGGGCTGCGCGTGGGGCGCTCGCCCGGCAGGGCTTGGCTTGACTCCCGCTACTCGGCGCCTTACCTGCGCGACGAGCTGCTCACCCATGGCGTGATGGTCGAGACGCTCGAGACAGCGACGCGCTGGTCGAACGTGGCGCACCTGCACCGGCGGGTAGCTGAGGCGATTGAGGGCACGCTACGCGCGCAGGGAACACCGGCGTTCGTCATGTGCCATGTCTCGCATCTGTATGAGACGGGAGCTTCGCTGTACTTCACGTTCATCGCCCGCCAGCGCGAGGGCGAGGAGATCGAGCAGTGGCAGGCCGCCAAGGCGGCGGCGAGCGCGGCGATCGTAGAGGGAGGCGGGACAATCACACACCATCACGCGGTAGGACGCGACCACGCGCCGTGGATGGAGCAAGAGATTGGAAGCGCGGGCGTGAGCGCGCTTGCGCGCGCTGAAGGCTGAGCTGGATCCGAGCGGAATCATGAACCCGGGCAAGCTCTTGCCTTGAGTGCTCTCGGCCACGGCAGCGAATCGGGCGGGGTTGGGAGGTCCGGCCCGGCGCGGCCGTCGACGGGGCGGGGTCCTCGATCGGACCGGGTTTGAAAGGCGACCTGTCGCGGCCGGGTCGAATCGGGGCGGGGTCCTCGATCAGACCGGGCGTGGGAGGCGGCCTGTCGCGGGGTCTATCGTGTGCCGGTCGATTAGTGCAGGGTGAAGGCGCCACTTAGCACGGTCGGCCCCGGTTCCTTCGGGTGTGTGCTCGTCTCGCGCGTGATGATGAACTTGGCGAAGTCGCCGGCGTTGCTCGGCAGTGGGTTGCCACCCTCCATGCGCCCGTTCGAGCTCACGCTCGAGGCGCGGCCGAGTGGCTCGGCGTCCGACGGCGAGTTGTACAGCCACACGGCATAGAAGAAGCCCGAGGATGGCGGCAGGCCTTGCGCGGTCACATAGAACGCACTTCTGCTGCCATCGGAGAGCACGTAAGCGACGCCGGCAGCATTCACGGATGGTTCGGGCGAGCTGAGCCGGATCGTGCTGTCGAGCTTCGGCTTGGTGCTGCTCGTCGTCGAGGTCGAGGAAGTCCCGGTCCCGGTCGTGGCCGTGGTCGTGCTGGCGGCTGTGGTCGTCGGCGTCGAGCCTTTCCCGCCACCGCTGGAGACGAGTACCACCACGACGACGATCACCACGACGATCGCGCCGAGCAACAGCGCCCCAGCCCGCCGCGAGCCGGCCGATGATGTCTGCGGGCTGCGTGGCTCCCGTGGGCCTGGTGGGGGCGTACTGGAGGCGCCAGTCGCGGCCCTCGCCGGACCAGGCCCGACGTCTGCGGCCGCGATCTCGATGCGGCGGTCGTGCCCGCCGCGCCAGGCCTCGCACCGAGCTCACTCTTCTCGCCCGGCCTCGCACCGAGCTCACTCTTCTCGCCCGGCCTCGCACCGAGCTCACTCTTCGCGCCCGGCCCCGCGCCAGGCCCGCTCCCTGTGTGCGTGCTGCCTGGGGCGGCGTCGCCGTCTGCGAGCGCGTCAAGCGCCGTGTGCGCCCGGTCGCGCACGGTGTCCTCCGGGATACCGAGCAGCTCGGCTACCTCGCCGTAGCTCTTGCCGCGGTCGAGCACGAGCGAAAGCACAGCGCGCTGGTCGGGTGGCAGTCGGTCGAGCTCAGTCATGTGGAGAAGCGGCCCGGTCCCCTGTCGGACACCAAGCGCTCGCCTGTAGGCTATCGTGGCCGCCCGATGGCCATCCCACCAGCCGCTCAGATCAACGAGATCCTGTTGGGCTTCGATCGTCTTTACGGGCTCGAATTGCTTGGAGTGCTCGGAGACCGACGTGCGCGCCCGGGTGGCTCGTTCGCGACGATCACAAGCAACCGGCAGGACTCGTGCACGGTGGCGTATACGCCTCGATCGCCGAGTCGATCGCCTCGATCGCGACCGGCCTGACCGTGCTCGACGAAGGCGTACTTGGCGATGGGCATGTCCAACAACACGAGCTTTCTGCGCCCGATCACCTCGGGCACCGTGCACGCCCACGCCACGCGCATCCACCGCGGGCGCACAACCTGGCTGTGGGACGTCACCTTCAGCGACGACGAGGGCCGCACCTGCGCGATCACGCGCATGACGATCGCCGTTCGACCGCTGCCCGATAGGTAGACAGGACATTTCGTCAGGTGCGGCTCGGGCTATGCGCCGGGCCCGCGTGGCACGCTCACGCCCTGCCGGACCTGGATCGACAGCGGCGCGCGGTCAAAGCCGCTGTCGGGCAGCGCCGCTGGCAGCGGTGCCAGCGGTAGCCCGGTCGTGTTCAGCGGCGCCATCGTCGTCGGCCGCTTCCCTGGCAAGCGAGGGGTGCTCGCCAAACACGCTCACCACCACGTTCCCGGTGGCGATCGCAAGCGTCGAGCCGCCCTGCGCAGAGCTCGCGCTCACCCCGCGCAACGACACCGTCCGCCTCACACTGCGCCCCCGGGGACGAAGCTGTTGTCCGGCGAAGTCACGATCGACACGGGCGTCACGCACGTGTATTGGCCGCCGAGCACGCAATCGCCGTAGCGGATCGTGACGGCTTCGCTGGGATCGATCGCCACGCTCGTGATCTGCATGCCGTGGAAGCTGAGGCCGAGCCAGTAGACGGGGAAGCGGCTCTTGACGAGCACCGACTCCAGTGGCTGGGGGCCGATCGGCTGGTCTTGGAGCGTGTTGCCACAGGAGGCGAGCGCCAGCACGCATGCGACCAGTGCGCCACCGATCAGCGCGCGGCGCGAGCGCAAGCGCGCGACTGGCACGCCGGAGCAGCTACGGCCAGGGTCAGACAACGGGCGGCGTACGATCACGGGAGGCAGAGTAACGGCGCGGCGGCCGCTCAGCCGCGGTAGGCATTGGTGATCGGCATGCGCCGGTCGCGCCCGAAAGCGCGCTCGGTGATCTTGATTCCCGGGGGCGCTTGGCGGCGCTTGTACTCGGCAAGGTCGACGAGTCTCGCCGCTCGCTCCACATCCGCGCGCGGCAAGCCTTCGGCGATCAGCTGCTCGCGGCTGCGGTCGAGCTCGATGTAGCCGTGCAGGATCCGATCGAGCAGCTCGTAAGGCGGCAACGAATCTTGGTCGGTCTGGTTCTCGCGCAGCTCGGCCGAGGGCGCGCGCTCGATGATCGACGCCGGTATTGGCGCAGACGCGGGTGTGCCGCCGGTGTTGCTGAGTGCCTGTGCGGCAAAGGGATCGTTGCGCCAGCGCGCGAGCCGGTAGACGAGCGTCTTTGGAACGTCCTTGATGACCGCAAAGCCGCCCGCGAGGTCGCCGTACAGCGTCGTGTAGCCGACGGACATCTCCGACTTGTTGCCGGTCGTCAGCACCAGCCAGCCAAACTTGTTGGAGAGCGCCATCAGCAAGTTGCCGCGGATGCGCGCCTGCAAGTTCTCCTCGGTCAGATCCGCTCCAAGCCCTCGAAGTCGGCGTGCAGCGTCTGCGTGTAGGCGTCCATCACCGGCTCGATCGTGAGCTCATGCGTGCGTAGCCCAAGCGCCCGCGCGAGCATGCGCGCGTCCTGCTGGGTTGCCGAGGAGGAGTAGGGCGAGGGCATGATCGCCACGTTCACGCGCTCGGCGCCAAGCGCGTCGGCCGCCAGGCAGGCCACGAGTGCCGAGTCGATCCCGCCGGAGAGCCCGAGCACGACCGAGCCGAAGCCGTTCTTCTCGACGTAGTCGTGCAGGCCCGAGTAGCAGCGCCTCATAAACCTCCTGCTCGCGTGAGGCGATCGGCGCGCGCAATGGGCGCGGTGCGCTCGTCGTCTTCCTCGCCAGCGCCGATCAGGTCACAAACAAGCAGATCCTCCGCGAATTGTGCCGCTCGCGCGATCGTCTCCCCCTCCGGTCGAGCACAAATGATTGCCCGTCGAAGACGAGCTCGTCCTGGCCGCCGACCATCGCGCAGAACGCCATATATGCGCCGGTTTCGTTGGCGCGCTGAGCGAACAGTCGCTCGCGCTCGAGTCCCTTGCCCGCGTGATAGGGCGACGCCGAGATGTTCACGATCAGGCTGCGCCCCGGCAGTCGCCTCAGCCGAGGTCGCGGGCGCTCCGGCGACCCACAGGTCCTCGCAAACTGTTACCCCGAGTACGACCCCAAATCCCCATTCAGGCTCTCCTTGTGCTCGCCGCTGAGGTCGCTCCCGGCATCGAGTCTCCGGCAGCGGTCAGCTCATGTCATGCCCTCGCCACTGCCTGCCTTGAAATAGCGCTGCTCGTCGAACACACCGTAGTTGGGT
Organism: uncultured Solirubrobacterales bacterium; assembly: GCA_963723175.1. Classification (GTDB taxonomy): domain Bacteria; phylum Actinomycetota; class Thermoleophilia; order Solirubrobacterales; family Solirubrobacteraceae; genus Palsa-744. The sequence continues at coordinate 87,687 of CAVRPO010000005.1, read as the reverse complement.
AGATGCACCTTGCGGTAGATCGCTTGCACGGCGCCATCGGCAAGTACCGCCGCCGAGTTGTACACGCCGCCGTCGTCGCGCTCGGGAAAGCCGACGATCGCCACGATCCCCTCGGCAGCGCCCGCCAGCTCACGCAGCTTCGCTTCGGTGTCCTCGAGGAAGTGCGCGCGCAACAGCAGGTCCTCGGGCGGATAGCCACTGAGCGCGAGCTCGGGGAACAAGACCACCTGCGCGCCGGCCTCGCGCCCCGCCTCGATGCCGGCGCGGATGCGCCCAGTGTTGCCGGCCAAATCGCCGACAGTCGCGTTCATCTGGCACAGGGCCAGGCGTAGCCTGTTCATAGTCGCGGCGCGTGCGCCACTAGCGGGCTGTCGCCGCGCCGGGCCGCTTGACGCGAGCGGCCTTCGTCCGTGCGCTTGCGGCCTTCGCCTTGCCGCTGGGGCTCTTCGCATGGGCGCTTACGGTTTTGGCCTTGCCGCTGGGACTTTTCGCGCTCGCGCTGGCGGCCTTCGCCAGCGCCGCGATCGCCCGCTTCAGCTCGTGCGCGATCGTCTCGAGCTCCGGCAGCGCGTCGTAGTCAGCGAGCAAGCCGAAGCCGAGATGTCCGTCGTAGCTCATCACCGCGATGCCGAGCGCCTGGCGGTGCGCGAGCGGCACGACGGGATACAGCGCCTTCAAGCGCCGCCCAAGCAGGTACAGCGGAAACTGCGGCCCCGGCACGTTAGTCACGACCAGGTTGAAGAAGCGCTGGCGCGCTTGCAGACGTGCGGCCTGGCTCAAGATCGTGGGCGGAGCGAAGCCGGCGAGGTTGGTCAGCACCTCCGCGCCGACCGCCTGACCGGAGTGCTTGAGGTCGTCCATCTCCAGGCGCACCTGAGCAAGGCATTCGACCGGGTCTGCGATGCCGACGGGCATTGGGGCCCACATCGCAGCGACCTTGTTGCCAAGCGCACCGCGCTCGATGTCGGCGCGCACCGAGACCGGCACCATCGCCTTGAGTACCAGGCCCTCGGTGTCATACCCCTGTGCGCGCATGTGTCGCCCCAGCGCGAGGCTGACCGCGGCCAGCACCACGTCGTTAAGCGTGCCACCGAGCGAGTTCTTGATCGCCTTGAACTGGGCCAGATCGGCGTCGATCCAGGTGTAGCGCCGGTGCGAGCTGATGTCTACGTTGAGTGGACTCGGCGGCGCGGGCGCGTTGATGCCGGCAAGCGTGGTGGCGCCGACGCCGAGGACGGCATCCTTCAGATGCCCGAACGCTCTACGCGGAGTGCGCACCACGGCGCGTGCACCGCGCACCATCTCCGCCGGCACGGTCGAGCGCTCGACGAGCGCGTCGGCCAACAGCTTCGCCGCTCCTGGCAAGGGTCGCGCGACCCATGGCACCGGCGGGCGGGCAGGGCCGGTCGGCTCTGGCGAGACGTCGAACAGCACGGTCGTGATGTCTACGCCGGAGATCCCATCCACGAGCGCGTGGTGGGTCTTGGCGATCACGGCGAAGCGCTCTTGCCTGCCATGTGCGCAACCAGCCAAAGCTCCCATAGTGGCTTGGAGCGATCCAGGCGCTGGGAGAAGATGCGCCCGGCGAGCTGCTTGAGCTCGGTCTCGTCCTCGGGGCTGGGAAGCCCGGTGTGGCGGATGTGGTAGCGAGGGTTGAAGTGCGGATCGTCGGCCCACACAGGCCGACCTTGGCCGAGCGGCACGAACGCCAGTCGCTGGCGGTAGCGCGGCACGAGGTGTAGCCGCGAGAGGATGTGATCGACGAACTCCTCGTACGCGGGCGCTTGGCCTTCGAAGACCATCACCGAGGCGACGTGCATGTGCGCCGAGCCGCCGTCCTCCAGGTGCAGGAAGGCCGAGTCCAGCCCTGTCAGGCGGTCAGGGTTTGCCATCGAGCAGGATTGTCGCGGGTCTGTGTGGTGCCGTCAACGGTATTGCTCCGATCGTCATCACCTTCGGCCGAACGAGGACACGGCTGTACTGGCGCTCCTCGTATCCACCATTACGTTTCTCGATCACGCCGGTCGCGACCAGCGGGAGCCGCCGGCTGGATGGGCAACAAGCGAGTGCATGCCCAGCTCGTCCACGCTCGCGTGACCTGAAAGCGCCATGTTGAGATCGAGATCGGCTAGGAAAGCTCGCAGCACGTCGATCACGCCCTGCTCGCCGCCGAGCGCCAGGCCCCACGTGTAGGGCCTGCCCAAGCACACAGCACGCGCGCCGAGCGCGAGCGCCTTCAGCGCATCGGCACCCAGAGCGGATGCCGCTGTCGAACAGCACCTCGCAGCGCTCGCCGACGGCCTCGACCACGCCTGGCAGCGCCTGCAACGAGCCGATCGCGCCGTCCACCTGACGCCCGCCGTGGTTGGAGACGATGATCCCCTCGATCCCGTGCTCGACCGCGAGCTGCGCGTCCTGCGCGCTCTGGATGCCCTTGAGCACGATCGGCAGTTTTGTGCACTCGCGCAGGAACTCCAGGTCCGCCCAGGTCACGGCCGGGTTTGAGAACTGCCACGCCCAGTAGGCCACGGCGCTCGGCATGTCCTCCTCGGGCGGCTTGGGCAAGGCTGCTCGGAACACAGGATCTTGCAAGTAGTTGACGTTGCCCTCGCCGCGCAGGAATGGCAGGAAGCCGTCGGTCAAGTCGGCCGGGCGCCAGCCCAACAGCCATGTATCGAGCGTCACCACGATCGCCTCGTATCCGGCGTTCTCCGCACGCGCGATGAAGCTGCGCGCAAGCTCGCGGTCGCGTGGCCAATACAGCTGATACCAGAAGCCATGCTCGCACTCGCCTTCGGTGTCTCCTTGGGGCGCGTCGGTCCCAACGCGGCCTGCATCGGCTATCTGCTCGATCGTGTGCGAAGCGGCGGTGCTGGCGATCAGCGGCAGTCCGACGTGTGCGGCCGCGCGCGCCGAAGCGAGCTCGCCCTCGGGGTGGGCTACGGTCTGCACTCCGATTGGCGCCAGCAGCACCGGTGCCGGCATTTTGGTTCCCGAGTACCGTCCGCTCCAACGAGCGCTCTGAGACGTCTTTCAGCATCCGCGGCACGATGCGCCACTCGTCAAACGCCTCGCGATTGGCTCGGATCGTGTGTCCGCGCCCCGCGCCGCCCTGGATGTAGCCGCGCGGTCCGCGCGAGAGCATCGCGTAGGCGTCGCGCTCCAACTCGCGCCAGTCAATCGGTCGTGCCGGCTTGCGCCCGCCGAGCATTCCGGCGACATAGATCTCGTGCTCGTAGTTGGAGTAGGGCGGTTGCAGGGCCATGGGTGGTGCGAATCCTATTCGGGCGCGATGGGTCGCGATGGGCTTGTCTCGAGACATTCGGTAGCGTCTGTTTGAGACAGGCTCTAAACTTCGGGACCATGACATTTGACCAATCCAAGATCGGGCAGGTAGTGGCGGCACAGATGGAGGCGCTCGAAGGTCGCTACGGCGAGGAATGCGAGATCGGCAACGTTTGCACGATCGTGGAGGTGCTCGGGCCGCACGGCTCGGACGTCTCGGTGCGCTCCAGCGAAGCGCGTCCGCACACGACGATCGGGCTGCTGCGGATGGCCGAGGCGATGCTGCTCAACAGGATGGGCGCGGCTCCTCGCGGAGACGAGGAGTGAGGCGCCAAGGCGCTTTCCGGGATCTCAGGAGGTGGTTTCGAGGGCGACCATCCTTAGCCAGTCCTTTGCCGTCTAGATACGTACTGACAGCACAGAACAGCTGGTTTAATCGCGTCTTATCCATTTTGGATAAGTGTGCGCTTTCTCACACTTTGCGTCTTCCAATGTCCTCTAGCGTCTCTCAGATTGCCTAACCCTGCCGAGTCGTCTCCGTGGATGGAGGCGAGCGGGGGACCCACTGCCGGGCCTGACGTAGGGGCCCGGATGGGGCGAATCGGCCGCTGATGCAGCCGTAACGTCCGGCCGGTGCATGTTTGGACGACATGTGCTCGGCCGCCGTGAGCCCGACAGCTAACCCCGTAGGCGGATACCCAAGGAGACCTCTTGTCGAGGCCATACATAGCCGGGCGCGTTCGTCGCGCCCAACCGGTGCTGCTGGGTGCGAGCCTGACCTGTGCCGCAGCACTGACCGTCGTACCCTGCCGCCGGCGCCGAAGGCGCAAGCGTGGCACCGCTACCGACAGCTCCCGCAAATTCCGCCGGCGCTGCGGCTCTGCCGCTGTTCGGGCCGGTCGTGCCCCCAGCGGACCCGGTGCGTGTGAAATTGCACATCCGCAGAGCACAGTTGAACGTGCTCGACGGCAGTGCGGCAAGCGTTGCCGGCAGCTTGCGTCCCGGACTGGCCCAGCGCGCCGTCCAGCTGCAGCGGCTCGGGCGCCACGGCTGGGAGACGATCTCGCACACGCTCACTACGGCGGGGCGGGCGCTTCGTGTTGCGCTACATCCCGCGTCGCCTGCTCAGTGAGCCGGTGCGAGTCCGGTTCGCCGGCGACCCCGGCGATCTCAGCGCGCACCGCGGCGTCGGGCGCCTGACCTCCTACCGGCTGGCCGACGCCTCATGGTATGGCGGCGGTGGCAGCCTCGCCTGCGGCGGTGAGCTCACCAGCTCGACGCTGGGTGTCGCGAACAAGACACTGCCCTGCGGCACGCTCGTGACGCTTCGCTACGGCGGGCGCACTGTGCGCGTGCCGGTCGTCGATCGCGGGCCCTACGTCGAAGGTCGCGAATTCGACCTCACCGAAGCGACCAAGCGTGCGCTTGGCTTCGAAGGGGTCGGCGAGGTGTGGAGCAACCGCTAAAGGCCTGCGGGTCTTAGCCAAAATCGGCGATGCCCCGTGCGCGCGCGGGGGTCATCGCCGATTTCGTATACATCCCACCCCGCCCTCCACTTGCCTGCCGCACGGGTCCATCGACCCACAACCATGTGTCGCGCCCAGCGGCGCCACCTTTTACCGTCCACGCTCGGCGGACACAACCGCAAGGACCGCTACCTTTTGAAGGACACATGAGCAAGCCCACAAGACAACGAGGCCACAAGCGTGGCCGACTGAATTGGGTCCGCCCACCCGGCGCGCCGCAAAGCCGTCGCAGCGGCGGTGGTCGCGGTGCGCTTTGTGCGCATGGCGCGCAAGGTCAAGCACGCCAGGCGCAGAAGCCGCAAGGTGCGCCGCCGTGCCGCGCTGGCCTCTGGCGCCGTGTCGCTCGGCTCGCTGGCGATCGGCGCACTGGCGCTTGGCGCGGTAGCGATCGGCGTGCTTGCGATCCGCCGCCTCGCGATCAAGCGCGCCGCCATCGGCAGGCTCGACGTAGGCGAGTTGAAAGTCGGTCGGCTCGAGGTCGATGAGCTGGTCGTGCGCACTCGTAGTTGAATATGCGCTCGTGAACGGTCTGCGATCTAACGCCAGAGTTCAGTCGTGGACCTGACTTTCAGCGAGCGCGAGCGCGCCTTCCGCGACGAGTTGCGCGGCTGGCTTGCCGACAATCCACCTGCTGCGGAGCCGAGCGAGGGCGGTGAAGACGCCCATTACGCCTGGCGTCGGGACTGGCAACGACGGCTGTATGACGCTGGCTGGGCGGCGCCTGCTTGGCCGGCCGAGTACGGCGGGCGTGGCGCTTCGCTGACCGAGTCGGCGATCTATTTCGAGGAGCTTGGGCTTGCTCGCGTGCCCTTGCCGGCCAACGTGCTCGGGCTGTTGCTTGGCGGTCCGACGCTGATGGTGTGGGGCACAGGCGAGCAGAAGGAGCGCTATCTCGCGCCGATCCTCTCGGCTGAGGAGATCTGGTGTCAAGGGTTCTCCGAGCCCGACGCCGGGTCGGATTTGGCTGCGCTGAAGACGCGCGCTGTGAAGGACGGCGATGAGTGGGTCGTTACTGGGCAGAAGGTTTGGACCAGCGGTGCCCAGTACTCCAAGTGGTGCATGCTTGTCGCGCGCACCGATCCCGACTCGCCCAAGCACAAGGGGCTTACCTACTTCTTGATGGACATGGAGCAGGAGGCGGTGCAGGTGCGGCCCCTGCGCCAGATCACCGGCGAGGCCGAGTTCAACGAGCTGTTCATCGAAGAGGCGCGTATTCCCGACGCCAATGTCGTCGGTGGCGTTGGCAACGGCTGGAAGGTGGCACTGACGACGCTGATGAATGAGCGTGCCGGCCTTGGCTTCCTTTTGCAGGTGCGTTTGCGTCAATTGCTCGACGACACGCTGGCGCTCGCGCGTGAGCGTCGGCTGCTCGACGATCCGCTCTACGCCGACGCGCTGGCCGAGATGCACATCCGCTGCGAGTCGATCCGGCTGCTTGCCTGGAAGGGTTTGACCGACATCGAGCGCTACGGTCAGCCCGGTCCGGAGGGCTCGCTTGTCAAGTGGTTGTGGTCGGACACCAACCAGCGCCTCACTTCGCTTGCCGCAGAGATCGTCGGCCCGGCGGCGCTCACCAATGGCACGAGCTGGAGCTACGAGCTGTTGCGCGCTCGTGGCAACACGATCGAGGGCGGCACTACCGAGGTCTTGAAGAACATCGTGGCAGAGCGTGTGCTTGGTCTTCCACGGCTGAAGGCGGTCATCTAGGTGATCGTTGTTGAGATGGGCTGCGCTCCTGGCGGAGCTCCGCTGTGTGGCGTGCCGGTGGTCTCAGGTTGCCCGACCACATCCGCGAGAGCACGGAGGCACAGCTGATGGACTTCGGCCTGAGCACAGACCAGCGCGAGATCCAGCGCACGGCCCGTGAGTTGCTGGCTGAGCGGGCTCGTCCGGAGCGCGTGCGCGAGCACGCCGAGGCCGGTCGTCTCGACCATGCGCTTTGGCGTGAGCTGCGCGAGCTTGGTTGGCCTGGGATCGCGATCTCAGAGGAGTACGGCGGGCAGGGGCTCGGGCTTGTCGAGCTGTCGGTCCTTTGCGAGGAGCTGGGGCGCACACTTGCGCCTGTGCCTTTGTTGCCCTGCGTGTTGGCTGGAGTCCTGATCGAGCAGGCCGGCTCGTCCGAGCAGCGCGAGCGCTGGCTTCCAGGGCTCGCCAGCGGCGAGACGATCGGCGCGCTTGGGACGGCACGCGATGGCGTTGCCGAGCTGGTCGTGGGGGCGCCGGACGCTCAGGTATTGGTGCTCCTCGATGCGGCTGGTACCGGCGCGCGGGCGTACACAAGCGAGGAGATTACGGTCGAGCCGATCGATTCGATCGATCCCACGCGTCCCGCGGCGCTTGTGCGCGCCAGCGCCGAGGCGGGGGAGACGCTCGACGGCGACGTGACCGGCGGCATCGACCGCGCGCTCGTGGCGGTCGCCTCCGAGCTTGTCGGGGTCAGCGAGCGTGCGCTGGACATGACCGTCGCCTATGTCAAGGAGCGCAAGCAGTTCGGCGTGCCCGTCGGCGCCTACCAGGCCGTATCCCACCGTTGCGCCCAGATGCTGCTCGACACCGAGAAGGCGCGTGCCACTACAGCGTTTGCCGCTTGGGCGGCCGACGCCGATCCTCAGCGGCTCGCAGAGGCCGCTGCGATGGCCAAGGCCGCCGCCTCGGAGGCAGGCGTCGAAGTGACCGCCTCGGCGATACAGGCTCACGGCGGGATTGGCTTCACCTGGGAGGCCGACGTGCACTGGCTCTACAAGCGCGCTTTGCTCGACGCGGCGCTGCTTGGTGGGGCCAAGCCACAGCGGGCACGGTTGGCGGGAATCCTCGCCCATACGTGATAACGTACGGACGTATGCCGAGCGTACGCCAATGGGACGGGGCTAGCTACGACCGCATCTCGGGGACGATGGAGGCGCTCGGGCTCGAGGTGCTGTCGCGCCTGGAGCTGGAGGGCGACGAGGCTGTGCTCGACGCCGGCTGTGGCTCTGGGCGCATCACCCAGGCGCTGATCGAGCGGTTGCCGCGCGGGCAGGTGATCGCAGTCGACCAGTCGGCCTCGATGGTCGACGCCGCCAAGCAGCGACTCGGTGAGACAGCGGACATTCGTGTCGTCGACCTGCTCGAGCTGGACCTGGAGCAGCCCGTCGATGCGATCATCTCCACCGCCACCTTCCACTGGATCGTCGACCACGATCTTCTCTTCCGTCGCTTGCACAACGCGCTGCGCCCGGGTTGTCGACTCGTGGCTCAGTGCGGAGGAGAGGGCAACATCACGATCTTGCGCGGCAAGGTAGCGCCACTGCTCGAGCACGAGCCGTACGCCGAGCACTTCCGCGGCTGGCAGCCGCCTTGGAACTACGCAGGAGCGGAGCAGACCCACGAGCGACTGCTGTCCGCCGGCTTCGCCTCAGCCGAGTGCTGGCTGCAGCCAGCACCGCGCGAACCCGAGCACCCGCGCGAGTTCCTCTCGACGATCGTGCTGGGTCCGCACGTGCAGCGACTACCCGACGAACTGCGCGAGCGGTTCATGGATGATGCCCTCCAAGCGATCGGAGAGCCGGTCGTCGTGGACTACGTGCGTCTGAACATCGACGCCTTGGCGTAGGCCATATCAATTCGAGGTCGCCGTAAGCCGCGCTAGATTCGAGCGACGGTGTCGATCGCAAACGAAGTCTCCTACGAAGCAGCAGCCGGCAAGCCAGCCTCCAACGAGGCAGCACTCAACGCGGCGGCACCCGACGGAGCCGCGGTCCCGCTCACGGCAGCAGTCTCCCCGGAGACGCACACGACAAACGGGGTACAAGCAAAGCTTGGTACTTGTGTAGCCCACCTCGACGCCGACGCGTTCTATGTCTCGGTCGAGCTGAACCGCCGTCCCGAGCTGCGCGGGCTGCCGGTTGTCGTGTCGGGCACTGGGCCACGGGCGGTGGTGACCACCGCCAGCTATGAGGCCAGGCGTTTCGGTGTGGGCTCGGCGATGCCCGCCGCTCGTGCGCGCCGACTCTGCCCGCAGGCCGTGTTCATACCGCCGGATGGAGCGCACTACCGCGAGGTCTCCAAACGCATGATGGGTATCGTGCGCTCGCATGTGGAGCGCGTCGAGGTGGTGGGACTTGACGAGGCCTACCTCGACCTGGGCGGTTTGTACTCGCCGCGTGCGGCCATGCGCCGCGTGCTGGTCGACATCAAGGCCGCCACGCAGCTCGTCTGCTCGGTAGGGATCGGGCCGAACAAGCTGGTCGCGAAGGTCGCCTCCGACGCAGAGAAGCCGGCGGGATTTGTCGTACTGACACGCGAGCAGGCGTGTGAGCGCTTCGCCGGCGCACCGCCAGGGCTGATCCCGGGGATCGGGCCGAAGACGGCCGCGAGGCTCGAGGCGATAGGTCTGCGCACGCTGGGTGAGCTCGCCCGAGCACCCGAGCAGCTGCTGATCGAGCGCTTCGGGCCCAATCACGGCCGCGAGCTGCGCCGACGCGCCCACTTCGAAGACGACGGGCAGGTGAGCGAGCAGCGCAAGGTCGTCTCCGAGTCGCGCGAGCGCACATTCGACAGCGACATCCGCGATCCCGAGCTGCTGCGCGAAGCGCTTGTGCGCATGGCGGCCGAACTGTGCGCAAGCCTCTCTGCCCACGAAAATCACGGACGCACGATCGGCATCAAGGTGCGCCTCGACGACTTCTCCACAGTCACGCGCGCACGCACTCTGCCGGTGCCGACCTGCGACGCTGAGCAGGTCACGCATGTAGCGCTTGCCTTGTTGGAGGAGTACGCGCCGTCACGACCGGTGCGCCTGCTGGGAGTGCGTGTCGCCGGCTTGGCTAGGCGGGGGACACCGCCGCACACACAGGCGCTGGGTGCCACCGCCGGCCAGCTCGAGCTGCCGGTGTAGGCTTCATCGCACGATGGCGCTCGCAAAGGCAGGGGAGATCGAGCTGAGCTACGACCGCGCTGGCGATGGTCCGCCGCTGCTCTTGATCATGGGGATGAGCGGCACCAAGCACCACTGGGGCGAGTCGCTGCTCGAGACAGTTGCAGCGCGATTTCGATACGGTCGTCTACGACCACCGCGACGCCGGCGACTCGACGCGTACCGGTCGGCCGTTCACGATCGCCGACCTTGCAGAGGACGCCGCCGGACTGCTCACGGCGCTCGATATCGACTCGGCACACGTGATGGGCATCTCGATGGGCGGCATGATCGCCCAGGAGCTTGGGCTCGCGCACGCCGATCGCCTGCGCTCGCTGACGCTCGGCTGCACCTACTGTGGCGGCGAGGGCAGCGTGCTCGCAAGCGAAGGTGTCATGCGCAAGCTTGCCGAAGCTATGTCCTCGGGCGACCGCGAACGCGCGATCCGCGCCTCCTGGGAGGTCAACGTCTCGCCCAGCTTCGCCGCCGATGAGGACGCGTGGGTGAGGTTCCGGGCTACTGGCATGCGCTACGGCCTGCCAGTGGAGGTGATCATGCGCCAGATGCAAGCGATCGCGGGACACGACACGAGCACACGGCTCCCGAGCGTCGACGTCCCGACGCAGGTAGTGCATGGCACCCTCGACGAACTGCTCCCGGTCCAGAACGGCCACATGATCGCCGGACTGATCCCCGACTCGCGTCTGGAGATCTTTGAGGGTGTTGGGCACATGTTCTTCTTAGAGAAGCCTCAGCGCACGGCGGAGCTCGTGCGCGAGCACGCCGTTGTTGCACGTCTGACCCGGCTCGGTGGCGGTCTCCGAAGATCTGAACCTGCTCGACGCCCGAGCGGTGCGTGCGAATCGCGCGGTGAGGTGGCCGGTGAGGGCGTCGCCGATCGTGCTGCTGCACGGGCTTACCGCCACGCGCCGCTATGTCGTGATGGGCTCCAAGGCGCTGGAGCGCTCTGGGCATCGCACGATTGCCTACGACGCTCGTGGGCATGGTCATTCCTCGCCGGCGCCCAGCCCCGAGGCGTACACATACGAGCTGTTTGCCCAGGATCTAGGCGCTGTACTCGACAAGCTGGGGATCGAGCGCGCGGTGCTCGCCGGCGCGTCGATGGGCGCACAGACGGCGCTTCGCTTCGCGCTCGAGCACCCCGACCGGGTGCTCGCGCTTGGGCTCATAACGCCGGCGTTCGATCCCGACGCGCATGGCGAAGGCGGTCCCTACGCATCGTGGGACAGGCTTGCGCAGGGGCTCAGAGGGGGGGAGTGGAGGGTTTTGTTGAGGCTTACGATCTCGATCCGGTCCCCGAGCGCTTCAGGGATACCGTTGCGAAGGTATTGCGCCAGCGGCTCTCCGCGCACGACTATCCGTTTGCCGTGGCGGACGCGCTGGAAGCGGTCCCGCGTTCGCGGCCGTTTGAGCGTTGGGATGAATTGCAGCTCCGTCGAAGCCCCCACAGTCGTTGTCGCCAGTCGCGACGAGGCCGACCCCAGTCACCCTGCTGGCGGTCGGCGAACGCTACGCAGCGGCGATCCCGGGCGCCAAGCTCGTGGTCGAGGATGAAGGCCCACCCACCCGCTCGCCGATCGCCTGGCAGGGGGGACAGCTCTCCAAGGTGCTCGCCGAACTGGTCGAGGCCGCTCAGGCGAGGGCCGCGGATGGGTCCTGGCCGGGCTCGTCCACAACCGCGCCGCGCAGCAGCGCCGCATAGCGGCCACTCAGCTCCACCAGCTCCTCGTGGTTGCCGCGCTCGACGATCTTGCCGTCGTCGAGCACCAGGATCTGATCGGCGTCGCGGATCGTGGAGAGGCGGTGGGCGATCGCGATCGTGGTGCGCCCACGGGATAGGTCGTCGAGTGCGAGCTGCACTGCACGCTCGGTCTCGGTGTCCAGTGCCGAGGTCGCCTCGTCAAGGATCAGCACCGGCGGGTTGCGAAGGACCGTGCGCGCGATCGCGATGCGCTGCTTCTCGCCACCGGAGAAGCGATAGCCGCGCTCGCCCACCGGGGTGTCGTAGCCCTCGGGCAGCGAGGAGATCAGCTCGTGGATCTGCGCGGCCTTAGCGGCATCTTCGATCTGCTCGTCGCTTGCGTCGGGACAGGCGAAGCGCAGGTTCTCGCGGATCGAGGAATGAAACAGGTATGTCTCCTGGGAGACGAGCCCGACCGTCGCGGCAAGCGACTGTAGCGTGACGTCGCGGATGTTGACCCCGTCGATGCAGACCTCACCCTGCTGGGGCTCGTACAGGCGCGCAACAAGATAGGCGAGTGTCGTCTTGCCCGAGCCAGTCTCGCCGACGAGCGCCGTGCGCGTGCCGGCGGGAATCTCCGCCGAAATGTCCTCCAAGGTCCAGGGAGCCTCGGGCGCGTAGCGGAAGCACACGTTCTCGAGGGTCACGTCCCCGCGCACGCCTCCGAGCGCCTGTGCGGTGGGGCGCTCCTCGATGTCCACGGGCAGGTCGAGATACTCGAAGATGCGCCCGAACAACGCGAGCGAGGTCTGCACTTCAAGGCCAACCGACAAAAGTTGCTGCATCGGGAACAACAGGCGCGTCTGCAGTGTGGTGAATGCGACCACCGTTCCGATCGAGATCACTTCGCTGCCGTGCACGCTGCTGTAGCCGGCAAACCAGTAGACGGCGGCCGGCATGATCGCGAAGCTCATCTGCACCGAGGCCATACGCCAGCGGCCAGCCATGCGCGCCCGCACCTCCAGGTCGGCCAGCTCGCTGGACTCGCTGGTGAAGCGGCTGGTGAGCTCGCCCGAGCGGCCCATCGTCTTGCCGAGCAGGATGCCAGACACCGACAGCGACTCCTCGACGAGCGTCGACATGTCGGCCAGGCGGCCCTGGCGCACCGATTGGATGCGCCTGCGCTCGTTGCCGACGCGGCGCGTTAGCCACACGAAGAACGGCAAGCAGGACCAGCGAGAAGAGCGTCAGCTGCCAGCTGAGCGCGAACATCGCTGTGACCGTCGCGGTGACGGTGGCGACGGTCGAGACGGTCGAGGTGGCGGTGCTCGTGACCACGTCGTCGATCCCACCGATGTCATAAGCGATGCGCGCCTGCACCTCGCCGGAGCGTGTGCGTGTGAAGAACGCGAGCGACATGCGCTGCAGATGGGCGTATACGGCGGCGCGCAGGTCGTGCATCACGCGCTGGCCGACCTGGTTTGAGATCCAGGTCTGCGCGACGCTGATCACGCCGTTGATGATCGCCAGCGCGATCATGCCGGCGACCAGCCAGCTCAGCAATTCAAGGTCGTGTCCGATGATGCCCTTGTCGACCGCTTCGCGCAGCAGAAACGGCGAGGCAACGCTGAGGATCGAGCCGACCACGATCAGGCTCAACAGCGCGCTCAGACGCACGCGGTAGGGGATGAACAGCCTGCCGATGCGCCGGAGCGAGACCGGCCTGTCGGGAATGTCCTCGGGGCGCGGCTTGGACCCCGAGCCGCGTCGGCCTTCGCCCGCGTGCCCGGACGCGAAGGGCTGGTGACTCACCGCAGGCGTGGCGCTGGAAAGCTCACGGCCCCGATTCTAGTGCCGGGACTCGCGGTCCTCCGGTAATGCCGGCCGACTCGCTGCTTCACCGGATCGAGCAGCCATCAGCGGACGTACTCGCCGACGGACTACCTCGTTCGGCGGCGCTATCTGGAGCGGTCACGCTAGGTCGGCACGCCACGCATACGGTAGCGTCCTGCGCCGCCGGATCGTAGGATGAGAGTCTAATGGACCTGTCCACCGCTGAGATCCGCGTGCTCGGTTGCCTGCTAGAGAAGCAGCGCACCACGCCCGATCATTACCCCCTTTCGCTGAACTCGCTGCGTCTGGCATGCAATCAGGCGACCAACCGCGACCCGGTGGTCGACTACGACGACGCGATCCTGCGCGACGCGTTGCACCGCCTCGAGCGCCGCGGCTACGCGCGCTTGGCCGGAGCGAGCCGCGCGGCCAAGTACCGCCACCTGCTCTCTGAAGCGCTGCCGATGTCGAGCGCCGAGCAGGCTGTCATGTGCGTGCTGATGCTGCGCGGCCCGCAGACCCCGGGCGAGCTCAAGCAGCGCGGCGAGCGCATCCATGCCTTTGCGGGGCTGGATGAGGTGCACGAGACGCTGGCTGCGCTGATCGAGCGCGATCTCGTCGCGCAACTGGGGCGTCGTCCAGGACAGAAGGAGGACCGCTACACGCAGTTGTTGGGCGAGAGCGACAGCTCGACGGGGAATGGGGTGATAGGTGGCGCAGCCGCGGTGCAGGTGGCCTCGCCAGTGTCGCCGCCCCGGTCCGGCGACGATCTGCACGACAGAGTGGCGCGCCTGGAGCGCGAAGTTGCCGAGCTGCGCACGGCACTCGCCGAGCGTGACGACGTAGGCTCCGCGACCGTTGAGCACCACGACGCAGGCTCCGCGACCGTTGAGCACCACTAGGCTCCCGACCGTTAGCACCACGACTTCCGCGACCGTTGAGCACCACGACGCAGGCTCCGCGACCGTTGAGCACCACGACGCAGGCTCCGCGACCGTTGAGAATGCAACCTCCCAGGTGTCCTCGCCGGATGACCGCCACGGCGTCGAGTCGGGCTGGCGCGAGACCGCTCCACCGACTCCATGATCGCCACACACCTAATCCTCGCCTCCTCGGCGTCGGACACTGCTAGCGGCGTTGGCATTCCCGTGGCGATCGCGGCTGGGCTGGTGTCGTTTCTCTCGCCGTGCGTGCTGCCGCTGGTGCCCGGCTACCTCTCGACGGTGATCGGTGTCGCGCCAGCCGACATCCAGCACGCCGGCGCCAGACGCGTACTCGGGCCGAGCCTGCTGTTCATCGCCAGCTTCTCGTTGATCTTCATCCTGCTGGGACTGACCGCCACGCAGGTTGGCTCGCTGCTCAGCACCCACATCGAAACGCTGCGCACCGCCGGCGGGGTGCTGATCATCCTGATGGGCATCGCCTTCCTGGCGACACCGTTCGTGGATGCGCTCAACTTCCAGTGGCACTCCGAGTCGCTGATGCGCCTCGCCGGTCGGGGCGGCCCGCTGATCGCCGGAGCCGCCTTTGCGATCGCCTGGACGCCGTGCACGAGCATCACGCTCGCGGCGATCCTCACGCAGGCCGCAGTGTCCGAATCGGCTGCGCATGGGGCGCTGCTGCTTGCCTTCTACTCAGTCGGGCTTGCGATCCCATTCCTCTTGATCGCGCTGGCGTTCGAGCGCATGAGCGGCGCGCTTGCGATCGTCAAACGCCACTTCCCGGTGATCGTCGGTATCGGCGGGGCGGTCATGATCGTGCTGGGACTGTTGATCGTCACCGGTGAGTTCACGATCCTCAATGCCCAAGCCAATAGTTGGCTGCACGACACCGGCCTCAACGTCTCGAACGTCTGAGCGCCAGCCTCCGGCGTGCCGGCGACTACCCTCGCCTGTTGACGATGACCAAAGCTCACACACCATCCCCTCAGCGCACCGCGCTGGTCTCGGTCATCGCGGCCGCCACGCTGGTCGTCATCAAGCTCGTCGTCGGGCTGCTCTCACACAGCCTCGGCGTGCTCGCCGAGGCGATCCACTCGGCCACGGACCTGGCCGCGGCAGTGCTCACATTGTTCGCCGTCAGGGTTGCCAGGCGCCCCGCGGATCGCGAGCACCCTTACGGTCACGGCAAGGCCGAACACCTCTCCGCGCTTGGCGAGGGCGCGATCTTGATCGGCGCGTCGATCGCGATCGTGATCGAGTCGGTCTACCGACTCACCGGTCACGGCCCGCAGGTGGAAACGCAGTGGTACACGTTTGCGGTGCTGCTGGTGGTGATCGCGATCGACGCGACGCGCTCATACGCGTCCCATCAGGGCGCCCATCGTCACGCAAGTGCCGCCCTGAGCGCCAACGCGCTGCACTTCACGCTCGATCTGGTCGGATCGGTGGCCGTGCTGGTCGGCCTGCTACTGGTCCGTGCCGGCTACCCAAACGCAGACTCGATCGCTGCGCTGTTGGTCGCGGGTCTGGCCCTGTTCTCAGCCGCTCGGCTGATGCGCCGCAGCGTCTATGTGCTGATGGACACCTCCGACGACGTGGCCGAGCGCAAGGCACGCAACGCGATCGAAGCGATACCAGACATCGTGAGCCTCAGGCGGCTACGCATGCGCGAGGTCGCCGGGCGTCACTTCGCCGACATTGTCGTCGGCGTGCCAAGCGACGCCGATCTCAGCTATGGCCACGCCGTCGCCAGCGCCGTCGAGCTGGCGATCGAGCGTGAGCTACCAGGCAGCGACGTGGTCGTGCACATCGAGCCCGACGGCCCAGGGCGTGCTTCCTCCGCACAGGCTTCGCACTCGACCGGCACGCAACTGCTGATCCGTCTAGGACCGACTGCCACACACGCCGACGCTGAAGCGCTGGCGCAACACCTGCGTGCAGAGCATCCCGAGGTGCTCGACGTGGCGATTCGCGCGCCGCGCGATGCGATCGGCGAAAGTTCGCGCGTCAGTCGATCGTCTCAGGCCGCCGACTAAGATCAGTCGAAGCCAGCCTCCGATTAGGATCAGCCGAGCTTCGAGACGTATCCCGCGCAAGAACAGTGACGCGGCCGCTCAGTGTTCGGCTGGGAGCGGCGGCTCAGCCGAGATGGCATCGAGAGGCCGCGGGCTCGCCCCCCTCCTCTCCAGAAAACGTTTTTCCCAGGCTTGCTGGTTGCGCTTGGCATCGAGCACGAAGGGCGAATAGCCGATCGCCTTGACGATCAAGCGGTTGATCTGATCCCAAGGAGAGGGGAGAGGGCGCAAAACGTCCACGAACAGCACCACGCGCGTCTCCTCGGTGTCGTTCCAGACCTCGTGGTTGAAGGTGTCGTCGAAGATCAGGCTCTTGCCCGCCTCCCAGTGGCGGATGTCATCGCCCACCCTGATCCTGCACTGCCGCGCCTCGGCCGGCACGATCAGCCCGAGGTGGTAGCGCAGCACCCCCTTGTAAGGGCCGCGGTGGTCAAGGATGTGCTTGTGCGGCGAGAGGATCGAGAACATAGCGGTCGTCATCCCAGGAATCTGGCGCATCAGCGCGGCCGTCTTTGGGCAAGTGCGCACACCGAGCTCCGCCTCGAAGCCGTAGCCATAGAGGAAGTAGGTCTTCCAGTCATCATCGTCGGTTATCTCGATCTGATCCTTGGATATGTCCTGGAAGTTGGGCAGCGCCTCGCGGTCGGCCAGTACCCCCTCGAGCTCCTCGCGGATCGTCTCCCAGTTCGCCTCGATATGGCCGATCCAAGGAAAGCGCTCCTCTGCAAAGAAGGTCGCGTCGCCCACCAGCGAGCGCTTGCCGATGAAACGCTCCACTGGGGCCAAAATTCGTTCGCCGACGGCGATCGTAAGCTCGACGGTTCGCTCCCACATCGACTGCTTCATCTGTGCCTCCTCGCTTCGGCCTCTTCTCGAAGATGTTGGCACACGCTTGGGAAGGATTCGGACCGGGGAGTGTCATAACGTGAGGCAACCCCAACCGACGGAGGAACAGGCCGTGAGACTCTCCACAGCAAGACAAGCATCAGCCCGACGCATCCCGATGTTCTCGTTGCTTGCGCTCGCGGTCGGGATAGTGGCGCTGGCAGGTTGCGGCAGCTCGAAAGAAACGAGCTCCTCCGCGTCCACCCCCGCCGCCTCCACTCCAGCCACGACAAGCGCGGCAACCCCGACCAGCCCGACTACGACCACGACAAGCTCGGCGCCTGCGTCGGGCGCGCTTAGCCTCGCCGCAAACCCCGAAGGTCAGTTGAAATACAACACGAGCACGCTGACAGCCAACGCCGGCAAGGTCTCGATCGACTTCACGAACATGTCGCCGCTCGAACACAACGTGACCCTCGAATCCTCATCGCACGCGGTGGTTGGCGCTACGCCGACGTTCAAGGGGGAAAGCAAAACTCTTAGCGTGACGCTGAAACCGGGCACTTACAAGTTCTACTGCTCGGTCCCAGGCCACCGTATGGCCGGCATGGAAGGCACGCTGGTTGTGAAGTGATCGAAAAAGGTGGCCCCGCGGGCGACCGACCCGTGCGCGAGGCGGGACCGATCGGTCGGGTGGGCGGTCTGGTCGGGCGGTCTGCTTTTGCAAAATAAAGCGATGCCCCCCGCGCGCGCGGGGGGCATGCCTCGAATCTTCTTTACGCGGCCTCGCGCAGAGCCGCCAGCTCCGGCGACTCGGCCAACTTCTTCAGCGCCCGCTGCTCGAGCTGGGAGGCCCGCTCCGCGGAGAAGCCAAGGCGCTTACCGATCGCGGTCAGCGTTTGCGGCTCCTCGCGGCCCGTCCCGAAGCGAAGCGTGAGCACGGTTCGCTCGGTGTCGGGCAGCTTGGCGATCGCATTGTGCACGATCCGCTCGCGCTCGTTGTCCCAGGCGCTATCCTCCGGCGCCTCGGCGTCGGAAGGCAGCAGATCGCCAAGGGCGGTATCGCCGTCGTCGCCGACCTGCTGGTCGAGCGAGACGAGTGCAGCACGCTGGTGGCGCACCTCCTCGACCTGCTCGATCTCAAGGCCGGTCTCCTCGGCCAGCTCCTCTAGCGTCGGCTCGCGGCCGAGCCTGACCGACAGCTCGCGCTCGACACGTCCAACCTTGCGCGAGCGCTGGGCTACATGCACGGGCAGGCGGATGGTGCGCCCAGAGTTCTCGAGGCCTCGTTGGATGGCTTGTCTGATCCACAGGGTGGCGTATGTGGAGAAGCGGAAGCCCTTACGCCAGTCGAACTTCTCCGAAGCCCTGATCAGGCCGAGCATGCCCTCTTGGACAAGGTCGGCGAGCGGTAGACCTTGGTTCTGGTAGCGCCGTGCGTTGGAGGCGACGAGCCTCAGGTTCGAGTTGATCATCGTTTCCTTGGCGCGCAGATCGCCACGCTCGATCTTCTGGGCGAGCTCGATCTCCTGTTCGGGAGTGAGCAGGGGGTAGCGACGCGAGTGCGCGAGCAACTGGTCGACAGACTCCGGGATGAACACCTCGGCGGTCATGTCTATGGTGGGTGTGGGCTTTGTGGGCTTTGTGATGGGGTCTGGCATGAGCGTCTCTCTAATAATTAAGGGTCGAGGGCTCGGCTCCCCGACCTTCGGCCGGCTGCGCCACCCTCGTAATCCGATGCTTGGAGTCGGAATTATACGCCGCGATAGTTGCGTTGTCAACCATTATTCGTGGATTGGTCCTTGATCTGGTTCGACGCCTGAGGCGCCGCAACCTTCCCACGCAGGACATAAACCCACGAAACCGGCAAAAGCTCCGGAATTTGGGCAATAAGCACGAAACGACTGCACCATGTGCTCTACCCGCTTGCGGCCGTCGCATATCAAGCATCGGTCGATTTGCCGGCTTTGATTAAGGATTTGAAGGTCGTGCCTGGACGCTGAACACTCTTTCGAGGAGGTCCGGTCGTAAGCTCCTTCGCCGTGAGCGACGATCGGCAAGACGATATCGGCGGTGTGGGCGAGTCCGAGCGCCCGCAGTCCCGTCAGCCTGGCGGATCTGCGGAGGAGCGCTCGCGTCTGTTCTCGCCCTCGCTGCTGGAGAGCCAGCTAGCGATCGTCAGCGGCGGGGGCAGTGGCCTTGGACGTGAGATGGCGCTGGAGCTTGCGCGTTGCGGTGCGAGGGTTGTCGTGTGTGGCCGTCGCGAAGAGCCATTGCTCGAAACCGTGGCTCTTTGTCAGCGTGGACTGATCGAGGCTCGTGTATGCGACATTCGCGAGGAGCAGCAGGTCGATGCGTTCGTCGAGCAGGTGCTGAAGCATCACGGTCAGATCGACCTGCTCGTCAACAACGCTGGCGGCCAGTTCCTGGCGCCCGCGGAGTCGATCACGCCAAAGGGCTTCAGGACGGTCATCCGGCTCAACGTGGAGGGCACCTGGCTGATGACACACGCGGTAGCGACCAAGGCGATGATCCCCTCAGGGCGGGGTGGCAAGGTCTTCAGCGTGACGCTCTCCCCGCACAACGGCATGCCAGGCATGGCTCATTCAGGCGCCGCGCGCGCGGCGGTGGAGAACCTGATGCGCACGCTCTCGGTCGAGTGGGCGCGCTTTGACATCCGCCTGCTAGCGCTGGCCGCCGGCCAATTCGAGACGCAGACGCTGCTGACCAAGTACCCAGCCGCGATCGTGGAGCGCATCGCGCAGCACGATCCCGCTGGGGCGAATGGGAAGCGAGCAGGAGTTCGCATGGCTCGTCGCCTATCTGGCCTCGCCCGCCGGCGACTTCTTCTCAGGGGCGGTGATCACGATGGACGGCGCCCGCGACGACTGGCTCGGGCCTTGGCCGCCAGCGCAGGCTGCCGACGAGCAGGGCACACCGCTCAGCGAGGAGCGTCGCGGATGAAAGAGCTCGAATGTGGTCGCTACCGGGAGGAGCAGCCCGGGCGCGGCGTCTGACTACGTAGGAGTTTGCCATCCGGTCGAGAGCCTATGTTCGCGAACACAGCACGAGCCCATTTCTAAATGCGCCCCAACAAACGCTCATCCCCGCTCAACACGTGGATGAGTAATTTGTAGGCATGCTCGCCTGAAGGCGAGTAGTGCTACACAGACACCGATGTCAGAGCAACACCGAAAAGAGCCAGACCCGGCGCTCGGCCCTGAGCGGCCCCATGGGCTCGATCCCAAGCGGCTGGTCGATCGGCGCACGCTGCTGAAGAGTGGGCTGCTGGCCGGCGGCGCACTCGCGGGCGGCGGTGTGGCGCTTGCCGACTTCATCGCAAAGCAGGAAGCCAGCTCGGGTACGACGCACGCAAGCGGACATGCCGCCGCGAAGGCGCGACATGGCGGCAGCGGAGCTCATGGGCAGCAGGAAGAGGGCACGGCAAATCAGCCGCCAGGCTTGGGCGAGCGCTTTCGCCAGCCCAACATCCTCGTGATCATGGTCGACCAGCTGCGCACCCCCCAGTGGTTCTCCGCGGCCGACAGCGCCGCCGCGCTGATGCCCAATCTCGCGCGGTTGCGCAACGGGGGCGTGTCGTTTGCCAGCCACTACACCGCCTCCAACGACTGCACGCCTGCGCGCGCAGCGCTGGTGACGGGGCTTCACACCCACCAGACGGGTTGCATGATCACCGGCGGCAGCACGCTGGACCCGGGCTTTCCGACGTGGGGCACGATGTTGCGCGAGCAGGGCTATCGCACGTATTGGTATGGCAAGTGGCATCTCACGCACGGCGACAACTTGTGGGACTCCTCTGAAGACTCCGGAGCGCTCGAGCCATACGGCTTCACCGGCGGCACCTACCCCTCACCCGACGGCGCGCCGGGGCAGGGTTGGCGGGTTGACCCGCACATCGTCACGCAGTTTGAAAAATGGTTCCCCCAGGCACCGAAGCACGAGCCTTGGTGCACGACCGTGTCGTTCGTCAACCCGCACGACATTGCCTGGTGGTACCGCTGGAGCCAGCGCTTTGCCTCCGAGGCCCAGCCGGCCAGCATCGTGGGCGAACTGCCGCCGAACTTCGAGACGCCCGAAGAAATGGCCGCCAAGCACAAGCCGCTATTGCAGCGCTCGCTGCAGGACACCGCTCAGCTCTCCTTTGGCAAGGTGCCCTACAGCGGCCCCGAACTCGAACAGACGTGGCTGCCGTTCTTGGACCTCTACCTACAGCTGCTTGGAGAGGTGGACGGGCACATCGGCGCGGTGCTCAACACGCTCGCGAGTCGCCCGGAGGTGGCGGCCAATACAGTCATCCTGTTCACTTCCGATCACGGTGAGTACGGGGCGTCGCACGGGATGCGTGGCAAGGGCGCAAGCGCCTATGAGGAGGCGATCCGCGTGCCGCTAATCGTCAGGGACCTGCGTGCGAAGCCAATCACGAAGGCCCCAGCGCAAACGCGCACCGGGCTGACCTCGAGCGTAGACGTGGCGCCGCTGTTGCTCGACATCGCGACAGGCTCCTCGGCGTGGCGCAAGGACAATGACTACTCGCAGATCGCCGCTCGCCATGAAGTCGGCGCGATGCTGAGCGATCCCCTGGCCCCAGGACGCGACTACGTGCTGCACGCCACCGATGAGACGGTGACCGAGTTTGCCATCGAACCGTACGCCGCCGAAGCGCCGCTACATGTCGTGGCGCTGCGCACAGCCAAGGCCAAGTACGCGACCTACTCCAACTTCGCCCCGGACAGCATCAAGCTATTGGACGCCGGCCGCGAAACGGAGCTGTACGACTACAGCACGCCTGAGGGGCAGATGGAGCTGGACAACCTCGCCGGCAGCAGTGCCCTGGAGCCCAAGCTGAACGCACAGATGCAGCGGGCGATCCGCGACGAGCTGCGCGAGCCGCTACCCACCCGCCTCTACAGCGCGCACAAGCGAGGTCTCCTCGACTACCTCAACACTGCGGGCAAGGCTGCGCTCAAGGCAACCGAACGTCGCCGTGAACGCGCGGAACGGGAAACCCAAGAAGAAACGCCCTTCGGCGAAGAACCAGGACTGACGACCGATGCGAGACCAAACGGGCGCCATCGCCTGCACGCAGGTCGGCGAGGATCCAGACGGCGCGGTACCAGACGGCTAAGTTGAGCGTTCCGCGGAGCGCAGCCCGGAGAGGGCCAAACGGCAAAGAGCACGATCAGGGCAAGCGCGCAAGCGAACGCGAACCATGTTTCTCTACTACTTCGATTCCGTTGTCGAGATCGCTCATCGACTGGACGTTATATCCATTCCACGACGGATATCTGGCAGGCCTAGGGCTCAGCCCTTAGACGAAAAGTTCGTCGGGTGAGCCGATGATGCGCAAGTGATCGTTGACGCCCGCAATCGTGAACAAGCGTTGAACCTGCTCGGTGCCGGGCGTCAAGGCCAGCTCTTGACCTCTCTGACGTGAGCGTTCGTGCGCAGCGAGGATCACGCGCAAGCCAGCCGAGTCAACGAATTGGAGGTCTTGCAGGTCGAGCACCATGATCGCGCTCGCCTCGCCGTCGGCTTTGTCGATCGCCTCCTGCAGAAGTGGGGCGCCGAGCAGATCAAGTTCGCCGTGAAGTCCGAGCACGATTCGGTCAGGCTCATTGCGGACATCGATGCGTAGATGCTCCCCTAGAGATGCCACGCCATAAATTTTAGCGCTGTAGCGGGTCTTGTTGCGATGCGCTCAAGCCAAGCAGCGCGAGATCGTCGCGCAGCCCGAGTTTGGCGTGCTTAAGCGCCACGTCCTCGATATGCTCGAGCAGGCTGTCCAGGTCTAGGCGCGGCGCTTGGCGACACAGCTCGATCAGGCCAGCCTCGCCCAGCTCGACATTTGGGCGACCAGCATCGGTGACGCCATCGGTGTAGAGCAGTAGCGTCTCACCGTTGGCCAGCTCGGCTTTGGTCTCGACGATCTCGATCGGGTCGAGCACGCCCAGCAGCGTGCCCGAGCGGCCGATCAGCTTAGCCTGGCCGTCGCGATCGATTAGCAGCGGTGGGGGATGGCCGGCCAGCGCGACCGTCAGATGCGTCTCTGCGCCTGCATGTTGAGCCACGACCAGGCACACGGTGCAAAGATCGGCCCCAGGCGGCTGGCGTCGCAGCGCGCGATGTAGCGTCTCGAGCATCTCCGTAGGAGACTGGTCGCTCATCGCCGCGGCTCGCAGGGTGTGGCGCGCAAGCGCCGTCACTCCGGCGGCCCGCGGGCCCTTGCCGCAAACATCGCCAATCACGAGCAT
This sequence comes from uncultured Solirubrobacterales bacterium, assembly GCA_963723175.1. GTDB lineage: Bacteria > Actinomycetota > Thermoleophilia > Solirubrobacterales > Solirubrobacteraceae > Palsa-744. The sequence continues at coordinate 64,334 of CAVRPO010000005.1, read as the reverse complement.
CCAGCGATCCGGACCGTAGTCGAAGACGTCGTAGAAGTCGCCGCCGACTTCGTTGAGCTCACCCGCGGCGCAGTAGCGCGCGTGGACCTCGAGGCCCGGGATTTCGGGCAGCGACTCCGGCAGCAGCGCTTGCTGGAGGGTCTGGGCGATGCGTGAGCGCTCCGTGTACAAACGAGCGTTTTCCACTGCGGTGCCGGCACGGCGACCGAGACGCTCGGCGAGCGCGAGATCGCCAGGGGAGAGACGGCGCATCGACTCGGCCGAGACGAGCGTGATCGCCCCGATCGGGCCGGTCGCGCCGACCATCGGCACGATGATCACCGCGGTGGCTCCAATCGCGCTGAGCAGCTCAAGGTGCTGGTTATCGCGTGCGTATTGCGCAAGCGCATCGGCCGGAATGTCGGTGTAGATGCGCGCCTGGCCTGTGCGGATCACCTCCGGCACGCCCGCAGGCTCGTCCAGCGAGGGACGGTAGTCGCGGTTGAGTAGCTCCGCCAGTTCGAGCTTGGCCGGATCGGGATGGTGGACCGCGACGCGTTCGATCTCGTCCTTTTCGTTGACGAGCTCCACCGCGCACCAGTCGGCGATCTGGGGAACGGCCAGGCGCGCAATGCGCTGCAAAGTCTCGGCGTAGTCGAGCGAGGAAGCCAAAACTCTGCTTGCCTCGGCCATGAAGCTTTCGGCCAGCTGCACGCGCTTGACCTCGGTGATGTTCTCGAACACGTTCACCGCATAGAGAACGCGTTCACTCTCGGGATCTGTGATCGGCGAGGATCTAACGATCAGCCAACGCTCCTCGCCCGTGGCGCGCACGATGTTGCGCACCAACAGCGGTTCAGGTGTTTCGCCTGCGAACAGCTGCCTACCCGGCATGTGCTCGAGGTCGAGCTGGCGACCCTGCTCGTCGAGCACGACGAAACGCGGCATGATCGACCCCGGTCGCGAACTCGTCAGCTCCTCGGGGTCTGAGACGCACAGCAGGTCCGCGGCGGCCTGGTTTGCAAAGACGGTCTGCCCGTGTTCGTCGACAACAGTGATCGCCTCGGCAAGGTTCACGAGAATCGCCGCCAGGCGACGCTCGACGCTGCGCACCTCCGAATACAGACGCGCATTATCGATCGCCAGGGCAGCACGCCGCGCGAGCTCGCAGACGAGCTGCAGATCCTCCTGGCCATAGGGCGTGCCCTCGCCCAAGCGCAAGACCGAAAGCGCCCCGAGCGTGCGCTCGCGTGCGAGCAACGGCGCGACCACCGCCGAGCGGTAACCGTGGTCGATCATGAACTCGGCGTGCTTTGAGCCCTGCGCGAAGGAGCTCAGCAGCGTGCTCGTCATCTCAGGCAGCAGCACGGGCTGTCCACTGCGCAGGACCTGGGCGACGGGGTGCCCTCCGTCTGGGTCGAGCGGATGCTCGACGCGCAGCTCTTCGAGCTCCTGGGCAAGCTCTGCCTGCACGCATGCGACCGCCACATCCCTGATCGAGCCGTCCTCGTCGAGCAGGTCGATCACGCACAGATCGGCCAGTCGCGGTAGCGTCAAGCTCGCGACCTGACCCATTGTGGTGCTCGGGTCGAGCGAACTGGCTAGCACCGCTCCGGCGTCGATGAGCACACTCGCGGCAACGTCCCCGACCGAATGGGCATCAACGTTGGTCTGCTCCCGCTCGGGTGGCTGCGACATCGATTGTAGCCCGGCATCGTTGAGATTTGCCTGGGGCACTTGGCCCAGACGCCGGGCATCAATCAGTATCGCAGCCCCCTCGAGCTCGTTGATCGCTCCTACGGGTTCTTCTACTAGCGTCCGTACCAGCGACGTCCTCCTCCTCCTCCACCACCCACGGGCGCGCCGCCGACGAAGAAACCGATCAGCCACAGCAGAAGCGCGATAATCAGCACATACCAGAGAACGTGCACGGCAAAGCCCAGTCCTCCCAGCAAAGCCAAGATGAGCACCAACGCCACTAGAGCAACCATGTCAATCCTCCATTTGTAAATTGCTGACGCGTTACGCGTCTGTGACTGTTCATTACCCCAGCGTCTTCGCTCTAACCGTCGCCGTGAGTGGCCGGGCTAGGCTCTCATCGTGCGACTATCTGAGGTGTCTGGGAGCGGCTAACGCGGGTCGCTGAGCCTAAGCGTCAGCGTCTCGTGAGCGCCCGTGCTCACCACTTCGTGGCGATCGGTCAGTTGCTCGATCACGCCACCCGGCTCACCGAGCCCGGATTGCTCGATCAGCTGTCGAGCGCGGCCGACGCTCAGGGGCGATATGTGCAGCTCCAAGTCGCGCGGCTCGATGGTCACGTCGATGCTCAACTTGTCGCCGCTGATCGCGGCTTGGGCGTGCTCGACAAGCGCGTCGGCTAGCAGCTGTGCATCGGAGATGCGATCAGTGGAGAAGTGAGCATGTGCGGCAAGCGTGACCATCAGACGCGGCAGTATCGTGCGAGCGAGGCTGATGGGCGCTATGCAGATCGTCGTCGTGGGTGTTCCGGGAAGCGCGAGCGTGTGGGCTTGATCGCCGTCGACATGTAGCGGCGCAAGTGAACCGGCTTGCGGGGCGTTGAACCACATCCACACGTCGGTCCCGCTCGCCTCGCCGTCCGCGAACTCGACTGTTTGCGTGAGCGTTTGGATTACGTGCAGTCCGATCCCGCCGGTGTCTGCCTCCAGCGACTTTGGCTCTGCCGGGAGTCCAATACCGTGATCGCTGACGAGCACGCCAAGCGATTGAGCGGCGAGGTATAGCTCGATCTCAAGCGGTCCTGGATCGCCTTCGTAGGCGTGTAGGACGACGTTGTTGCACGCCTCGGTCACGGCTGTGCGCACATCGCTCAAATGGCTGGGGTCCAATTCGATGGCTTCGCCGACCCCGGAGAGCATCTCCCTGACCAGCACCACGTTCTCGGGGGTGTTGGCTAGGTTGAGACGAACATTTGGGGGTGAGTCGGCCATCGGAGTAGGGCGATCCGCCGCAGCAAACCGCTGAGGTGCTGTTGCTCGCCTCTCGACTGTGTTTGTAAGGGGAAAGGTACCGCCTGCCGGCGGTACCTACACCTCGCTGGCGTCGTGCGTAAGGGCTCGCAACTGGTCGAGCGAGCGGCGCAGCAGACGCGAGACCTGCATTTGCGAGATCTTCAGGCGGGCGGCAATCTCCGTTTGGGTGAGATCCTCGACGAAGCGCATGTGCAGCATCGCTCGCTCACGTGCCGGAATGTGTCGGATCGCGGCGACGATCGTGACGTCGAGCTCCACCAGCTCGTAGCGCTCATCCTCACTGCCCATGCCATCGCCGAAAGTGACCGTCTCGTCTTCGCCGCCCGGCCGTGGGGCGTCCAGGGAGAGCGATTCGTATGCCTGGGTTGCCTGCAGCGCGTCGATCACCTGCTCGGTTTCGAGTTCCAGGTACTGCGAGATCTGGCTGACGGTTGGGGCATGACCATGTTCGTTTGTGAGGGTCTCTTGTGCGTCGCGCACCTTCAACGCTCGCTCCTGGTCGCCGCGGGGCACGTGTACCGACCAGCCGCAGTCGCGGAAGTAGCGACGCATCTCGCCAAGGATCGTCGGCACAGCAAAAGAGGGGAAGGAGTGTCCGCGCTGTGGATCGAAGCGGTCGAGCGCCTTGAGCAACCCAACGGAGGCGACCTGCAGGAGGTCGTCGAAGGGCTCGGAGGAGCGGTCGTAGCGGCGCGCCAAGCTGCGTGTCAGGGGCATGAAGCGCTCGACCAGTGCCTCGCGAGCGCCGGGGTCGCGCTGCTGCTGCCAACGGGCGAACAGATGGTCCAGATCCTCGGCGGTGCCGCGGTCGACGTGCAGAGGGTGCGTGGCTATCGCGAATGACACGATTTCAACCTCCTCCTGGGCTCGTTGGACACTTGCTCTGCGGGCGCTCTCTCCGAACGCGCCCGAACATGCTTCTCGGGTCTGCCTACCCCCATCCGCAGAGATCTATGCACCCAACTTTGGAGGTCGCACGTGCGACCCATCTCGGGGCCAAGCCCGCCAATCCAGCTGTCGCTCAAGCCTGTATACGGAGATCGGCAAGTTCGATTGCTTCCCCCCATCACAGGCAAATGGGGGCGTATCCTGCGGGCGTATGCACTTTCGATCTCGGGTAGCACCCTAACCATGTCTCGCTCGCTGTGGAACGGCACGATCGCCTTCGGGCTGGTACGCGTACCCGTCAAGCTGCACACGGCTACCGAGTCCAAGAGCATCTCCTTTCGCGAGCGCCACGTCAGCGACGGCGCGGCGATAGAGCATCGGCGCGTGTGCTTGGCAGAGGACCGCGAGGTGCCATACGGCGAGATCGCCAAGGGCTTTGAAGTGAGCTCAGGCTCCTATGTGATGCTCTCAAAGGAGGAGATCGCTGCTGCGGAGGGTCCGGAGGCGCACGTGATCGACGTAGAGCACTTCGTCGACGGCCAGGAGATCGACCCCGCCTACTACGAGCGCGCCTATTACCTAAGCCCCGGAAAGCTCGGCGACGAGGCCTACTGCACCCTGCACAGCGCGCTGAAGACTTCTGAAAAGGTCGGGATCGGGCGCTTCCTCTTCCATGGCAAGGCCCATCTCGTTGCGGTGCGGGCGCTCAAGGACGTGATCGTCCTGCACACAATGCGCTTTGCCGACGAATTCGTGGACCCGCGCGAGTTGGAGATCGCAAAGGCCGACAAGCAGCCGAGCAAACTTGAGATCGACACCGCGCGGCTGCTAGTTGACCAGCTCGTCTCTAGCTTCGAGCCCGATGCTTATGAGAACACCTACCGTGCGGCTGTGCTCGGCGTGATCGAGCAGAAGGCGCGCGGGGAGAAGATCGAGGCACCACAGAGTCACGAGCAGACCGGGGAAGGGGAGCTGTTGAGCGCCTTGCGGGCCAGCCTGGAGGAAGGTCACGCTCGCAAGCGCCGGCGCCCAGCGGGCGGCAAGCCGCAGCCGGTCGGCAAGTCCCCAGACTCCTCTGGCGGCGCCTCTCGCTCATCCGACAAGGCCCCACGCTCATCCGGGGGTACTCCGCGCCCGTCCAAGGGTGCAGCTCGTGGGCACCGCCGGACGCGAGGGGAGGGCTGATGGCGCGTCCACTGTGGTCGGGCTCGCTCAGCTTCGGCTTGGTGAACGTGCCGGTGGTGCTTTATAGCGCTGTGCGCGATCGCGGCGTGCACTTCAGTCAGCTGCACGAGCCAGACGGCTCGCCGATCCAGACACGGCGCGTGTGCGCGCTCGAGGAGCGCGAGGTGCCTTGGAATGAGATCGCCAAGGGCTATGAGATGGAGGATGGCAGCTGGGTGTTGCTCAGCGACGAGGACCTCGCCGCCGCTGCGCCTCGCAAGAGCCATACGATCGACATCGAGGCCTTCATCGAGGAGCGTGAGATCGACCCGATCTGCCTCGATCGTCCTTATCTGCTGGTTCCCGAGAACGAGAGCGCGGCGCGGGCCTATGCCTTGCTTGGCGAGGCGATGGGTGACTCAGGCAAGGTGGCGCTCGGGCGCTTTGTGATGCGTGCCAAGGAGCATCTGGTCAGCATCCGTCCACGCGGCGAGCTGCTGACGCTGACGACGATGCGCTTTCACGACGAAGTTCGCTCCAGCGCCGATGTCGCGGCGGAGATCGACGCCGAGGCGGTACCCGGCAGCGAGCAGGTCAAGAACGCGATCGCGATTATTGTCGAGCTCGAGGTGCCATTCGAGCCGGCCGCTTACCGCGACGAGCACCGCGCCCACCTGCAGCGCCTGATCAAGCGCAAGCAAAAGGGTCAGAAGATCTCGGTGGCGCGCGTCCGGGACAAGCCAAAGCCGAAGGCGACTCCAACTGCTCCGGACCTGATGGGCGCGCTCGAGCAGAGCCTTGCGCGCATACGGGCGGAGAGCCCCGGCGCGGGCAAGACGAAGGCCAAGAAGACGCCGGCGACTCCGCCTGCTCAGCGCCCGAGTAGACCGAGCGCCGCCAAGCGCCCTAGCTGAGGACATACGTCAACCGTCTGAGTTGGCCCGTGGTGCGGCTGCGCCCGCGCCGCGTTGTCGATCGGGCCGGTGCGAGCTTTTGCAGGCTCTCAGTTGTTCGACGCAACGATGACAAGCACCAGCAGCCCAAGCAGAACGCCGACCACGGCCAACGCGGTAATGAAGCCCTCCTCGGGCGGAGCGAACTCGCCACGTGAGATTGCTCGCTCGACACGCCTGTGACGGACAAACGCGTAGCCGATGAAGACCACGCCGACGCCGGCGAAGCCGATACCCGCGATTGTGTAGGGCCACTGGGCGCCGGGGGTCAGGGCCGGAACCAGCTTCCCCGCGCCGAGGCTCACAGCAAGGGCGGCCAGACCTGTTCGCCACCAAGCCAGGTAGGTACGCTCGTTGGCCATGCGAGTTCGTCGTGTCGCATCGCCAGCGTTCTTGACTCCTCCGTCGTCGGTCGCTCCCGGCTCCTCAGACCCTGAGCTCATTGGCTGCATGGAAGCAGACTCTCCGACAAACGGTCTTAGCCCTCGTCTTTCTTTGAACTTATATCGCCTAGGTCATGCGATGATGTGCGTATGCGCCGACTGTGGTTGCTCAACCTCGCTTGCGTGCTTTGTCTGTCCGCGCCGGCTCTTGCCTCGACGTCAGACGCACAATTCTGGACGGCACTAGGTGGGAACGTCACTTGTGGCATTGCGATCCACCCACTTAACACGCCCCCAACACAGTTGCTCTGTAGTGCCAGGTCTGTGCCGGCTCCGAAGGCTAAAGGCATCGGCGATCCAGGTTTCGTCTTCCTCGGGTCGATTGGGCGTCCGTCGCTCGCTCGGCTCAGCCAGGACTCCTTCGTCGGTAGGAACCCAGTGACGCTCAAAAATAGGAGCAGGTGGGGCGGTATAGGTCCGATCAGCGTCAAGTGCACTATTAGCGCGAGAGTGGTTCGCTGCGTGAACCACTCTCATCACGGCTTCACGATCACAAAGAGCTCTTACCGCTCGTTCTGAGGGTCCTGATGGTGCCCACGACGCGCTACGCGCGCAGCGGCGACGCGACAATCGCCTATCAAGTCGCGGGGGAGGGGGCGCTCGATCTGCTCTTCTTGCCAGGATGGATCTCCCAGATAGAGCAGTTGTGGGATGCCTCGGCCATGCGTCGCTTCCTCGAGCGCCTAGCCGTTTTCAACCGACTGATCCTGTTCGACCGTCGCGGAAGCGGGCTTTCAGACAGTGCGGGCGAGTCGCACTCGCTCGACCAGGAGATGCACGACGCGCTTGCAGTGCTCGACGCTGCCGGCAGTGAGCGGGCCGCGCTGCTCACCTACGGCTTGGGCGGGCCGGTCGGGGCACTGCTGTCTGCGAACCATCCCGAGCGTGTCGGCGCGCTGATCATGTACGCCTCGATCGCGCGCACCTCGTGGGCCCCCGACTACGACTGGGCGATGACAAAGGAGGATCGTGCGCAGTGGACCGAGCAGACGATCGCCTCCTGGGGCGAGCCCGGCGGTCCTGGGCTCGCAGTGATGGCGCCCTCAATGGCTGAGGATCCAGCGTTGGCAACATGGTTCGCGCGTTTGCAGCGTCTAGCGGCAAGCCCCAGTCAGGCTCGTATCTTGCTGGGCGCGGCGGCCGAATTGGATGTGCGCGACGTGCTGGCTGGAGTGCATGTGCCAACGCTTGTCATGCACAGGTCGGGAGATACGGCCTGGGATCCGCGTCACTCGCGCTATCTGGCCGAGCACATAGCCGGCGCGCGCCATGTCGAACTGGAAGGGGTGGACTCGCTGCCGTTCGTCGGCGACAGCGACGCGATCGTCGAGGAGATCGAGGAGTTTCTGACGGGCGCTCGCAGCCGCGGCGAGCTCGCGCGTGGGTTGCTCACAGTGATGTTCACCGACATCGTCGACGCGACTGCAGCGGGCCGCCACATTGGGTGACGGCCGCTGGCGCGACCTGCTGGCAGAGCACGACACGCGGCTGCGCACGCAGCTCGCACGCTTCGGCGGTCGTGAGGTCAAGACCGTGGGGGATGGCTTTCTGGTGACGTTCGACGGGCCACCGTCACGGGCTTTGCGCTGTGCTCTGGCGGTAACCGCGGCAGCGCGAGAGCTGGGCCTTGAGATCCGCGTCGGCATGCACACCGGCGAGTGCGAGCTGATCGGCGAGGACGTCGGCGGCATGGCGGTGCACATCGCCTCGCGCGTGGGCGCGCTCGCCGGGCCGGACGAGGTGCTCGTCTCGGGCACGGTGTTCGGAACGGTCGTCGGCGGCCCATTCGTGTTTGAGGATCGCGGCTTTCACGAGCTGAAGGGCGTGCCTGGCCGCTGGCCGTTGTTCGCGCTGGGCGGTTGAGAGAGGGCGCAATGGCCGAGGCGGTGATCGCGCGGACGGACGTGCTGGCGGCTGAGCCCGTTTAGCCCTCACCGCGCCGCAGTGTGCAGTTAGTGCCTGTGCAGCTGCGCTCGAGTCGGCCTGCTGAGATCGTCTGAGCCAAGCCGACGCACCAGCAAGTCGGGCAGCCGCGCAGCGCGACCAAGCCAAGCGGTGCCAGCAACAGCGCGGCAGGGCCAGCGCTTGTAGTCAGCGCGATCGCCATGCCGATCAGGCCGAAGCCGAGCGCTCCACGCGCGAGATGACGGGTGACAGACTTACTGGCAAGGACGTTTTGCATGTGCTCAGGCATTATCGGTGTCTCCGCCGGCGGTTGGGCCGGTTAATGCTTTGAGTTGTGTGCGCAGCGCTTCGCGGCCACGGTGCAGACGCGACTTCATGGCGGCACGGCTGAGGCCAAGCGTCTGAGCTGTGGCATTTCCGGACAGGCCCTGAATATCGCGCAGGACGAGAACAGCACGCTGATCGGCCGGCAGCGCCGCGATGGAGTCGACGATCCGCTCGACTTCCAGCCGAGCGAGGGCGACCTCTTCGACGGACGCTTCGGTCGCGGTGGGAGAGATGGGGGAGATGGGTAAGGCTCCTCGCAGCGCCAGTCGTGCTCTGCGGATGCACTCATGACGCACGATCTGGAAGATCCATGAAGCGAGCGCCGCCGCGGCGCGCAGCGTGCCGATCTTCTGGTAGAGAACGATCAGCGCCTCCTGGGTTGCTTCCTCTGCATCCTCGGGCGTCGAGCAAAGGGTGCGCGCGAAGCGATGCACATGGGCGTGCGAGCCGTCCAGCAGTATCGCGATCGCGCGCGGGTCACCCTGTTGGGCAGCATTGATTACCTGTTCGGTGGGCCAGGCCCAGCGTGTGTCAGTCACGGGAACGAACCTTTTTCATTAAAAAGAAGAGGCAGCCGCAGATAGCGACGACGGCTGCGATGGGATAGATGACGGTCATGAGGCTATTTCGTCGGGCACGGCATCCTGGCGTCGACGGTAACCGGTTCGCCGATAAGGAACTTCACTTCGAGGCGGACCGGGAAGCCCCCTCTGGGGCACTTCTTGGGCAGGGTGATGTAGGAGATCAGTTTGCCGCCTCGCATGAAGGCTGCTCCGACCTTGAGTTTGACAGCTTCCACCACCCCATAGGGGGCACCGGGAACGGTTTCCACCAGCGGCACGCTTGCGCTGTACTTCGGGCCGAACCCGCTCCCTCCAGAGGCGACGCCGACTTTGACCATGACTTCGATCACGGCCGGCGACGTGCCTTCGGCGAAGAATGCGAGTTCGCCGCCTGGCGCAAAGAAGCCCTGCAGGGTCAGCGCCTCGTGGACGCGTGTCGCGCCGAAGCTGACGACGCCGGAGACCGAGCCGATCGAGCTCGCAAAGGACTTCTTTGGGCAATGCGTGACTTCGTGGCTTTCGAGGATGGCGTCTGAGCAGGTGGTGAATCCCTGGGTGTGCAGCTTCACACCCGCGGGCGCAAAGAAGGTGCCGCCGGTGACCGGTGGTGGGAAACCGCCGTATTCGGTGCCGCTGATCTTGGCTTCGCCTTCGATGGCGACGCCTGCGCCAAGAATGTCTCCTGTACCGGGATATGTCGGACCGTTCACCGCCTCGGGGTTGATCGGGATCGGCACACCTCGGAGCTTGAGCGTTACCGTTGTGGGCGTGGCTCCCGCGGCGACGGGCAGGCCGAGGGCGACCAAGCCGAGAAGGATCAGGCTCGTGCATATTCGTGTCCTCAAAGCTCCTACGCACGCAGCTTGGCCAGCGTGGGCTCGATGGCGACTGATCATTACGGCCTCCCGTTCTTGTCGATCGGACCTCGCACAGAGATGAGAGGTCCGGTCTCACGAAAAGGATTCGCCTAGCTCAATGCGAGGTGCTTGCGGGCCAGACCAGTACGGGACCACGGACGTCGAGCTTGACTGCCGAGCCCCGGGATAGCCGTGTCTCCCCAAGTGTTCGCACGAGCAGGTGCTCTGCTGTCTGCGGCTGGTTGACCTGCACGTGCAGGACAGCATCGTGTCCGTGGTATCCCGTTCGCACGATCCAGCCCCGCAAAGCCCGTCTCGCTGTCGGCGGGATGCAAGTCGATCTGCTCGGGGCGGATTAGCACACTCACCGCGCAGGGTGTTGGCAACATCTCGCCGTGCCACAGCGCCGGGAGCTTGCCGAGCGGCGTCTGGACGAACGCTCCATCGAGTACGCCCGCGATCAGGTTGGCCTCGCCGACGAACCGCGCGAGCCGATCGTCAAGCGGGCGCGCGTAGAGCTCCTGCGGTGTGGCGTGCTGGGCGATCTTGCCGTCGCGGAGAACGGCAACGCGATCCGCGAGTGAGAGCGCCTCGTCCTGGTCGTGGGTCACGAGCAGCGTCGTCGTCGCCGACGCTTGCAGGATGCGCTGGACCTCCTCGCGCACACTGGCGCGCATGTGAGCATCGAGGGACGCGAACGGCTCGTCCAGGAGCACCACCTCGGGCGCGACCGCCAGCGCTCGCGCCAACGCTACACGTTGCTGCTGGCCACCTGAGAGCTGGTGGGGATAGCGGCGCCCCAGATCGGCCAGGCCCACGAGCTCCAACAGCTCGTTCACCTTTCCTCGCCGGGCGGCCCTGGAGAGTCCGAACCCGACATTCGCGGCGACTGTGAGATGTGGAAACAAGCCCCCCTCCTGAGGCACATACCCGATCCGTCGCCGCTCGGGTTGGACATGAATGGCGGCTCCGTCCACGACACGCTCACCGATTCTCACGACGCCACGGTCGGGTCGGTCAAAACCCGCCAGCAGTCGCAGGAGCGTCGTCTTGCCGCTGCCCGAGGAACCAAGAATGGCTGTGAACGATCCCGCGGGTACGCTGAGATCCAGGCCAGAGAGCACCGGGTGGGTGCCGAAGCTCTTGTGCAGGTCCACGACATGGAGGCCCCTGGGACGCTCGGCGTCTTCGACGAGTCCGCTGTGTTTGCTCTCACCGCCGCCCGGCCCGCTCAGCGTCTCATCGGGACTGTGAATGTTGCTCACCTTGCCGGTCTCCCGCGCGGGGGTAGGCGGTCAAAGAAGCGGCCGAGCACGACGCTCGGCAGTGCCGCGATGGCGATGATCGCAAGCGCAAACGGCGCGGCCTGTCCGTAGGAAAGGTTCTGCTGATAGGCCCAGAACTGTGTGGAGAGCGTCTGCACGCCCGTGGGGATCAGGATCAACGTGGCGGTCAACTCGGTCACCGCGGAGAGGAACACCAGGCAGAAGGCGGCAGCCAGGCCGGGGGAGACCAGTGGGAGCGTAACTCGCAACAGCACCGAGATGCGCCCGCGGCCGAGCGAGCGCCCTACCTCCTCGAGACCGACCGGAGCCTGGGCGATCGAAGCTCGCACACCGACGAGCGCCAGCGGGAAGAACAGGATGGCGTAGGCGATCACTAGCAGCGGAGCGCTTTGATAGAGAAAGCCGTTGGTATAGCGCTCAGTGAAGTATGAGAGCGCCAGTGCGATCACCAAGCCTGGCATCGCCAGCACAAGGTAGGTGCTGCGCTCGAGCAAGAGGTACTCCCGCCCGCTGTGGCGAATCGCGAGCAGCGCGACAGGGAGTGCCATCGCTGTCGACAGTGCCGCGGCAATCGCGCTGTAGAGGGCCGTGTGCCAGGTGGCGTCAAGCAGGGACACACCGGTGAGGAAGGCCTGGCTGCCCCTGAGAATCCAGTAGACGCTCGAGCCGATCGGCACTCCCAAAGCCAAACCGACAAGGATGCCGAAGCCGGCGAGCACAGGCAGCCGGGCGCGTCCAAGCCGATGAGGTCGAGCGGCTCGCTGGGCGAGAGGTCCGGAGCGGCTGAGCCTGCCTCGGCCGCGTGCCAAGCCCTCGCCCGAAAGGACAACGAGGCTCAGGAGCACCAGCACCAGCGATAGGGCCGACGCCGTCGGCACGTTGAACGACACATTGAACTCGGTAAATATCTCGGTGGTGAAAGTCTGGTAGCCGAGGATCTCAAAGGCGCCGTACTCGGCAAGCAACACGAGCGCCACCAGCAGGCAGCCGCCGAGGATCGCCACCCGGGCCTGTCCGAGCGTCACTCGCCAGAAGGTCTGCAACCGTCCGGCTCCAAGGCTACGCGCCAACTCCTCCTGGCCAGGATCGGAGTTACGAAAGCTTGCGGCGACCGGTAGGTAGACGAGCGGATATACCGCCAGCGTCATCACCAGCACCGCCCCTTGAAAGCCCGCGACCCGGGTGCTGAGCGAGGCCCATCCGAAGCTCACCACGAAGTCGGGGATGGCCAGCGGCACGACCACCAACACAGCCCATACCCGACGGCCGGGAAGGTCGGTGCGCTCGACAAACCAGGCGGCTGCCGTGCCGATCACGGCGCACAGCGCCGTCACCACGACGGTGAGCCTGACCGTGTTCCAAAGCAGGCTGGCCGTGAGCCCCCGGAAGATCAGGTGCAGGATTGTCGAGGTTCCGGCGCCGTGCGCCTCGAACAGCAGGAAGGCTAGAGGCGCCACCAGCACAAGCGCCACAGCCGTGCTCAGCCCAAGTAGTAGCCAAGGTCGCGGGGCACGCCGAGGGGAGACAGACGCCCCGCTGGACGGCGAGATGGGCCCGACAATCGTGGGTGCAGGCGTCCCCATCTCAACGAGACGATCGAGCGCAGAGTCTCACAGCAACCCCGCTTCGCGAAGCAGCCCGATCGCCGTCAACCCGTCGCCAAGCTGCGGAATCGTGATCGAGTTCGGCTGCAACTCGTTGAAGGGGGTCTCTGAGGCGGCGGTGGTAGCGCCGGGGACGATCGGGTACTCGAAGCTGAGCGAGTGGGCGATTATCTCCTGGCCTTCTCGGCTCACAAGGAAGGCGAGAAACTTCTGGGAGGCGCTCTGGTTCCTGGATGACTTGAGGATCGCTGCTCCGGAAACGTCGATCACATAGCCGGGATCGTGTGGCGCGAAGTAAGCGATCTTCGAGTGGATGCTCCCCGCGCCAAGCTCGGCGCGCAGGCGGTACCAGTAGTACTGGTTGATCACACCGAAGGCGACGGCCCCTCGATTGACCTGGCTTGAGATCGTCTCGTTGTCGGGGTAGATGTGACTGGTGGCGTTGGCCTTGATCCCTTCAAGCCACTTCTGTGTGACGGCGCGGCCGTCCGTACGGGCGACGGATGTGACGATCGGTTGGAAGTCTGTCTCTCCTGCGGCAATCGCCAGCTTGCCGTGGTATTTGGGGTCAGCCATCTGGAGGACCGAAGTCGGAAGTTCACTTGCTTTGATCAGGCTGGGGTTGTAGATGAGCACACTGACTCGTGCGGAGACCCCGAGCCAGTCTCCCTGTGGCGAGTTGAACTTGCTTGGTGTTCTGGCGAGCGTCGTTGAATCGACTGGAGCAAACAGGCTCTTGCCTTGGAGGTACTCGAGCGCCGGCGAGTTCTCGGTGTAAATCACGTCCGCCGGCGAATTGGATCCCTCGGTGACGATCTCATCCGCAAGGGTGTCCTCATCGTCGCTGCGCACGTTCACCTTGATGCCGCTCTTTCGTTCGAAGGCGGCAACAAGCGTGTCTGTCGTCTGCACGTGCTGGCCGTTGTAGAGCGTGATGGACTTGTTCGGCACCGACGAGGAGCTACCGCAGCCGGCGAGCAGACCGCCCACGAGGACGAGCAGAGCGGCGAGAAGGAACGGACGGCGTGTTTCTTGCATCGTGGGCAGGACCTCGGGCATCGTTATTTGGCGCTCCTGCGGGCAGTTGCGGTAAGGGGGCAGGAGGGGGCATGCATGGATTCGGACGTGCGCCACGGCAAATTCCGACTTAGGGACTCGGGTATCATGGCCGGCACCCTACCACAAGATTAGGGTGCCCTAACTAGACTTGGCAATATCGGCTTCCGTTGCGTCGTTCGCGAAGACAGCTAAAACAGCATGGGCTTAGCGTCGCTCCGTGTCGAACATCGCCAGGGCATGCCGGCCGGCTGGGTGTGCACGCAATTCGCGTACCACCTCAGCTGTGTACGGCGGCAACTCGTCCGGCTGTGGTAGCTGTACTCCATAGCCCACGGGCATCAGCATGGGTGCCGCGAGCGCGGAGAAAGTCAAGTCGGCGGCTGTGAACTCCTCGCCACAGATATAAGGTCGACCGTCGCTCAAGTACTCCCCGACGGCGTCGAACACTGCTCGTACTTCGTGCTCGGACCGGAGGCCTGTCGTGGGTGTGACATCGAGGACATGCGCCACGATCGCAATTAGGGCGGGGTAGCCGAGTCGCAGAGTCATACGCTCCCACGCGGATACGCCGGTGCACCCGTAGTCGAGCGCAAGGTCGCGGCGCTCGCGCAACTGCTGATACAGCCAGCATCTCGACTGCGGACCCAGGCGTGTGTTGAAATAGCCCTCGAGTCGTCTCACCACGGCCGCTCGCTCGGGGCTCTTCGGGTATAGGGCGCGGAGGGGGGTGCACTGAGCATCGGCCCAGGCAAGGATGTCTGTGGAGTCGGCGAGAGCGCCGTCCGCACACAGAAGCACCGGCGCTGTGAGACCTCCTCCAGCACGTCGCGTAGCGAAACGGTGGATTGCTTGTATGTGGGCTTGCTCCACATACTCGATACCGGCACGGTCAAGCGCCCATCGTGCCTTCTCGCAGTAGTGGCTGATGGGGATCGTTACGAGAACGTTGTTTGTCGCAGTTTTAGGCATATCTCCACCCTCAGCCTATCTTTGCTGCGCAGTCGATGGCCAAGCTGCACGCGAATCCTTGTTGTACGGGAGTGGTATTGCGTCGATAGCGCAAGCTCATGAGATTATCCCCGATAGTTATGAAGAGCTTCGAGAGTTGGGACCAGACTGAGATCGTCTACCAGGAATGGGGCGAGCAGACAGATTTGCCGCCTGTCGTACTACACCACGGTTTCGTTGTCGATGCCAACGCTAACTGGGTCGCACCCGGCGTCGTCGATGCGCTGCTGGCCGCTGGACGAAGGGTGATCGCTCCTGATGCCAGGGGCCACGGGCGCTCCGGGAAGCCACACGATCGGGCCAGCTACGGCGAGCAGCGAATGGCTCGGGATCTCGCGGTGTTGCTCGACGTGTGCGATGAGCCGCAGATAGATCTTGTCGGCTACTCGATGGGCGCGATCGTCGCGCTGATCTTCGCAAGCGAGGATCAGCGCGTGCGACGGCTTGTCGTGGGCGGTGTCGGATCTGGAGTGATCGAGTGCGGGGGAGTGGACAGGCGCGCGATCCCTAACGACACGATCATCGAGGCTTTGAGCGTTGAGGATCCCTCGACGCTCGGTAAGTCTGGAGCGATATCCTTCCGCGTGCTGGCAGATGCATTGGGCGCTGATCGTGAGGCCATGGTCGCGCAGGCCTCGTCCATTTACAGGGGAGAAATCGCGCTGAGTCGCATATCGGCACGGACGCTCGTTCTTGCCGGAGAGGACGATCCACTTGCGATCAGACCTAACGTTCTCTGCGAGGCGATCCCGGACGCAACGCTGATGATGCTCACTGGCGATCACATCGGAGCCATCGCCGATCCCGACTTCGCACGGTCCATTGTCGACTTCCTCGCCTGAGCGTTCGACGGGGCAAACGAGTAAAGCTGGGCTGGCCTCAGTGCCCCGAAACCATTGATTGGCTTCCTGTTCTTGCGTACGTCCTCCCAGATCACCCTGAGCGGATCGGCCGCACGGTAATAGGTCCCGCGCCGAGCTCCGAACCGTTCAAGGAGCCCCGCATTCACCATCGCTCGCAGGTCGTCCGTAGCGCCTTAATTCGCAATCTCTTCGTTCAGCATCTTCAAGGCAGCCCGATAGGGCGTCCCGCGGGCAAGACGCACCCGCTGTACGTGCGCTCGTATGCGACCAGCGTGTACAACGGCGTGCGTTGGGTCGCTGCCGTGCATGGCTGGAGGCTCGAGTGTGAGGTCTGACGGCGTGATGTGGAAAGCGAGGGGATGGTGCAGATGAAGGCAGCGGTTATTTATGAGAACAGTGCGCCGGAGGTGCTTCGCTACGAAGATGTGTCCGACCCGGAGTGTCCGGAGGGCTGTGTGGTAGTTGATGCTGAGGCGATCAGCATCGAGGGCGGCGATCTGCTCGCCCGCGCGGCAGGGGATCTGCCCGCGACCCCACATATCGTCGGTTATCTGAGCGCTGGCACCATCAGCGAGGTCGCCGCCGGGGTGCAGGGACGCGCGGCTGGCGACCGGAGGGTCAGACCGTTCTGATCCATGCTGGTGCTGGCGGCGTTGGGATGGCCGCGATCCAGCTCGCCAAGTGCGCGGGCACGACCGTGATCGCGACTGCCTCGCGTGAGGAGAAGTTGAAGCGGCTAGAGGCGCTCGGACTGGACTACCCGATCAACTTGCGACCGAGAGTTTCGTCGAGCGCACCAATCGGCTGACCGACTCGCGCGGGGTGGAGGTCGTTCTCGACTCGATCGGTGGCCAGAACCTCATCGACAGTGTTGGTGTGCTCGCATATCGGGGAACGCTCGTGAGTGTCGGTGTGGCCGCTCGTGCGGGTTCGCAGGTCGAGGCGCGGTCGCTGTAGACGCGTAACAACGCGCTGCACGGTGTCTTTCTCGGCGGCGCGATCCTGGCAGAGTACGTTCGCGTCCATCCCATGATCAGCGAAATGCTTGAGCGGGTAGCAAGCGGCGAGCTGCAAGTAGAGATCGATCGCTCGTTCCCGCTCGCAGAAGCCGTCGCGGCACACGAATACGCTGAGAGCCGCAAGGCCTTCGGCCGCGTCATCATCACGCCTTAGCTCGGTCAGGTGCGGGGCTGGCGCTGTGCCACTACCAGGCAGGCGACTGTGCTAGAGCGGATCGGCCGGCCGATCCGCTGGTGGAAGGTTCGATTTTCGGCGGCGAGAGCGTCGCGCTGTCGGGGTGACAGTCTTGTCCAGAACGACATGGTGCCCAGCAGAGCGTTGAGCTCCTCAGCGGTGTGCTCCAGCAGCGTCGGCACCGCGTTAACCTGCGCGTCATCAAACAGGTTCGCGGCATACCCGCGCCCGATTTCATAGCTTCCTAGCCACGCCCACACCTCCGAGACGTTGTCGCGCCGAGCCGCAACGCCGGCGAGGGTGCAGGCGAGGTCCCGGTAGGTGGGCCAATCGGCGGTGAGTTCAGGCGCGATCGTCGTCATGGCGGCCCGTAGCGTCTGCTGATCGTCGGCGCTGCGGGGATCGTCGAGCCCAAAGTACGAGACCAGAGCTAGGCTCCCGCCGTCCACCAGCGCGTCGGCCGCCTTGCGCCAGCTCACATCTGGATCAATCCAATGGATCGCCGACGCCGAGAACACAGCCGAGTACTGGGCACGTGGCAGCGAGGCGTTCTCCAGGCGGGCGTTGACGAACTGCACATCGCCGACGCCGCTGCACTGATCGCGAGCCCGCGCGATCAGCTGCTGGCCCGGCTCCACGGCTGTCACCCGCAGCCCGCGGGCCAGCAGGCTGCGCGTGAGCTGCCCCGTGCCGCAGCCGATCTCGAGCACCGCGGCGCCGGGGCCAATGCCGGCGGCCTGGCAGGCCCGGTTGACGAGTACGTCCGGGTAGGTCGGACGATGACGGTCATAGTCCTCGGCGACCTCATCGAAGACGCTTCCGTAGCTGCGGGCGTCGGGTTGGCATGGCATGGCTCCACGGTAGATGAGGGCGGGGACGGCCGGACGGCGATCAGAGGTCTCGAATGGACGAGACGGAGCGGTCTCTCACGAGTGAGATCGCCTGAGGTTCTTCGAGAGAGGAGCGCCGCGGCAGAATAGACGCCCGCGCGGAGTGTCGGGTGGGACTCGCTTGAAGCACAAAGCACGGGCGAGCGTCAGGCGCGACACCAGGCGGAACGTGCTGATTAAGAACAGGCTCCTTATGTCTGCTTCGCCGGCCGCGTAGTCCTGAAGCTCAATCGCGCCACTCGACCTCGAAGTGCCCGATCGGCTCGTCGAAGCCCTTCACGGTGATGGGGCCGCCGTCGGAGAACCGGATGCCCTTGCCGCGACAGAGATCATGCACCCCGGACGAAACGACGATGCAATCCGGCTGAGCCAACGCGCACAATCGCGCGGCCTGCTGCACCGCCGCACCAAAGAGATCGTTTTGCTCGGTGACGGGCTCCCCGGCCGCCACTCCGACACGCACGTGCAGGTGTCCGTGCGCCGGTTCGTCGCGCTCCTGCAGCTCCCGCTGGATTTGCATCGCCGCGGAGACTGCCTGGAAGGCCGAGGTGAACGCGGCCATGATCCCGTCGCCGGTGTGCTTGACCTCGCTGCCGCCGAACCGTGCCAGGACGGCGCGTACGACTGAGTCGTGTACCCGGAGAAAGCTCATCGCTGCACGGTCTCCCAATTGCTGGGTAAGACGAGTGGAGTCGACCATGTCGGTGAAGAGGATGGCCCGGAAGGCGCTTTCTATGTATGGCTCGCCAGGAGGATGGGTATTGAGCCGACCGAAGAAGCTACGCACGACGGCCTGATCGACCTCAATGACGTTCGACGGAAGCAGCCCATGGGCTGCCCGATGAGCTGCCTCAACGGCCTCCTCGTCCGGGCCCTCGACCAGGCAAAAGCCACTCCCCGCGCCCTCTTCGAACCAGTAGGTGACGAAGCGCACGCCGAATCCATCCTGAACCTCGAGATCGCGCATGTGGGCGGCTGCGATATCGGCAGCGGTCGCGTCTGGGAGATCGTGGCGGTCCATGTAGAGGGGCATGGTGATCAATCTGTGCCGACCGTCCCCGCATCAGATGCGGCCCGCGGCGAAGGCGCCGTTGACGTGCTCGCGGGACGGATGTTCTGGTTCACCCGGAAACGGTTGTCCGGGTCGTAGGTGCCCTTGATCTGCGCCAGTCGATCGTAGTTGTGGCGGTAGCTTGCCCGTACCCGCTCCTCGCCCTCGTCCATCATCATGTTCACATAAGCACCGCCGGCGGAGTAGGGGTGGAGCGCCTCGAAGTAGTCGACGCACCAGCGGCGGATGACCTCGGCATTGGCGGGGTCGTGATCGACACCGGCGAAGACCGAGCCCCAGACCGCATCGCGGTAGCTCCATGGGGTGTCGGATGGGCCGACGTCGTGGGCGGCTCCGTCGATCGGGTACAGGTGCATCGTCGACTGCCACGTCGGCATCTCAGCGCCGAACTTGGCGTGCGCCTCGACGGCGGCGTCGGGGATCTCCTTGACGAAATCAGCGCGCCAGTACCACTGGTCTCCAGCGGGATAAACGGGGTCAAAGGCGCCCTGGAGCGCGGGGAGGGGCATCGGCTGAACTGCGTGCAGCAACGGCTCCGGCAGGGCGTCCAGCAGCGGGGCCATCGCCCCGGCGGCGTCCTCGGGAGCGCCCACATAACACCAGACGACCCCGCAGACCTTACGCAGATGGAGCTCCTCGGGGAAGGGCGGCGCCGGCGGGACCGATGCGAAGGCGAAGAAGCCGTTCAGCTCGCGCGGGGCGTTCGGCAGGAAGTCTCGGTAGGCGGCCAGCACCTCGGCGCCCAGCTCGACCGGCCAGAAGGTCGGGCCCCCGACGACCGTCGAGACCTCGTGCAGCCTGAACAGGAAGGACGTGACGACGCCGAAGTTGCCGCCGCCGCCCCGGATCGCCCAGTAGAGGTCGGGGTGCTCATCCGCGGCGGCACGAACCGTCTCGCCGCTTGCGAGCACGACCTCGGCCTCGAGCAGGTTGTCGATCGTGAGGCCGCACTTGCGGGTCAGATGCCCAAGGCCGCCACCCAGCGTGAGACCACCGACGCCGGTGGTCGAGATGATCCCGCTCGGTGTCGCCAGGCCGTGCTCGTTGGTCGCGGCATCCACTTCGCCCCAGGTGCAGCCACCGCCGACCCTCGCCGTCCGAGCGCCGGGATCCACTTCGACTCCCTTCAGGCCCGAGAGGTCGAGCACCATGCCGTCGTCGCACGTTCCCAGCCCGGCGCCGTTATGGGCGCCGCCGCGCACGGCCAGCAAAAGCTCGTGGTCGCCGGCGAACGAGACGACCTTCGCGACGTCGCCGGAGTCGGCGCAGCTTGCGATCAGGGCAGGCTGCCGGTCGATCATCGCGTTGTAGACCTTGCGGGCCTCGTCGTAGCCGGGGTCCTCGGGGGCTGTAAGCCGTCCCTGGAATCCGGGCATCTCGCTGCGGGCCGTCTGTATCAAGGCGGTGGTGGTGCTCATGCGTTCCTCCTAGCCGGTCGTCTCAACTCGTCTCGGTCGAGACTAGGGCGCTCGAGTTCCTCCGTCATGACCTGACCTGACCCAATTCGAGCGCCGCCGACTTCGATCGAGCCTCGGCTCAGCATGGTCAAGACTGACTATCGTCTTTTCATGGACGCAGAGATCCTGGACCTTCCGGGTCCGCTGCGCCCGATCTCGACTTCCCCGTTCGTCGGGCGCGCAGGCGAGCTGGAGAAGCTCCGAACCCTGATGCCGCGAGCGGAAGGGGAGAGGCGCCGCGTCGCGCTGCTCGCGGGCGAGCCGGGCGCCGGGAAGAGCCGCCTGGCGCGCGAGTTCGCCGGCCAGGTCGCAATGGAAGGGGCGCTTGTTCTCTACGGCGCCTGCGACGCGGTGGTGCGGACGCCATACGGGCCTTTCGTCGAGGCGCTCGAACGCCTGGTGCGGGTAACCGAGGCGACAGAACTGCGCGCCGCGCTCGGCACCGGTGGCGGCGAGCTGACCCGGCTGCTGCCCGATCTGCCCGCCCAGGTCGGCGAGCTGGCGCAGCCGGTCGAGGCCGATCCCGATACCGAGCGCCATCGCCTCCACACGGCGGTTGCCGAGCTGCTTGCGAACGTCAGCCGCACAAGACCCATACTGCTCGTACTCGAGGACGGGCATTGGGCGGACGCAGCGACGCTTCTGCTCCTGCGGCACCTGGCGCGCTCAGCCTGGAGCGCCCGTCTGCTGATCCTCGCCACCTTCCGCGACAGCGAGGCCGACGTGCCGGCGGAGCTCTCGGAGACGCTTGCCGACCTGCGCCGCTCCGACGACGTCGTGCGAATGCGTCTGGAGGGGCTCTCCGGGGCGGAGATCTCCGACCTGGTCAGCCGTGCCGCCGGAAGCGTCGACCCCGACTCCCGAGCTACGCGAGCTTGCAACCACGATCCACGATCTCACCGGGGGCAACGCCTTCCTCGTCTGCGAGCTCTGGCGTGCCCTGCTCGAGACGGGCATAGTCGAGGTTGCGGGTGGGCAGGTCAGGGTGACCCGGCCGCTGACCGAGTCTTGGCACGCCCGAAAGCGTCCGCGAGGTGGTCAGCCAGCGGCTATCGCGCCTGGCCCCGAGAACCATCGACCTGCTCGAGCTTGCCGCCGCCGCCGGGCCGGAGTTCGAGTTGGAGCCGGTCCGTCGCGCCGCCGGCCTTGCCGAGCCCGAGCTGCTCGCCGCGCTCGAGGAGGCGGTAGGCAGCGGAATGATCGAGGAGCTCCCCTCCCAGCGACTGGCCTGCCGCTTCACCCACGAGATCGTGCGGCGGGCGCTCTATGACCGGCTCTCGCGGCTTCGGCGAGCCGAACTGCATCTCCGCGTCGGGGAAGCGCTCGAGAGCGCCGGTGCGGACTCCGACCGCGCACTCGCAGACCTCGCCCATCACTTCGGCGCAGCCGCTCCATTCGGCGGGGCCGAGCGGGCGATCGACTACAACCTGCGCGCGGCGCGGGCGGCGAGCGCCGCGCTTGCCTTCGACGACGCCGCCATGCGGCTGCGGACCGCAATCGAGATCGGGATCCAGGGCGAGCCTGAGCGCGCCGGCGCCCTGCTCGAGCTGGGCGCTGCCAGCCATCGTGCGGGCAAGGCGACCGATGCGCTGGAGGCCTTCGCGTCGGCGGCGGAGATCGCCCGCGCGCTGGACAGCGCGGAGCTGCTCGCCCGCGCGGCGATCGGCTACGAGGACGCGTGCTGGCGCCCCGGGGTTATCCGACGCGATGCGGTCGAGCTGCTCGAGGAGGCGCTTACGGCGGTTGATGACAGCAGCGAGGAGCTGCGGATTGGCCTGCTGGCGGGACTTGCGCGGGCGCTCGACTTCGCGGGGGAACGCGAGCGTGGCGCGCTCGTGCGCGAAAACGCCATCGCGCTGGCAAGACGACACGAGGATCGCGCGGGGCTCGCCAAGGTGTTGGTTCGCTCCTACTGGGCGCGCGGCACGACCCCGCTGGAGGAGATCCTTTCGATGCTCACCGAGGCGAGAGACCTGGGGCAAGAGCTGGGGGACGCCGAGATCCAAGCGGACGCGATGGCCTGGCGCGTACCGACCTTCGTGGCTCTCGGCGACCTCGATTCCGCTCGGGCGGAGATGGTCGTCCTGCGCGAGATGGCCGAGCACACAGCGCAGCCGTTCATGCACCACGTGGCCGAGCACTACGGGTCCGCGATCGCTCTCTGTGACGGGAACCTCGCGGACGCAGAGGCGATGGCGGGACGCTCGCACGATTGGGCTCGGCTACTGACCGGTCGCGATGCATCGGGCACTCACGGCATCCAGATGTTCGGCGTTCGCCGCGAGCAAGGTCGCCTGGCAGAGCTCGCGCCGGTAATCAGGATCCTTGCCGGCGAGGCCGAGCGAGAGGGCCCATGGCGTCCCGGGCTCGCCGCGGTGCTCGCCGAGCTGGGCATGGAGCGCGAGGCGAAGCGCGAGCTCTCGAGGCTTGCCGCCGAGGGCATCGACGGCTACCAGGCATCGCTGTGGCTGGCGACGCTCACCTACCTGACCGACGCCTGCGCCGCGGTGAGCGACGAGGCGATGGCGGCGATCGTCTACCCCGAGCTGGAGCCGCTCGCGGGGACCAACGTGATGATCGGTCACCTGGTCGCCTGCTACGGAGCCGCCGATCGCTATCTGGGCATGCTCGCCGCGACGCTGGGGGAGCCGGGGCGAGCCGAGGAGCACTTCGAGCGGGCGATGGAGCAGAACAGGCGGATGGGAGCGTCGACCTGGGTGGCTCACACGGCCTACGAGTACGGGCGCTTTCTGCTCGGACGAGGGCGCGGGGCCCGCGACCACGCGCAGGCCCTGCTCGGAGAGGCCGCCGGCCTGGCCGAGCGGATCGGCATGGAAGGACTGCTCGGCAAGATCCGCCTGCTCGGCGTGCCCACCTCGGAGCGTTCTCCCAGGCGGGCTCTCCCCACGCGAGGCGCAGATCCTGAAGCTGGTCGCCAGCGGGCTCAGCAACCGCGAGATCGGCGAGGAGCTGACGATCAGCGAGCACACCGCGGCCAACCACATCCGAAGCATCCTGCGCAAGACCGATTGCGCGAACCGCACCGAGGCCGCGTCCTACGCCCACCGGCACGGGCTCGCCCCGGGTGAGCGGAGATCCCAGCTACGATCAGCCGATGGCCCTGTACGTGATCGAGCGCAGCTTCGCCGATCAGCTCGACCTCACCGACGACGACGTCGAGCTGATCGAGGAGGTCAACAGCGACGAGGGAGTCCGCTGGCTCTTCTCGTTCCTGAGCGCCGACCGGCGACGCACCTATTGCCTCTACGAGGCGCCGTCGCCCGACGCGATCCTGGCCGCCGCCCAGAGGGCGAACGTCCCGGCCGACGTGGTCGTCGAGGTGAGCGCAGCGACGCCGCAGTTCTCGGACCGCCTGCGCGACTGGGCCGACGCCGTCCACTGAGGCTCGCCCCAGTCAGTCCGCGGGTATCTCCGCCACGGGCCTAGTATCGAAGCTCACGGGGCGTTCCGTTCCATGCCGGTGCCGTGGCAGCTGTTGCGCTCGGCACCCTCGGCGAACGGGTCCTCGCATGTGGTCGGCACGTGCACCTCTCACATCCCGTCCTGCTCGGCCGCGGCGGGTCCGACGAGGACTTCCGGCTGCTTGAGCGAGATAGCGGCTGCGAGGGTGAGCAGGCGTTGCACGACGCGCTCTCTGACGCCGGCGAAGGTTCTCGCTCCGTGGCGCTCCAGTGTCAGCAGGTCCTTGCAGGTCCAGAAAGATTGACTCGATACGCTGACGGATTGGCGCGAGGTTGAGGACTGGGACCGCGCTCGTCCTTGCGTATGGGTCCGAGGATCGTAGCGTCGAGTTCTGCTGCACCAGCCGCAAATGCCCATCCAACGTAGTCCTTATCGCCGATCACGGTCTCCACCGATGCGCGGGGCGCGAGCGAGCAACTTCAGCGCGACCTCGGCCACCAGCACGTCATCGCCTGCATGACACCGCTCAGCGACAGATAAGCCGTAGCTCGCGTCTGTCTCAAATGAACGGGATCGGCCCGTCTCAGATGGCCGGATTTCTGTCTCACATGAACGGGACGCCGTGCGGCGCCGCACCGATATGCGACGCCTCGTTCTCACTGATCTGCGACTGGTGTCTCTCGTCCGTATGGGACTGGTGAGAGTTTGAAGTTAGGGATGGTGGTGGCCGCCCCGACCGGTCACTGCACGGCGTTGTGTACCTGGAGGCGCTCCAGCTCGTTGGCGATGACGGTCGCACCGTCGCTGCGGGCGAGGGCGCCGGCCATCGCGCGGGCACCCTGTTTGATCGACTGGTCCTCGAGGGCCTGTGAGATCACGCGGCGCAGCTTCTCGGGGGAGCTCTTCTTGCTGACCCTCACGCCGGCGTGCGCGACGACCACGCGGGCGGCGTTATCCGGCTGGTCGCGACCATCGGGAATGCAGACGAGCGGAACGCCATCGGCGAGGGCGGCGTTGACCGTTTGCCAGCCTGCGTGGGTGATGACGAGCGCCGCGTGTGGAAGAACGGTTCGATGCGAGACGAAAGCCACACTGCGCGCGTTGTCGGGGATGCGGAGCTGACTCGGGTCGAGCGCGGGCCCGGCCGTAAGCAGCGCTCGGACGCGCAGCCCGGCCACGGCGTCGAGGACACGCTGGGCGAGCGCCCGCTGGTTCATGTAGCTGGTGCTGAAGCTGATCAGCACCAGCGGATCGGCGTTCTCTGAAGGCCACGGTGACTCCCACTCCTTCTCGAATGGCTCGAACGCGGGGCCCACGTAGTGGACATTCGCCGGGAGCTGGGCTTTGCTTGAGAAGTCGAGCTCCGGGGCGGTCATCACGTAGATCGCCCGCACGCCGCGGACCTGGTCGTTCCAGTCCTTCAGCGGCGTGAGCCCATGCTCGGCACGGACATCGTTGAGCATCGGCAGCCCGGCCGCGGTGAAGCGGCGGGTCATGGCATTGAGCAGGCGGTCGCGCGCAGCACCCAACGGACCCGCCATCGGCTTCAGGCCGCTGAACAGCGGCGGCGCGCCGCGAACCGGGAGGGGATACGGGCAGTGAACGAGCGCGACCGCGGGTATGCCTGCATGCTCGGCAGCGACTGGCGCGGCGATGAAAAGCCAATCGAACACGACCACGTCGGCGCTCCAGTCGCCGAGCAGTTCGACATTCTCCCGTACCGCATCCCGCAGCGGTGCGATCGGAGCATCGCGCATCCGTTTCGCGGCGCCAAGCGGCGTGCGCGCCTCCCAGTCGCGTATCGGGTCGGTCTCCGGACGCGTGATGTCGAGGTCGGGAAGCCACCCGCGGATCGCGACGAACTCAGCGCCAGTCTGCTCGATCCGTGCCCGCGCGGCGCTGTGGGCCACGACGCGCACCTCGTGGCCCCGCTCGACGAGCTCCCGTGTGAGCGCCAGCTGGGGTGGAGCATTTCCGCTGAACGCCAGGAGAGTCTGGAAGACCCGCATATACTTCATCTTAGCCCTACCAA
This sequence comes from uncultured Solirubrobacterales bacterium, assembly GCA_963723175.1. Taxonomy (GTDB): domain Bacteria; phylum Actinomycetota; class Thermoleophilia; order Solirubrobacterales; family Solirubrobacteraceae; genus Palsa-744. Next base: position 38,356 of record CAVRPO010000005.1, on the reverse strand, counting down.
GATGAAAACGTCAAGCGACTCCACCACAACACGTCAATATCGGATGTCCGCGCGAGCCGATGCCGCTGCCGCGACCGGCGAACGGCTGCTCGCCGCGGCCTGGAAGCACTTCGGCACGCGACCCTACGAGGAGGTCCGCCTGCGCGAGATCGCCGCCGACGCGGGCGTCACCGAACAGACGCTTTTCGCCCGGTTTCACTCCAAAGACGAGCTACTCACCGCCGCATACAAGTGGTGGGGTATGCGCGAGATGGAGCGCCGCGACGCCGCTCCAGTCGATCGACCTGCCCGACGCGGTCGCCAACGTGTTCGACCACTACGAGGCGCACGGAACGGCGATCCTACGCATGCTCTCCCAAGAGGACCGCATCCCCGCCATCCGCAACCTAACGGACAAGGGGAGGGCCTACCACCGCGATTGGGCAAACAGAGTCTTCCAGCCACTCCTCGCCGGCCTGCCGCGCGCGTCCAGAGAGCGCCGGCTCACAGCCCTCGTGATCGCGACCGACGTGCTGGTGTGGAAGCAACTGCGACTCGACATGCAGCTCAGCCGCCCCCAAGCGGAAAAGATCGTCCTGGAGATGATCGAGTCCTACTCGCGGCGATCGAATTGAGAGATCGGCCGTCACTGACGCTGCGTGAGCGCTTCGAGCACCGGGTGGTGCTGTCGCCCGCACCCAGCATCCAGGTGCGCCTGTCAGGCGGGCCGGCTGGAACAGCGGTTTGGCGACCTCAGCGACAGGTAAGCGCCTCTCATCCGTCTGTGCCGACATCTCACTCATGTGAGACCGCCTTTGTCTCATTCATCACGAGCGCAAGGCGCAGGCGAAGCGGAGAGACGGCACGCTAGCGCGACTAGACTCGCGGTCATGTCGTTGCACCTCTTCGCGGGTCTGCGCGTGCGGGATTTCCAAGCGGGCAGAGATCTGCTTCGGGCTCCACGCGCCGTTACCCACCTGCGATCCTGGCGTTGCGGCTTGTCCCGTCCCCTTCCAAGCCGCTGCTTTGGGCCCCGGTACCGCGCTGTCCCGTCGCGCCGGCGAACCTGCCCGGAGAGTCGCTCCTGCACGTACTCTCGGAGTCGATCGTTGGTGGCGAGCTTCGCGCGGTCTTCGAGCAGCCCGCAGCCAGCTCTGACTTCCATTGCGCTACCGACGCGCGATAGTCGAGCTTCCCGCCGCGAGTGGCAGCGTTGCGGCGCAGCTCCCGTGAGATCGTTGACGGAGAAACGCCCCAAGCGGCGGGCGATCTCCCGGACTCCGGCGCCCTGCGCCTTGAGCATCGCGATCTCCTCGCGCTCCTAGACGACAGGTACCGGCCCGAGAGATTGGGTCCAGCATGAATATTGGCATCCCGCCACGTTCCCTGAACCACCGGCCGCCAGCCGCCGAAGACACACCGACAGCCACCGCCGCATCCGCACTAGTCAAGCCCCTAGCGATCCCCTATCAGAACGACCGCTCAAGCTCACGGCGAAGCATCGGATGCCCCAGCGCGACTCCATCGGCGCCCTACCCGCCAACTCCCTCATCCACCCCACTGGCCTACCCATACACACCTCCACGATCAAAGTGTTGCGAGAGGACCAGTTGAATCCCCCCCTGCAGCTCGCTCAGCTTGTGCCGGGCCTTGGTGTGGGCGGTCAGCTCGTAGTCGGGAAACGTCCCGCCGGGGGCGATGTCAGCGTGCACGGTGTTCTCCTTCCTCGTTTCGGTGTGGTTGGTCAGGTCGGTATCAGCCGAACCGCCACAAACGTAGTTGACGCGGCCGTTGGGGTTCGCAGCGTCTCTCCCTCCGTCAGCTCGCCATCGGTGGTCCCGCGCCGACCGCCTTGGACGCTGGCGCGATCTCGCCGCGAAGTGTCTTCAGCGCGGCGACGAAGATCTCCGAGAACGTCGGGAACGGCTGGATCGTGTCCGTCAGAACGCCGAGTGGGACCTGGGCGCGGATCGCGAGCGTCGCCTGCTGCAGCCACTCGCCCGCCTCCGGGCCGAGCGCGTAGGCGCCGGTCAGCCGCTCGCCGTCGCTGAGCAGCGCCAAGAAGCCGTTGCTGTCGGCGTAGGCTCGCGTGTAGGTCGCGGTCTTCGCCACCTCCGACAGCGGGACCATGGCGCTGAAGCGGCCGGCGGAAGCGCCCACCGCCGCGGCTTGCGGGTCGGTGTAGATGACCCGGGGAACGGCCTCGTAGTTGGCCTTTCGCGGCTCGCCGAGGATGTTCGCGGCGACCACCTCGCCCTCGTACTTGCCGACGTGGGTGAGCGGCCACTGCCCGTTTACGTCGCCGATCGCCCACACGTTCGTCGCCGCCCGCAGGTGCGCGTCGACTGGAACTCCGTGCGCATCGGCCTCGATGCCGACGGTCTCCAGGCCGAGCCCAAGCACTCGCGGACGCCGGCCGGTGGCGACGAGCAGCTTCTCGCCGCGCAGCTCGCGTCCGTCGTCGATCTCGACGACGTAGTCCTCGCCCTCGCGTCGTGCCGCGCTCGCGTTCGCGGATAGGACGAGCTCGATGCCCTCACTGCGCAGCACTTCGCCGAGCGCCTCACCGAGCGGCGCGGGCTCCCGCCCGAGCACGTGCTCGGCCATATCGATCACCGCCACCTCGCCGCCGAATCGACGCACGGCCTGCGCCATCTCCACGCCGACCGGGCCGCCACCGAGGATCAGCAGACGGCGGGGAACGGCCTTCATGGAGGTCACCTCGCGGTTGCTCCAAACGCCGTCCAGCTCGCGCAAGCCAGGCACGGGCGGCACGACCGGATCGGCACCGTTCGCGAGAACCACATGATCCGCGGTATGGCGCACACCGTCGACCTCCACGACCCCAGGGCCCGCGAGCCGCCCGCTGCCGCGCAACAACTCGATGCCGCGATCGGCAAGGAAGCGCTCCTGGCCGGTGTCGGAGTATTCGGAGACCATGAAGTCACGCCAGGCAAGCGCCGCCTCAACATCTACTTCCGCGGTCGCGGCGGCCTCGCGCGCGCCATGGACCGCCTCGCCCGGCCGCAGCAGCGTCTTCGATGGAATACAAGCCCAGTAGGAGCACTCCCCTCCCACGAGCTCTCGCTCCACGACCGCCACCCGCAGACCGCCCTCCGCGAGGGCGCTCGCACAGTGCTCGCCCGGCGAGCCACCGCCGAGCACGATCACGTCATAGTCGCTGCTCATGTCGGCAGCTCCTCGCCGGCGCGCTCGCGCACCATGTAGAGCGCATACCAGTCCGGCCAGTCCGGGTCCGCCTGGCCGGTTCGCTCCTCGTGCTCGCCGTGCGCTGCGGCCGCCTGCCTGAGCGCGTCCGCGAGATCTTTCACGGACTCGTATGTCGTGGCCATCAGCCGCTCCTCTCAGCGACCCGGCAGACGCGTGGTGATCTCCTGGAGCAGCCAGCCGTTGCCATCCGGATCGCTGAACGTCGCGAACGAGCCGTAGGTGCCGCGGTTGGGCGCCGGCCCGGACTCACGCCCGGCCTCGTGGAAGCGAGCGCCGGGCGTCCTCTCGTGGAACACCTCGCTCACCTCCACGCCGTGGGCGAGCAGCCCCTCACGCGCAGCTTCGATGTCGGGGACGGCCAGGTACAGGCTCTGGGCCGAGCCGGGCGCGCCCGACGCGATGTTCGTGCCAAATTGGATCGAGCACGCGGAGCCTGGGGGCGTGAACTGAACTAGGCGGAGGTCCTCACCGCGCGCAACGTCGGCGTCGAGCCTCCAACCGAGGCCTCCGTAGAACTCCTTCGCTCGGTCGACGTCCGAGACCGGGACGACCACAACCTCGAGCTTGAACTCACCGGCCTGGACACTGCTCATATCGCCTCCACGCTCCCGTCTGGTCGCGCAATACTTTCCTCTCATCCGAGCAGAAGTCAAGGTCGTCCCGCGCGGCGCGTGGCGAGTCAGGCAACGCTGAAAAGCGACCCGCGACCGCGTCGCCAGGCACCCGCACGACCCTGGATCGATGCCAAAAACCAAAAACCGACCTGCAGGTGCCAACATGAGCAACATGACCATGAGCGGTCAGCTTCCGGATCCCCGCCTGAGGAAGGTCTACCGCCTGGAGGTGACTCTCGGTGAGCCACTTGATTTCGGTGAGGTCGCGCAGGGCCACCGCCGCATCGTGCCCCAGATCGGCGGGAGGTTCACCGGTCCGGAGATCAGCGGCAAGCTGCTCCCGGGCGCGAGCGCAGACTGGCAGATCGTTTTGCCGGATGGCACCTCGTTCGCCGACATCCGCTACACGCTGCAAACCGACGGCGGCGATCTGCTCTACGTGCAGTCGCGGGGAGTCCGCCACGGCAGCGCCGAGGTTCTCACCCGACTCGGGCGGGGTGAGGACGTCGATGCGAGCGAGTACACCTTCCGGACCTCAACCCAGATCGAGACCGCCGCCCCCGAGCTCGACTGGCTGAACAAGGGCGTGTTCATCAGTGTCGGCGGCCGCCAGGCCGACGGTGTGATCTACGAGACTTACCTAGTCGAGTGATCCCGCCGCCTGAGCACGACGAGGAGGGGGTCGCGATCATCACCGGCGCTTCGCAGGGCATCGGCGCAGGTCTCGCGAGGGCATACCGTGAGCGCGGGTATGCGGTGATCGCGGCTGCTCGGTCGATCGGGATTTCGGAGGACCCCGGCGTCGTGACCGTCGAGGGCGACATCGCCGACCCTGACACGGCGCAGCGCATCGTGGAGGCGGCGGTCGAGCACTTCGGTCGCATAGACACCCTCATCAACAAACGCAGGGATCTACATCGGCAAGCCCTTCACGGATTACACCCTCGCGGACTTCAACGCCCTGATCGCCGTCAACGTCGCTGGTTTCTTTCACATGACGACGCGCGTGATCAAACAGATGCTCGACCAGGGCCGTGGGCACGTGGTAAATGTCTCAACGTCACTCGTCGAGCAGCCGGACAGCAGCAGACCAGTCGCGCTGCAAACGCTGACCAAGGGCGGCCTGGTCGCGTCACCCGGTCGCTCGCGATCGAGTACGCCTCACGTGGCCTACGGGTAAACGCCGTTTCGCTCGGCGTCATCAAAACGCCGCTACACGACGAGAGCTCCTACGCGGGGATGGGCGCGTTTGCACCCCATCGGCCGAGTCGGCGAGATCGAGGATGTGGTGGGTGGAGTCATGTATCTCGAGTCGGCTCCCTTCGTGACCGGCGAGATCCTGCACATCGATGGCGGCCAAAGCGCAGGACACTGACTATGGAGCCATTCCAACAACGGAGGTCACTATGAGCAACATCAATGAGGAGATGGTCTTGGGTCACTTCATCGTTTCAGATGATGTCGAGCGTTCTCGCCGTTTTTACACCGATGTACTGGGCGGCAAGACGGTCATCTCCAGCGAGGCGGGTGACGAGGTGACGTACGTGGCGCTCGCCAACAGCTGGATCATCATCAACGTCGGCGGAGGTCCGACCGACGACAAGCCGACCGTCACGCTGCAAACGCCACCCGACCCAGATCGGGTGAGCAGCTTCCTCAACATCCGGGTCGCCGACATCCAAGCTGTGTACGAGGAGTGGAGCGCACGGGGCGCTCACTTCCTGACTCCGCCCAAGCAGCACGAGACGGAGATACGCTGCTACATCCGCGATCCCGACGGGTACATCCTCGAGGTGGGCCAAACGACGCTTGCCAGAGGCTGGCGTCCACCGTCTTGACCACCCGTGTGGGCGCTGGCTGAGGTGGCCCTCGCGTACAGCACGCTGTCGAGTCCGGTTGTCTGCAAAGCTTCGGCCCAGACGTCCGGTCCGGACGAGGACCGATCCGATTTACTGAAGGCAGGGCCGTCGGATCACACGTGGTGGCTATAGCTGTACTGCGGAACGAGATAAAATCCTCGATCATCACAATATCGGCTGCAAACCCCGCCCGTAAGGGGTATGAGTCCCAACCAGTGGAGGTGGCAGATGGCCGAGCTCGGACCGCCGGCAGAGGGAATTGTGCTGACCCACTTCATCGTCTCGGACGACGTTGAGCGTTCTCGGCGCTTTTACACCGACGTGCTCGGCGGCACGTTGGAACGCTCCGGAGAACCGACCAACGTCGCGCTCGCCAACAGCTGGATCGTCATCAATCGGGGCGGAGGCCCGACCGACGACAAGCCCGCGGTCACCCTGGAGACGCCGCGCGACGACGACCGGGTGAGCAGCTTCCTCAATATCCGGGTCAAGGACATCGAGACCGTGTACGCCGAATGGAGCGCCCGTGGTGCTCAATTCCTGACGCCGCCGAAGCAGCACCAGTACGAGATCCGTTGCTACATCCGCGATCCCGACGGTCATCTGATCGAGGTGGGGCAAACCACGGACCCAGAGGGGGACTGGACCCCGTCTCAGTGGCTGTCGGGTACGGCCGGCGGGGAGCCCGAGTGAATGCCGAGATCAGCAGCGAGATCCGTCACGTTGACGGTGGACGGTCGCCCGGACACTGAGATCCCTACCACGCGCCGTTCCCGCGCTCTCAGCTAGCCGCGACGAGACCATCTCCCCCTGCTTATAGCCCCACACCCGAAACGCGAATCTAGCCATCTCATCAGGGTCGGGCGGGCCGGTAAGCGTCCTCGTCGCGCTCGTCACCACGTCCTCGTCTTACTCCGCGACCTCGGCCGCAGCTGCGAACCCTCGCCTGCAGTGATCCATCAGCACGTCGTAGTCCTTGACCTTCGAGATCTCGAAGTATTCAGCGTCCGTGACGACCTCGAGATTGTGGCCGGGGGCCCAATAGTAGGGTCTCGCCGGCCGTGTAGTCACGGGAGCCGTCGGCGCTATGAACCCGCATCGTGCCACTGACGATGTAGCCCCAGTACGCGCACTGGCACCGATCGCCTTCGCTCTGAAGGTGGCGGAGCAGATCGGGTGTGTTGACGAAGATCTCCGGCTGGTTTTCGCTCATGCTGACTATCTTTTTCCAAGTGCCTGGAGCCCACCGTGTCGCCGTGCTTATAGCGTCAGCTCCCGATCCGGAGCGCGCTCAATATTGAGCCGGATGACGCGCGCACCCCGTTCGCCTAGCTCGCGAACGAGGAAATCGGCGCCGACATCCCGCTCATTCGTAACGACAAGGGACGGCGTCCCGCCGATCTGAGACGGCCAAGTCCCGTTCATCTGAGACCCGACCGTCCCGTCCATGTGAGACTCGGCCGGCGGAGTAGCGCCCCCGCTCAGCCAAGCCGGAGCGTTCAGGCCGTCGGGCGCGATCGGCGCGTTGTTGCTCAGCTTCGATCATCCGTGCGCGCTGACGATGTCCCACGACGAGCTGGCGCGTGTCGTCGAGTGCCTCGACAGGGCCTCGCTGGCGCCGACAGCCGCGATTGCGGCGCCTGATCGACTTGAGACAGCCGATCTCGCTTGCTCAGGGTGTGCGCTGGTCGCGAAGCGTCGAGCGCCGGACCTTGCCGGCGTCGTCGCGTAGGGGTGCCGTCGTGAACTCGTAGGTTCGGGGAGTCTTGTAACGCACGAGGCGATCCGCGAGGTGCTCTCGTAGGGCCTGCTCGTCAAGGGCCTGCGTGTCGGTCTGGATGATCGCGTGCACGCGTTGGCCGAGGTCTTCGTCAGGCAGCCCGATCGCAACACAGTCGATGACGCTCGGGTGCGCGGCGAGAGCGGCCTCGACCTCCGCCGGGTACACGTTTGCACCACCCGAGACGATCATGTCGGTCCTGCGGTCTGCCAGGAAGAGGTAGCCCTCATCGTCCATCCAGCCGAGGTCCCCGGCCGTGTCCCAACCGTCGTCGCGTTCGTGTGAGTCCTCGCCTATGTAGCTGTATGTGCGGCCAGACCCCGATGGACGGCGCATCCAGATCGCACCGACCTCACCTGCGCCTAGCGGTGCGCCGTCGTCGTCGAAGATCGCCATCTCTCCGATCACGCAGCGCCCGACCGTGCCCGGCCGTTGCAGCCATTCGCTTCCATTGCACAGTGTCAGGGCTGCCGCCTCGGTCGCCGTGTACATCTCGACGATCCGCTCGGGGCCGATCCAGTCGATCCAGGCTCGCTTGAGGTCCGCGGGACACGGCGCGCCGCCGTGCATCAGGATGGCGAGACTGGAGATGTCGTAGCGCTCGCGCACGTCCACTCCCAGCCGCCAGATCCTGTTCATGTGCGTCGGGACGACGATCGCAAACGCCACTTGGTAGCGGTCGATCAGCCTGAGTGTCAGCTCGGCGTCAAAGCGCTCCTCGAGCACCACGTGACTTCCGGCACTCAAGCCCAGCAGAGTGCCCATGACTCCCAGGTTGTGATAGAGCGGACTGGGGAACATCACGACGCTCTCAGCCGGAACGCCGAGCGGTGCCGGTCTGCCCTGGACGAGTGGAACCAGGGCCGGGGAGCCGGCGAGAATGATCTTTGGCCGCCCGGTGCTGCCTCCGGATGTGGGCGCCTTGTACGCGGGCGCCACCACCACGGGCAAAGGCGAATCGTCGTGGCCCTCGATCGGCGGGTTGGTCGCGAGGACATGGTGGTCGGGATGGACAGCGTGATCGAAGCCGACGACCAGCTTGGGTCGCGCGAGCTTGATGATCTGTGCGAGCTCGCCCCCAGGTAGGTGCGACGAGACCGGTTGCGGTACAGCACCCAGCTTCAGCGTCGCGAGCATCGACTCAACGAACGCGACGCTCGTCGGCAAACCGATTGTCACGAAATCCGCCACGCCCACCCCGAGCTCCGCATAGGCTCGGGCGAGCCTGTTCGTAGACGAGTCGAGCTCGCTCCAGGTCACACTCGGGTACTCGCTCACCGTGAGCGCGGGTCCATCTGGACGCTCCTGGGCGTGCATCCGGCAGGCCGCGACCATCGGCATCGTCTCAATGTCGTCGCTCACGTTTGGCCTTCACTCAGGCTTCAAGGTTTCCCAGCGTGATCGCCCGTCGGTCACGCCGTTGAGGCCGCCTTCGGCGCGTGAGGCGGTCCGGCGGCGAGGTGGTTCTGCTCGGCGAGGAAACCGTCGATGGCGTGGGCCACCTCGGCGGGTCGTTCGAGCATCGCCAGGTGGCCTGAATGCGGCACCACGACTTCGCGGTCCGGGTGCAGCGCGGAGCAGAATTGTGCGCCGTCGCGCGCAGGCAAGACGCCGTTTGTCTGCGCCCCAGATCACGCAGACGGGGACCGGGACGTGGTTGTGTTCCACGCCGGCGAAGCCGCCGATGTGCTCGATGATGCTGAGCATTACGCGCGGGTGGTCAGGATCGCGGCTTGCCTCTCGGAGATGGTCGCGCAGCTCGCGGGAGACCCGCTCCGGCTCGACAAGCAGCATCTTGCGAACGCTTGCGGCGGCGATTAGCTTGGGAGTCCGAAGGTGAGCGCCCAGCAAGCCGAGCACCGCCGCTGTGCGGCGGCTGCGGCGGGTAATCCAGAGCAGTGGCCGCAGGTTGCCCCGCGCGACGGTGTGATCGGTGAGGACGTTGACGGCGATCACCGTCTGCGTGCTCTCGGGACACTGGGCGGCGTAGGTCAGGGCCGTGGCCGCGCCCATGCAGTTTCCGACGAGGGTGACCTGCTCAAGCTCGAGCTCGTCGAGAAGTGCGGCGAGCTGGGAAACGTAGAGGTCGAGGGTGTAGTTGACGCGTGGGCGGGCGGAGCGTCCGAAGCCCAGCATGTCCATCGCGATGACGTCGTGGTCGCGGGCGTAGTGCTCCAGCAGAGGCTCCCAGATGCGGTGTGAGGTGCCGCCGTTGTGAAGAAAGACGATCGGCGAGCCGCGGCCCTCGCGCCGGTAGAAGACCTCGTGGCCCTGGTAGGAGAAGCTGCGCATGGTGTCCACGCAGCATGTTTCGCAGTTACCGTTGTAGTTCGCAACGGGGGTCGACCCCTGTATTTGCGGGTCAGGACTCTGTGCCTAGTCCGCCGATGGCCTGCGGTAGCGCCTCCCGGGCGCCGCGGCCGGAGATGCCGAGCTTTGCGTACACCTTGCCGAGCGTGCCCTCGACCGTCTTGAGCGTCACGTAGAGCTCTTGGGCGATCTCGCGGTTGCTGCGCCCCTTAGCCGCGAGCGAGGCGACGCGTGTCTCGGCCGGTGTCAGCGCGTCGGCACCGGTGCGCACTGGGCGACGTGGCCGCGCTCCCGTCGCGCGTAGTTCTGCGAGTCCCAGCGCGGCGACTCCAGACGCGCCGCATCGGTGGGCGATCTCGGTGCCGTCGGTGAGCGGCTCGCGGGCGGCGATTCGCTCGCCTCGGCGTCGCAATGCCGCCCCCAGCTCGATCAGCGATCGCGCGTGCTCCAGCCGGCAGGACGACGGCGCCAGCAGCTCTACCGATTCGTGCAGCTGCTCAATCCGTGACGATGGCTCGCCGACGAGCGCCGCGGTGCGAAGAGCCGGGCCGAGGATCCCGGCGGTGTTGAAGCGCCTGGCGTAGTCGAGTAGTTCGGAGGCGATTACACGGGCGCCGTCCGTGTCTCCCCGGCGATGGGCGACCGTCACGGCCATTGGCCGCCAGAAGTTTCCGAGACTAAGAACCGGCGCGTGTTCGGCTCGGCGGCGTATCTGGTCGAGGTCGCTGCTCGCCTCATCGAGTCGGCCTTGCTCGACGTGGAGTTGGGCTCGCGTGTGATAGAGGCTGATGCTCCCACGTGCGTCCTCGGCCCAATGGACGGGCGCTGTCGCGGCCAGTGCTTGCTCAGTGGCGCCGATGTCGCCGGTTTCCAGGAGCGCCAGTGCCTTGAACCCGTGACACCATGCCTCGTGAGCGCCGGAATCGCTGACGGCCAGGCCGGCCTGTGCGCGTGAGACAGCGCTCGCCAACTCGCCGCGGCGCCACGCGGCAAACGCGAGCGTGGCCTCCATCACCATGATCTCGCGCCGATGCCCTTCGCGGCGGGCTGCAGGCAGCTCGTTTTCGGTGAGGGCCTGAGCCACGTCGGGTCTATCGGCGCCGATCAGCACCCACGTCGCCATCGTCCACACCTCGGCGCTGAACCCGTCGCTGCGAAACCCGCCCGCCCGCAGCGCACGCTCGGCCAGCGACGCTGCCTCCGCGGCCGATCCGCCGCCAAGCAGAGCACCGACAGCCATCACGCTCAAAAGCGCCTGTGCGGCCGGGCCGTCCGGCACACGCCCTTCATAGCGCGCAAGCCGCTGCAATCCGCGCTCACGCGCGCCTGACGTGAGGAAGGCGTGCACTATCAGCTCGGCGTCGATCCGCTGCTCGAGCTCGGTGTCACCGCCGTCCAATGCCTGAAGGCCAGCCTCGAGGGCACTAAGCGCCTCCCCGGAGCGCTGCAGGAGCGAGAGCGTCTGGGCCTTGGCGATCGCAATCTCCGCCATGTCTGTTGGATCGCCTGCGTTTCTGAGCGCCTCGTCGTAATGGCCCAGCGCCACGTCTGGTTCTCCAGCCGCGTCCTCCGCACGAGCCAGTGCGCGCAACAGCGCGATCCGTTCCTCCGGTGGGGGACCCTCGGCAAGGGCCCGGCGCAGCTGCTCGGCGGCAGCGTCCGGCGCGCCGCGCCCGAGCACTGCGTAAGCGGAATCTCTGAGTGCTACGACGGCCCACGGTTCCCCTCCGGGTTGGCATCTCATCAGGTGTGTGGCAACGTCGCAGACGTCGGCGCCTTCGCGATCAAGCAGCAGCGCCGCTTCGCGATGCCAGGTGTCCAGCCGGGCGGATGGGAGTCGTGCGTGAACTGCTGCGCTGATGATCGGGTGAGCGAAGCGCAGTGGCAGGCCGGTTTGCAGCACGCCTTTCGTGGTGAGTGCATCCACGATCTCCACAACTCGGGCCGCAGCCAGGCCCGAGAGTCGGCTGATAGGCCCAGGTTCGGCTCGGCTCGCGAGGATCGAAATCAGACCGACGACGGAGTCCGCGCCAGCGCCGAGCGCTTCGATGCGCCGCCACACGTGCGCCGCCAAGCCGCGCGCGTCGATGTACTCGAGTTCCTCGATCGCTGCGTCGTCGGGGCGCACGCCGTGCTCGCGCGTCTCGCGCAGCAGCTCAGCGAGATACAGCGGATAGCCGCCGGTCTGCCTCCTGCAGGCCTGCTCGAAATCTGTCGAAGGCGGCTCGCCGAGGATCCTATGCACCATCTCCCCGACGCCTCGCACAGTGAGCGGTGGCGGCTCGATCCGCTGCGACGCAAGCTCGCTGAGCTCGTCGGTTACGGCTCGCGGCGGCTCGCCGGTGCGGATCGTGAGCAAGACAACGACGCGCAAACCATCCAGCCGTCGACACAGGTGACAAAGGTGCCGTAGCGACGGCTCGTCGGCCCACTGCGCATCGTCAACGGCGAGCAGCAGCGGTGTCTGCCTGGTCATGTCGTCCACCAGCCAGTAGAGACCGTCCAGCACCTGGTAGGAAACGTCGGTGACGTTGTTGAGCCCGGTGGCGCGCCCAAGAATCGGGGCGATCGTCTCGTTGAGCTGGGCTTCATCGCTCGCTGCCCCTCGGTAGAGCTGGCGTACGACCCCGTAGGGAAAGCCGACCTCGAGCTCTGTCGCCGAGGCGCCCCGAGTAGCGAATTCGCGCGCCGCGGCAAGTCGCTCGACCGTATTCCACAGCGCGGTCTTGCCGATGCCGGCGGGGCCCGCGACAACCACGAGATTGCCGTGCCCGGCCTGCGCAGCCTGCAGCGCCTCGTCGAGCTGGGAAATCGCTTCGGAGCGCTCAACCAAATCTGTCGACACGACAGCAATGTAGTTCGCGCACTGCGCGCAACGCTCAAATCCTGGTCCGTGCACATGGTCCGTGCGCTCTGGCCTGTCCACGCGAAGATCAACCCGGCCGTGAGGTTGCCTCCGGTTGCGGTGGTTAGTGTCCGGCGGAACGATGGGGCCGCCACCGACCATCTTCGCGCTTCGCTGTGCTCTAGTTCGCGATGGTCCAGCGTGCTCTCACGTGGCGGTGCATCGGGCGTGACGGTGCTGACGCGCACCGGGACCCTGCAGCGGGACGACGGGCCCACGATTGCCTATGACGTCGCGGGCCACGGCCCTCTGGTCGTGTTCGTGCATGGCCTCACTTCCTTCCGGCAGACCTGGGATCCGGTCACCACGCTGCTTGCCGAGGAGTTCACGTGCGTGCGGTTGGATCTACGTGGTCACGGGGCTTCCTCCCAGCGCCGCGGAGTATTCGATGGTGTCGCTGGTCGGTGACGTGCGGGCGGTCGTCGAGGAGGTGGCGCTTGGGGAGCCCGCGATCGTCGGTCACTCCCTGGGTGCGAGCATCGCCGCCGTATACGCCGCGGCGCATGGTGCGCGTGCCGTCGTCTGCGTCGACCAGTCGCTGCGGTTCGGCGAGTTCGCCGGGCTCGTGCAGGCGCATGCCGAGGATCTGCGCAGCCAGCGCACGATGGAGGCCGTGCTGTCGATCGACCGCGCTCTCGAGCTCGAGCCCTACACGGGGGTCGAGAGCATCGAGCGCAGGGTGCTGGCGTTTCCGCGCGAGGTCGTCCTCGGAATCTGGGATGCGCTGCTGAGCACCCCTCCAGAGCAACTGACCGCGATCGCCGAGGCGATCCTGCCCCGAATCGCAGCACCACTCCTATCGCTGCACGGCTCGCCGCCACCACCGGACTACGCGGCCTGGCTTACGGGCCTCGCGCGCGGCGCGCGCGTCGAGATCTGGGACGGGACCGGCCACATGCTTCACCTCGTCGACCCGGAACGGTTTGCGGCACGCGTACGGCCGCTACTCGCGGACCCACCCGCGCGCTGAACGCTCCTCCTGACCGCCGCGGCTCGCACGGACGCGACGGCGCACGCATTGTGCGACGTCTCACCGACGTGAGACAGCCAATCTCATTCAAATGAGACAGTTGGCGTCTCATCCATGTGGGACAGCTGGCTGACTGGAGTCGATCCTCGGCAGAGGACTCGACGTAGCCTCGGCAGTCTCGGCCAGCCTGACGCGCAAGATCTCGCTGGCGCCGTGTGGGGGCTGTGACGTCGCCCCGCGCGCGTTTAGTGGTGCGGGCGTCCACGCACGGTGCGCCAGCTCTCGCGGGTGATGCGCAAGATCACCACGGTCATTCCCAGGCCGATGAGGGGATCGAGGATCAGGGCGCCTGCGGCAATCACGACAGCGCTGGCGATCACAGCGAGTGAGACGTATGCGTTGACGCGGGCGTGATCGCCGTCTGCGATCAGCGCAGGGCTGTTCGTGCAGCGGACCGCGTCCACGCACTCCTGTCCATTGGGACCTGCCAGACACCAAGGCCGAGCATCGGCAGCTTGTGGTCGTCCGCGAGCACGCGAGCGCGCCCATCTGCGTCACTGCGTCGGACGTCATGCCGCCCCCTTCAGAAGCCCCTCGATGGCCGCGTTGACCGATGTCAGGTCGCCCGGCGAGAACCCGTTCATCGCGCCCCCGCTCGCGCCGATCAGAAACGATGGGGTTCCCGTAAGTCCGGAGTTCTCCGCCGCCCGCGCGTCGTTGGCGATCTCGTTGGCAAGCTCCGGGTCGCGTCGGTCGCTGGTCCAGCGCGCGAGGTCTAGGCCCGTGAGCTGGTTCGCGATGCCCTGGAGGTATGCGTCGGTGACATAGCCCGAGCCCTCCTCTCCCTGCTCCGCATAGAAGGTCTCGATGAAGTGCCAGGCCTTGTCCTGCCTGCCCGCCGCCAGCGCCGCGACCTGCTGGGCCATGAACACCTCCGGCTCGTGCGTCGCCGTCTGCAGAGCGTGGGACTCGATTCGCAACTTGCCGGTCTGTACCCACCGCTCGATGATCGACGGCAGCACCTCGAGCGAGAAATCCCGGCAGTAAGGGCATTGCAGGTCGGCGAAGTACGCAAGTGTGACCGGGGCCGCCGGTTGGCCGAGCGCGTTTGCGCTCTGCTGGATGTCCGCCAGGAGGGCGCTGATCTCATTGTTGTCGTTCATTTGAGCTCATTTGGCGGAAAATAACACTGTGTCGCGGTCTTTGTGGCGGTTTCGGTAGCGCGCCCGTCCAGTCGCTCTCTGCTTTGAAACGGGGTGATACGCGCCCTTACCTGCGACTCGACCGTGGCCCCGCCTCTGCCCGTGCTCGTGGCTGCTCGGCATAGAACCGATGTCCCGACAATCGCTGTTGCGGTGCTTTCGCACATCGCGTGGTCGTGTGAGATGTAAGCATGGCCATGTGAGACGTACAAGTCAGGACACCCGTGCCCGGACGGGCTGTGGGGGTGGCGCATGACGGCGGGCGTCCTTCCGGACGACCTGCAGGTTCCCGAGGAGCTGAGTCGTCGAAAGGTGCGCAAGCAGCTGCTGTTCTTGACCGGGGTCGTCCTCGCCGTCGTTGCGGTCGTGACGCTGTTGCCTGGGCTCGGCGGGTTGCGCGCTCGGCTCTCGCACGCCAACCCCGCGTGGCTCGTGCTTGGCGCGGGGCTGAAGGTGCTTTCGGGCTTGGGGTATGTGGCGATCTTTCGGATGGTGTTCTGCAGGCGCATGAGCTGGCGCGTCAGCTACCAGATCGGGATGTCTGAGATGGGCGCGAACGCGCTCCTGCCGACCGGCGGCGCCGGTGGCCTGGCGCTTGGAGCCTGGGCACTCAAACGGGGCGGGATGCCGACGGCCGAGATCGCACGGCGCACCGCAGCCTTCTTCATGCTGACCAGCGTCGCGAACGTGGCAGGCGTGGTTCTCATCGGAGTCGGTCTCGCCATGCGGGTGCTGCCGGGGGAGACGAACCTGGCGCTGACGCTCCTGCCCGCCGCGATAGCCGCAGCCGCGATCGTTGGGTCGCTGCTAGCGGGACGCTCCTCCACGGGCTTGCACCGGCGACTGGATCACAACGAAGCAAGCGGGTCCTCACGCCGCTCCACGCTGGCGCTGAAGACCCTGGTGGCCGTCGCTGACGGCGTCAACGAGGCGGTCGCGCTGCTGCGCGAAGGCAACGCTTGGCTGATCGGCGGGATCCTCGCCTACCTTGTTTTCGACGTGATGATCCTGTGGGCGACGTTTCGCGCCTTCGGCGCCGCGCCGCCGCTGGCGATCCTGGCGATGGCCTACCTGATCGGCGAGCTCGGCGGACTGATCCCCGTCCCCGGGGGGATCGGCGGTGTTGACGCGGGCCTGGTGGGAACGTTCGTGCTGTACAACGTGCCGAGCACCGCCGCAGCCTCGGCGGTGCTCGCTTATCGAGCGATCGCGCTGTGGGTCCCCGCGATCCTCGGCTCCGCCGCCTTCATCTCGCTGCGGCGAACGTTGCGCCGCGAGTCCGCCGAGATCGCCGTCTGCGCTCCCCAGACAGAGATGGAGGTCATCGGGCTCGGACGCGTCGTGATCGGACCGGCGCCGACGGCCCCACAGCTTTAGGCCTCACGCCCCAACAGTCAGGACGCCGCAAGCGAGAGAACGGCGCAGATGAAGGCGGCGGTTATCTTCAGCGGCCTGGCTCGTACTCCCATTGCCGGCACGGCCCGCTGCGGTCGCAATAGGACTCGTTCGCTGGCTGGCCACAGCGGCAGATGGCGGCACGGGTCTCACTTTTCCCATCCAGTTCGAGGTCGCCCTCGAGCAGCAACGGTCCGCCCTCGGGTAGCCGGATTCGTGTCGGGACCGGAGGTCGCTCGGGCTCGCCGTCTCGCGGCCTGTAGTGCAGCGCGTCCGTGGGGCATCGCCGGATCACGGTCGCGAGCTCGGCGTTAGCGGCGTCAGGAGCAATCCAGGGACGCTTCGCCGTATCGAAGACGGCCGGCATACCGCGCACGCATTCGGCAGCGTGAAGGCACCGCGCCTTGTCGTAGGTCACCTCAATGTGCTCGCCCTCGTAGCGCTTCACAAGCCGAACTGCTCCCTGTAGGTGTCGGGAACCAAAGCCTCGAACTCTCGATGACGTTCGATGAATCCTTTGACGAACGGACAGAAACGGCAGCACTGCGAGACCTCGTGCGCGGGCGTGGCCAGCGGGTGATCTTTCTCTCAGGCAACGACGGCGATGCCAAGATTGAACCCCAAGGAATGTGGCCCGTGCCGATAGCCGGGCGTAAGCTCTACCCGGAGGTGGCATATGCCCGAGTCTGTTGACCCCCATCATCTTCTGCTGATTGGCGCCGGACCCGGAGTCGGCGCCGGCGTGGTTCGGCGCTTCGCCCGCGGGGGCTTCCGCAGCACACTTATCTCCCGCAATGAAACGCTTGAGCAACTCGCCCCTGAACTACGCAGCGAAGGACTGGAGATCGAGACGGTCGGCGCGGACATCGAGGAACTGGACGGCTACCGCAAGACGCTCGAACGGATCTTCGGCGCGCCGGGTGCCCCCAGTGTCGTCGTGTACAACGCTGCCCTGCCGGACCCCGGCCAGATCCTCGACACCACCGTCGAGCGGCTCCGGACAGCACATGATGTAGATGTCATCGGCGCCGTCGTCGCAGCACAAGTCGCCGCACCCGTCTTGCGGGCTGCCGGCGCCGGCACCCTGCTGGCCACCAGCGGCGGCTTCGCCGACATCCCGGTGCCCGCACTGGCGAGTCTCTCGATGGGGAAGGCCGCCCTGCGCTCGGCGCAGACGTTGATTGCCGCCGGCGTCCGGGACGACGGCATCCATGCCGCGACCGTCACGATCGTCGGCGCCGTCAAGCCGGGAACGGACTTCGATCCGAACAACATCGCTGAGCTTTTCTGGACCGCCCACACCGACTCGAAGGACGCCTGGCAAACCGAGTATCGATTCACAGGCGCATAACGGGGCGCCACCGCCGACGCCTCCGACAGGCCGCGACCGCCGCATGAAAAGCCATCGCGAGCTCCAACGCGCAGGCCAGTAGTTATAGATGAGTCGCTTGGTGACAACGCGTAAGGCCGATGATGCTCGAAGGACGATTCACATGAGCAGAACATACTGTGCCGAGGTGCTGTCGCTCGAGCCGACTCCGCGCGCCCAATCCGAGCCGCGAGATCTGTCCGATGTCGGGACTAGCCCGCGCGGGCCGCGATGAACCCTGGGCGCACCCGCACCAACCCGTGGCTTGCCGTCGTCGTTCTGTGCGTGGCCCAGTTCATGATCGTCCTCGACGCGACGATCGTGAACGTCGCGCTGCCGTCGATCCAACGGGGCTTGCGCTTCAGCCCGTCGAGCCTGCAATGGGTGATCAACATGTACACGCTGATCTTCGGTGGCTTCATGCTGTTGGGCGGGCGCGCCGGTGACCTGGTCGGGCGCAAGCGGGTGTTCGGCGTCGGGATCGTGCTGTTCACCGGAGCGTCGCTGCTCAACGGGCTCGCACAGTCATCCGGGATGCTCATAGCCGGCCGGGGGCTGCAAGGTCTAGGAGGCGCGCTGCTCGCACCGGCCGTCCTCTCGATCATCACAACGACCTTCAGCGACACCACCGATCGTGCGAAGGCGATGGCGATTGGAGCGCGATCGCCGCCGCCGGCGGCGCCGTGGGGCTGCTGCTGGGCGGAGTGCTAACCGATCTCGCGTCATGGCGATGGATCTTCTTCGTCAACGTGCCGGTCGGCGTGGCTCTCGTCGTCGCGACGGTCAAGTTCGTCCCCGAGTCCCGATCGAATGTAACCCGCCGGACGCTCGATCTCCCGGGAGCGGTGTCAGTCACCGCCGGCCTGTTGGTGCTCGTGTTCGGGATCGTCAAGTCGAACAGCTACGGATGGGGATCGCCCCGAACGATCGGCCTGCTGGCCGCGGGCGTCGTGCTGCTCGTCGCGTTCCTCGCGCTCGAGCGCCGCAGCCCGGCTCCGCTTATGCGGCTCAGCATCTTCCGCGCGCGCAGCCTCGCGTTCGCTGACCTCACGCTGTTGCTGGTCTCGGCCGCAGTGTTCGGAACCTTCTTCTTCGTCTCGCTCTACCTCTAGCAGATCCTCGGATACCGTCCGCTGAGCGCAGGCGCCGCGTTCCTGCCGTTCTCCGCAGGAATCATCACCGGCGCCACAGCCTCGCGCAAGCTCGTCCCACGCGTGGGCGTTCGCGTCGTCCCCGTGATCGGACTCGCGCTCGCGACCGCCGAGATAGTTGTCCTCACCTAGGTTCCTGTGCACGGAGGCTACGTATCCAACCTGCTTCCGGGCCTCCTCCCACTGGGTCTCGGCATGGGACTGACATTCGTACCGATCACGCTGGCCGGCACAAGTGAGGTGAGAGGTGAAGACGCCGGCCTAGTATCCGGTCTGCTCAACACAGCCCAGCAGGTCGGAGGGTCAATAGGGTTGGCGATCCTCTCGACCCTCGCCGCAAGCCGGACCACGAACCTCCTCCACGGCCCGGTGACCGCAGGCTCCATTCCCGCAGCTCGAGTATCCGGCTTCCACGTCGCCTTCGTCGCGGCCTGCGTACTCCTCGGCGCGGCCTGGGCCCTCGCGGCGCTGCAGCTGAGAACCCGTCGCGTCCGCGAGCCCAAGCGTATCGACGTCCCTCGAGATCTCGCCGCCCGAGCCGTCGGATGCGCCCAATGCGCACCCGTTGCGATCATCAGCACACGCGAACACGCCAGCACATCCGCACGATAACCCAGCACATCGCATCATCGTGAGAACGGCGCAGCGCGGGCACCTCTGTTGCATCTCGCTTCCGAAGAAGAACGAGATCCAATTCGAGGAGTGGACTACCTGGCGCAGCAGCCCCCTCTTACGGCCTCGCAGAGCGCGGCAGAAGCGATGTCGCGGAAAGATCCGAGCCACACAAACCAGCCGGCAAGATCAAGCGCGTAGGCATCTTGGGTGGCCTTGCGGTCGTCATAACGCCGGAGAAACGCCGCCGCGAGCTCCAGGGGTGATTCGGCGTGCTCGCCGGACTGCTCCAACGCGCCGCGATCGTGACCGGATTCGGCTGGCTAACAGCACTCTCAGCACGGACACTCCGGCGCTCACTCGGCCAGAGCAAACATCCAACAATCTGAGCGCCGCCGCCTGCTCACGACGAGTTCATAGATGGGGGAGGGCACGGTTAGGTCTCCGTCGGGTACGCGCGCGTCGTTGGCTTTGAGCGGTAGCGCTTCAACGCGATCATGGCCCAGATCGCCTCGACTACGCCGAAGGGCCAGGTACCCGCGAGGAAGCCGTAAACGCTCGACAAGGCACAGCCGCAGGCGAAGGCGAGGATGAAACCTCGGCCGCGTCGTTCCAGCGCGTACATCAGGACCATGAACGTGACGGCGCAGGCACCAAAGAGAGTGAGCACACCCCGGAGTGTGCCAGCGCGATCGTCCTGGGCTGGCCTTGAGCGTCTGTGGGGCCGGGGAGTAGCCTTCGGTTCGTGCCCGGTTGACGTTGACCGCTCCCGTATGCGGCCTGTCCTCGTCCGCCTCCCTGACGGCGCATTCCGCCCTGCTCGTCAATTACCGATGCGATCAGAGATGATCACCATATGAGCGAGAGCAATGACATAGAGCTGCGATTTACCTCGTTGGGCCATAGCGAGGTCAATCGGACGAGCACCGCCGCATCGCCGGCGCTACGGGGCCAAGCCTCGTGTTGGGGATGGGGCGATGGGTCGTCCGTGAGGCTCTGTGACCGGGATGTAATAGAGCTCCCTACATGGCTCGCACCACCCGGGACTCGCAGGCGCTCTACCCCAGCTGGTCGCGGCGGCGTGTCAGGTAGGCGGTCTCGGCGGTGTTGCCCGCCAGCTCGATGGCTTTGTCGTAGGCCGCGCGTGACTTCTGACTGCAGCCCAGCCGGCGCAGCAGGTCGGCGCGAGTCGCATGGTACGCGTGATAGCCGGCCAACTTGTCCTCGAGACCGTCGACGGTCGCCAGCGCCACCTGTAGGCCGTCGAGCTCGGCGACCGCGACGGCCCGGTTGAGGACGACGATCGGCGAGGGGTCCAGGAGGACGAGCTGGTCGTAGAGGGCGAGGACCTGCGACCAGTCGGTGTCGCGGACGTCGCGGGCGGAGGTGTGCACAGCGTTGATCGCGGCGAGGATCTGGTAGCGACCCGGAGCCACCCCGGCGGCGGCAGCAGCCAAGCGCTCGCGCACCAGCCGGTGACCCTCGGCTACAAGCGCCGCGTCCCAGGCCCCGCGGTCCTGCTCGTCGAGGGCGACCAGTTCACCGAGCGCTGAGACCCGGGCCGTGCGGCGGGCCTCGGTGAGCAGCATCAGCGCGAGCAGCCCGGCTACCTCGCCGTCTTGCGGCAGGAGGGCACGGATCAGGCGCGTGAGCCGGATCGCCTCTGCGGTCAGATCCTGAAGTACGGGATCGGTGTCGGGGCCGCTCGCCAGGTAGCCCTCATTGAAGACGAGCAAGAGGACGGCGAGAACGCCTGAGACGCGTGCCGGGAGATCCTCCGCGGACGGCACCCGATAAGGGATGCGAGCTGCCTTGATCTTGTCCTTTGCTCGGGTGATACGCCGCCCCATGGTGGTCTCCGACACCAGGAAGGCACGGGCGATCTCGGGCACGGTCAAACCGCCGACCATGCGCAGCGTCAACGCTACGCGGGTCTCCATCGCGAGAGCCGGATGACAGCACATGAAGATCAGGCGGAGTCGCTCGTCGTCGACGGCGCCGACAGGCTCGGGCACGTCGTCGTCGTGCAACATCTGAGCTTCCTTATGCTTGTCGTCGCGCCTGTTCTCGCGCCGGAGCCGGTCGATGGCCTTGCGCTTGGCGGTGGTGGTTAGCCAGCCGCCGGGGTTGGGCGGTACGCCGTCGGTGGGCCACCGCTCAACCGCGGTCGCGAACGCCTCGGCCGCCGCCTCTTCGGCGATGTCGAGGTCACTGAACCGCCTGGTCAGGGCGGCGACCACCTGCGCCCACTCCTCGCGGTGGGTCTGGGTGATCGCCTCCCTGACGTCGAGCACGCTCACAGGAACGGCCGCACCTCGATCTTTCGGTTGCAGGCCTTCGACCCTTCGGTGGCGAGCTTGAGCGCCACATCGAGGTCGGGAGCCTCGATGATCCAGAAGCCGGCGAGGTACTCCTTGGACTCCACGAAAGGCCCGTCGGTGACCACCGCCTCGTCACCTCGGTTGTCGATGACGGTGGCCGGGTCGGGCGGCCCGAGACCGCCGGCAAAGACCCAGTACCCCTCGGCCTGGAGCCGCTCGTTGAACACATCGATGGCAGCGTCCTCCGTCGGGGTAGCCAAGCCGGCGCCGTCGTGGATCACTGAAATCAAATACTGCATCTCGGATCATCTCCTGTCATTCGGGGTGGCCCCCTTGTGGACCACCGTTCACCCCTTCTACGATCACCTTTGCCCCGATCGGACACTCCTCGCGGAATTCTTTCGGGGGGGTGACGCAAGGTGCCGACGCGAACCCGCCGTTGAGGGATGGCTGCTGACGCTGGCAAAGGGCCTCGAATGGCCGCTTGCGAACCTCTCCTCTCCACTTCCAATTTATACCGGATCGAAGGCCCTCATGAGGCCGCGATTCGTGCCGCATAATCGCCTGCCGAACGACAAAGAGAGATCTCGAACGGGTTGCGCGGGCAACTCAGGCGGAGGTGAACCGGATGGGCGATGACGTATTGGATATCCAGGAGATCGACCGGACTCAGGTTGCGGTGGCAGGCGGCAAGGGGGCGCTGCTGGGCGAGCTCCTGCAGATCGAGGGGGTGCGGGTGCCGCCCGGGTTCTGCATCACGACAGAGGCATTCCGGCGGACGGTGGCCAGGGCACCGTCGATTGATGCACAACTCGATCGCCTCTCCCGCCTGAAGCTCGCCGACCGAGACGGCGTAGCCGCGCTCAGCGCCGAGCTGCGCAGAAGGATCGAGGAGATCGTCCTTCCCGGCGACCTGGCGGAAGCGGTCGCCGGCGCGTTGATCCGTTGTGGCGAGGACCTCGCCTACGCGGTCCGCTCCAGCGCCACCGCGGAGGACTCGCCGACGGCATCCTTTGCGGGTCAGCACGACACGTACCTGAACGTCACTGGTCTGGAGGCGATCCTGCGAGACGTCCGCCGGTGCTGGGCCTCACTGTTCAGCGAGCGGGCCGTGACCTATCGCTTGCGGGGTGGTATCGAGAATCGGCACGTCCAGATGGCCGTAGTGGTGCAGCAGATGGTCCTGCCGGTCGCCTCGGGGATCCTGTTCACCGCCGACCCGCTGACCTCTAACCGGAAGCTCGCCGTTGTGGAGGCCATCCCCGGCTTGGGCGAGGAATTGGTCTCAGGACGGGTGAGCCCCGACGTCTACACGGTGCGCGATGCTGCGATCGTCGCCCGGACACTCGCCAACGAGCAGCCGGCGCTTGCGGATGGGGACATCCTGGCGCTCGTGCAGCTGGGACGGCGGATCGAGGAGTTCTTCGGGCGCCCCCAGGACATCGAGTGGTGCCGGGCTGAGGACGGGTTTCAGATCGTGCAGAGCCGCCCGATCACGACGCTCTTTCCCGTCCCTGAGGTGGGAGATCGCAAGAATCACGTATACGTCTCCGTGGGACACCAGCAGATGATGACGGACCCCATCAAGCCGCTGGGGCTCTCGCTGTGGCAGCTCACCACTCCGCGGCCGATGTCCGTGGCGGGCGGAAGGCTCTTCGTCGACGTCACCGAGATGCTTGGTGCGCCCACAACTCGGGCGGGGCTACTCCGCGCCATGGGGGGGTCCGACCCGCTGATGGGTGACGCGCTGCGGAGGATCGTGGAGCGCGGCGACTTCGTTGCGGCGCGCCCTGACGAGGAGCTCACCGGGGTGTTTGCCCTCGCCGAGCAGGAACCGCTCGATGCCGACCCGGAGATCGTGGGGGAGCTGATCGAGCGAGGCCAGGCCTCGACCGCGGCGCTGAAGCGGACGATCGAGGCGAAGTCCGGACCGGAACTGATCGAGTTCATCCTGGCGGACCTCCCGGAGCTGAGGCGGGTCCTCTTCGATCCACGCGGGCTCCAGGTGATCACCTCCGCGGCGGAGGCAGGTCGGTGGCTGAACGAGCACATGGGGGAGTGGCTGGGCGAGAAGAACGTGGCCGACACGCTCACGCAGTCTGTGGCCGGGAACGTCACCTCGGAGATGGGGCTCGCGCTGCTGGACGTGACAGATGTGATCCGTCCGTTCCCGGACGTCGTTGCGTTCCTCGGGGATGTCGATGATGAGCACTTCCTGGACCACATGTCCGCACTCCCGGGCGGCAACGAGGCGCGCGACGCCATCCAGGCCTATCTGGACACCTACGGCATGCGGTGCACTGGTGAGATCGACATCACCCGGACGCGGTGGAGCGAGCAGCCGTCTGTCCTCGTGCAGATGATCCTCGCTCATGTCAGGAACTTCGAGCCGGGCGCGGGTTCGCAGCGGTTCGAGCAGGGACGGCGAGAAGCCGCCATGAAGGAGCAGGAACTCCTGGCACGGCTCCGCGACCTGCCCGACGGCGAGCGGAAGGCAGGGGAGACCAAGCAGATGATCGACCGGGTCAGGACCTTCGCCGGGTACCGCGAGTATCCGAAGTACGGAATGGTCAGCCGCTACTTCATCTATAAGCAAGCTCTGCTGCGCGAGGCGGAGCGCCTGAGGCTCGCCGGCGTGCTGCGCGAGGCGCAGGACATCTTCTATCTGACGCTCCACGAGTTTCACGACGCCGTGCGCGACCAGGAGGTGGATGACGAGCTCATCCGACAGCGCGAGGACGCGTTCAACTCATATCTGTCGCTGACGCCGCCGCGAGTGCTGACCTCGGAGGGCGAGGTCCTGGCCGGGAGCTACCGGCGTGAGGATCTCCCCGCCGACACACTCGTGGGTCTCCCGGTGTCTGCCGGAGCCGTCGAGGGGAGGGCGCGCGTCATCCTGGACATGGCGCAAGCGGACCTCGAGCCGGGCGACATCCTGGTCACCACCTACACCGATCCCAGCTGGACCCCTCTGTTTGTGACGATCGGCGGTTTGATCACCGAGGTCGGCGGCCTCATGACCCACGGTGGGGTCTGTCCGGAACTTTGTGTATTTGGCGTGATCTATAGGTCTGCCGTGGGCGGGCCGTGAAGGAGGATCGTGCCGATGAGTAATGCAACGAGTGCCGCGTCTGTTGAGGAGAGTGTTGACGGGACGGAGACGGCGGCAGCACTGTCGTCGCTGCTGGTGCCGGTTGAGACTGACGGGATGCGGGCGTGGGCGGAGGCTCTCGTCGACCAGGCGCGCAGCGAGGGTGTGGCGCTGACTGGCGAGGACGGCTTGTTGACCTCGATGGTCCGAGAGGTGCTGCAGACCGGGCTGGATGTGGAGATGGCCGATCATCTCGGCTACGAGCCTTACGAGTCGATCGGCCGGGGTTCGGGGAACAGTCGCAATGGCGCCTATCCCAAGACGGTCAGGACCGATGTCGGACCGGTGGAGCTGCGGATGCCGCGTGACCGTCAAGGCACGTTTGAGCCGGTCACGGTGCCTAAGCATGTGCGTCGCCTCGACGGGTTGGGTGCGAACGTGATCAGCCTCTATGCGAAGGGACTGACCACGGGAGAGATCCAAGCTCATTTGGCTGAGATCTACGACACTGAGGTTTCACGGGAGACGATCTCGAAGATCACCGACCAGGTCCTCCCGGACATGGTGGCGTGGCAGAGCCGACCGCTCGACCGCGTCTATCCGGTCATGTTGATCGATGCGATCGTGGTGAAGGTCCGTGACAGCCAGGTCGCTAACCGGCCGGTTTATGTCGCGATCGGCGTGAACCTTGACGGTGAGCGCGACGTCCTTGGCCTATGGCTTGGACCTTCCGGTGGCGAGGGAGCAAAGCAATGGATGAGCATGCTTACCGAGCTCAGGAATCGTGGGGTCGCGGACGCCCTGATCGTTTGTTGTGACGGCCTGAAGGGCCTCCCGGACGCGATCCGCGTGACCTGGCCGCACGCGACGGTCCAGACGTGTGTGGTGCATTTGGTGCGCAACAGTTTGCGCTACGCCTCAAAGAAGTATTGGGCGCAGATCGCAAAGAGCTTGCGAGGGATCTATACCGCGCCGACCGTCGAGGCCGCTGAAGCACGCTTCGCCGAGTTCGCCGATGAGTGGAGGCCGCTCTACCCAGCAATGATCCAGTCCTGGGAGAATGCTTGGGAGGAGTTCGTGCCGTTCCTCAGTTCCCCGTCGAGCTACGAAGGATCGTATATACGACAAACGCGATCGAGTCGCTGAACGCCAGATTCCGCAGGGCCGTCCGCCATAGGGGCCATTTCCCCAACGAGCAAGCCGCGATGAAGGTGCTCTACCTCGTCGCGACAGCCCGCCGCAAGAACCGTGAGAACCTGACCGGCAAAATCAGCAACTGGAAGCATGCGCTAAACATCCTGACCATCCACTACGGCGACAGACTCGCCACCACGCAATAGCCCGAAAGAGGACGAACACCAACAAGGCCATTTACACAAACTTTCTGACAGACCCGCAGGAAGTAACTAGTATGCTCCGCGAGTGCTGCGTCAGGGGTCAGGTGAGCCACTCGTTCTGCTGCATGGCATTCTCTGCAGTGAGCGTATTTGGGGCAATGTTGTGGGGCTGCTCTCAGGCCAGCACGATGTGATCGTCCCGACCATGTTGGGACACAATGGCGGTCAGCTCGCCAGTCGTAGACCGGCGAGCTTCGAGGATGTCGTGGATGACCTCGAGCGGCTGCTGGACGAGTTGGGGCTCGCCAAGGCGCATCTGGCAGGTAACTCTCTCGGTGGCTGGGTGGCGCTTGAGCTTGCCCGTCGTGGACGGGCACTCACGGTTTGTGCGCTTTCTCCGGCGGGCGCGTGGGGCAGTGAAACTGACGGGCAGCGCGTCCGGGCGACTCTCAAGAAGGCGGTGCGTGACATTCAGCATTCACGCAGAATCGCTCCGCTGGTTGCTCACTCCAGACACGTCAGGCGTTTTGCGTTGCGCAACAGCGCTCTGCATGGGGAGCGAGTCAGCCGGACCGCGTTCCTGTCGCTCATCGACGATGTGATCGGCTGTCAGATAAGCGGCGATCTGTTCGAGAGCGACGCACGGCAAACCCTTCTGGACCCAGCGCCATGCCCGATCACCCTGGCGTGGTCAGCCGAGGATCGCATCTTCCCGCTCGAGGCCTACCGCTCGCGTGCGTGTGAGCTGATCCCGGGAGCGGACTTCATCGTGCTCGATCTAGGCCGACCCCGCGACTATGCCGACACGCGACACGCGGCGGTGGTGAACGCCCCGCGGCTGGCGGACTTTTCGGCGCAGACGCCGGACGGATTATCGGCATAGTTTCGCGCCCCGATTATTGATTTCTGATCGCCGGAGCCGGCGGCTCTGGCGAGGAGGCGTGAGATGTCGGGACCGAGAAGGAATCCCGGGCGGCTTGGGCCGTTCGTGGAGGGTTATCGGGCATGGTTGTTGGAGGCGGGCTATACGCCGGGCACCGTGCGCGGGATGTTGAAGGAGCTGGGGCAGTTGGGGCGCTGGATGGATGCTGAGGACGTTGAGCTCAGGGCGCGCTGACCGTCGCCGCGGTCGAGTCGTTCCTCGCGGCCCGGCGTGCTGGCGGCGATCGGCGGGTCGCGAGCCTGGGCGAGCTGCGCCAGCTGGTCGCCTATCTGCGGGAGTTCGGGGTGATGGCGCCGGAGGAGCGCCGCAGGCACTGTCGCCGGTCGAGGCGTTGATCGCCGAGTACCGGCGAGTGGCTGAGTCGCCGATCGTGGGCTTGGCGGCGATGACGGTGCTGCGGTATGAGAGCGCTCGCGCGGCGGTTCCTCGGTGAGCGGGTGACACCGACGGACGAGCTCGGCGTGGCTCGAGGGTCTCGACGGCGCGGACGTGTCGCGCGTTCCTGTTGGGCGAGTGCGATCGGCGTGTCGTCTCGGGTCGGCGAAGGGGAAGGTCGGCGAGCTGCGCGTCGCTGTTGCGGTTCCTGCACGTGCGCGGGTTGACACCGACGTCGTTGGCGGAGTCGGTTCCCGGCGTCGCGGGCTGGCGGGAGACGGCGATCCCGCGCGACGATGCCGTCAGGCCGATGTCGAGCGGCTGCTCGCTCGGTTGCGACCGGTCGACGCTCGACGGGGCGCGCGATTACGCGATCCTGATGCTGCTCGCGCGGCTTGGGCTTGCGGTCGATCGAGGTCGCGCGGCTTGAGCTCGACGATCTGGATTGGCGGGCCGGCGAGTCTGCTCGTGCGCGGCAAGGCGCGCCGGGAGGATCGGCTGCCGCTGCCGGACGATGTCGGCGCGGCGCTGGCCGAGTATCTGGCGCTCCGCGGCCGGCATGACTCACCGGCAGCGTGTTCTTGACGCTGCGGGCGCCGACGCGCCCGATCCGCGCCGATCTCGTCGGCGATGTCGTGCGAGCGGGCGTGCATGCAGGCGGGCGTGGCGCATGTCGGCGCCGCACCGGCTCCGGCACACGCTCGCGACGCGAGATGCTCGCGCAGCGGCGCGTCGCTGTCGGACATCAGCCAGGTGCTGCGCCACCGCGACCTCGCGACGACCGCGATCTACGCCAAGGTCGATCTCGGCCGGCTGCGTCAGGTCGCCCAGCCGTGGCCAGGAGCGGCACGATGAGCGCGCTCGAGCAGCACCTCAGCGAGTACCTGCAGCTGCGGCGCACGCTCGGCCACGAGCTCGCCGACGCGCGCCGGCTGCTGCCCCGGTTCGTCGCCTATCTCGACGAGCCGTGACGCAGAGTTCGTGACGATCGAGGCGGCGCTCGCGTGGTCGCTCGAGCCCGACGTGCCGGCGGGCAGCATCGTGCCGGCCGACCGGATGATGGCGGTGCGCGGGTTCGCGCGCTACCTGTCCGGGATCGACCCGCGGACCGAGGTCCCGCCCGCGGGGCTGATCCGCCGACCCGCAGCGCTGGCGGCCGCCGTTCATCTACACCGACGAGGACATGCTCGCGTTGATCGAGCAGGCGCGAGCGGTCGATCCCGCAGCCGTTGCGCGCCGCGACCTATGCAGACGCTGATCGGGCTGCTCGCCGCGACCGGCCTGCGGGTCGGGGAGGCGCTGCGCCTTGACCGCGGCGACATCGATTGGCGCCGAGGGCGTGCTGCGGATCCGCGAGTCGAAGTTCGACAAGTCGCGGCTCGTGCCGCTCGCACGCCAAGCCGGTCGAGGCGCTGCGAGCGCTACGACCACACCGCGCGAGCGGCCGCTGCCCGCAGCCGAGCACCGACAGCTTCTTCGTCTCGCTGCGCGGCACCGGCGTGATCTACGAGTGCGTGTGGCCGACGCACCGGATGCTCTGCGACCGCGCCGGCGTCGGCGCCGGCACGCGCGTACCCCGCCACGATCCACGACCTCAGGCACCGCTTCGCTGTCAAGCACGCTGCTCGGCTGGTATCAGGACGGCGTCGACGTCCCGTCCCGGTCTGCCTGGCTCTCGACCTATCTCGGGCATCGCGAGCCGCGCTACACCTACCACTACCTGTCCGCCGCGCCGGAGCTGCTCGCGCACGCCGCCCGCCTGCTCGACGACGCACAGGCGGTGCGGCCATGACGCCTGTCGCGCCGACGCTGCAGGCGTTCTTCACCGACCGCCTCACCCGGCAGCTGCAGGCCAGCCCGAGAACGATCGCCTCCTATCGCGACACGCTGCGGCTGCTGCTCCGCTTCACCCAGGAACAGACCGGCAAGACAGCCCGCCACGCTCGACTGGGACGACCTCAACGAGACCGCTGATCTCCGCGTTCCTCGAGCACCTCGAGACCGACGCGTCACAACAGCGCCCGAACCCGCAACCTGCGGCTGACCGCGATCCGGTCGCTGTTCAAATACGCGGCGCTCAGGCACCCAGAGCACGCGAGCTGATCGCGCGCGTGCTCGCGATCCCGCCCAAACGCCATCAGAAACGCACAGATCTCGTTCCTCACCGCCGAGGAGGCCAAGGCGCTGATCGACGCGCCCGACCAGATCCGCTGGGAAGGCCGCCGCGACCGGGCGATGCTGACGCTCACGATCCAGGCCGGCCTGCGCGTCTCCGAGCTGATCGCGCTGAACTGCGGCGACATCACGCTCGGCACCGGCGCGCACGTCCGCTGCGAAGGCAAAGGCCGAAAACAGAGGGCCGTCCCGCTCACCACGCCAGCCCAGACCGTGCTCGCCGCCTGGCTCGCCGAACGAGCCGGCCGACCGACCG
This sequence comes from uncultured Solirubrobacterales bacterium, assembly GCA_963723175.1. Taxonomy (GTDB): domain Bacteria; phylum Actinomycetota; class Thermoleophilia; order Solirubrobacterales; family Solirubrobacteraceae; genus Palsa-744. The sequence goes on along the minus strand of CAVRPO010000005.1, from coordinate 8,481 downwards.
ACCCGCTGTTCCCGACCCGCACCGGCCGACGGCTCAGCCGCGACGCGATCGAGCAACGCGTCACCACCCACGCCGCGACCGCGGCAGCACGCTGCCCGTCGCTGCAGCGGCAAGCAGCTGCACCCGCACGTGCTGCGCCACAGCTGCGCGATGTCGCTACTGCAAGCCGGCGTCGACACCACCGTCATCGCGCTCTGGCTCGGACACGCGGACGTCCGCTCCACCCAGCCCTACCTCCACGCCGACCTGACGATCAAAGAGAAAGCCCTCGCGCTCGTCACCCCGGCCGACGTCAAACCCGGCCGCTACAAGCCCCCCGACGCCGTCCTCGCGTTCCTCGAGAGCCTGTGACTATGCCGACAAGCCGCCAGGCGCGACGGCGAGAAGCCCAACAAGCCGCGGGGCGTTCACCACCGGCCGCGTTCGCGATGTCGGCATAGTCGCGGTATCGGCACAGATCAACCACGATCAGGTCGGCGCGGATCAGCTTGCCGATCGCCTTGGCGATGCTGTCGTCGGCGCGGTGGCGGCGCAGCAGGCGGCGAGTGTCTCGAGGGTGTGCCAGGCGACGGTCTTGCCCTGGTCGATCGCGTGGTGGCCGAGCGCCTCGACGAAGTGGCTCTTCCCGGTCCCGGACGGGCCGCAGACGCAGAGGTTCTCGGCGCGGCCGATCCACTCCAGCGTCCGGAGCGCTTGCTGGGTGGCTCTTGGGGATCGCGCTCGCGTTCTCCTCCCACGCCTCGAGTGTCTTGCCGGCGGGCAGCCCGGAGGCGCGGCGGCGCGATCTGGATCGTCGCGTGGTCGCGGCCGGCGGCCTCCTCGGCGAGCAGGACGCGCAGGACCTCGGCGGGCTCCCAGCGCTGCGAGGCGGCGGTGGCGATCACCTCCGGGCGGCGCGGCGGACGTAGGGCAGCCGCAGCCGGCGCAGCAGCTCGTTCGAGCTCCTCGGGCAGCGGCGGCGGGGCGGGTGTCTTGACGCTCATCGGGCCTGCTCCCACTGCTCGGCGACCTCGGCGGGCATCAGCAGCTCGAACGCGAGCTCGCGCGCGCGGCTCGCGTCGATCGTCGCAGACGGCCGGCTGAGCTGCTGCCACGCCGGGATCGGTCGGCGATCGTCGGTCATCACGACGCTCGATCTCCTGGACGCGGATCCCGTCCGGGTACTCCTCGGCCAGGGCGGGGTCGACAGCGGCGTGGATGTTGGTGTAGTGGCCTGGTCGCTCATCGCCCGAACCCCTCCCAGCGCTGGTCGAGCGCTGCAGCGTCTGCTCCTCCGCGGCGCGCGGCGGGGAACGCGATCACCGTCGCCCGGCCTGCTGGCTGGTGGGCGAGGATCGCGGCGAGGTCGCCCTCGCCGAACCGGCCCGCCTGCGCGCAGACGCCAGGGCGCGCTCGACCTGCTCCTGCGCCGTGGAGCTTTGCGAGATCGACCGCCTCGGCGATCTTGCGCCGCACCCGCGCGGCGCCCGCGCGGCGGCCGCGACCAGCCACGCCTCGCGCCCGCGCCGAGCGCGAGGAACGCCGCCTCCTCGGCGTTGCGCGCCCTGCGGTCTGCGCTCGAGCGCGCCGGCCGGCCGCGGCGGATAGTGCTCGATCGTTGATCGCTCGGCCGGCCCGGCGTCGTCAGCTCGTGCCGGGCGACCTCGCGTGGCCCCTCGCGGCCGTCGGCGTGCACGACCACGAGCTCCGACCCGTCGACCCGCGCCCACACGCGCTCGTCGACCAGCTCGACGGGACCGAGTAGAGCGCGCCGCCGACCGAGATCGTCGACTGCCAGCCGACCTTGCGGGTCTGCCCGAAGCAGACCGTGTGCGCGCACGCTCGGCAGCGGGTGCAGCCGCCCCCGCTCCTCGGCCAGCATCACCGCCGGCGGCCGCCGCGTGACCCGGTGCTCGCGCGTGTTGACCCGCTCGCAGAACGCCTCGCACGCCCGCTCGAGCTCGCGCGAAGTCCCCTAGGCCGCGCGCAGGTTGTGGTCGGTCGGCACCAGGTCGGCCTTCGCGATCCGGACCGTCGCCTCCGAGCCGCCCTTGCTCTGCGGATCCGCCGGCACGCACGTCGCGATCGTCAGCCCGTAGTGACGGCCGACCGCCACGATCTGCGGGTTGCGCACCGCGATCCCGCACACATGGTCGATCGAGACCGTCCGCTCGTTATCGGTGAGCGCGTAGGTCGGCGCGCCGCCGAACCGCCGCAGCGCCCGATCCAGGCCCATCACGACGCTCGGGAGCGTCCGGTCCCACAACGGCACCACCACCCGGAAGCGCGACCACGCAAGCCACGCGCAGAACAACACCGTCTCGCGGCCCCCGACCTTCGGCCCGTCGCCGTAGTCCCACTGCATCCACAACCCCGGCTCGGTCACCCACGGCCGCGTCCGCCGGCCATGCTCTGGCGCCAGCGCCGCTTCGCCCGCGCGACCGCCCGCCGCGTCGTGCGCTCCGAGCCCGGTAGCCCATCGCGACCAGCCGCTCGTGCGCCCGGTCCGCGCGGATCTTCCCGCGCGACCGCTCGACCCACTCCTCGATCTTCTCCGCGAACGGCTCCGACCACCGGCCGCGTCACGCACCGCCGGACCGGCAACCCGCCACCAGCCTCCTCCCGCGCACGCACCCAGTGCGCGACCGTCTTGTGATCACAACCCGCGAGCGCCGCTGCCGCCCGCAACGAACCCGTCACATCAAACGCCTCAAGGATCTCCATCACTTCCTCCGATCTCTTCATCAGCCCGCCTCCCCGACGCGCCTCGACAACAAGGCGCCCCGGGCTACAGGCCGGTCAGGACAGAACAGTGGGGAGATCCGATGGCCACCCATGGGGAGAACCGGCGGCCACCAGTGGGGAGATCCAACGGCCGCCTACGGGGAGAATCCCATGGCCGCCGTCACACCTCTACGCGCAGGCCGGCCGCGCTTGGCGCCACGGACGCGGCCACGCGGCTCTACCTACAAGGCGGCTGGTACGTGATGCGTCATGCCCAACTGTGGGGCATCGTGCGCTGCGGCGACGTCGGGCTCGGCGGGAAGGGCGGGCACGCGCACAACGACCAGCTCTCATTCGAGCTAGCCCTCGGCGGGCAACCACTGATCCTTGACCCCGGCTCCTACCTCTACACAGCCAACGCGCGGGCTCGCAACGAGTTCCGCTCGACCATCGCACACAGCACACTCAGAATCGGCGGAGCCGAGCAGAACCGCCTGCGCTCGGATTACCTATTCGCCCTACCCGAAGAAACATGCGCACACTGCCTGCGATTCGAGACCGACGGTCCGCGTGCGCTCTTCGAAGGCGAACACACCGGCTTTCGCGAACTGGAGCGAACGGTTCGTCATCGCCGCGAACTGCTCTTCGACGGACAATCCAGCGTCGTGCACATCACCGACACCGTCCTCGGAGCACAGGGAGAGGAGCTGCTGTGGAGCTTCCCACTCGCCCCAGGCACGGCAACCGCCGAAGGATCACGAGCACTCGCCAAACTCACAGGCGCGGAACTAGAGATCGAAACGCAAGGAGCCAAGCTTGAGGTCGAGAACGGACACCTCTCACCCTCCTACGGGATCAGCATCCCCGCCCCCATCATACGCGCACGGCGAACCGCCCAGTCCAACGAGGACGTAACACGCTTCACCCTGACCATTCACACGACAACGCGCGAACATTGAACCGGATTAGACCCGAAACTTTTACTCCCCTCCCCTAGGTTCCCAAACTCACTCCATAAACGATCCCGGTCAGGGCTACCGACAACATAGCCCCAACCAAGACCGTCAAGCAAGCACGAAAATCAAACCATACTCACCTAACCGAAGAACACTACATAGCCCGCAGTGCGTTCCCATTTTCAAGTAAAATAGAGACCGTACCCATAGCTGCCTCAGTACCGAGGATACACGTCGCTGTTTCTAATGTTTTAATGCCCAGATCCACCTCTAATTCAGATAGTAAGTTTTCCACGGTCAGAAGTGTATCCGCCCTCGTGCATAGGTTTTCGAGACCATTGGCACACTTCATTAACCACCCAGGACTACCCGTTCCGCCACTTTCGAGTAAAACGTTGAACCCTGTAAGGACCATTAACCAAGGCAGATTCTTTGGCGAAAACATCACTGGCGCCGTGCAGAGACCTGCTACCAAGAGCGTGCATGTTACCGGTTTTGCTTCTGTAATTTCTTCTCCCGCACTACTTAATAGTTTGAGAACTTCACCTTCATCTCCGGCTCCGGCGGTACCTTCCATAGATCCTTCACAGTCTATCGTTGTTCCATTGCTCGACAATACCAGCGTGGTTATTAACGAGTCGATGTTCGTTTTGGTTTTGATTTCTTCCCATCCCCACGCAGGACTAGAACCTGTTGTAATACAGTCGCTTTCCATGAATTCGAGCGGCGACGCCGTTTTCGTGCATTGATCCCATAAGCTGAGCGCCGACGCCCCGCTTGCCCCGATCATGCTGAACGCAAAGATCACGGCAAAAGCAATCCCTATAACGTGAGTCCCCTTCATTGTCTGTTATACCTTCCCCTCGTCCGAGGCTTTAGTTGGCCTCTTTCGAGGCTTGAATCGGCCGACCAGAACACTCGTCATAGGTCAGAGAGCACAAGGCACGACCCCGATATGCACTACATTGAGATCCCGACCGATGGCATCTCAGTACGAGCGCATCAACACGAACTATTCTACTAAGGCTGGCGGAGATCCGGTGGCGATCCCCCGTTGGATGACGTGTGGGATCGAATCGGAGCCCGTCGAGATTTCTTTTTCTTCTTCGCTGGCGCGTATTTTTCTTGGCCTGTTTTTCGCAGCTCACGCGAATGCTTTTCTTCTTCTGTCGCTTGCACGCCTTCAATGCCTTCACGAGCTTCTGAGCGTTTGTCAGTGTTCGTGTCGTGGGCCCAGGGAAAGATTTTTTGAGGAACACGAGCCCCTCGTTGGCGAGCGAAGTTTCGACGGGCTGAGGGGGACAGAGTGCGGTGTTGTTAGCGCAGCCTTCCGATTCAGTTGTGAAGGTCTCATCAGAGCCGTAAGCGGTCCCCCCGCTGTTAGCGGAGACGAGGCGATAATGATAAGTCGTGCCCGCCGCCAGATCCCATAGTTCGGCGCTGACCGTCACAATACTGGCGCCCGAACCGGGATGAGACGCGCACGGGACTTCCGCACCATACCCATTCGTCGGACCGTATTCAAAACGACACGAGGAAGAATCGCCTTCGGGATCGACTTCGCCCCTCACGGTGGCGGTATGACGAGTCACCGTAGAAACAGGCAACATACTCAGCACCGGCGTGGCGTGAGCGAACATGGCAGTGACCGCGGTCGGCGCGGTGAGGGCGATCTGGCAAACGCCGGTGCCCGCACAGCCACCACCCGACCAGCCAATGAAACTGGAATGCTCCGGCGCAGTCGCAGTCAGCGTGACCACTTCACCCTCAGGGAAACCCGTTGAGCACAACGAAGGACACGCGATCACGCCAACAGGCACCGAACTGACCGAACCCAAACCACTACCCGACCGGGCCACAGTAAGAACGTCCCGCGGACCGCCAGGAGCGAACACATCAACCCGATTCGCACCCACATCCGCAACATACACCTCGCTCCGAGAACCACTGAAACCGCTCGCAGCAACACCAGCAGACTGGACGATTTCACCGTTACCACCAAAGGGATCTCGAGCACTTTACTGAGAAGAATCATAACGCGGCCACTTCACTATGACCGGGGACCAGACGGATTGAACCTCGCAACATACACGTCTTCGGTAACAGGATCCACAGCGACGCCGGTGTCAGGCCCCGGGTCCACAGTAAAGTTTTCGTGGTACTCGAATCCTTCGCCCGCGTTAAACGGAGGACAGAGACCGAACGGATCTTCTTTATCGCAATAAGAGGTCTGGATGATCTTGTAGGGAGGGTCGCAAGAGACCGCCCTTCCCCAGATAGACATGGTCGGCAGGGTCGACGGCGATACCGGTCGGCTGGCCAGCCCCAGATGTACCGGGGCTGTAGACGAATTCGCCGGAGGACTGTGTCCATTCGGTCGCTATTCCTCGTCTTCCGTGCTGGTAAGGACCAGGAGGCTGCCTTGCGGTTTGAGGGGTACTGCTGGCAGGGGTGGGATGACGGCGACGCCACTCGGGTGTTCGAAATGGGGCCGGTAGCCACATTCGCTGCAAGCGGTGCCGTCGAGCTCGCCGCCCGCCGGACCGCCACCCCAGCCGGCGATCAGGTTGCCGGAGGAGTCGAACTTCTGAACGCTGTTGGCGTTGAAACCGTCGACGGCAGTCGCCGCCGTACAGGCAGCCCCGCCCGGAGTGAGACCCGAACCGTCGCAGGCCATCTGAGGAACGTTGACACCCGCGAGTTGACCGAGAATTCGATCGTGTACGGACCACCAGAACTACCCGAAACCGAAATGTTGCGTTCGAGGACTTCGAGGTGTTCAAGGGCGCTCTGGAGCTTCGTGAGTGCGCTTTCTCGGATCTGATCGAGGAACTGGTCGGGTCGACGGTGACTTCCACGGAGCGCTACCGCTGGCGGTGGCGTTAGCGGAGAGTTCAAGCGTTCTTCCGCCGATCCGCCCGTAATCGTGGTGCCGGGGGGGATGCCGGGACCGGAGATCGCCTCGCCTGTCGTGAGGTAAATGGTGGGTCCCCAGGCGCCGGTGAGTAGGTTGGAGCCGTTGGTGGTGGTGCCGTGGATGATATCGGTGAAGCTGAGCGTGTATTCGCCGCCGCTGGCGCCGCTGAGAGTGATGGTCTGGCGCTCGTTACCGACAGTGCCATTGTTGGCGACATAAACGTCGCCTTACCGCCGGGGGTGTTGTCGACGGCGATGAATGTTGGTTCTTCAAACTGGCCGGTTCGTGGCCGGGGAAACCAGCCTGACAACCGGGTGGAGCACGGTGCAGGTATCGAGCCCTGCGCTGGCGGTGTCCCCAGATCTTGACCCCCCACCCGAAAGCGAAGAGAAATTTACCTGTGGAATCGAACTTCTCGACGCGATGGTTGCCGGTGTCAGCGACATACAAGTCGCCGTTTGACTGGTCTATAGCGATAGACGATTCGGAAGTCAGATCGAACTGGCCCGCACCGCTCCCAGGAGAGCCGAACGATTCAGTGAAGGTGTGGGTTCTCCAGTCGCGACGGCCGGCGAGACACCGAACAACAGAAGCAGCAACGATGCGACCAGTGGGGTGAATACGCCACCGCGCAAAATCAGTTGACCCCATGAGAACATCCGAAACTTCCTCCCCTCTAGAACTCCCAAACCCCCAACAGACGATCCGGCCGGGACCACCAACAACAATGGCCCCGACCAAGACCGTCTAAGTAAGCACGTAACCGAACCGCGCTCACCTAACCAACAACGCTACATAGCCCGCATCGCCCTTACAGGGTTTCTGAATTAAAATAGAGACTCGGTACCTTCAACAGTCCCAGTACCGATAGTACACGTCGCTGCTTCTAACTTTTTGAAGCCCAGATCCACCTCTAATTCGGATTCTAAGTTTTCTACGGTCAGAAGCGAATCCGCCCTCGTGCATTTGTTAGTGACACCATTGTTACATAAAATCTGTCCATCCAGGACTTTCTACTACCTTCAAGTAAATTGTTGGTCGCTGTGAGCACCGTTAACCAAGGCAGACCAACTGGAAACGCTGTCACCGGCGCCGAACAGAGACCCGCTGCTACGAGTGTGCATGTTACCGGGGCTGCTTCTGTAATTTCTTCTTCGGTGGTTTATTTAACAGTGCGGTAACTGTACCTCCAGCTCCGGGTCCGACAGTACCATCCGAAGATCCTTTACAAGTTATCGTTGTGCCGTTGCTCGACAATGTCAATGTGGTTACTAACGAGTCGACTTTCACTCGTGCCACTTCTATCCATCCGAAATGTTCAGGCCGGCCCCTACTTAATCAATTCGCAGTCTGGAATTCCCTCCGTTTACAGCGTCGTGCATTCATCCCATAAGGTGAACGCCGATGCGCCGCTCGCGGCGATCATGCTGAACGCGAAGATCGCGCAAAAGCGATCCCTATGATATAAATCCTCTTCATTGTTTTGTTATGCTTTCTCCTCGTCCGAGGCTTTGGTTGAGGCCTCTTCCGAGGCTTGAATCGGCCGACCAGAGCACTCGTTGTAGGTCAGAGAGCACCAGGCACGACCCCGATATGCACTGCACTGAGATCCCAACCAATGGGATCTCACCAGGAGACTATCAACGACCTAGTGTCCTGTCAAGCAGATGTGGAGCAATGTTTCTTACTCGGGCGAAACCACGACTCGGCGGCGCCACACGTGCGGATCTCCGCTAGCGATCCGCACGAACCCCAAGTGGCTGGCCCCTATCACGGCGCGCCGCTCTCGCTCGATCTCGTGTCTATCCCTGTCGAGATGGTTTCGCGCTGTTACGGGCGTTGTGCTGTTTTGGGGCAGTCTGTGGCTGTGATTTTTGTGGTGGTGTGTATTGTTATCCCGTTTTG
>CAVRPO010000004.1:0-110459 GCA_963723175.1 uncultured Solirubrobacterales bacterium | reverse complement strand
TGCGGTGAACGCTGTTGGCATCGTGAGTTTGCTTGTGCAGAGGTCGCCGTTTGCTGCTAGTGCGGAGTAGTGACCCTGGGGAAGGGTGAGTTCGAAGCTTGTTACCGGCTGGTCGGGGACCGTGTGGAATGTCGAGCTCGTGATCCCCTTCTTGCTGATGAACGTTTCGCCGTGCAGGTCGATCGTGATGCCGTAACCCTGCAAGACGACGATTAGTTCGGGGAACTTCGCGCCGCCGTGGCTGACGAAGTAGGCTGGTCCTTCGAGTGGGACGGGCAGGATCGGTGTGAGCGCTCGGGCGTAGCCGACACGCGAATTGGCGGGACAGGCCGCTGGGTTGGCGTTGAACGTGCCATCGGGACAAGCCTTCTGGAGCGTGGTCAACCTGGACGGTAGCTGCTTGGGTAGATCCACCTTGACCGAGTGTATGTTCGCCTGGGTGCCCTGCGGCGCGTTCGGGTAGGCGAGCGTTACGTGCAGGCTAGCGCCGTTCGCGCGTGATGTTTTCCCGGACACCGACACCTTGAAGCTCGGTTTGAACGCGAGGTTCGCGCAATCGGCGGCCTGGAACGGGCTCGTGACGCTCACGGGCGCCTGATCGGCCGGGTTGGCTGGGTCGCCGCCCGCTCCGACGATCGTGTTCGACGATCGACATCGCAGCGCAACTGGTCGGGTTCAAGATGAAGCCGGGACGGTCGATATAGGCACGGATGTCGCGGACGTGCACGACGATCCCGTCGATGATGTGCGGGATCGGATCGGAGCCCGTCGAATCCACTTCGACCTGGGCCGTCGTCGGGTTTATCCGTAGTGCGAAGCGGATCACGACCGTACCGAGGTCGAACGGACCGACGGTGGCGCTCGTGATCGATACGATCGAGAGCGCTGAGCCGTGATAGGGACCGGCCAGGTACACTTTCCCCGGCGTTTGCGCGAGTATCGACCCGACACCGGCCCCCACGATCGTGTGCCCGATTTCGCTTGCGTGAGGACACGAAGGTTCTCCGATCTCCTGACGACCAGTAGTGTGCCGTGCCGCTTCGATCATGCTGTCTGGACAGAACGGTATCCCGGTCAGGTCGCCCGTCAAACCGGGTGGCATCGTCGTTGAGAATTTCGTGATCTCCTGTTCGCCGTCTTCTCGAATCAGCCTCAGATAGAACGGGCTGTAGGAACCGGCGGCATTGTCGTTCGTGCCCGCGATGACCTGCGGTTTGAACGGCGGCACGCCACCCGAAGGGCAGGGTCCTTCGTGCACTCCCTTGTCGATCGTGAAGGACGGGTTCTCGTGCACGACTTCTTCGGGCGCGGGATTGTTCGGGTCCACGGCCGACCACGGCACGAACGACGCCTGCGTGGTAAACGTGCCGCAACCGGGCGGGGTGACCAGCGGCGCACTTTGGCCTTCACGGAAACGCAGCGTGAAATGGCTGAACGGCAATTGTGGGATATTGTCGAACGTCGTCGTGAGCTGGCCGGTCACGGGATTCGGTTCGACCTTCCCGGCGGACTTGATCAACAGGCCGCGATCGGGCAGCTTCGCGACGATGTAGACCGCCAGCAAGGTGCCGTTCGGGTGGCCGGCTTCGGGTTCGGGGAACGGGTTTTCATACGGCTCGGCGAGAAACAGCGAGCCCTTCACGGGTTCGGACAGCAGAGCCGATTCGATCGTGACTTCGCCGATCTTCGACGAGTCGGGACAACCGGCTCCCGGGGGAGATTCAGCGGTCTCGCGATGATAATCGGAGGGCGTGCAGGCGCCGAGACCTTCGCCCGCCGACGGGTTGACCGTCACGCCTTCGGGCAGGGTGACCACGGTCTTCTTGATCTGCGACTCGGCGCGACCTCCAGGAGCGGTCAGGCCTTCATCTTTGATGCCGATTTCGAAGTCGAGACCGCTCGGAGTGGACGCCGTTTCGATCGTCGGCTTCACGGTGATTTCGGGGGTGAGCGAGAGGTCTTCGCATTCCTTGAAGCCGACCGGGTTGCCCGAGCCATCGTGCGTGAGGAAGCTGTCGCTCGCCCACAGACCCGGCGAAACCCACGAATCGACAGCGATCTTGAACGTCTGGGGGCCGGCACAGGATGTCGGCAGGGTCAGGTAAGGCTTCGGCGGAACACCCGCGGGACACGACCCAAGGGAGCTGCCATTTGCTGTCGAGGCATTTGACGCCCCGGAACGGGTCGTGGCTCGGGTCGGCCGGCACGCCCCAGATCGTCAGGGTGGAGCCCGTCACAGGGAGCGCCTGGCTGATATCCGACAGTGAGACCGTCACACCGTAATCGGATCCCGAGCGGACCGAGCTCTGCACGATGATCGGGTGCCCGGCGATCATCGCGCCCCACTCCGCGAGCACCCCGGCTGCGGGCTGGAGATTGAAGACCGGTACATAAAGTTCTTCCAAACTGCCGAGGCGGACGTCCAGAACACCGAGGACAGTGTCATTGCTGCACTCCGGCTCGCTGGCTTCTCCGAGCGTGAAGAATTCGAGTTCCGAGCAGATCGGGACCGCGTTGATATCGCCAATCAAGCCCGGGGGCACTTCCACTTCGAGATCCTTCAGATCGCCGCCTTCGGCATGCAGCTTACCGTTGGAATCGGCGGTCTCGTTGAGATTGAACGTCGTCGTCACCGCGTATGGGTGAGAGCCGGCCTGCACGTCGGGGGAGCCATCCGCGTTGATGATCAGACCATCCCAACCGGCCGGACCCGACATGAAAGCCGATCCCCGCCGCTCCCGCCACCGAGACGCGGACCGTCGCGAGAACCACAAGACAGACGGCAACATACGCGAGCAGGCAACAAAGCCGGCCGGCCCGCTGCGAGTGGATGCATAGGATGCCGTACGAAGCGATCATCTGCCTGCCCTCCTCTCGGCTCCGGCGTGCCGAGCACGGGGACGCCTACCGGCCGCTCTTGCGTACAGTTTGCGAGCCTGGGCTTCGCAGCGCTTGCGCCGATCCTTGCGCTTCTTCCCGCACGCTTTGAGGGCATCGGCCAGCTTCTGAGCGTTGGTGGATGTGGGTTTGACCGCGGGGGTCGCCGGTTGGTCCACCAGGTTGCCCGCACCGGAGAACGTCAAAGAGGCCGGGGTCACGTCTATCGGCGCCGGCGGCACGTTCAAGCAGCCGTCGCCCAAGCATTCAGGTGGCTGCGCCGGCAAGGACACGCCGCCGTCGATGCGAGCATCGTACAAATCGTACGCACCGTCGGTATCCGAGGAGACCAACTGTTGAGACGTCGTGAAGAACACATCGTCGCCACTCGCGCTCGCGTCAACAAACCACGAACCATGTTCGCTCGTACCAGTGGAGATCAAAGACAGACAGCCGGGCGCCACGGTGCAGCTACCCGTCCCGTCCAGCTCGTACTCGTAAACATTCGCCTGACCGGTGTCGTGCGGGACCAGCGAATTGAAGCTCTCAAAGAAAACGCGATCGCCATCGTCAGAGAGCCCGCGAGAATACTGAAACGTGCTGAAATCCTGATCGAGCGTCGGGCTATCGCTGGACTGCTGGCGAAATTCGCTGCCTTCACAGCCACACAGACGAACAACCTGGCCCGACACGGCACTGTACTCGAACAGTTCGGCGAACAAGGTGTCCCCGCTTTCATCCTCACCACGATCTTCGGCAAAGAAGGCGAGATGTTGCCCGTCGGGCGTGACCCTGGCGCCGCGGTGAAACATCAGCCCGAGCTTGTGACTGTAGACCTCGCCGCCGCTGACGATGTCCCGGCCTTTGTCCACGATCGTGTGCACGAAGGAGATCGCCCCGTTATGGGCGACGTATAGGTTTTCCGCCCCGAGCAAGGCTTCTTCGCCGAGACTGTTACTTTCCGCGGTCAGCACGCCGCGGGCTACGAAATACAAGTACGAACCGTCTTCGGAGGCCTCATTCACAACCCCGAGAACTTCGGCCTTGGGGGAGGGCGTGAGGTCGGTAAGGGTTTCGGTTTCGGTGTCATAGCTGTACAGGTTCCTGCCGCTGCCCGGCTGGGTGGTGGCGGTGAGACCGGCGGACGCTTCGTCGAAGAAGAAGGCCTCCGAGCCGTCGCCTGCCGCAGTAGCCCATACGCCGCCGCCACCGGGACCCGCACCACCCTGAGGCGCATCGAGCCGCACGGTCGTGGTGGCGTCCTCACGAACATAGAGGTTGCCTTCGACGGTGAAGAAGATGTGCGAACCGTCTGCGGAGATCGCACGCACGAGCGATCCGGAATTAGTTTCAAGGGTGTTGCCGTGCGCATTGCCACCGCCGAAGGAGCCTCCATGAGCAGCGGCGACACAGGCCGGACCGCCAGGACCGCAACTCGAGCTGCCGGCGGGCGGGATCTGACTGACGAGAGCGATCGCGCCGCCGTTCCACTCGTAGAGATTATCGGCGCCGCCACCAGGCGCTTCCGGCGTAAGCGCAGCGGGAGCGTCGAAGATCACGCTCGTGAAATCTTCAGAAGCGCCGTCGAACGTCGCTTCATAGGGAGAGGGCTCAAGGCCCAGCGCCGGAAAGTTCAGCAGAGAATACGCGCCGGACGCGTTATCGCGCAAGAACAGGTTGGCGCCAAGGCCGCCTTCCTGCTCCCCGCTCACGAGCGCGGGGGAATCCGTCGCATCGATCAGAACGCCCTTTGAGAGATCCTGCGAGTAGGCCGCGAACACAGGCCCCGTAAAGTTGGCGGCGTAAGCGTAAGCCTGAGGCGGAAGCAGCGACTGGGTTGACCAACCGTCTTCGCCGCGCGAAGCCAGATAGAAACCGTTGATCGCGCCAGCCGCCGAGCCCGGAAGCGAACCGTTGGTGACATACACGACCGCGCCACCTTCACCAGACGCCTGCCCGATCGCTTGCTGCTGCGTACCGTTGACACTGACGTAATACCCGTTCTTATTGAGCGGTGAGACCATCTCGTATGCGCGACAGTCCGGGAGGCTGGCGGAGAGACCGGTGCGGAGCTGTTCATTAGGACACGCAAACGCCGGCGCGCTACCCAACGATAGCCCGCCAGCCACGGCGCACAGCAAAGCCGGGAACGCCAACATCAACTTGCGAGCACTCATAGCTGCCACCATCTCTCCTCAGGCCTGCCGATCGACATCGTGCCTACCCCCTCTTCCCACCGCGTTTTAACTTCTTGGACTTCTCTTTTGCGGTCGGATACCTCTTGCGAGCTTGCTGTTCACAACTGACGCGGGTACGCTTCTTCTTGTATTTCTTGCACGCCTTCAGCGCGTTGGCGAGCTTCTGAGCGTTCGTCAGTTGTTTGGAGGTCCCGCCCACCGGCCGTTTGAACACGAGCCCCTCGTTGACCAGCGACACTTCGACGGGCTGAGAGGGACAGAGTGCGGTGTTGCTAGCGCAGCCTTCGGATTCGGTCGTGAAGGTTTCATCGGAGCCGTAGGCGGTCCCGCCGCTGTTAGCGGATACGAGGCGATAATGGTAGGTCGTGCCCGGCGCCAGATCCCATAGTTCGGCGCTGACTGTCACAGGACCGACACCCGATCCGGGATGAGACGCACACGGGACTTCCACACCGTACCCATTCGTCGGACCGTATTCGAAACGGCACGAAGAAGCGTCGCCTTCGGGATCGACCTCGCCCATAAGCGTGGCAGTGTGACGGGTCACCGCGGAAACGGGCAAAGTGCTGAGCACCGGCACGGCGTGAGCAAACATCGCGGTGACCGCGGTCGCAGCGGTAAGAGCGACCTGGCAGACACCGGTACCAGCGCAACCGCCACCGGACCAGCCCACAAACGCGGAGTGTTCCGGTGCAGTCGCGGCGAGCGTGACGACTTCGCCCTTGGGGAAACTGGTCGAGCACAACGAAGGACACGAGATACCAACAGGCACCGAACTAACCGACCCCAAACCACTACCCGACCGAGTCACAGTAAGAACCCCCCGCGGACCCCCAGGAGCGAACATATCGACCCGGTCCGCGCCCACATCGGCAACATACACCTCGCCCTGAGAACCACTGGAACCGCTCGCGGCGACACCAGCAGACTCGACGATTTCGCCGTTACCGCCAAAAGATTCGATTTCTTTACTCGAAGATTCGTAACTAGCCACATCGCTATGTTCAGAAGAAGGATTATACCGCGCAACAAAAACATCTTCGGTAAAAGGATCGACAGCAACACCAGTATCGGGCCCCGGATCCACAGTAAAATTTTCGTGGTAAACGAATCCTTCACCCGCGATTAGACGCAGGACAGAGACCGAACAGTTCTTCTTTATCGCAATAAGAGGTCTGGATAACCTTATAGGGAGGTACTCCACAGACACCGCCCTTCCCCAAATAGACGCGGTCGGCCGGATCGACGGCGATACCGGTCGGCTCGATCGTCCCATACGTAGCGGGTTGGTAGACGAATTCACCGGAAGACTGTGCCCATTCTGTCGCATCGTGTGTGCAGTCAACGACCATGAAGGCTACCTTTCGGTTTGACGAGCACTCCCGGCAGCGGTGGGATGACACCAACGCCACTCAATGCCCGAAATGAGGCCGGTAGCCACATAAGCTGCAAGCGGTACCGTCGAGCTCGCCCCCGGCCGGACTACCGCCCCAACCAGCGATCAAGGTTGCCCGAGGAATCGAACTTCTCGACGCGGTTGCCGTTGAAGCCTTCGACGGACGTAGTCACCGTGCATGTCGCCCCGGCGGGACTCAGGCCCGAGGCATCGCAGGCCATCTGCGCCACGTTGGTGTGGGCGAGAAGTCCAATGAATTCGACCGTGTAGGGACCGCCAGAACTACCGGAAACCGAGACCTTGTTTTTGTTTTCGAGGGCTTCGAGTAATTCGAGGACGCTCTGGAGCTGTTCGGGGGTGGCGTTATAGGGGATCGATTCGGTGGTTCCGAATTCTGTGGAGCTGAGCGTGAAACTGCCGCCAGTGGCGCCGCTGAGGCTGACGGTCTGGCGCTCGTTGACGAGGGCGCCATCGTTGGCGACATAAACGTCGCCGTTACCGTCGGGGGTGTTGTCGACGGCGATGAACGTCGGTTCTTCGAACTGGCCGGGTTCGTGGCCCGGGAAACCCGCCTGACAACCGCTGGTCGCTTCGGTACAAGTATCGAGCCCGGCGCTCGCGGTGTCGCCTAACTTGACTCCCCAGCCGAATGCGAAGAGAAATTCGCCCGTAGAACTGAACTTATCGACGCGATGATTAGCGGTGTCCGCGACGTAGAGATCGCCGGTTTCCTGATCGACGGCGAGACCCGATTCGGAAGTCAAATCGAACTGTCCCGCACCGCTCCCAGGAGAACCGAACGACCCAATAGAAGCATGCGGCTTGTTCGGCGGCAGCGGCAGGCGAAACACCCAACAACAGCACCAGCACGGATACGAGCAGTAGGACGAATGGGCGGCGCGCAGCGCCTGCTGAGACCCGCGATACTTGGGGTCCTGGCCGATTGGAGTGGTGTGTCATCTCTCTCGCTCTCCTCTGGGCTCAAGCGCCGACGATAGCGGGACGGCCATAATGCCGCCCCGCTATCGCGCAAGTCAGCCGATCCATACCCGCCGGTGGATAACGGTCGCGTGGTGTCCACGATCGTAGGTCAGCGTCAGCGTGTAGCGGCCCGCACGGACAGTACGGGTCGCGCTGAGGACCACGCCACGCTCTGCTGGCCGTTCCGGTAGCGTAGAGCACCCCGGCACGCGAGAGCGAGGCGCGGGCCGCGGAGCCTGTGGCTGTGAACTTGACCGTGCCTGAGACGAGCTTGGTCGTGCACTGCTGCTTCTTCTTTTTCTTGCCACGACCGTCTTGCACGTCACGAGCTCGATCTGGCCTTCTTTGCCGGCGGGGCCTTCTTTGCCGGCGGGACCCTGCGGACCGGCGCCACTAGCACCGTTAGCACCGCCGGCGCCTTTTTCGCCCTGCGGTCCGGCCGGTTCCGGTTTTGCCTTCTTTGCCTTCGGCGCCCGGGGGGCCCTGGCTCTGTGCGATCAATGTCACCGTAGAGCTTGCCTTGGAGACGGTCACGCCCAACGGGTAGCGGTAGGTGACGTTCTCCCTGCAGGAGAGCGTTTGACCGTGGGTGCTCGCGGCGGGAGTGTAGGTACGGGCCGTGCTCACCGGTGTCGTGCCGCCGCCCAGGAACCATTCGACCGCCGGCGGAGCTGTCGAGGATTCCAGCAGACCGCCGTCTTCGGGCTGGATACCCGCCCAGTTCGCCCAACTATCATCGCCACAGGTCTGCTGGGTCTGTTCCTGCAGCGAGCCGATCACACTCGGGGCCCGGACCGAAGCGGCTGGCGCACCAACGCCAAACTGGCCGATCGCCGGAGTAGCGCCTTCGTCGGCGAACCACAGGTTGCCGTCGGCGCCGGGAGCGATCCCCGAAGGGACGAAGAAACTGCCACCCGGCTTGCTGCCAGCAGGCGCAGCGAACTCCGTGATGGCGCCGGAGGGGGCGATACGGCCGATCATTTCGCTGCCACCCATCCCACTACCCTGGTCGGTGAACCAGAGGTTGCCGTCGGCGCCAGGAGCGATAGAGATCGGAACGCTTTTGTTGGATTCCTGCAGGCCCGTGCTGAACTCGGTAATCGCCCCGGAGGGGGCGATACGACCAATCATGTCATTACCGCCGGCCAGGAAGCCGTCGTCGGTGAACCACATGTTGCCGTCAGGACCGGCAGCGATCCCCACCGGAGCGCTTTTATTGGATCCCTGCAAGCCCACGCTGAATTCCGTGATCGCCCCAGAAGGGGTAACACGACCAATCGTGGATAGACCGTTGCCGACAAGACTGTTCTCGGTGAACCACATGTTGCCATCAGGACCCGGAGCGATTCCCACCGGAGCGTGCACACCGGCGATCAGCGTCGCGCCGACTTCCGTAGCGGTAGCCGCTGCCGAGATAGTAAGGGTTTCCGAACCCACGGTCCCCGAGATGGCGGTAATCGTGGTGCCAGCCGGGATCGCGCTTCCGCTCGAGATCGACTCGCCGACGGT
Organism: uncultured Solirubrobacterales bacterium; assembly: GCA_963723175.1. Lineage (GTDB taxonomy): Bacteria > Actinomycetota > Thermoleophilia > Solirubrobacterales > Solirubrobacteraceae > Palsa-744. Next base: position 101,498 of record CAVRPO010000004.1, on the reverse strand, counting down.
GAAAGTGCCACTCGTGGCGCTGACATTGGCGATCGTGGTAGAGCCTTCAGTGACGTTGCCAGTGCCTTGAGCACCGAAAAACTCACTGATAGCACCGGACGGAGTGATCTTACCGATCCCATTTAGCCCGCCGGCGAAGTCAACGCCCAAATCGGTGAACCACATATTGCCATCGGGACCCGGAGCGATCGAAATCGGACCGCTTTTGTTAGACGCCTGCAGACCCGCGCTGAACTCGGTGATCGCGCCGCTCGGAGTGATCCTGCCAATCGCCTTAGTCGTACCGTTATCCGTGAACCACATATTACCATCCGGACCAGGCGGCGATAGCTTCAGGTTTGGCACCAGTGTTCAACCCAGTGCTGAACTCCGTGATCGTGCCGGACGGGGAGATCCTGCCAATCGCCGCGGTCGCGCCTTTATCGACGAACCACAGATTACCGTCGGGACCAGGAGCAACAGAAGACGGACTAGCACCACTATTCAAACCCGTACTAAACTCGCTGAACGAACCGACCGGCGCGGCCGAAGCAACACCAACCGCAAAAACCGACGCAAACACCAAAACAACACACGCACACGCGACATTCGCATACGCAGCACGCCCAGCAACACACCTATACATCCAGAACATCCGAAACTTCCTCCCCTATAGACTCCCAAACCCACTCCATAAACGATCCGGCCGGGGCCACCAAACAACATAGCCCCGACCAAGACCGTCAAGCAAGCACGAAAATCAAACCATACTCACCTAAACAAAAACACTACATAGCCCGCAGGCCATTCCCATTTTCAAGTAAAATAGAGACAGTACCTTCAACTGTCCCTTTACCGATAATACACGTCGCTTCTTCTAACGGTTTGAAGCCCAGATCCACCTCTAATTCAGAAAGTAAGTTTTCCACAGTCAGTGAGCGTATCCACCCTCGAGCATAAATTCGTGACACCATTGTTACAGAAAATCTAACCACGCACCATCTTCGAGTAAATCATTGTTACCTGTAAGGTCCGTTTTCCAAGGCAGACCCTGTGGCATAGCTGTCACCGGCGCCGTACAGAGACCTGCTGCTATGAGTGTACATGTTACCGGTTTTGCTTCTGTAATTTCTTCTGTTGCTTCATTTAATAGTTTGGTAACTTCATCTAGAGCCCCAGGCCCGACAGTACCAATCATTAAACCTTTACATTCTATCGTTGTGCCGTTGCTCGACAATATCAATGTGGTTAGTAACGATTTCGGTCGTGTCTTGGCTTTGAGTTCTTCCCAGCCCCATGTCGGCCAGCTCACCACCTGTCATGCAGTTGCTTTCGTGAATTCAAGCCGCGCGCTGTTTTGTGCATTGGTCCCATAAGCTGAGCGCCGAAGCACCGCTCGCCCCGATCATGCTAAACGCAAAGATCGCAGCAAAAGCAATCCCTATAATATGAATCCTCTTCATTTGTTTTTATGCCTTCCCCTCGTCCGAGGCTTTGGTTGAGCCTCTTCCGAGGCTTGAATCGGCCGACCAGAGCACTCGTCATAGGCCAGAGAGCACCAGGTACGACCCCAATATGCACTGCACTGAGATCCCAACCAATGGGATCTCGCCGCGAACCTATCAACGACCTTAGCGTCCTGTCAAGCAAATGTGGAGCAGTGTTTCTTACTCGGTGCGAAACCACGACTCGGCGAGTCGCCGCTCTACTCGTCCAGCCGCTTCCGGTGGTCCTGCTTGCGAGCAGCACCAGCCCACCGCAAGCGCTCCAGTTATGCGCGTCAGGCGCATTCGTCTCATGTGAAGGATGCTTGCGATGAAAGCAGCCCTACTCCTTGCGGGCTTCCCAGAAGATCTCGTACTGGTTATCGCGCGGCCGGCCGGCTTTGCCGCTGCCACGGAACGTGTTGGTGAGCGTCATGCCCAAGGAAGCGTAGATCTGCTTCAGTTCGTCTACGAGATAGAGACGCGAACTGTAAGGGATCGGGTCGAGCCTCTCGCAGACCTCGCCGAACCAGATTGAGGCAGCGGTGCCTTCCAGGCGACTGTTCTTCGCGTTCCAACGGTGATCGGTCAGTTCGACCGACTCAGACCCCAAGATCCATGTCCTCTCCGGCATGTGTTTTTCGGCGTGCAGACGGTTGGGGGTCTGCGCCAGGTGGCGCCCACCGTGGCGCAGAGCGCGGGCGATCACCTCGAACGTGCGCAAGTTTTCGGCCTCGCTCTCGAAATAGCCGATCCCTCCGTCGTTGAAGGTCACGACGATGTCAAACTCCTCCTCGAACTCAAGCTCACGCAGGTCCGCCTGGACGAACTCGGCGGGCAGGCACCTCGCCACGGCAGCTTCCCGCCCAACCTCGACGTTGGCCTGCAACAGCTCGACCCCGACGACCGAGAATCCCCGGCGTGCGAGCTCGAGCGAATGGCGCCCGGTGCCACAGCCCATGTCGAGCACGCGCTCGTCGCCCCGCGGCCGGAGCATCGTCATGAAGCGGTCCACTTCGGAGCCCGTCTTGTCCGCCCACGGCAGCTTGTCCATCTCCGGCGGATAGGCGTAGCGGTACCAATCCTTCTGAATCTCCAGTTGAGGCATGGCAATCCGATTCGACCGATCTGGCAAGCCGCGGGTACGCCCTTCCGGCCCGCGTCCGCAGCGGGCCAACCCGCGGCTTGCTCCATTTTGGGTCCCCACAGTTGGTTGGTAGGCGAGTAACCGGAATTGTTACCACGAACCCGCGGTGAGCGCCACCGACTGTTGTTCATGAGCGAGTTGATCCTGGGAATGAGCAGGACAGCGGCGAAAGAGTCAGAGACAATTTCGCGCAACTCGGTGAGCGGGCATCACGCCAGCGGGCAGAGGCGCGAGACGGGCGTGGTGACCGGCCAGAGGAGCCGCCCTTCGGATGGCCGGGCGGATCTACTTCCAGGGGAAATCGACTGGACGTTCCGGTCGTTTGCCACGACCTTTGGGGAGCAGTGGCTCAAGCAGCTCACGCAACTCGGGATCGGCTCCGGGCTCCGGCATCCCCTGGGCCTCGTAGGGCTGCGCTGGTCGCGTCCCCGCTCCGCCAGGACATGGCGCTTGGCTGCCTCCTCTGCGGCAACGCGTTGAATCACGCTGCGAGCATCCGATGTAGCGTTTCGTCCGAGGCGTGCCGTAAGGTCGAGCATATGTTCATGCCAACCACGACTCCCGAGGCTGAGCTCGAGCGGCTAATCCGCGCGAGCGACGCTATGAGATCGGGCAGTTCTTCACACCAGATCCGATAGCCGCGCTGATGGCCGAGGCGGTCTGCGAGATCGAGCCTGCGACAGTTCTCGACCCGGGGATCGGGGGCGGCGTTCTCTTGCGCGCGGTCGGGGAGGGTCCGCGACTCTTCGGTCTCGACATCGACACAGCGGCCGTGGAGCTCTCGGCCGAGTCTATGCCGGGCGAGCACGAGATCGCCGTGGGCGACTTCCTCGACGCCGAACGCTGGCCGCTCAGCGAGGCGAGCTTTGATGCGGTGATCGCGAATCCGCCCTACGTCCGCCATCACAATCTCTCAGCGGAGCACAAGCTGCTGGCTCGCCACTACTCGGGTCGGTTCGGTCTGAAGGTGTCGAGCCTGTCGGGCAGCTACGTCTACTTTTTCCTGGAGGCGCTTCTGCGGCTGAACGACGGTGGCCGGCTTGTGTTCCTCACACCGACGGAGTTCCTCGACGTGCGCTACGGGCAAGCCCTCAAGGAAGCGCTGCTGGGTCACTGTGAGATCGACGAGATCCTCGTGCTGGAGATGGACGAGCTCGCGTTCGAGGGCGTGTTGACGACTTCGGCCATCACGGTCGCGACGAAGCGCGAGGCTCCGTCCCGGCGTTTCCGGCTCGTGGAGTGCAAGCTCAACGGCTCGATCGAGAAGGGACGAAAGGTCGAGCTGGCCGCCGAGAGCACACCGGCTGCGTTGCCGTGGACGCCGCTGCTGCCGTCTCGCGCTGAGCGCATCGCTCCCCTTCTTCAGGGGCGCACGGCGAAGCTTGGTGACTACTGCCGGGTGCGGCGCGGGATAGCGACCGGCGACAACTCGTTCTTCGCCATGACACGCGCCGAGGTCGAGCAATGGAACATCGAGGAACGATTCCTCGTCCCGGTCGTCCTCGGATCAAAGGACCTCCCCCACGAGGGGCCACTGGACGCGAACTTCCACGCATCGCGCATCGCAGAGGGGGCACGCGGCGTGCTCTTCTTCTGCCACGAGCCGATTGAGGCGCTGCGCGGCACGAATGCGCTGCGCTACATCGAACACGGGCTCGAGCTCGGCCTGTACGAGCGCTTCAACTGTCGTACCCGCAACCCGTGGTACGGAGTCGAGCCGGTCCCACCGGCCGACTTCTTCACGACCTACATGTCGCGCAACCGTGCGCGCATCGTGCGCAACCTGATCGGCGCGCGCTGCATGACCTCCCTGCTCAATGTGTGGGCGCAACCCGGCGTTGACCCCGAAGCCCTGCGACCGTCGCTCGAGGACCCAACCAATGCGCAGCTCCTGCGCGAGTTCGGCCGGACCTATGGCGGCGGCCTGGCCAAGATCGAGCCCGGCGACCTGGTGGCGCTGCCGATCCGTCCGCCGGTGGGCGTCGAGCCTCCCGGGCAGAGACGGCTGCTCTGACGGCTCCTACTCGATCCCGAAGTACAGCGCGAGATCGCCGAGCCGGTGATCCCACGCCCAGTCGATCCCGGCCGCAGCCTCGAAGCCGAGGTAGGGGCGGTTGAAGTAGCCGAAGAGCTGGAGCAGAAACACGGCACTCTCGCCATGTGCTCGCTTGAGCGCGTCATGCTTGTCGGACTCCTCCTTACGCCGCTTGTTGACGTTCGTGAAGTCACCCGCCGACTTCAGCTCGACGCAGGCCAGCGGCAACTGCGAGTCAGACGGAGATACGACACAATCCACCGGAAGATTCTGCGGCTCGCCATCCTCCCGGACCACCCGCACATTCCGACCGAAACCAAACGCGCCGGGCGCCATCTCGAAGGGAAGCTCGAAGGACTCCTCAAACCCTTCGCCTTCGAGATACGCCCGCATCAACTCCTTCTGCCTCGCCTCCTGCACGTTGCGAAGCACCGGCAGATAGAAAGCGCTCGCCAGCCGCTCCCCGATAACCAGGAGCGCCTTGTCGCGCTCTGCGACAGTTGGCGCACGGCTGTCTTCCAGCCAACAGAAGATCCCAGGATCGAACAACGGCCGAAGGAAGTCGCACATCACCTCGAGCTGCATTCGGAGCCGGCGAACCCGAGCCGGGATCACTCCATCCCGCTCCATCGCCGTGACAAGGCTCTTGTTCGCCCCGGAGAAGCCGACGAAGCGATCCCTGGCCATCGGAGGCGAGACGCACATGCGCGCGACGAAGAGCGCGCTCGGCCGAGCGATCAGTGCATCCGCGTCGAACACACGGAAGTCGTCGGTCGCCAGCATGGCCTCCTCGACCTCGACGACGGCACGCCCCCTCGCCTCCGCGAACATGCCCGGCGACTCGGCGAGATACCACTCGTCGTACTCGGCAACACTTCGGTCGATGTCCGGCTGCCACTCCGCCGGATCTTTCAGCCGATTCACCATACAAGACGTATTCGCTCCGAGTGGACATCGTCCTGCGCTGTCCAAGGGCCACCGTACCCCGACATTGCTGAGCCCACCGCTGGCACCAGTCCCCGATCAGGATCGCGTTGACACGGATCTGCTCGGGCCCAAGCTCCCACGAGAGCGCCTTGGTGAGCGCCAGCCCGCGGCGCGTGACACCGATGTCGGCGTCGTGAAAGCGTCAGGAGCCTTGCCAGAGATCGCCAGCGTGGGCAGCAGGCCCCGCGCCATCGTCGAACCCATGCCAGTGTGAGGTCGGTCTCCGTCAGCAAAGCCTGCTGCTGCGCGCTGAACGCAAAATCCTGGTGCGCGATGGCGGGTATCACGCTAGCGGGCACAGCCCGCCGTCGAGGTTGACCCCCACCCCCGTCACGTAGGACGCCCGTGGCGAGAGCAGGAACGCCGCCAGCGCCGCGTACTCCTCCGCCCGCCCGACGCGCCCGAGCGGGATCCGCGCGGTCTCGACGCGGATCTGCTCGGGCGCGAGCTCGCGCGAGAGCGCCTTGGTCAGCGCGAGCCCGACGGCGCGTCCCCCGGTGATCAGGATGTTCTTGCCCTCGAGCTCCAGATCCATTTCTCTCCCCACCTGGGTGTTCAAATGGCTTGCAGAGCGTTGAATTTACTTGAGTAGCCGTCGGCACACGACCTAGAGATTACTTATTTATGAAATAACTAATTGGATGCTATATTTTCTCCATGAGCCTCAAGCGACCGTTCCTGAACCGCACACACGAGCTCGAGCGCCTGCAGCGACGCTGGGACAGCGGCGAGGCGCAGATCTTCACGCTGTGGGGGCGCAGGCGGGTCGGCAAGAGCGCTCTGCTACTGAGCTTCGCCGAAGACAAGCGCCATGTCTACTTCGAGGCCACGAGCGGCACGCGTTCCGATCAGCTCGCCGACTTCTCCGAGCGTCTTGCGCGAGCGACGGGACGGGCACAGCTATCGGCGAGCGGCTGGCGCGAGGCGCTCGACGCGGTCGCCGACTGGGCGCGCGAGGGACCCGTGCTGCTAGTGCTCGACGAGTTCCAGCACATCGCGCGCGAGCAGCGCGACATAGGCTCAACGATCAACGTCTGGTGGCGGGAGCGCGGCGAGGAGCTGCCAATCTTCCTCGTGCTGTGCGGCAGCGAGATCGGCTTCTTCGAGCGCGAAGTCGCCGGCTATTCCGCCACCACCTACGGCCGCCGTGCCGGCCAGCTGCGACTCCGCCCCTTCATACCTGAGGATGTCGCTCTGTTCCTACCGCGATGGTCGCCTGAGCAGCTGATCGCCGCCTATGCGGTCTTCGGGAGCATGCCCTACTACCTCGCCCAGATTCGTCCCGAGCAGGACCTGGCCGAGAACATCCTGAACCTGATCCTGATGAGCGATGGGCTGCTGCACGAGGAGGCGCGGCTGCTGCTCGACCAGGAGCTGACCGATGCCGCCGGCTATTTCTCGGTGCTGCGCGCGATCGCCGCCGGGCAGACGCGCGTCTCGCAGATCGCGACCCGCACGGGAGTGCGCGGCGGCGCGATGAGGGTCAGCCAGATGCTCGACGTGCTGCAGCGGATGTGGCTCGTGCAGCGGATCGTCCCCGTGACCGTGGCCAATCCAGAGCGCTCGCGGCAGACTCGCTACCGCATCGCAGACCCCTACCTGCGTTTCTGGTTTCGCTTCGTCCTGCCCTCCCACGACCGCCTGATCGACCCCGCCGGCGCGCGCAGGCACCTGCAGCGGCAAGTGCTGCCCCAGCTCGACGACTTCGTCTCGGCGCCCGCGTTCGAGGAAGTCTGCCAGAGTTGGCTGCGCCGCGACACCGACGCCGCGGCCACCGGGCGCTGGTGGGGGAAGGTCCGCGAGACGCGCGGCAAGGCACTCCGAAGCATCGACCGCGAGCTCGACGCCGTGGCGATCGACGACGACGCCCGCGTCATCGCGGTCGGCTCGTGCAAGTGGACGGCCGGCCCACTCCCGTACGCGGAGAAGGCGAAGCTCGAAGCACTGGCACTGCACATAGCGCCAGAAGATCCGCCGCCAGCGCTTTACTTCTTCGCGCGAAGGAGCTTCGCACCGCGACTGGTGGAGGCAGCCAAGCGCGACCGACGCATGCACCTGGTGACGGCGGACCGGCTGATGTGACACCCCGCCCCGCCGCGCGTGAGACGGAGATAAAGGAGGGGTTCCTGCCACTTCGCGTGAGCGTGATCGGCGTCAAGGCCGGCGATCCGGCCGCCGGACCAGCCCCGGAAGGAGTGCAACCGCGCAGCCTCGCGGTTGGGGACGAGCACCACGCGATGATCTTCACCGCGCGTATCACGCCAGCGGACACAGCCCGCCGTCGAGGTTGACCCCCACCCCCGTCACGTAGGACGCCCGTGGCGAGAGCAGGAACGCCGCCAGCGCCGCGTACTCCTCCGCCCGCCCGACGCGCCCGAGCGGGATCCGCGCGGTCTCGACCATCCGCGCGTAGTACTCCTGCGGCGTGATCCCCTCCGCCGCGGCGCGCTCCTCCAGCTGCGCGCTTTCGACGACCCCGATCAGGATCGCGTTGACGCGGATCTGCTCGGGCCCAAGCTCGCGCGAGAGCGCCTTGGTGAGCGCGAGCCCGGCGGCGCGTGACACCGATGTCGGCGTCGTGAAGGCGTCGGGCGCCTTGCCGGAGATCGCCAGCGTGTTGAGCACGGCCCCCCCGCGCGATGCCCGCAGCAGCGGTAGGGCAGCCCGCGTGAGCCGTACAGCAGCCATCAGCTTCAGGTCGATGTCCGCTTCCCAGACGCCGTCGCTGTGCTCAGCGAACGCGCCGGCGGCGAGGCCGCCCGCGTTGTTGACGACTCCGTCGATCCGACCCCAGTTGTCCTCGAGCGTGAAGACGAGGCCCTGGATGTGCTCGGGATCGGTGACGTCACCGAGCAGACCGAGCGTTTCCGCTCCGCCCAGCTCGTGCAGCCGGCGGTTGGCCTGTTTCATCCGCTCGGCGCCCCGTGCAAAGATGCACACGCGCGCGCCCTCTCCCACCAGCAGTTCCGCAAGCGCCAGACCGAGCCCGGCGGAGCCCCCGGTGATCAGAATGTTCTTGCCCTCTAGCTGGAGATCCATCCTCTCCCCCGACTACGTCACTGCGGACACGCGCTACGCGCTCTCCGGCGTGCGCCCGTCATGGCCGATGTAGCCGTCCTTGCCACCCACGCAAATGTAGATCGTCTCGCCCGGACCGAGGATCTTGATACGCCGGATCGTGGCCGGGTCGACCCGCGCGAACGAGCCCTCCTCGAGCATGTGCGAACTGCCGTCGCCGAACTCCATCTCGATCGAGCCACGATGGACGAAGTACAGCTCCTCTTGCAGGTCGTGGTAGTGCCATTTCGTCTCGTAGCCGGGCGGGCGCACCAGCGCGTTGACCCCGAAGGCGGTGACGCCGAGGCCGCGCCTGACTTTGCGAAACCCATAGCCCTGCTCGAGGTCGTCGATCGTGCCCACCGCATAGCCCTCCCCGACCGTGACGGCGGGATAGCGCGCACGGTCGACGACGCCGTTCTCCGGCGGCCTCATGCGCGCGCGAGCTCGCCGCTAAGGAACTCTGGGATGCGCTGCCCGATCAGCTCGCCGGCGTAGCGCCGGCGCCTGCCGTACACGAGCCAGGTCGGTGTCGACCTCGCCGTAGCGCTCGAGCACGCGCAACGCCTCTGGGTGTTCTTCGCCGAAGGCCACGAACGTCACGCCGGCGTCGTACTTCCCCACCAGCAGGTTCTCCGCGACGATCGGGTTGGCCGGCTCCTTGACGATCGTCTCCCAGCGCGTCAGGTCGGGATAGCCCATCGCGGCCGCCACCACTCCGAGGCTGCGCGGCTCGGGCACGTCGCTGCGCGCGATCAAGCCCATTTCCTTGGCCGGGAACATGAACGTGTCGACCACGAACACCTCCTGGCGGTAGCGCTCGGTCACGATGTGCACGTCGGGATGCGAGCTGCACTGCAGCAGAAACCCGTTTGGCTCTTCGTGCACCCGCTCCAGGCCCACCTCGAAGTCGCGTACCAGCTCCACGCGCGCATCCTCGAGACCCTGGAACTCCAGATAGCGCAGCAACGCGTGCTCGTGACACGTACCGGAAGGACCAAGCGTGATGAACGTGGGAACAGCCATACGATCGCTTGTTATACCCCACAATAGAGGCCCGAGTCGAAGTGCCGTCCTTAACACCCCGACCCCAAGCCTTGCCCATTCGTGTCCTGTGTTGGTTGGCAGACGCCAGTGGAAGTCCTATCACAGTTCGGTCACGTCTACCAGTCAGAACTTTTCGGCGCTCGCCGCATTGATGGAACTCGCCTGAAGAACGCGCACAGCTTTTCCCTGCGAACATGGGCTTTTCTGGATCGCGACGTCGCGTGCACGCAAGTCAGAGACAATGTCGCGCTGGACATATGGTTGAGCGCCCAGACGGGCACATCTCAGCGCCCGAGCGTGCTCCGCAGCGCAGCGGCCACGCGTGCTGCGTCGTTCTCGAACAGACCCGGGTACAGCGGCAGCGCCAGCGAACGCGCGGCGACGTCCTCGCACACGGGAAACTCGCCCTCGCGATGGCCGAAGCGCTCGCGATAGAAGCTCATCAGGTGGATCGCCGGCAAGTAAGGCTTGCTCTGGATACCGAGCGCCGCGAGCCCGCGCACCGTCTCGTCACGATCGACGCCGTGAGGCAGTTGCACCACGTACACGAACCACCCGCGCCGAGCGCCTTCGTGGTCCTCGCAGGGAAGCTCGAGGCCCTCGATCTCGGCAAGCGCCTCGCGGTAGTAAGAGGCGGCGAGCGCTCGCAATTCCAGCATTCCCGGTAGCCGCGCCATCTGCCCAATACCAACGGCACAGGCAATGTCCGACAGCCTGTAGTTGAAACCAAGCCGATCGTGGTCGAGCCAGTCCATGTCCGGCGCGCGCCCCTGGTTGCGCTCGGAATCGATCCGCAGCTTGACGTCGGGATCGCCAAGCGTGACCATCCCCCCCTCACCCGTCGTGAGCTGCTTGTTGGCGTAGAACCCGAACACGGCGGCATTCCCGCGCGCGCCGACGGCCGTGCCGTCCCCATGTACGGCCCCCAGCGCCTCGCAGGCGTCCTCCACGATCCCAAGCCCATGACGCCTGGCGATCGCCTCGAACGCCGGCATATCGGCCGGGTAACCGAAGATGTGCACAGGCAGTATCGCCCGCGTACGCTCGGTGACAGCCGCCTCGGCCGCCACCGGATCGAGGTTGAGTGTCACCGGGTCTATATCGGCGAAAACTGGCCGAGCGCGCTCATAAAGCGCCACATTCGCAGAAGCGACAAACGAGAACGGACTCGTGATCACCTCGTCCCCGTCGCAGACGCCAACAGCCCGCAGAGCAAGATGCAGCCCCGCGGTACCACTAGAGACAGCACAGGCAAGCGGACTACCGACAAACTCCGCAAAAAGCCGCTCGAACTCCACCAGCTTAGGCCCAAGCGAAAGCTGCCCGGAAGTCAAGACCTCAGAGACCAACCTCTCCTCTGTAAGCCCAAGAACAGGCCTAGCGAGCTGTATGACCTCCAGATCACCCAAAGCAGGACACCGGCGACGACGTCATTCGATCGACGGGGCCTCGGTCCACCCATCACCCTGCGAAGCGTCCCCACCGTCCTGACCCGACGATCGAATCGACGCCGACGACGGGGTCCGTGACGCGGGCTGCTGCACTCCAACGGCAAGCGAATCGACCAACGCCTCCCAAGACGCGGCAATGATGTCCCCGGAGACCCCGATAGTCCCCCAGACGCGCTCGCCGTCAGACACATCGATCAGAACCCGCGTGACGGCGGCCGTGCCCCTGGCCTCATCGAGGATCCGTACCTTGTAGTTGACCAGTTTCAGATCGCGCAGATGCGGATAGACCTGCTCGAGTGCCTCCCGCAAAGCGTTGTCGAGCGCGTTCACCGGGCCGTTGCCCTCGGCCGTGCAGATGAATTCGATCTCCTCCGGCCCCGGCGGCGCGACGATCTTGATCGTCGCCTCGGTTTCCACTTCGCTGTCGAAGCGCTGCTCGGAGATGACCCGCCACGACAACAGCACGAACAGCGGCTCGTAGAGACCGGCCTCCTCGCGCATCAGCAGCTCCAGTGTGCCGTCCGCGGCCTCGAACTGAAAGCCTTCGTGCTCGGCGTTCTTCACGCGCTCAAGCACACGCCCGATGGCCTCCTCGTCAAGCTCGATCCCGAACTCTGCCGCCTTCTCGATGACTGTGCCGCGTCCCGAGAGCTCCGATACGAGCACGTCGCGCGCGTTGCCGACCAGTGCCGGGTCGATGTGCTCGAACGTGGCGGCGTCGGCGCGAATCGCCGCGGTGTGCAAGCCCGCCTTGTGCGCGAAGGCGTTCTTGCCGACATACGGCTGGGCGGGGCTGGGAGCACGGTTGAGCAGCTCGTCCAGTAGGTGCGCGGTCTCGGTCAGACGCACCAGCCGCTCTGCAGGCAGACCCTCGTAGCCCATCTTCAATTGCAGGTCGGCGATGATCGTGACGAGGTTGGCGTTGCCCGTGCGCTCGCCGATCCCGTTGATCGTGCCCTGTACCTGGCTGGCGCCGGCTTCGACGGCGACCAGCGTGTTGGCCACGGCGCAGCCGCCGTCGTCGTGCGTGTGGATACCGAGCGCTAGATCTCCCAGCTCGGCGTGCACCGCCTCGACGACCGCGCGCACGCGTCCGGGCAGCGAGCCGCCGTTGGTGTCGCACAGCACAACCCGCTCGGCGCCGGCTGCTGCTGCCGCGCGCAGCGAATCCAGCGCGTAGCTGGGATCGGCGGCGTAGCCGTCGAAGAAGTGCTCGGCGTCGAACAGCACGCGCTTGCCCTGAGCGTGCAGGAAGGCGATCGACTCAGAGATCATCGCGAGGTTCTCCTCCGGGGAGACGCGCACGACCTTCTCGACGTGCAGCGGCGAGCTCTTGCCGACGAGCGTGCAGACCGGCACGAAGGACTCCGCGAGGATGCGCAGCCCCTCGTCCTGCTCGGCCGGAGCGTCACGCCGGCGCGTCATGCCGAAGGCGACTATCTCGCTGACGCTGAAGCTCTCGCGCTCGAGCAGCGCGAACAGCTCGAGCTCCTTCGGATTCGACGCGGGGAAGCCCGCCTCGATCAGGTGGATGCCGAGTGCGTCGAGCGCGTGTACGACGCGCAGCTTCTCCTGCGCGGTGAGGCTCATGCCGCCTCCCCCCATGCCGTCGCGCAGGGTGGCGTCGTAGAGCTGTATGTGACTCATCAGCCCGTGGGGCTCGGCGCCGGTGGCGCGGGCGTGCTGGCGGCGACCACGTCGAGCCATTCGCGGTAGGGCTCCGAGCGCCCGTGGATCGCGTCGTCAAAGGCGCTCTGCAGCAGGCGCGTGACCTCGCCCGGCTTGCCCGAGCCGACCCTGTGGTCGTCCACCTCGACGACCGGCACAAGCTCGGCCGCGGTGCCGGACATGAAGACCTCATCGGCCAGGTACATCTCCGCGCGCGCGATGTTGCGCTCAACGACCGGGTAGCCGAGGTCGGCGGCCAGCTGCATGATCGAGCGGCGCGTGATGCCGTCGAGGATCGAGTTGTGGTGGCCCGGCGTGACGATCTCCCCGCCGGCGACGATGTAGATGTTCTCGCCGGTGCCCTCACATACGTGACCGTGGTCGTCGAGCAGGATCGCCTCCTGGTAGCCCGCCTTCATCGACTCGACCTTAGCGAGCACGTTGTTCAGGTACTGGCCTGAGGCCTTGGCGTGCGGGATCAGCGAGTCGGGCGAGATGCGCCGCCACGAGGAGACCTTGGCGCGGATGCCGTTGGTCATGCCGTCCTCGCCCAAATAGGTGCCCCACTCCCAGCAGGCGATCGTCACGTCCACAGGCGCATCCATCGGGTTCAACCCCATCGAGCCGTAGCCGCGATAGACGATCGGGCGGATATAGCAGGAGCGCAGGTTGTTGTTGGCCACGAGCTCACGCGCGGCCGCCTGCAGCTCCACGGCCGTATAAGGCACCGGCATGTAGTACAGCTCGGAAGACTGCAGCAACCGCTCCATGTGCTCGGCGTTACGGAAGATTGCCGGGCCAAGCTCGGTGTCGTAGCAACGGATCCCCTCAAAGACGCCCGTGCCGTAGTGCAGACCGTGCGTCAGGACATGAATCTTGGCGTCCTCCCAGGCAAGGAACTCTCCATTCATCCATATGAGCTCGCATGTGTCCACGTTGTCGTCTCCTAACTGAACCCGGTTCGAACTGTCGATTCTACAGCCGCCAGCCCATGTGCCAAGGCTAGGGCTTCTGCCTGAGTCGGAGCTCGACTCAGAGGTGGGCCAGTACAGCGCCAGTCGCCTCGCTCGTGCTCGCGTCGCCTCCCAGGTCGGGGGTGCGCAGTCCATCCGCGAGTGCAAGTTCGACCGCGGACTCAACAGCCGCTGCCTCGCTTTCCAAGCCAAGGCCGTGGCGCAGCATCAACGCGGCGGATAGGAACATTGCCAGCGGGTTGGCTATCGCTTGCCCGGCGATGTCTGGAGCCGAGCCATGAACAGGCTCGAACAGGCCGGGGCCGTCGGCACCGAGCGACGCGGATGGCAGCATCCCAATCGATCCTGTGATCATCGCGGCCTCGTCGCTCAAGATGTCGCCGAACATGTTCTCGGTGAGGATCGTGTCGAAATGGCGCGGCGCTGAGACGAGCTGCATGGCGGCGTTGTCAACGAGCACGTGCTCAAGCTGGATATGCGGGAACTCCCGCGAATGCACATCGATCACGACCTCCCGCCACAACCGCGACGTCTCCAGCACATTGGCCTTGTCCACGCTTGAGACCTTCGCCCGCGCCGCCCCGAATGCGATGCGCGCGATCCGCTCGATCTCCTCGCGCGAATAAGCGCAGACGTCGGAGGCGTAGTCCGGCGTGCGGGTCTTCTCGCCAAAGTAGATTCCGCCGGTGAGCTCGCGCACGACGAGCAGATCTGTTCCCTCGATGCGCTCGCGGCGCAGTGGCGAGGATTCATACAGCGCCGGCAGCGGCTTGACCGGGCGCAGGTTCGCATACAACCCTAGTCCCTTGCGCAGCCCGAGCAAGCCCTGCTCAGGGCGCGGAGCGTGTGCATCGGTCGTATCCCACTTGGGCCCCCCGACCGCTGCCAGCAACACAGCGTCGGCTCGCTTGCAGGCGGCAAGCGTCTCATCGGTGAGAGCCGTGCCGTGCAGGTCGATCGCGGCGCCGCCAAAAGCGTGCTCCTCGAACTCGAAGTCGCCGAGCGTATGCAGCAACTCGAGCGTCGGCGCAAGGATCTCAGGACCAATCCCGTCGCCGGGAAGGGTGACAATGTGATGTGCCATGTGTCTCCTCTGGGGACGGGTGGTGAGTGTTCGAACGCTACCGGCGGCTACGCGGCGATCCTGACAGCTACAGAGCTGTCGTGACCGGACCGGAGCGCTCGCGAGCGCGCTCATAGGCGACGATCGCATCCTCCTCGGTGAGCGTGGCGCCGATGTCGTCGAGCCCCTCGAGCAGGCGGCGACGGACCTCGGCCTCGATCTCGAAGGCAACCTCGCGCTCGGCGAAGTGCACCTCCTGGGCATCGAGGTCGATGCTGCCCTTGCCGGCGTGCGCGAACGCCTGGCAGTCCTCCTCTGAGAGCACCACCGGCAGCAGCCCGATCTTCGTGCAGTTGGAGTAGAAGATGTCGGCAAAGCTCGGCGCAACAACTGCCTGGAAACCATAGTCCTGCAGACCCCAGGGGGCGTGCTCGCGCGAAGAGCCACAGCCGAAGTTGCGACCCGCCACGAAGATCGGATTGGCAGGCAGCTCCCAGCCCGGCTCCTTGGCCCAGTCGTAGAACAGGAACTCGCCGAAGCCGGTGCGCTCCACCCGCTTCAGGAACTGCTTGGGCATGATCTGGTCGGTGTCGACGTCGGCGCGGTCCAGGTGGGTGACCTTGCCCGAGATCGTGTTTATCGGCTCCATGCTCAGCTCCAATGGCGGATGTCGGTGAAGTGGCCCTCGATCGCAGCTGCGGCCGCCATCTGCGGTGAGACGAGGTGCGTGCGACCTCCTCGCCCCTGACGACCCTCGAAGTTGCGGTTCGAGGTCGAGGCGCAGCGCTCGCCTGGAGCGAGGATGTCAGGGTTCATGCCCAGACACATCGAGCAGCCCGCGACGCGCCAATCGAAGCCGGCGTCGCGAAAGATGCGGTCGAGGCCCTCGGCCTCGGCCTGCGCCTTGACCTGCTGGGAGCCGGGGACGACCATCGCGTTGACCGACGAGGCTACTTTGCGGCCCGCCACGACCTCGGCGGCGGCGCGTAGATCACCGATACGCGAGTTCGTGCACGAGCCGATGAAGACGCGGTCCACCGCTATCTCCTCGATCGGCTGGCCGGCCTTCAGGGCCATGTAGTCGAGCGCGCGTTCGGTCGCCTCGCGGTCGGCTGGGGAGTCGAACTCCTCTGGGGCCGGAACGCGCTCGGTGACCGCGCGGACCATTCCCGGATTGGTGCCCCAGGTGACCTGCGGGGAGATCGCCGAGGCGTCGATCGCGATCTCGCTGTCGAAGAAGGCCCCGTCGTCGCTGCGCAGCTCGCGCCAACACTCGATCGCCTGCTCCAGCTCCGCTCCCTGCGCAGCACCGGGCAACTCACGCTCGCGAAACCAGGCGAAAGTTGCCTCATCTGGCGCGATCATGCCGGCGCGGCCGCCACCCTCGATCGTCATGTTGCAGACGGTCATGCGGCCCTCCATCGAGAGCGCCTCGATCGCGGGACCCGCGTACTCGACGACGTGGCCGGTCATGCCGCCGACGCCCAGCTGGCCCAATGTGCCCAGGATCAGGTCCTTGGCGGTCACGCCGAAGCCGAGCGCTCCCTCATAGCTGATGCGCATCGAACGTGGGCGTTGCTGGACCATGCACTGCGTGGCGAGCACATGCTCGACCTCGCTCGTGCCGATCCCGAAGGCCAGGGCCCCGAACGCGCCGTGGGTAGAAGTGTGAGAGTCGCCGCATACGATCGTCATGCCCGGCTGGGTGACCCCCAGCTCGGGGCCGATCACATGCACGATCCCCTGGCGCTCGGAACCCAGCGAGTAGATGGGCACTCCGAACTCAGCACAGTTGCGCTCGAGCGTTTCCACCTGTACGCGAGAAAGCTCGTCCTTGATGCGGGCGGCAACCGGGGTGCCGTCGGTGGGCGTGTTGTGGTCGGCGGTGGCCAGCGTGCGGTCGGGCCGGCGAACCTGGCGTCCAGCGAGACGCAACCCGTCGAAGGCCTGCGGGCTGGTCACCTCGTGCACCAGGTGCAGATCGATGTACAGCAGTCCATCGGCGACCTCGTGGGCCTCCCATATCTTCTCGAACATCGTCTTGGCTGCGGTCATCGTGCTCGCTCCTCTCGCTTTGCCTCAGAGGCCATCATACGAACGTACGTTATCACATACGGAGATCGTCCGTATGTGCCCGGCGCCCAGGCGTTGCGTCAGCTAGCTGCGGCGCAAACCGGCGCTGACGACGGCCAGCAAGGTTGCTTGCGTGTCGGTGTGATTCTCGAAGTGATGGGGCAAATCGGCATCGAAGGTGACGCAATCCCCTGCACTGAGCTTGTAGCGCTGACCGTCGCACACGAGCACCACCGCGCCGTTCTCGATCAACGCGGTCTCGCGACTACCGGGCTCGTGCATCGGCGGGTCGTCGGGGGCGCCGGTGGCGCCCCCCGGCGCGAGCGTATGGCGCGAGAGCTCTGAGCGCTGGCCTGGCTGCGCGGCGGTCAGCACCTCGAAGCTGTGCCCCCGCTTGGCGTTGCCGCCTCGCCCACGTTCATCGGAGTGCACGACCGTGACCGAGCCACCCTCGTCAAGGCGCAACAGCTGCGAGAGGCGCAGGTCAAGTCCGGCGGCGATCCGCGCGGCGACCGTCAGGGTTGGGCTGGTCTCTCCGCGCTCGACCTGCGAGAGCATCGGCGCGCTGACGCCACTGCGCTCGGCTAGATCGCGCAGCGACAACGAGGAGGCCTCGCGCAGAGCCTTCACGCGCGCGCCGATCACACTCGAATCGAACGCCTCCCAGCGCATATCGGAAACCGGGGGCTCCTCACGCTGCTTTGCCTTTGTCGTTGCCATAGGCCTTTGCCGCCGCTCAGGCCGCCGGCTCCGGCAGCCCAACGCCACGCTCGCCCTCGCGCGCGCGCATCACCCCGATCGACAGCGCACGCGCGTACGCACGCGCAGCCGCCTCGATGATGTCGGTGGAGACGCCCTGGCCGGCTCCGGTCTGGCCCTCGACCTCGACGACGACCGAGACCTCACCCAGTGCGTCCTGGCCCTCGGTGACGGCATCCACACGGAACTCGCGCAGCGCTGCCTCGACGCCTGTGGCCGCGTTGATCGCCTTGAAGATCGCGTCTACCGGGCCGTCGCCGGAGGACTCCCCCAGCTTGACCGCGCCGTCCTCCACGCTCACGTTTACACGCGCCATCGGCGGGCTGGCCGAGGAGGCGGCGACCTCGAAGTCGACCAGGGCATAAGCGGCCACGTCGTCGCCGCGCAGCTCCTCGGTGACCAGCGCCTCTAGGTCCATCGCCGTGACCTGCTTCTTGCGGTCGGCGATCTCCTTGAAGCGCTTGAAGGCTGTGTTCAGGGCTTGGCCGTCGACCTTGAAGCCCATCTCCTCCAGCGCCTTGCTTAGCGCGTGGCGACCCGAGTGCTTGCCCAGCACGATCGCGTTGCTCTGCAGACCGACGGTGGTGGCGTCCATGATCTCGTAGGTGGCGCGCTCCTTCAGCACGCCGTCCTGGTGAATACCGGCCTCGTGCGCAAACGCGTTGCGCCCGACGATCGCCTTGTTGGGCTGCACCGGGTAGCCGGTCAAGCGCGAGACCAGACGGCTGGTGCGCGCGATCTCGGTCGTCTCGATGCCCGTCCACAGGCCCAGTGCGGGCTCGCGCGTGTGCAGCAGCATCACGATCTCCTCAAGCGAGGCGTTGCCCGCACGCTCGCCGATGCCGTTGATCGCACACTCCACTTGCCTACAACCAGCCTGCACGCCCGCCAGCGAATTGGCGACCGCCAGGCCCAGGTCGTCGTGACAGTGAACGGAGACGACGACATCCCGCAGGCCAGGCACCAACCTGTACAGCTCCGTGAACATCGCCGCGTACTCCTCAGGCATCGTGTAGCCGACGGTGTCCGGCACGTTTATCGTCGTGGCGCCCTCATCCAGCGCGATCTGGATCACCTCGGCCATGTACTGCACGTCCGAGCGCGAACCGTCCTCTGGTGAGAACTCGACGTCGTCGGTGTAGCTCTTGGCGTGCGCCACGGCGGCGCGCACCTGGCCCTTGACGTCATCGCGCGTGGTCTGCAGCTTGCGCTCGATGTGAATGTCCGAGGTGGCGATGAATGTGTGAATGCGCGGGCGCTCGGCATCGCGGACCGCCTCCCAGGCGGCGTCGATGTCCTGTGCAGAGGTACGTGCCAGGCCACAGATGACCGGGCCTTCAACCTCCCGGGAAATGGCCTGCACCGACTCGAAGTCCCCGGGCGAGGTGATCGGAAAGCCCGCCTCGATGATGTCCACGCCCAGGCGCGCCAGCTGTTGGGCGATCTCCAGCTTCTCCTGCTGGTTCAAGGAGATACCGGGCGATTGCTCGCCGTCGCGCAGGGTGGTGTCGAACACGCGTACGCGGTTGCGCTCGTCCTTCGCTTCCCGTACCTCTTGGGGTTTAGCTTGCTGGGTCATGTCGTCTCCTCACTTTTCCAGTTCTCTCGCTTTGACGCTTCTCCTTTGGGTTTGCGGCTACGCGGCCGCCACGCGCTATTCCCCCCGAGGGGGGAGCACCCTTGCGGGCACAGGCAGAAGGAGAAGCGACAGGGAGAGCTGAAACGACATGTGCCCCGAGGTTAGCACCGGCGTGCGCGAATCGCCAGAGCCGGTGCGACGTTCAGCTCAGCTCGACAGCCCAACCGGCGACGAAGCCCTCGGAGGCGACGATCTCCTGCACGACCTCGGCCGGCACCTGCGCATCGGTCGTGACGACCATCGCCGCTAGGCGCTGCTCATCTTTGTCGGGTGTGTGGCCGACCGCGGCCGAGGAGATGTTGATGCCGTGGGAGCCGAAGATCGTGCCGACACGACCGATCATGCCCGGCAGGTCGGCGTAGCGGAAGACCGCCACGTGCGGGGTCAGCTCGATCGTCAGGCGCCGGCTCTGCACCTCGACCAAGTGCGGCACGCGATTGGGGCCGATGCCCGTGCCGGCGACCGCGACCTTCTCGCCGCCGGCGACGACGGTCACACGGATTAGCTCGTTGAAGTCCTGCGCCTCGGTAACGGACTTCTCCTCGACGACGATGCCGCGCTGCTGGGCCATGCTTGGCGCGTTGACGAGGTTGACCTGCTCCTCGGTGCGACCCTCCAGGGCGCCACTGATCACCGCGAGTGTGAGCAGGCGCGTGTCGAAGTCGGCGATGCGACCCATGAAGGCGGCCTCGATGCGCTCGACCGAGCTGCCCTCGGCCAGCGACATCGCAAGGCGGCCGAGGCGACGGGCGAGCGGCAAGAACGGCCCCAGCACCTCCATGTCCTCTGCCCCAACCGAGGGAATGTTGACAGCGGTTGAGACGACGCCGCCCGTGAGCGCAGCGACGACCTGCTCGGCGCTCTGGTAGCCGGCGCGGTCGGTTGCCTCAGCCGTCGAGGCGCCCAGGTGCGGTGTGACGACAACCTGAGGGTAGCCCTGAAACAGTGGGTAGTCGGTGATCGGCTCGGAGGGAAACACGTCGAGCGCAGCGCCTGCCACCTTGCCGGAGTCAAGCGCGTCCTTGAGCGCCCCATCGTCGATCAGCCCACCGCGGGCGACGTTGAGGATGCGCACGCCGTCGCGCATCTTGGCGAACGCCTCGGCATTCACCCAGCCAGCCGTCTCCGGCGTCTTGGGCAAGTGCACCGTGATGAAGTCGGCCTGCGCGTAGATCTCCTCGCTGTTCTCGGCCTTCTCGACGCCAAGCTCGCGGTAGCGCTCGGCCGAGACGAACGGGTCGAAGGCGAGCACGCGCATGCCAAAGCCGCGCGCGCGTGCCGCGACCAGCTGGCCGATGCGCCCGAAGCCGAGGATGCCGAGCGTCTTCTCGTACAGCTCGACGCCGGAGAACTTGGAGCGCTCCCACTTGCCGGCCGTGAGCGAGGCGTAGGCCTGGGGGATGTTGCGCGCCAGCGCCAGTAGCAGCGCCATTGTGTGCTCGGCGGCGGTCACGACGTTCGATTGCGGCGCGTTGGCGACAACGATGCCGCGGCGCGTGGCGGCTTCCACGTTGACGTTGTCCACGCCGACCCCGGCGCGGCCGATCACGCGCAGGTTCTCTGCGGCATCGATCAGCTCGGCCGTCATCTTTGTCGCCGAACGGATCAGGATGCCGTGATAGGCGCCGATCTTCTCGGCAAATTCCTCGTTGGACCAGTCGATGCCGAGGTCGACGTCGAAATGTTCTTCGAGCAATTTGACGCCCGAGTCGCCGACCTTCTCCTTGACAAGCACCTTGAGTCGTTCGTCGGTCACGGGCGCTCCCTTCGAGGAGGTATGTATATATTTCGTGGAATTGGCAATGGTATATACATTTTGTTTATACCATCGTGAATTGCAAAAAAAGTAACATATATACGCTCATGCCGCGGTCCGCTCGACCACCCAGTCGATACATGCCGTGAGCGCGCGCACGTCCTCAGGCTCGACGGCCGGGAACATGCCGACGCGCAGCTGGTTGCGGCCCAGCTTGCGATAGGGCTCGACGTTGACGATCCCGTTGGCGCGCAAAGTGCTTGCCAGCAGCTTCGCGTCGACGCGCTCGTCGAAGTCGATCGTGCCGACAACGAGCGAGCGGCTGGCCGGTGCCGTCACGAACGGGGTCGCGTACTGGCTCTGCTCAGCCCACTCGTACAGGTGTGTGGAGGACTCGCTGCTGCGCGCCACGCACCAGGCAAGCCCGCCGCCGTCGAGCATCCAGCGAATCTGGTCAGCCAGCAGAAACAATGTCGCCAATGCCGGGGTGTTGTAGGTCTGGTCCTTCAGCGAGTTTTCAAGCGCGATCGGCAGCGACAGGGAGGCCGGCGTAAAACGCTTGGAGGCCTCGATTCGCGCGATCCGCTCCACCGACGCGGGGCTGAGCAACGCGGCCCAGAGCCCCCCATCACTGGCGAAGCACTTCTGCGGGGCGAAGTAATAGGCGTCGGCCTGGGAGACGTCCACCGGCAGGCCGCCGGCACCTGAGGTGGCGTCGATCAGCACCAGCGCATCGCCTGCCGCAGCTGGACGCAGCACCGGCGCCATCACGCCGGTCGAAGTCTCGTTGTGGGCCCAGGCGATCGCATCGACGTCGCCGTCGGCGCCCGCAAGCGCCGCCTCGACCTCCTCGGCGCTCGGCGCACTGCCAGGCTCAGCCTTGACGACGAGCGGGTCCTCGAGGAAAGGAGCGTCGCTCGTGACGGTCGCGAACTTCTGGGAGAACTCACCAAAGGCCACGTGCAGCGCGCGACGCTCGACCAGACCAAAGGAGGCCGCGTCCCAGAAGGCGGTCGCGCCGCCGTTGCCGAGCGCGACCTCATAGCCCTCAGGCAGCGAGAACAGCTCGGCAAGGCCCGAGCGGACCTCGCCCACGAGGCCCTTGACCGGCTTTTGGCGGTGCGATGTCCCCATCAGCGTCGCGCCATCGCTTGCCAGCCGCTCGAGCGCCTCGGGACGCACCTTGGAGGGCCCACAGCCGAAGCGCCCATCGACGGGCTTCAGCTGATCGGGGATCGTCAGTTGGTCGTGCTGCGCTTGAGAGCTGGTCGTCATCGGGCTTCCTCGCGGAGTATCGGAGATCGAAGGATGCCCAGGCGCGCGGCGTTGATGCTCGTCGCTCCCCGGTGGTTAGCTCCACCTCGTGCGCCAGTCGCGACGACAGTGGCGAGTGTAGCGAACCGCGAGCGCGTCGTCAGCGGCCAGGCTCAATCAGTCCCAGACACCATGACGACGGGCTAAAACGAGGTCTTGATCCAAGCCATGTGCGAGCGCAGCTCGCCGCCGACCTGCTCGATCTGGGTGCCTTGCTGCTCGGCACGCATGCGCTTGAAGTTCTCCTGCCCGGCGCGGTTCTCGGCGATCCACTCGCGCGCGAAGTCGCCGTCCTGGATCTCCTTGAGGATCTGGCGCATTTTCTCGCGCGTCTCCTCGGTTATGACGCGCTTGCCGCGCGTGTAGTCACCGTACTCGGCCGTGTTGGAGATCGAATAGCGCATGCCGGCAAGGCCCTTTTCGTACATCAGATCCACGATCAGCTTGAGCTCGTGCATGCACTCGAAGTAGGCCATCTCCGGGTCATAGCCGGCATCGACAAGCGTCTGGAAGCCGGCCTGCACCAGCTCGGAAGCGCCGCCGCAGAGCACGGCCTGCTCGCCGAACAGGTCGGTCTCGGTCTCGTCCTTGAAGGTCGTCTCGATCACGCCGCCGCGCGTGCAGCCGATGCCCTTGGCGTAGGCAAGCGCCAGCGCCCGAGCGTTGCCGCTCGCGTCCTGGGCGACCGCGATCAGCCCGGGAACGCCTGAGCCCTCGGTGAACTGCCGGCGCACGAGGTGACCTGGCCCCTTGGGAGCCACCATCGCGACGTCAACGCCCGGGGGCGACACGACCTCGCCGTAGTGGATCGAGAAGCCGTGTCCGAACAGCAGCACGTTACCCTCGGCGATGCCGTCGGAGATTTCATCCCAAACCTGATGGTGCAGCTCGTCAGGCACGAGCATCATCACAACCTCGCCGCGGCTGGCGGCCTCGACCGGCGCGAGCACCTCAAAACCGTCCGCGCGGGCCTTGGTGGCCGAGGAGGAGTCCTCGCGCAGGCCGACCACGACTTTTACGCCGGAGTCCTTCAGGTTGAGGGCATGGGCGTGGCCTTGAGAGCCGTAGCCGAGGATCGCGACATTCTTGCCGCCGAGGAGGTTGAGGTCTGCATCGTCGTCATAGAGCATGGCGCCAGCGTATCCGACCGACCGTGTCGAGGCGGTCCGCTGGGCCGTGTTGAGGCGTCCGCCGGGTTTATGTGTTCAAAATCGGTGTGTCACTAAAAGGGGGGTGTTTACGTGCACACGCTTTTCGGTGTCTTCGAGTCCAAGGCGCTCAGGCCGTGCCGACGCCCACCAATGTGCGCATCGGGATCTCGAGCGAGCCGTCCGCGGCCGTGTAGGGCGCGAAGCGCTTCGCGAGGCTGTCGCGGATGTCGGCGATCTCCGACTCTGGACGCGAGAGCACCGCGTCATGGAAGACACGCGCGATGTCGAGCGTCGTCTCCCAGAACTCGTCGAAGTTTGACGCGCGTTGGGTCAGGTTCAGGCGCTCCACCCACACCTCGTCGAAGCCGGCGCCTTCCAGCAGGTCGCGCACACGCTGCTTGTCGCCGAGCGCGAACGGGCCTGGGGCGCCCTCTGGGGGTGGCTCGATCAGACCGCGCTCGAGCAGCTCGGCGCCCGGCAGCAGCGCCCATGGGTTGTGCTCGATCGCGTCCCATACCGCCAGCGCGACGTGGCCTTCGGGGCGCAGCACGCGGCGCGTCTCGCTCAACGCGGTGAGCGGGTCGGCCATCAGCATGTAGCCCCAGCGGCAGAACACGGCGTCCACGCTTGCCACCGGCAGGTCGATCCATTCGGCGTTGAGCACCTGAAACTCGACGTTCGTCAGGCTCAGCTCGCCCGCGCGCTTGCGTGCGCCGTCGAGCATCGCGTCGGCCTGATCGCTGGTGATCACCCCGCCGACAGGCGCCACCATTTCAGCCGCGAGAAAGCCCGTCTCGCCGAGACCGGCGGCCAGCTCGAGCACGCGTTGGCCGGGCTGGGGATCGACCGCGTCGATCATCCAGTGCGACACGGGCGCCGAAAGCTCACGCAGCGTCGCCTGACGCGCAACCCAGCCCGAAGCCGCCTCTTCCCAGTGGGCGAGACTCGCCGTGCGGTGCTCGCGCGCCGCCTGCTTGCCACGTCCTTCCTCAGGTTGAACGGTGCTCATCACAAGATCCCATTACAGCTCCCTTCGCAACAGCTTGCCAGACGCGGTGCGAGGAAGGGGGGCTGAGGCAAAAGTCACATGCTTGGGCACCTTGAACTGTGCCAGGCGCGCGGCGCAATGCTCGCGCACCACGCGCTCGTCGAGCGTGGCTTCGGCGGCGATGACGACGATCGCGCTGACGGCCTCTCCCCACTGCTCGTCTGGGCGTCCGAGCACCGCCGCCTCGAGCACGCCGGGGCAGGATTCGAGCACGGCCTCGACCTCGCTGGGCGCGACGTTCTCGCCGCCGCTGACGATCGTGTCCGCCTTGCGACCCGTGACGTGCAGGAAGCCACGCTCGTCGATGCGTCCGAGATCACCCGTGTGCAGGCGACCGTCCGCAGCCTGCGCGCCACGCGCGACGGTGGGACCAGCGAGCAGGATCTCCCCGTCCGGGGCGATCTCGGTGCGGGTGCAGAACAGCGGCACACCCGCGCCGTTGTCCTCTGCGCCGGCGGCGAGCGGGGCCGTGGCCGCCTGCGAGCAGCACTCGGTCAGCCCGTAAGTCTCGAGCACAGGCACGCCCGCCGCGCGCGCACGTCGCACGAGCGCAGCCGGCACAGGTCCACCCCCCGTGAGCGCGCAGCGCAGTTGTGGCGGATCTCGCAGGCCGGCGTCGAGCAGGCGCGCGAGCGTCGTCGAGACCAGCGAAACGAGCGTGATGCGCTCGTTTCGGATGGCCGTGAGCGCACGCTCGGTCTCGAAGCGCTCGTGGATCACCGCAGTCGTCGCATAGATCGCGCTACGGATCAAGATCGACAGACCGCCGACGTGCGAGAGCGGCAGCGCGCACAGCCAGCGCTCGTTTGGATCGACGCCAAGCGCCACCCCAGAGCCAATTGCGCTCCACAGGAAGTTGCCGTACGTAAGCTCGATTGGACGGGGATTGGAGGTCGTGCCGGATGTGTGGATCACGGCACAGACGGCATCGAGATCGTGGGTGGCCTCCCGCGCGAGCGCCTGGGACTGTCCCCCCTCCCCTACCGCGATCGGCAGCGGCTCCTCCACGAGCACGGTCGCGCCAGCGGCGATGCGCTTGCGCTCGGACGGGGTCAGACGCAGATCAACTGGGACCGCCACCGCCCCCAGCAAAAAGCAGGCGTGCAGCGCCTGCGCGAAGGCGACGCCTGGCGGCAACGCAATCGCGACCCGCTCGCCGGCGCACCCTCCGCGTTCGGTCAACTCCAGCGCTCCCGCACTCGCCATACGCTCTAGCTCGGCGTAGGACAGCTGTGCATCCGCCACCCGCAGCGCGGGGACCGTGGGCGCCGTGCGCGCAGCTCGCTTGAGCCATGCCTCGACCTGCATGGCTCACAGGCTAGCCTTTCGCTTTGAATCTTTGGCGCACCAGTGCGCGGATCCAAGACAGGAGCAGCGATCGACCTTGAGCACCACCTGGACAGCAGCAGGCAATTTCACCGACATCCGCTACGAGAAGTCAGTCGAGCCCGACAATCCCAATGCCGACCGCGCGTCCGCGCAGGATGGCGCTACAAGCGAGCACCGAGCGCCCTGCATCGCGAAGATCACGATCAACCGCCCCGAGGTCAGAAACGCTTTTCGTCCGCTGACGGTCGTGGAGATCTCTCAGGCGCTGGAGATGGCGCGCGAGGACCCCGAGGTCGGCGCGATCGTGCTGTGCGGCGAGGGGCCTCTTGCCTTCTGCTCGGGTGGCGACCAGCGCGTGCGCGGCGACTCCGGCTACCTCGCCGAGGACGATGCCGGTAATCCAGATCCCACCCGCCCCGGGCGCTTTCACGTGACCGACCTGCACATCCAGATCCGCCGGCTGCCCAAGCCGGTGGTGGCGATGGTGGCCGGCTACGCCGTCGGCGGCGGCCACGTGCTGCATCTGGTGTGCGACCTGACGATCGCCGCCGACAACGCCCGCTTCGGCCAGACCGGACCGCGTGTGGGCTCATTCGACGGCGGCTTCGGCGCGGGCCTGCTGGCAAACGTGGTCGGCCCCAAGAAGGCCAAGGAGATCTGGTTTCTGTGCCGCCAGTACGACGCGCAGCAGGCGCTGGATATGGGCCTGGTCAATACGGTCGTGCCGCTCGAGCGCTTGGAGGACGAGACGGTCGGGTGGTGTCGTGAGATGCTCGCGCTCTCGCCTTTCTCGCTGCGCCTGTTGAAGGCAAGCTTCAACGCCGCCGAGGACGGGCTCGCCGGAATCCAGCAGCTCGCGCACGACGCCAACCTGCTGTTCTACGGCAGCGAGGAGGCCAAAGAGGGACGCGAGGCCTACAAGCAAAAGCGCCAGCCTGACTTCGACCAGTTCCCGAGACGGGCGTGACCACGATGGGGACGATCGGCGCGCCGACGGCCGCGGCACCGAAAGCGTCGAGCGCGGTGCATATCTGGCTGATGGCCGCGCGCCCGCGCACACTTCCTGCGGCGGTCGCGCCCGTGCTCGTCGGCACCTCGCTAGCGCTCGGTGCCGGGCACTTCCGTCCGCTCGCGTTCGTCGCGGCGCTGCTCGGCGCGGTCTTCATCCAAGTAGGAACCAATCTGTCAAACGACTACTCCGACGCACGCCGCGGCGCCGACACCGAGGACCGCCTCGGGCCGGTGCGGGTCACCGCGGGCGGGCTGGTACCGCCGGACAGGGTGCTGCTCGCGACGTATGTCACCTTCGGGCTGGCGGTGCTGTGTGGGCTCTACCTCGTGTTCGTCGCCGGCTGGGAGCTGATCGCGGTCGGCGGTGTCTCGATCCTGGCTGGCGTGCTCTATACCGGCGGCCCGCGCCCCTACGGATATGAGGGTCTCGGCGAGCTGTTCGTGTTCCTCTTCTTCGGGATCGTCGCCGTAAGCGGCTCCTACTTCGTGCAGGTGCAACAGCTTCCGTGGCAAGCGTATGCGTGCGCGGTACCTGTCGGATTGTTGGCGAGCGCGATCCTCGTGGTCAACAACGTGCGCGACCTGGAGACAGACCGGCGCGCCGGCAAGCGCACACTCGCCGTGCGCCTCGGTAGGCAACGCACGCGGGCTCTTTACACGGCGATGGTCGCGGGCGCGTTCGTGCTCGTACCGCTGTCCTGGCTGCTCGGCTCGATGACCGCATGGCTGCTGTTGCCATGGCTTGCGATCCCGCTTGCGATCCCGCTTGTGCGTGTCGTTCGCTCACGCGTGGATGGGCCCTCGCTGAATGGCGCGCTGGCCAAGACGGGAATGCTGCAACTCCTCTTCTGCCTGCTGTTCGCCGCCGGCATCCTGGCAAGCGGCGGGATTTGAAGCTGAGCTCGTGAGGATGGTCGTGCAGCGGCGGTCGCTGCGCCTGCGCGAGCCGCTGCAAACCTCCTACGGCGCCGTCGCCGAGCGCGAGCTGCTGATCGTCGCCATCACCGACGAGGACGGCGTCAGCGGCTACGGCGAGGCGGCGCCGCTGGAGGCATACGACGGGGTGAGCATCGCGCGCGTGGAAGCGGCACTCGAGCGCTACCGGCCCGTGGTCGAGGGCGCAGCCGGCATGAACGGCGCGGAAATCGTCGACGCCTGCCGCCGCCTAGACGATTTGCCGGAGGCGTTCGCGGCAATCGATCTGGCGCTTTGGGACCGCGCCGGGCGGCGCGTCGGTCGGCCGATCGCCTCGCTCGTGACCGACACGCCGGCGCCGACGGTTCCGGTCAACGCGACGTTGTCGGCGCTAGATCGGACAGGCGCAGTTTTCCAAGCAAAAGTGGCCATCGAGCAGAAATTTAGGTGCCTAAAGGTCAAGGTCGGCTTCGGCGACGACCCCGCACGTGTGGCAGCGGTGCGGGCAGCTGTCGGTCCCCACGTCACATTGCGCGTGGACGCCAACGGCGCCTGGAACGTCGAGCAGGCGGTGCGCAACATCGAAGCGCTCGCTCCCGCCGGCCTGGAGCTCGTCGAGGAGCCGGTCCACGGGCTTGCAGGCGTGCGCGAGGTGCGCGAGCGCGTTGCAACACGGGTGGCGATCGACGAGACGGCAGCAGAGCACGGCGCGCTGACCGCGGGCGTGGCTGATGCGGTCTGTCTGAAGATCTCTCGCTGCGGAGGCATCTCGGGGCTGCTAGCTGCCGCCGCGCTGGTACGCGCCTCCGGCGCGGAGGTGTACGTCGCCTCGACGCTCGACGGACCGCTGGGCGTAGCCGCCGGAGTGCACGCCGCCGCAGCGCTCGCTTCGCGCGGGCCCCTGCCTGCCTGTGGCCTGGCAACCCTCTCTATGTTCGAAGGCCTCGCCGAGCAGCTCGCGCCAGTAGGCGGCGAGATCGCCGTGCCCAGCGGTCCAGGACTCGGCGTCGAGCCGCTGTGATGAGCGCTCAGCCACACGTTATGCGGGGGTTCATCTGGTCTCGCCAGACCACATAGCTCTCCCCCGCACGACTCTCCCCCGCATGACTCTCCCTGCATGACTCTCCCCCGCATGGCTCTCCCTATGACAGCGCCATCGCCACGTTCTTCGGGTTCTCGAACAACAGACAGTGACCACCGCCGGTCACGTGCAATAGCGAGTCGGGCAGCAGCTTGACCATCCGTTCGCTCGTTCGCACGAACTTGCGGTCGCGGTGGCCCGCCACGACGATCACCGGCATCTCAAGGTCCACGAGCCTCTCCCACAGCGACGGCATCTCACCGGTGCCGATGCCGCGCAAGGCCGCCGCGACTCCGCTAGGGCCGTTGCGTGCCTGGTCGGCGCGCGCAAGCGCATCGACCTCCGGCGGGTCCTCCGCGAACATCGGCTTGGAGCGCCAGCGCTCGATGAACTCCTCGATCGAGCCCTGCTCGATTTCCTTTGCAAAGCGGCGATCGCGCCTGCGCCGCGCAGCTCTTTCTGTGACGTCCTCGATGCCGGCGCTGGCCGAGACCAGCACGAGGCGCTCGACCCTGTTCGGCGCCTGCAGCGCGACGTGCAGAGCGATGCGCCCGCCCATCGAATAGCCGCCGAGCACGAAGCGCTTGGGGCTGCGCTCAAGCACGCTTGCCACGCACTTAGCGAAAGTGATCGGTCGTCGCGCGTCGGCTAGATCGCCGTGTCCCGGGAGGTCAAGTGCAAGCGGGCGATAGCGTTTGGCTGGCAAAAGCTTTTCAACACCGGCCCACGCATCGCGAGTCCCACCGAATCCGTGCAACAAAACGACATCCTCGATCACGCTCACATCCTATTAACTGTCAAGCCCAGTGATGAAATGAAACGCCCAGCCTCTTCGTGAGCTCCGCCACCGACACCTACAAGCTGCTCGGCGCATTCGTCGACGAGCTTGCGCGCTGCGGCATGCGCGACGCGTGCACCTCGCCCGGTCTCGCTCGACCCCGCTCGTGTTGAGCCTTGCCCGCGAGCAGCGCCTGCGCTGCCACTCTCATATCGACGAGCGCTGCTCTGGCTTCTTTGCTCTAGGACTCGCGAAGGCTTCAGGCTTGCCGGTCGCGATCACCTGCACGTCGGGCACCGCCGTCGCCGAGTTGCTGCCAGCGGTCGTCGAGGCACACGAGGCGCGTGTGCCGTTGATCGTGCTGAGCGCAGACCGACCGCCCGAGCTGCGCGAGCTCGGCGCCGGGCAGACGATCGACCAGCTCAAGATCTTCGGCGACTTCGCCAAGTGGTTCTTCGAGGTCGGCACGCACGAGGCGAGCAGCGAGCGTGTGCGCTGGATGCGGACGCTTGCCTGCCGCGCGTGGTGGACGGCGCTCGAAGGCAGGCCTGGGGTCGTGCACCTCAATTTTCCACTGCGCGAGCCGCTCGTCTGCGACGAGCTTCCCGGAGCGCCCGCTGAGGGACGACCCGATGGGCAGCCCTACGTGAGCCGCCCGGCCCAGAGCTGGGAGACGGACCCGGAGACCGGCTTGGCGCCGAGCACCGCCCCGAGCTCGCCCGTGAGCATACTGTTCGAGCTGATCCGCTCATGCCAGCGAGGCGTGCTTGTGGCAGGGCGCCACGAGCGCAAGACACCGCTTGGCCATGCCGCCGCCCGATTCTGCGAGCTTCTCAGCTGGCCGCTGCTCGCCGACCCGATGTCGGGTGCGCGGCGCGGGGATGCGGCTATCGCGCATTACGACGCGCTGCTTCGTGAGCCAGGGTTCGCGCGCGAGCACACGCCCGACTTCGTCCTGCGCGTCGGCGATCTGCCCGTGTCAAAGCCGCTGCGCACATGGCTTGCGGGCCTCAGCGACACCCCCCAGGTCGCGCTCGACCCGGAGGGCGCCTGGCAAGACCCGGCGAGCGTCCTCTCCAGCTCGCTCGCTGTGGAGCCGGCGGCGCGCCTTGAGCGCGCTCACGGACATGCTCGAAGGCTCGTCCGCACCTGACTCTGGCTGGCTGGCGAGCTGGCGCAGCGCCGACGAGCTGGGCGCCGAGGCGATCTTGGGTGTGCTGGCCGCCAGCGGCTGCAGCGAGCCTTCGGTAGCTGCCGAGCTCGGCGTGCTGCTGCCCGAGGAGGCGACGCTGTTCGTGGCATCCTCGATGCCGGTGCGCGATATCGAGACCTTCTGGCCGGTGCGGCCCGATCCGCCTCGAGTGTTGTGCAACCGCGGCGCCAACGGAATCGACGGCACCGTCTCGAGTGCGTTTGGCGCGGCCGCCAACGAGCCGTGATCCAGTTGTGCTCCTAATCGGCGATGTCGCGCTCGCCTACGACCTCAGCGCCCTGCTCGCCGCAGCGTCGGCTCGATCTGAAGCTGACGATCGTGCTGCTCAACAACGAGGGCGGCGGGATCTTCGACTTCCTGCCCGTTGCCGACGTCAAGATGGCGCAAGACTCGACGTCGGGGGAGTCGAGGTCGGGAGACTCACCTGGCGATCAGGGCAGCGAAATCCCACCCCAAGACATCTACACCAGGCATATCGCCACGCCAACGGGCCTCGACTTCGCCCAGGCCGCAACGCTCTACGGGCTTAGCCATGAGCGCGTCGCGGACGTCGCCGACTTTCGGGCGGCGCTGGAGCAGGCGTTGGCGGCACGAGACTCGGGGATCATCGAAGTGCAGACCACCCGCGACGCTAACGTCGAGCTGCATAGGCAGGTCTGGAATGCCGTGGCCGGAGCGCTCAGCTCGTAGTCAGGCTGCTCAGCTCGCGACCAGGAGTCAGCCTCGTGGACCCGCCGCCCACCTTGTGATTGGCCGCTCAACTCGTGAGCAACGGCAACAACGCCTGCAACTTGACCTCGGTCTCGGCAAGCTCGGCCGCCGGCTTGGACCCGCGCACGATCCCGTTACCGGCGTAGCAGCGGGCGACGTTGCCTCGCAACAGAGCGCAACGCAGAGCGACGCAGAACTCGCCGTCGCCGGCCGCGTCGGTCCAGCCAACCGGGCCGGTATACCAGCCGCGATCCAGACCCTCCAGCGCCGGGATCAAACCGAGCGCCTCCGCTGACGGCTCGCCACCGACCGCCGGTGTTGGGTGCATCAGGCCGGCCAGCTCGATCGCCTCGACCGGCGCGGCCAGCTGTGCCCTAATCGGAGTCGCCAGATGCTGGATGTTAGCCATCTGCACGAGCGTCGGCTCAGGCGGGGTGGCGACCCAGATCGCGTAGCGGTTGAGCGTACGCTCGATCCGTCTGGCCACAATCGCGTGCTCCTCTCGGTAGCTCTCGTCGCGCATCAACTGCTCGCCCAGGTGCATGTCGACGGCTGGGTCGGCGCTGCGGCGCGTGGAGCCGGCCAGCGCGATCGTGCTGACACGCTGACCCTCGCGGCGTACGAGCAACTCCGGGCTCGCGGCTATCAATGTGGCGTCGCCACGGCCGATGCAGAAAACAAAGCACGAGGGAAAGGCGTCGCGCAGCACGCCGAACACTGCCGCCGGATCGTAGTCGCTCGGCGCGTGCACTTGGACCTCGCGCGCGAGCACGATCTTCTGCAGATCGCCCGCGCGGATCGTCTCGGTGGCGCGAGCGACCGCCGCCTCGAAGTGCTCGGGAGGCATGCCGCTCGAGACCTGAAAGCGACCCGTTGGGGCGGGATCGAGCAGTGGGAGCGCCGGGCCTGAGAGCTCCTCCAGGCGACGGCTGAGAGCTCTCAGCAACTCCTCGGCGGTGTCATCTGGCTGGGTCAGAGCGGCAAGCGTGAGGCGCACGCGACGCTCGCCGTCGTGCTGCTCGCGCGTCAGTGTCACCTCGGGCACGACAAGCGAGGCGGGCTCAAAGCCGCGCCACGCCGGAGAGCTGCCACCGTCAGGGGCGAAGGCAAAGCCACCGACGGCGACCGGACCCCCGCCTCCTGGCTCACCGGGCGAGTCGGCGACCGCTCTGGCCGACAGCGAGCGCCAGCGATCGGCGACCGTGACAAATCGATCGGGGCCGGCGTCCTCGATGCGGATGACCTCGCCGAGCCCGGCCAGCGCCGCGCCACCGCGATCGGGCTGCTCGAAGACAAACCACGACTCGCCGGCGCGACGCGAAGCACAGACGACCGCGGAGGGATCGACATCTTCCGCAAGCGCGCATGTGATCGTCGCAAGCGTTGGCCGTCCCGAGCGGCGCGCACGCTGCAGCGCCAAGTCGAGCCGTGCGCCCAAGCGTTCGCGGTCTGGCTCGCCGAGCGTAAACGGCGATCGCTCGCCGCTTCGGAGCGTCACGGATTCATCTTTCCACGATTTAGAAGGTCTTTCAAAATGACCTGCACGCTCGATACCCCTTGGTGTGGAGCTGGGGGATTTATTTTGGTACCTAACCTTTACCTAAGCCTTCGCAAAAGGGGGGTGTTGGACAGATCATTCAAAAGACGAGCCATACATCCCGGCCTTTCATGATCCATGAACGGCTCCACCGCGCCGCTCAGCGAACGTCTAGGTCTCCGCCCTACCCCTTGCAATGGCAATCTCGCCCGTGCGCATCATCTCGATCAAACCAAACGGTCGCACCATGCTCTCGAACGCCTCGACCTTCTCGGTCGTGCCCGTGACCTCAACGATCACTGAGCGCTTGGTGACGTCCACGACCTTGCCGCGGAAGATCTCGGTTATCTGCATCAGCTCGCCGCGCTGGGCGCCGTCGGCGGAGATCTTGAACAGCGCCAGCTCGCGCGCGACCGTGTCGGCCGGCTCCAGATCGCGGATCTTCAGGACGTTGATGAGCTTGTGCAGCTGCTTTGTGACCTGGTCGATCGGATGGATCGCGCCGTCTACGGTCAGCGTCACGCGCGAGATGTGATCGTCGTCGGTCGGCCCGACAGTGAGCGTGTCGATGTTGAAACCGCGCCTGGCAAACAGGCCTGCGATGCGTGTGAGCACACCCGACTTGTTCTCGACCAGGATCGAGAGCACATGCTTGCGTCCAGAGCGCAGGTTGCCGGAGGCCTGCAGCCCCTCCAGGCTGAGCGGTTCCTTGGTGGCGGGCTCGCTCATCGGAGAGACCCACCGTCTGTGAAAAGGTCCTGGTGCACGCTCATCCCACCATCTCCCTGGCCGCCTGCCCTGCCGGGATCATCGGGTAGGTGTTCTCCTCTCGCGTGACCTTCACGTCGACCACGACCGGTCCGTCCGTGGCGATCGCGCGCTTCATGTCCTCCACGAGCGTCGTCTTGTCGTCAAAGCGCATGCCGGTCGCGCCGTAGGCCTCAGCGAGCTTGACGAAGTCGGGGTAGTCGCCCGTCTCGACGTGGCTGTAGCGACCGTCCCAGAACAGCTCCTGCCATTGGCGCACCATGCCCAGGTAGCCGTTGTTCATGATGAACACCTTGATCGGGATTTTCTCCTGAGCGCACGTGGCCAGCTCCTGGGCGTTCATCTGCACCGAGCCATCGCCGGCGATGCAGCACACCGTCCGCTCGGGACAGCCGACGGCGGCGCCCATCGCCGCAGGCAGGCCGAAGCCCATCGTGCCGAGACCGCCGGAGTTGATCCAGCGCCGCGGCGCGGGAAAGTCGTAGTACTGGGCTGCCCACATCTGGTGCTGGCCGACGTCGCTTGTGAGGATCGCCTCGCCGCCGGTGGCCTCGTGCAGCGCCTGGATCATGTACTGCGGCTTGATCTCGGTGTCGCTGGAGTCCTCGAAGCTCAGCGGGTACTTCTCGCGCCAACCTTCGATCCGCTCCCACCACTCGTTCAAGCGGTCGCTGGGGGCGCTCAGCGCGCGATACTCGACCAGCAGCTTGGCGAGCACGTGCTTGGCATCGCCCACGATCGGGATGTGCGCGGGGATGTTCTTCGAGATCTCAGCCGGATCGACATCGATGTGGATGAACTTGGCGTTCGGGGCGAACTCGGAGAGCTTGCCGGTGACGCGATCGTCGAAGCGCGCGCCCACGGCACAGATCAAGTCGGCCTCGTCCATCGCGTAGTTTGCCGCACGCGTGCCGTGCATACCGAGCATGCCCAGCCACTGCGGGTGCGGAGCGCCCTCTGGCGTGCCCGCCATCTCAGCGGAGCCACCATCGTGGGGGGCAGGCAGACGAGCGGGGAACGCGCCCAGCCCCATCAGCGTGCAAGTCACAGGGAAGCGGTCGGCGGTGGCGAACTCGATCAGCTCGCTCGAGGCGTTCGCGTTGACGACACCGCCACCCGCATAGATCACCGGACGGTGGGCGGCCGCCAGCGCCTTTGCCGCTTGGCGGATCTGCTTCTGGTTGCCCTCAAGCGTCGGCTGATAGCCGGGCAGACGCACGTCGGCGACCGGCTCATAGGGAATCTCGGCTCTCGAAAGATCTTGCGGGATGTCGACCAGGACCGGTCCCGGGCGGCCGCTGCGCGCCAGGAAGAACGCCTCGTGGATCGCCCGCGGGATTTCCAGGGGGTCCTGGATCATGAAGGAGTGCTTGACGATCGGCATCGTGATGCCGATCGTGTCGGCCTCCTGGAAGCCGTCGGTGCCGAGCAGCTCGGTGCGCACCTGACCGGTGATGAACACGACCGGCACGGAATCCATCATCGCGTCGCAAATCGGAGTGATCAGGTTGGTCGCGCCTGGGCCGCTGGTGGCAAACGCCACACCAACCTTGCCGGTGGCCTTGGCGTAGCCCTCGGCGGCATGTCCACCGCCCGCCTCGTGGCGCACCAGGATGTGGCGCAGGCCGCCATCGACGAAGGCATCGTAAGTCGGGAGGTTGGCGCCACCCGGCAGACCGAAGACGACATCCACGCCCTCCGCCTTCAAGCATTCCATCACTGCGTCAACTGCACGCATTGCACCGACCTCCTTTCGTTCGATCCGGGTTCTAAAAATCGCGAGGGCTCGACAATGCCCTCCTCGTCAGAGCAAGTCTACCAGCGGGTTTTCCCGCCACGAGGGAGTATTCCTGCCCTCAGGAGCTGCCGATGGCGACGCCGATGGCGAGCACGATCGCGCCCGCGAGCGTGACCACGATCAGCGAAGAGCGCAGCGACACATCCAGGAAGCGCTCGCGCACCCAGGCGATCACGAACAGCTCGACGGCGACCACACAGCCCGCGACGATCAGTGCCTTGTGCGTGTCTGCGATGAGGAAGGGCAGCGTGTGGAAGATCCCGCCGAGGGCCGTCATCCCTCCGGTTATCGTGCCGCGCACGAAAGGTGAGCCACGACCGGTCGCCTCACCCGTATCCGACAGGGCCTCGGAGATACCCATGCTGATTCCCGCGCCGAGCGCGGTCGATAGGCCCACGACAAATGCAGTGTGCGAGTTCGAGGAGACCGCCGCCGCGAAGATCGGCGCGATCGAGGAGACAGTGCCATCGATCATGCCGACCAGCGCCGGCTGCACAACCCGCAACACGAAGGAGCGCTCACTCTCGTAGCCGGCGCGATGGATCAGGCGCGCGATTCGCGACTCGTGGGTAGGCTCGGTGGGCTTCTCGATCGCGGCGGGCATCATCAACAGCGTATGCGAAGAACCGGCTTAGGGCAGCCGAAATCGGCTTAGGCAAGCCGAAGTTGGCCGATTGGCCGTAGCTGTCTGACCCTCCAGAGACGTCGTTCAGAAACGCACCCCTAGAACACGTCCCTAAGGCTTTGGGCCCGTTGCTTTACGGTCAGCTAGAGCGGGGTGCGGCGCTGCCCTGGAAAGATTCGGGCACGAGCACCTGCTCGGGATACTCCAGCTCCTCGCCGCAGCGCGTGCAGAGCGCGTCGTGGAGCTTGGTCACGCGACCGCATTTGGGGCATTGCCGGCGCAGCTCATCGCGATCGTTGCGATAGGCGATCGCGGCGATCAACCCGATGAACGGCACTACAGCCGAGATCAAGAACCACAGCACGAACGAGCTGCCCTTGATGCGACCGACGATCCCGCCGGCCAAACCGAAGAAGAAGCAGATGACTAGATAGGCCATGTGCGAAATACCAGGCCGCTCATGGCAGAGCCCCGGCTAGAACAGAACCTTCACGGCCCAGATGATGGCCACGATCGCCAAAATGACAACGGCGAAGCCGGCAATCGCGACAGCGACGCCGATCAGGACATGCAGCAGGAAGTAGCCGACGACCAAGAGGATCAGGATGGCGACGATCGTACGGCCGAGCGAGCCTGATGAAGAACTCTCTGGAGCTGAAGGGCTCACATCAGAGAGCGTAGCTCAAAAGCAGGCGCACCGAGACATCCCGGGGCCGCCGGGGCAGGCAGGCGCGCTCCGTTACAAGGGACCCGGGCCCGCGGCCGGGCAGGCTCTGAGGCCCTGCCCGGCCGCGGGTGGGTGGGTACTTCATCACCACGAGGAGGGGACTCGTGACGAGGTTTGGTGCTACATGCCATCCCTGGCCCTACACGCACCATCCGCCTGGCTATGGCACCCGTGGCACATTCCATGCATGGGATTCCCACCCACCCGCCGGGGGACGATCCAGGCCATGGGAACGCCCGACGCTCGTGAGGCGATAGCGTCGGATGCGCACACCCTGGCCGGGAACATCCGCGGCGTCCTCTGGCAGCAGGAGAAACCGCCGAGGAGGAGTTGCCATCGAATTTGAATTTGGCCTGTTCATGTCGACCATATTGCCCTTGGACGACCCAGATGTGTTTGGCCTTTCGTCCAAAATGTAGGCCGCATGGATGTTCTGAGTGCCGAAACTCGCCTCAGATACCGAGCTGCTCGTTCACAAGCCGCGTGACCTCGCCGCCGTCGGCGCGGCCCTTGGTCTCGCGCATCACGTAGCCGACGATCGGGCCGATCGCCTTGGCGTTGCCGCCCTTGACGCGCTCGGCGGCGTCCGCATTGGCCGCCAGCGCAGCGGCCACGACGGCGCCAAGGTCGTCGCCCCCGTCGAGCGCGGCCAGGCCCTCGGCCTGCGACGATCGCAACGGGGTCTCCCCCCTCTGCCACGAGCCGGTCGAGCACCTGGCGCGCGGCGCCAACGCTCACGCTCTTAGCGCCCACCATCCCTGAGAGCGTGGCCAGCGCGGCCGGCGTGACACGCGAATCGGCCGGGCTCTGGCCGTCCTGGAGACGGGCGAGCAAGTCGGCGACGATCCAATTGGCAAGCGTCTGCGGTGCCGGCGCCGGGTCCGGCGCGGCGGCTAGGCCCTGCTCGAAGTAGTCGCCCAGCTCGGCGCTGAAGGCGAGGCGACGTGCGCTTTCGGCACTGAGCCCAAGCTGCTCGAAGCGCTCTGCCCTGGCGGCCGGCAGCTCTGGCATCGCGGTACGCGCCGCGTCGAGCATCGACTCCTCGACGGCCACCGGCACCAGGTCGGGCTCGGGGAAATAGCGATAGTCGTGCGCCTGCTCCTTGGAGCGAAGCGTTGTGATGCGACCGCTGTCGGGGTCGAAGTGGAGTGTCTCCTGCAGGACGCGACCGCCGCCGCTCAGGATCTCTTCCTGGCGGACGATCTCAGCGCGGATGCCGCGTTCGATGAAGCGGAAGGAGTTCATATTCTTCAGCTCGGTCTTCGTGCCGAGCTCGCTCGTGCCCACCGGGCGCAGCGAGATGTTGGCGTCGCAGCGCAGCGAGCCCTCCTCCATGTTCACGTCGGAGACGCCGAGCTGGCGCATCGTGGTGCGCAACAGTCGCAGCCACTCCCCCGCCTGCTCGGCCGAGCGCAGGTCCGGCTCGGTGACGATCTCCGCCAGCGGGGTGCCGCCGCGGTTGAAATCGACGATCGACGCGTCGGAGGCATGGATGCGACCGCTCGCGCCGACGTGGACGAGCTTGGCGGCATCGTCCTCCAAGTGCACTCGATGGATGCGCACCTCCGCCAGCTGTCCGCCCAGGCACAGGGGCTCGTCGTACTGGGAGATCTGGTAGCCCTTGGGCAGGTCGGGATAGAAGTAGTTCTTGCGGTGGAAGATCGAGCGCGGCGCGAGCTTTGAGCCGACCGCCATGCCGATCATCAGACCGAAGTGGATCGCGCGCGCGTTGGCGACCGGCAGCGCGCCCGGCAGGCCTAGGCATACCGGGCAGGTGTGAGTGTTGGGGGGGTCACCGAAGGACAGCTCGCAGCCGCAGAACATCTTCGTGCGGGTGGCCAGTTGGATGTGGATCTCCAAGCCGATGACGGGCTCGTAGCTCATGTGCGTGCTGGGGTCGAGTCGAAACCAATCGCCTGCTCGAGTGCATACGCCGCGTCGAGCAGAGCGTTCTCGCTGAAGGCGGGGCCGGCGAGTTGCAATCCGACCGGAAGACCCTCGCTCAGCCCGCACGGGATCGAGATCGCGGGGATGCCTGCCAGCGACATCGGCACTGTGCAGAAGTCGTTGAGATACATCGACAGCGGATCGCCGGTCTTCGCGCCCAGCTCGAAGGCTACGGTCGGGCTTGTCGGCGTGACGACGAAATCGACACGCTCGAAGACGGAGCGGAAGTCCTCGACGATCTTCGTGCGCACCCGCTGGGCGCGGCCGTAGAAGGCGTCGTAGTAGCCGGAGGACAGCGACGTAGGTGCCGAGCATGATGCGCCGCTTGACCTCGGCGCCGAAGCCGTCGTGGCGCGTTTGCGTGTACATGCCAACCAGATCGTCGGCATCGACGCGCAAGCCGTAGCGGACCCCGTCGAAGCGGGCCAGATTCGACGAAGCCTCGGCTGGGGCGATCACGTAGTAGGCCGATAGCGCGTGCGGGGCGTGCGGCAGGCGCACCTGCTCGATCTTTGCGCCCAATCGCTCGGCTTGCTGCAAGCCGGCGTTGAAGGCGGCGAGCACGCCCGCTTCGATGCCCTCGCCCGTCAGCTCCTCGGGCACGCCCAAGCGGATCCCCGCGAGGCTCTCGGCGCTCGGCAATGCGATCTCGTGCGGGAAGCTCAAAGAGGTGGCGTCGCACTCGTCGCGGCCGACCATATGGCGCAGCATCAGCGCGGCGTCGCTGACGTCGCGCGTCAGCGGGCCCGCCTGGTCGAGCGAAGAGGCGAAGGCGATCATCCCGTAGCGCGAGACCGCGCCATAGGTTGGCTTCATGCCGACGATCCCGCACAGGGCGGCCGGCTGGCGGATCGAGCCGCCCGTGTCGGTGCCGAGCGCCCACGGCGCCAAACCGGCCGCGACCGCCGCGGCGCTGCCGCCGGAGGAGCCTCCCGGCACGCGCGTGCGGTCCCATGGGTTGAGTACCGGGCCGTAGGCGGAGTTCTCGTTGGAGGAGCCCATCGCGAACTCGTCCTGGTTGGTCTTGGCCAGCAACGAGGTGCCGGCCTTCTGCAGGCGCTCGACCGCGGTGGCGGTGTACGGGGGCAGATAGCCCTCGAGGATGCGCGAGCCCGACTGGCTTGGCACGTCCTTTGTGCAGAACAGGTCCTTGACCGCGAGCGGCACGCCGCCGAGTGGCGAGTCCGCGACAGCCTGCGCTGCTGGCCCCTCCTGTGCGACCCAGGTGAAGCAGTTCAGCTCGTCCCCTTGCGCGCGCGCACGATATGCGTCGAACAGCTCGCTCGCGTCGAGCTCACCGGCGGCAAGCGCCTTTGCGGCCGCTGTCGCGGTCAGCTCAAGGAGGTTGCCGGCGTTCATGCTTGCGGGCTGGGGACTAGAAAACCCTCGCCGCTGACGGCCGGCGCCTGAGCGAGCACGACCTTGCGCGGGAGCGACTCGCACGGCTCGTCTGGGCGCAGCCTGCCTGTTACCTCGGCGACATGCGTGGTGACCGGCACACCCTCGAGGTCAAGCTCGGCGATCTTGGCTACGTGGTCCAGTACGGCGGACAGCTCGCGCGCCATCGGCTCGATCTCCTCCTCGCTCAGGCGCAGACGCGCCAAGCTGGCTACGTGCAATACCTCGTCGCGGTCGATCATCGGCTGCGCATTCTAGGTAGAGAATTTGCGCGGCTCGGGGGTGGCCGGCGGGTACAGCGACGTGCGTTCGTCGCGCATCGACTGCCACGAGCCCGCGAAGATCAGGATCGTGCCGGCCAGCGCCAGCCAGGCGCCCGCGCACAGCGAGGTTGCGCGAGTCCGGTCGCTCGAGCACGCGCACGATCGCGGCGATCACGCCGATCAGCCCGAACAGTACGCTCCAAACCGCTGCCGCCACCGGGAAGGCGGTCGAGCGCTCGGTGATCGTGGTGAGCACGAGCGCCAAAGCGCTCAGCGCGGCGATCATGATCAGAACGACCGCCGGTCCAAACGTTGACCACGCGCTGAGCAGGACTCCGGCGTTTTCATACCACGGGCGCGTGAGCGCGACGATCACCAAGATCGCGCCCGACCAGCGCGATCAGCTCTCCGGAGCGCAGGCGCGTGAGCTTCATCGTGCCTGTCCCGCCAGTCGTCGCAGCCGGGTGCATGAACCGCGCGAGCTTCACTCTGACCTGCCCCGCCAGCCACGGAACCGTGTCCGCCTCATCATGCCCCCACCGCCGTTCCGGACGAGGATCGTGCTGAGCCCGAGCAGCTTGCAAGGTGTTGCTGAGCAGCATCGCGATCGTCATCGGCCCGACCCCGCCCGGCACCGGCGTGATCGCGCTCGCGACCTCGCTCACCGCCGCGAAGTCGACATCGCCGACGAGGCCGCTCTTGGTGCCTGCCTGCTCTGGCGAGAGGCGGTTCATGCCGACGTCGATCACGATCGCGTCCGGCTTGACGAAGTCGCGCTTGACGATTCTCGCCCTGCCCACGGCCGCGATCAGGATGTCCGCGCGTGCGCACACCTCGCGCAGGTCTCGCGTGCGCGAATGGCAGATCGTGACGGTCGCGTTCGCCTCCAGCAGCAACTGCGCCATCGGCTTGCCGAACAGGTTCGAGCGGCCCACGACGACCGCCTCGGCGCCTTCGAGCTGTGCGCCTGCGCTTGCCAGCAGCTCGATCACGCCCGAGGGCGTGCACGGGCGCAGACCCGGCCGTCCGAGCGAGAGCAAGCCCGCGTTGACCGGGGTGAGCCCGTCGACATCCTTGCCCGGGTCGATCAGGCCGGTCAGCGTCGGGCCATCGAGATGGTCGGGCAGCGGCAGCTGCAGCAAGACACCGCTGACGGCTGGGTCGTCGTTGAGCGCTTGCAGACGGCCCGCGACCTGCTCGAAGCGTCGCATCGGCCGGCAGTCGTTCGTCATATGGCGTCATCCCGACCTCGGCGCACGCGCGCTGCTTGCCGCCTACGTAGACGGCCGAGGCTGGGTCCTCGCCGACGAGCACCGTCGCCAGGCCGGGCGGCTGGGCTCCACTCGCCGACGAGCTCGGCAACGTCGCGTGCAACATCGGCCCGCACGCGTGCGGCGATTGCCTTGCCGTCGATGATTGTGGCCGTCACGGATCGGATCGTATTGATGATGTTCCAGTCGGTGCATGCACCGACTGGCGGGGACGTACATGTACGTCCCCGAACCGGGCCGCATGCGGCCCGGTTCCTGGCAGTGCATGCACTGCCAGGCCGACCGGTGCATGCACCTGTCGGAACAGCGAAACAGCGGCTCCATCATCAGCGACGACTGACCGGGGCGTAGTCGGCCATCAACTTCCGCTCGGTGCCATCGCCGGCGAAGCGCACGACGATGATCCCGCCTGGCTCGACGCCGGTGACCACCCCCTCGCCGAACGCGGCGTGCACGATGTCATCGCCGAGGCGATAGGAGGCCACCGGCCCGGCCGAGCGAGAGGCCGAGGCCCAGTCGCCCCCGCCCCCACGCGCGCCCATGCTTGCGGAGCCGCCTACGCCCGCGCCGACCGCCGCGCCGATGCCCACCCCGCGAGGGCGCGGCACGGGCAGCTCCTCACGTTCACACAACTCCGCGGGGATCTCGTCGAGGAAGCGGCTCGCAAGACCGTAAGTGGAGGCGCCGAAAACCGAGCGGCGCCTGGCGTATGTGAGATACAGCTCGCGCATCGCGCGGGTCACGGCCACGTAGAAGAGGCGTCGCTCCTCCTCGATGCCGCCCTCGTCGAGTGCACGCTGGTGCGGAAAGACGCCCTCCTCACAGCCCGCCACGAACACGATCGGGTACTCGAGGCCCTTGGCGTTGTGCAAGGTCATCAGCGTCACAAGTCCCTCGTCGTCTTTGCGCGAGTCGCCGTCGGCCTTGAGCGCGATCTCCTGCAGGAACTGCTCGAGC
Source organism: uncultured Solirubrobacterales bacterium (assembly GCA_963723175.1). Classification (GTDB taxonomy): domain Bacteria; phylum Actinomycetota; class Thermoleophilia; order Solirubrobacterales; family Solirubrobacteraceae; genus Palsa-744. Next base: position 58,537 of record CAVRPO010000004.1, on the reverse strand, counting down.
GTGTCCTCCTCGGCCGGGTTGTTGGCGTCGAACTCGTGCGCCACCTCGACGAGCTGTTGCAAGTTTTCGACGCGCCCCTGGGCCTCGAAGGCCTTTTCGCCGTGGCCGACCGACTCGGCTTCGAGCGCCTCCACGTAGCCGCTGCGAGCGAGCACCGCCTCCATCAGGTCGCCCACCGGGATGCCGCCGCGTGCCAGCTCCGCCAAATCCTGCATCGTCGCCATGAAGCGACTCAACGACTTGATCGCCGCCGCGCCCAAGCCCGGGATGCGATCGGCGGCGGCGGCCACCTCCCAGACCGATTCCCCCACGCTCGCGGAGTGGGCCACGATCCGCGACAGCGAAGTCTGCCCGAGCCCGCGCCTTGGCGAATTGGCGACGCGCTGGAAGCTGACGACATCGAACGGATTGGCGATCCAGGCGAGATAGGCGACCGCGTCCTTGATCTCCGCGCGCTCGTAGAACTTGGTGCCGCCGATCACCTGATAGGCGATCTCGCGCCGTACCAAGCGTGTCCTCGATCACGCGCGACATCGCATTCGTGCGGTAGAAGATCGCTATCTCAGAGCGCGAAGCTCCCTCGTCGACGAGCCGCTCCGCCTCGCCCACGACGAAACGCGCCTCGGCGTGCTCGTCGTCGAGACCGTGCACCCTGATCGGGCTGCCCTGGCCCTTATCGCTCCACAGCCGCTTGGCTATCCCGCCGCGGTTGTTGGCGATCACCGCATTTGCGGCCGAGAGGATCGTCTGCGTGGAGCGATAGTTCTGCTCCAGCTTGACCACGCGCGCGTCGGGGAAGTCCTCCTCGAAGTCGAGGATATTGGATACGTCGGCGCCGCGGAAGCTGTAGATCGACTGGCTGTCGTCGCCGACGACCGCGAGGTTGCGATGTCCGGGGATGCTCACGCGCTCGCCTTGAGCCGGCTTGGCACGCCCGACCACCCGACGAGCAGCTGCAGCAGCCGGTACTGGGCGTGGTTGGTGTCCTGGTACTCATCGACGAGTATGTGCTTGAAGCTCTGCGAATAGTGCGTGCGCACGTCCTCGAACAGCTCCAGCAGGTTCACGGTGCGAAACAGCAAATCGTCGAAGTCCATCGCGTTCATGCGCAGCAGTTCGCTTTCATAGAGCTGGTACACCTCGGCCAGCACCTGCTCAAACGGCGAGCCGACCGCCTGCGCACAGTCCGAGGCGGCAAGCAGTTTGTTCTTGGCCTGGGAGATCTGGCTGTGGACCGCGGCGGGCGCGAAGCGCTTGGGATCCACGCCGACCTCCTCGATGCAGCGCTTGACCATCCGCCTTGCGTCGGCCTGGTCGTAGATCGTAAAACGCGAGGTGTAGCCCAGGCGCTCGGCGTGCGCGCGCATGATCCGTGCGCAGGCGGCATGAAAGGTCATCAGCCACATGCGGCGCATACTGCCTCCAAGCAACCGTTCGACCCGTCCGCGCATCTCCTGGGCCGCCTTGTTGGTGAACGTGATCGCGAGGATCTCGCTCGGATGGGCCTGTCCCGTGAAGATCAGGAAGGCGACGCGATGGGTCAAGACGCGCGTCTTGCCGCTGCCGGCGCCGGCGAGAATCAGCAGTGGCCCCTCGCCGTGGGTGACGGCCTCGCGCTGTGGCTCGTTGAGGCCCTCCAGCAGGGCTTGAACCCGCTCTGGATGCTCTTCCGGCGGGGCCTGCAAAGGCGCGGATGAATGGTCGGGCAGCGCGTGCGCGGTAGCTGAACGGTCGTTCTCGGGCATCTGTTGGAGCATAGAAGCGGGCTCGGCCACGAACGACTCTCCAGCTCCGCAACAGCCTACGTTTGGTCAGACGACTGTCTGAGCTACCGCCCACACAGGGGAGGAGGTCTACGCGACAGGTGGAATACCTGGACGATCCGCACACCACGCTTCTTCCGCCTGATCAACCCGTACTGTACGTAAAGCAACTAAGCCATCTACCGACTCGGATTTGCGACGTGAGCGTACCCGCCACCGACGATCGCTCGCTGGTATCTGACCTAGCTGAGCTAGCCGGCAACGATAATTGGGCTTTCCGTTCGTGGGCTGCAAGGGAGTACTCACACGGCCTGTTCCAGTATCCGGCCATGATGGTCCCCCAGATGCAGCGCGAGCTCATGGATCGTCTGACTCACGGGAGCGAAGCATTCTCTGCCTATGACCCGTTCGTCGGCTCAGGCACAACGATGGCGGAGGCGATGCTTGGAGGCCTCGATTTCCTTGGCTCAGACATCAATCCCCTCGCCGTGCTGCTGTGTAGAGCGAAGTCGGGCCCGTTCTTTATAGATGCGCTGTCAGCCGCAGGCGACAGGGTCGTGGCGAGCGCCTCGGAGAGCAGAAAGACTCGGATAGCACTGAGTGGGGTGGGTGGGAGAAGTGGTTCCGGCGCGATGTCGCAATGGGGCTCTCCCGCCTGCGATACGCGATCCAGCGCGAGCGCCTGCACTCCACGCGGCGCTTCCTATGGGTCACCATGGCCGAGACGGTACGTCTCGTGAGCAACTCGCGTACATCTACCGTAAAGCTGCATATTCGTCCGGCAAAAGAAATAGCGTTACGCAAGATCGACGTAGTCGAGATGTACCGGAGGATCTTCGAGCGCAACCTCGCCCACTTCCGCAACCAGCGCGATACGTTGCGCGAGCGTGAACTCTTGACACCAAGAGGCGAATATACGGGCGACGTCGTGGTGCGCCTTCACAACGTCTCAGACGGACCGTGCTCGGAAGATGAGTCGATGCTATGCGACGTATTGGTCACCTCGCCTCCATACGGCGACAACGCCACGACGGTTCCCTACGGTCAGCACGCGTTTCTGCCGTTGCAGTGGATCGACCTAGAGGACATCGACGAAAGCGCAGACGAGCGGTTCCTGGCCTCTACGCACGCGATCGACTCGATGTGCCTCGGGGCCCCACGACGCGGAGCGCTCGATGCGATCATTCCTGTACGTGCTATCTCTCCGGCGCTCGATCGTACGCTAAGCCAACTGGCAACTCAGCCGCGGGACCGCGCGATGAGAGTCGCGGCCTTCTGGCGTGACTTGAATGGCAGCCTCGACCACATTCTCGCCCAGCTCTCGAACGGCGCGCTGATGGCCTGGACGGTCGGCAATCGTAGTGTCGGCGGGCTGCGGGTACCGATGGATGAGATCCTCGGAGAGCTGCTCGTCCACCGCGGCTGCGAGCGGATCACAATGCTGCGACGGGACATCCCAGACTGCCGCAAGCGCATGGCCTCGCGCAATTCGGTGGCCGCCACGATGAACGCCGAGCGGGTCCTCGTCTTGCGCCATGTGCATCATGAGCAGCATGGCTGAGCCGCAGCGCGACCAATTCCGCATCGATCCGCTTGTCGTTTTCAAGCTGGGCGAAGAGCTCGTCTCCGATGAGACGCAAGCCCTGCTCGAGCTCATCAAGAACGCCTATGACGCCGACGCGAGCTTTGTACGCATTGCGATACACACGAGCAGGGCTCCAGACAAACCATTGATCGCGCCCGACAAGCACAGGCCCGGCTTGATCGAGATCACCGACGACGGCGTAGGAATGGACAACGAGGCGATTCGAAGCGGCTGGCTGCTGATCGCGCGCTCGGAGAAGCGAGACTTCAAGCAGGCCGGCAAGGTAACCGAGAAGAAACGCACGCCCCTCGGGGACAAGGGTCTGGGTCGCCTCGGCGCGCAACGCCTCGGATGGGGACTGCAGATAGTCGCCAAGACAGACCGAAGCCAAGCGGGCGAGAGCGCTTGCATTCTCTTGGAGAGACTTCCTCAAGGCGAAGACGCTCGATCAAGTCAACATCAAGTCCGGATACCGAGAGCCCACTCGCAAGCATGGGACGGTTCTGACGATCACCGAACTGCAAGACCCAGAGCAGTGGACGGGCGATGGGATCACAAAGCTCCAACGCGAGCTGTCGGAGGTCATATCTCCTTACGAGGGGGTTTCCGGGTTCACAGTCGCTGTCACGGTCAACGGCACCCCAATCGATCTGAGGACACTTGGCGAGACCGTGCGCAAGACGGCTCTGTTGCATTACGACATCGCCTTCGAGCGACGGAAGCTGACGATCACGGGCAGGGCAACCTTGGGGCTGTTTCGCCCCACCGGAAAGAATCAAGCTCAGCAATATCACGACCTAGTCGAGCAAGACCAGGGGGCCGCTTTCTTAAGCATCTACTTGAGGCAGGAGCTGCAGATAAGATCGGCCTGAAGCGAAGCCGTGGACGTTGGTTCAGCACGTTTAAGCGCACCCACAAGCTCGCCGATCTCAAGCCCGAATTGGACGACAGCGGCGCTCCGGTCGATCCCGGACCGTTCAAGGCGGAGATCGACTCCTTCAGCCTGGCTCCAGGCGACGACGCGACATTGGCGGTCTTCGGCAGGCTGCAGGATTATCGCGAATTCATCAGAGATCTTGCGGGCATTCGGGTCTACCGCGATGGCTTCGTCGTGCGCACCGACAAGGACTGGCTTGGCCTCGGCTCACAGTGGACTTCAGCCACCTCCTACTACGGCCTGAAACCGGATACGACCCTTGGTTACGTCGCGATCGGCAGCCGCGAGAACGCGCAGCTGATTGAGAAGACAGACCGCGAGGGCTTCATCGACACGCCCGCCTACCGTAACTTCAGCGCGCTGATGAGCGAGTTTCTGCGCTTCACTGCCGAGGTGCAGAACTTGCTGCGACGCGAGTATGTGCAGTTCGCTAGAGACAACGCTGCCAAGAACGCAGACATCGAGGGCGAGACCACCCCCGAGGCCGTCAGCGAGGGAATAAACGTCTTGCTCGACGAGGGACGCAAGCTTCAACGAAGCGTCGCAACCGCACAGGCCACAGCTTCGAGAGCCCAGGAAGCGGCAGCTGAGACGATGGATTCACCTGAGGGACTGCCCGACGGAAGAATTGATCGCTCACCGCGAACAAGCCACCGACGCGCTGCGAATCGCCATGACCAGCGTCCAGGGCACGCTCACCGAGCTAACAGCATTCCTCTCGAAGGTCGAGCTTGCCCAAGACCGCAACCGAGTGCTGCACGAGGAAATCCTGCAGATGCGAGCCCAGATCGAAGACGGCATCGAGACGATGGGCCTCGGGCTCACGGCCGAGGCACTATCGCATGAGATGTTCCACATCGCCGATGGCCTGGCGAGTCGAACCGATGACTTTGCGCGTCGGTTCGCCGGCGGCACGATGGGCGAGCCCGAGATGAGACGCTACATCGAGTACATTCGCGGATCGGTCGGAGCGCTACGCAAGGAGTTGGCTCATTTTTCGCCCAGTCTCCAATACGTACGGGATCGTCGCGAAACGATCGACATGCGTAGCTTTGCCGAGGAGATCGCGCAGTACTACGGCGAGCACTGGCGCGATCGCGACACGAGCGTAATAGTCAGAGGCGACTCTATCTCTCGCTTTCTTGTAACGGCGAGCAGAGGCAAGCTCACCCAAGTTCTCGACAATCTGCTGCTCAACAGCGGCTATTGGATCGGCGTGGCACAAGACCAGAGGCTTGATCGGCAACGGACAGATCACTATCCGGCTGCGGCGGCCGATAATCACGATTAGCGACAATGGCCTCGGCGTCGAGCCGTCAGTCGAGCACTCACTCTTCGACGCCTTCGTAACGCGCAAGCCGCGCGGTACCGGGCGCGGGCTCGGGTTGTTTATCGTCCGCCAGTTGCTCGAGAGCGACGACTGCACCATCGACCTTGGTCCGTCCCGAGCAGAGGACCAGCGGCGTCACGAATTCATTATCAACCTTGCGAGTATCTTGAATGACGTCTGAAGACGAAGAGAAGGCGTCCGAGCACATCGTCGCGCACCTGTTTCATGCCGCCGGCATCAAGCGAGTTGTGTATGTGGATGACGTATACGCCGCAACGATCGACACCTTTCTCAAGACGCTCGCCGGCCTCGACGGCGAGCAGCGGTCGGCAGTCTTCGATGAGGCCAAGGGCGAACTTGATGAGGAAGACGTGTGGCAGCAGCGGGTCCGCGACCGCTGGGAGCAATTAGATGACGCTGAGCACGCCTCGCTCATCGACAAGGCTTATGCAATCTCGGGGGGCGCCGAACCGGCTGGGATAGGCGCGATTCACGCGCTACGAGCTCTGCTGCCAAGCGACATGGATCAAAAAGGCCTGAGCCTCGCCCAGTGGCGGGCGCAGCGGGAGGGCCTTATCGGTGAAATCGAGGCCGTGCCGACACTGTTCCTCTTTGACCAGGACTTCAGTCACGAGGGCGGCGCCAGCGCCGACGGCCAGCGCATGATCGCTGAACTCGAGCAAGCACTCAGCGGATTGGAAGCACGCTCAAATGCCTATTACGGACTGCTCACAAATACGGTTGGTATCGACGGTGAGCAAGACCGGCGCGCTGCAATCGTCGAACACTCAGCGGTGGACGACGCTCGATTGGTGGTGATTTCCAAGCGCAACCTCGACGACCATGAGCTCGGAAGATTCGCTGAACGCCTGCGCATTACATTGCTTGCTCCAATCTTTGCCGACTTGATCGAAGAGGTGACAGGCAAGCTCAAGGAGACCCAGAAAGCCGCGATCGATCTCGCCAAGAAGGTCTCGCCGGAGGACATGGAGCATATGGTCGTCCGCGCATCCGATCGCGAGGGCGAATGGGCTCCGGATACTCTCGTGCGAATCCTGGAGGCAATGGAACGTATCCAGATACGCGAGCAGCTGCGTGTTGATAAGCGCGTTGGCGAGCTTACGCAGCGCCTGCAGCGAATCGCTGCCATCGCATCCTCAGTACAGCCAGATACTGCCCAAGCCTCAGCTATGTCCTCGGCAAGCGTCAGGCCCGTCTCGCGCCCAGCAGCAGTACGCATATTGCGCGCGGAGACGTATGACCAAGCAGAGCACATCAACGCATTGAATCTGCCAATCGAGCTTGGTGACCTCTTCGAACGGCGATCCGACAAACGGCTTTGGGTAGTCATCGCGCAACCATGTTCCCTCATGGTGCGTCGCAAAGGTAAGCGCGAGCCCGAACTGACCCATGTGATCCTCGCAAAGGTCGAACAGCAGACAGAGGATTCCGAAGCCGACTTGTTTCGTCTGTTTGAGCTGCCCTACTACTTCGATGAGGGGGCTAAGAGCGGCGTTGTGAGATTGTCGTTGCCCGCCTTCGTCCGCTCAATAGTCCTCGACTCCTGCGTATTGAACGAGGACGGTCACGCACGCCTGGATCTCAAGGCGCCAACGCCGGCGCATCTATTGCCGCACTGGCGAACCCGTCATGATGAGTTGAAGAAAGTCGGCAGGATACTTCTCGACCGCAGTGCCCCGCCCAAGGTAAGCCTCTCGGCCGAGGCGGTGACAGGTCATTACAAATTCGATGTGTTCCCGCCCACAGAGGTGGACCGGGAAGCTTGCCGGATCGAATGGGACTGCCGTCGGATCGGCCGAGTCGGGAATCCTTATGCTTCGAGCTTTGCTAACGCGCTTCAGCCAGTACTTCGCGCGAGACGCGTATCTGAATGACCTAGCTCGAGAATAGGTTCGCCCTCCCGTCCGAGCAGTGCTGCGATGTGCTACTCGCGGCCGCTTTGACGAGTCCACGCGACACTAAATGCGAGGACGTTCGCCCGCTGCCATATTACGCACCGTGACCCTCAGCGACAAAGTCCGCGCCACTTGCGCACAGATCGCCGTGGAGGCCTGCTCGGTTCGGATCGACCTCGACGCCGCCGCCGAGGTTCAGCCGGCCGAGCCACCGGCGCTTGAACCCCGAGCGCCACTACCTGGAGGGCTCAGCCGCCGATGTGGCCGACTACCTGCTCGCCCTCGACACGATCAACTTCGGCTCGGGCTGGTTTCCGACGCTACGTAAGCGTACGGCCGACGGCAAGCCGGTCAGCGGCTACTTCACGGTGTCGTGGGCTTTGGCCGACCACGTGCGCGCGCACGGTCCGCCCACCGCCGCATGGCTCTCGCGGGTCGAGCACCTCGAGATCGCCAACATCCTCGGTCAAGACCCCGCCAACGAGCTGATGAGCCTGTACGCGCAGGCCTTGCGCTCACTTGGACGGTTCTTGAGCGACACCCCGCCTCAAGGCTCAACTGCCGATCCGAGCATCCGCCCATCCCGCCAGGCGTCGCACGACAAAGCCCTCGCCGCACGCTCGATCTCGTGGCTGAAGCAGGCGGCTCGGCCGAGCGCCTTGCCGAGATGCTTGCCCGGGGCATGGCCATGTTCGATGACCGCGGCTTCTACAAGCGCGCCCAGATTCTCGCCAGCGACCTTTCGCTCGCCGGAGTCGCCGAGTTCTCAGACCTCGATCGCCTGACGATCTTCGCCGACAACCTCGTCCCACACGTGTTGCATTGTGACGGCGTGCTCGTCTACGACGATCGGCTCGCGGCGCGCATCGACCGCGGCGAGCGTCTTACCCTCGGCGGCGCCGAGCGCGAGATCCGCGCTTGCGCGCTGCACGCGTGCGAGCTGATCTCCCAGCGCACGGCGTGCCCGCTCGCAAGATCGATACGTGGCTGTGGACGCGCGGCCAGTCACCTGAGTACAAGTCACGCCCCCGCCATCGTTGCCGCACTGTGTTCTACTGACCCTGGCCGAGCACCACAATGCGACAGGCATCGCGCCGAGTGCGGGAGGAGGAGTCAACCCCCCGCAGGGTTTGGCCCCTTGACCGTGCGCAGCGGCCGACCTCGGCCGACCGGCTCGGCATCTCCTCCCCGGAGAGCTCGGCCACCGTACGCTCGAGTGCGCCGATGCGACTGGCCAGCCCCTGGATCGCCTCGGCGATCGGGTCGGGCAGATGGATCCAGTCGGCGTCGGGGCCCTCCGGGCGGCGCCCGTCGACGCGCACCGGGTGGCCCGGGTTGCCCACGACCGTGGAGTTGGGCGGCACATCGGTGATGACCACGCTGTTGGCGCCGATCTTGGCGCCATGGCCGATCGTGATCGGCCCGAGCAGCTTGGCGCCGGAGCCGATCGTCACGTTGTCCTGCACCGTGGGATGGCGCTTTCCGGTGGCGAAGCCCGTGCCGCCGAGCGTAACGCCCTGGTAGAGCGTCACGTCGTCGCCGATCTCGGCGGTCTCGCCGATCACGACGCCGGAGCCGTGATCGATGAACAGGCCCTTGCCGATGCTCGCGGCCGGATGGATCTCGATCCCGGTCACCGCTCTTGACACGAGCGCGATCGCGCGCGGCAGCAAGCGGCACTTCCGATATGTGCAGCGCATGCGCGACGCGGTGGGCCAGCAACGCCTGGATACCAGGCCAAGTCGCAACGATCTCAACCGGCGCCACGCCGCATGCGGCGGGATCGCGGTCGCGCGCAACCTCGACATCGCGACGAAGCTCCTTTGCGACCCTTGCCGATAGTGCCGATGCCGAGCATGCAGAAAGCGTAGCGGGCTTACGACGGCGCGAAAAACGCCTGCGAGATGTAGCGCTCGCCCGAGTCGGGCATGATCGTCACGATCCGCTTGCCCTTGGACTCAGGCCGCGCGGCCACCTGCAAGCTCGCCCACAGCGCGGCGCCGCAGGAGATTCCGGCAAGCAGTCCCTCGCGCCGGGCGCAAGTCCAGGCGGTTTGGATCGCGTCGTCGTCTGAGACGGAGATCACCTCGTCGATCAGCTCGCGATTCAGCACCGGCGGGACAAAGCCTGCGCCGATGCCCTGGATGCGGTGCGGACCCGGCCGCGCAGCCCGAGAGCACCGCCGAGCCCTGCGGCTCCACCGCCACGACCTGCAGCTTCGGGTTTCGCTCGCGCAGATATTCGCCGACGCCGGTGATCGTGCCACCGGTACCGACGCCGGCGACGAGCACGTCGACGCGACCATCGAGCGCCCGCGCGATCTCGGGACCGGTCGTGCGGCGATGGGCCTCCGGGTTGGCGGGATTGGAGAACTGGTCGGGCAGGAACACGTCGGGGTCGCGCGCCATCGCCTGCGCTGCCTGCACCGCCTCCCCCATGCCGCCGAGCGACTCGGTGATCTGAACGCTGGCGCCATAGAGCTTGAGCAGGATCTCGCGCTCGCGGCTCATTCCCTGGGGCAGCGTCAGCACGAGCTCGTATCCCTTGGCGGCACACACGAACGCGAGCGCGATGCCGGTGTTGCCGCTCGTGGCCTCGACGATCGTGCTGCGCCCCGGCTCGATACGCCCCTCGGCCTCGGCGGCCTCGATCATCGCCACGCCGATCCGGTCCTTGACGCTCCCACCCGGGTTGAACGCCTCGAGCTTTGCGTACAGCTCGACGCCGTCTCTGCTCAGCAGGTGCGCCTTCGAGCATCCGCTTCAAGCGAATGAGCGGCGTCCCACCGACAAGCTCCGCAATGTTGATCGGGATTGACCCCATATGTCCACGACAATAGTGGTCGGATCGGGCGCGTGCCGCTGGCCCGTGCGAGGGCTCAGATGTGGTACATGCTCGCGCCCGAGTCGCGCGCTTCGCGCTCGATCACGTCGGCGATGCTCGTCTGCTCGAGCACCTCGCGGGCAGCCTTGGAAGCATCGCCGAAGACACCGTCGGCGTCACGGCCGAGCGGGCCGTCGAGCAGCTCCACGACTTCGAGCACGCTCACCTGCGAGGGCTCGCGGGCAAAGCGGTAGCCGCCCTTGACCCCGCGCTGGGAGTTGACCACGCCGGCGCGGCGCAGCACCGCGAACAGCTGCTCGAGGAACTGCACCGGCATCTCACGACGGCGCGCGAGCTCGCCGATCGGCACCGGCTCGGAGCCGCCGGCTGCGACCAAGCTCGGCGAGCGCCGCCACCGCATAGGGGGACTTGCTGGTGATCGAGATCATCGCGCGATCAGGCGCGATGCTACGCAACGGTCTGACCAGCGACGACAAACACGTCTGCTAGAGCCAGCCGCGCTCAGTGGCGATCAACACCGCCTGCGCGCGGTCCACCGCGCCGAGCTTGCCGTAGATGTTGTGCAGGTGCGTGCGCACGGTGCTCGTGGAGAGCGTCAGCTCGTGGGCGATCTGCTTGTAGACCTTGCCTTCGGCGAGCCGCTGGAGCACTCCGATCTCGCGCCCCGAGAGCGGGCACGGGTCGACAGTGCGCTGGCGCTGATCGGCGGAGCTCGGCAGCTCGTACATCACGCGGCGCAGCTCCTCCGGGCCCAGGCCGAGCGTGCGCGCGCACGAGAGCATCTCGGCCGGGCGACACGGGCGCCCGTGGGCATAGTGCGCAAGCATGTCGGCGAGGCGCACGAACGCGGCCTCGCCGCTGGCATCGGGGTTGTGGTGGCGCTCGATCACGGTGGCGATGCCGGCGGCAGGCCCCAGCGGCGGGCGAGCACGCCGCCCACGAGCGCGTGGTCCACGCCGAGCTCGCGCCGTTCCTGGTGGATGCGCTTCTCGGGCGTCTGCGCATCCTTCTTGACCTGGGCGATGTAGCCGGGATAGGCGTGCATGAGCACGAGCTTGCCGACGTCGTGCAGCAGGCTTGTGACGGTGAGACGGTCGCGGTGCTCGTAGCCGACCTCGGCCGCGAGCCGGTCCGCGGTGTGCTGGGTGGCAAGCGCGTGCAGACGGAAGCGCTCGGGTGCGGTGTCCCACCCGTGGAGCGCTCGAAGAAGTCGAAGGTGCGCACCCTGCTCGCGATCGACTGCACCGCTTGGGGCGTCAGCCGCTCGACCGCCGCCGACGACGGTCTCGACGCGCTCGGGGGGGCCTGGCCCTCGTTGGCGAGGCGCATCACCGCGATCAGCAGCGCCACGTCAGACTCGACGGCGGAGACGATGTCGGCGGTCGCGACGTTGTCCTTGGAGATGACCGACAGCAGACGGTTCGCGACTCCGACAGCGCCGGGAAGCCTCGAGCGCCTCGAAGGCCTCATCAAGCGGCGGCCGTGACCCTCGTTCTGATGGCGCTCGCCGACCGCTCGCGGGCTGCGGACGTCGCTCGAGCCGCGCGAGCGAAGCGCGCGCTGCGTCGCTTGCGTGCGTTGGCTTTGTCACTGTCGCTTGCATGCTCATGACACCTTCTTGACGTGGCCGGCATCCGAGCCCTCCCGGTGGTCGTCATGGGTCCTATCGGCAGCTGCGAGCGTTTGTTGAGCGCCGGGGACCGGCGTCGACAGCCTCGGGAGCGCCGAAGCCGCCCGCTCCAGGTCGCGGGTGAGCCCTATCGACTGCGCTCAGTCGGATCCGCGGCCTGCGAGCGACACCGCTCAGCCGGCGAGCGCGAGATCGATGCGACGCAGGGTCTCCTCGCGGCCGAGCAGCGCGACGCTCTCGAAGATGCCGGGCGAGACCGTGGTGCCCGCGATGGCCACACGCACCGGCTGATAGACCTCGCGCGGCTTGACTTCGTGGCGCTCGACCACGCTCGCAAGCGCGCTCTGCACGTCCTCGACCTCGAAGCTCGGCCGCCGCGGAGAGCTGCGCCGCGCGTCCTTGCCAGCGCGCGACGCCCTCGCTCGCCCAGCCAGCGCTCGCGCGCCGCGGCGTCACGGCAGGCCTCGTGAAGAAGAAGCCGCGAGCGGCCAGAAGTCGGCCAGCGTCTGGATCTTCTCCTGGCTGATCGCCACGGCGCCCTCGAGCAGCTCGCGATCGGCCTCGGCGGCGCTCGCCGCTGCGGGTCGGCGATCGCAGGTAGGCGAGCAGGCGATCGGCCAGCTCGGGGACGGAGAGCTCACGCACGTAGATCCCGTCGAGCCAGCGCAGCTTGACCTCGTCGAAGCGGGCTGGGTTGCGACTGACGCGCTCCAGCTCGAAGCGCTCCACCAGCTCCTCAGTCGAGATCACGGTCGCGTCGTCGCCGGAGCCCCAGCCGAGCAGCGCGAGATAGTTGCGTACCGCCTCCGGCAGGTAGCCGCGCTTCGCGCAGCTCCTGCACCGAGGCGGCGCCGTGGCGCTTGGAGAGCTTCTTGCCGTCGGGGCCGTGCAGCAGCGGCAGGTGCGCGTATAGCGGCTCGGCGGCTCCGATCGCCAAGCCGCGGCCTTGGCTGCTTGCAGCACGAGCAGCTGCTTGGGGGTGTTCGAGAGGTGATCCTCGCCGCGCACGACATGCGTGATGGCCGCGTCGAGATCATCGATCGCGACCGCGAAGTTGTAGAGCACCGAGCCGTCCGCGCGCGCGATCACCGGATCGTCGAGGTGCACGTGTTCGAAGCGTTGTGTCACCGCGGATCACATCGTGTACGACAGTGGCGCCACCGGCGGGCACGCGCAGGCGCACAGCCCCCTCTGATTCCCGCGCTCGCCACGAAAGCCGCGCTCGGCACCTGCAGCTGCTTGTAGGCGGCGACGTCGGCGGCGGTGGCGTTCGAGCGGTAGGCGTGTCCGCCCTCGAGCAGCGCGTCGAGCACTTCCCGGTGGCGGGCGGCTCGCTCGCCCTGGAAGATCGGGCCCTCGTCCCAGTCGAGCTGCAGCCAGCGCAGCGCGTCGAGGATCTGCTCGACGTTCTCGGGTGTGGAGCGCTCGCGGTCGGTGTCCTCGATGCGCAGCAGGAACGTGCCGCCCGAGTGGCGGGCGAGCAGCCAGTTGAATAGCGCGGTGCGCGCGCCACCGATGTGCAGCGCGCCCGTGGGCGATGGAGCGAAGCGAACTCTCATAGGATCGTCGCCATGCTAGTCGCCCGGCGCCATGTGCGAAATCGGGATGCTGATCGGCGCTCATGTCTCCCCGCGGGCGGCCTGCCCAAGGCGATCGAGCGAGGGCTGGAGCGCGACTGCCGCGCGATCCAGATTTTCAACCAGTCGCCGCGCATGTGGCGCCCGAGCGTCTACCGCGAGGAGGACGTCGCCGCGTTTCGCGAGGCGATGGCCTCGAGCCAGATCGACGCGGTGCTGATCCACGCTGTCTATCTGCTCAACTGCGCAAGCGAGGACCCGGAGATCCGCGAGAAGTCGCTCGTGTCGCTGACGCACTCGCTTGCGTGTCGGGCACGACATCGGCGCCTGCGGGCGTTGTCTTGCACCCCGGCTCGGCCAAGACCGGCGATGCCGCCGAGGCGGTCGCGCGCGCCGGTGAGACGATCCGCGAGGCGCTCGCCGAGAGCGAGGGCTGCTCGCTTCACTTGGAGAACACGGCCGGCGCCGGCGGCACGCTTGGGACGCTCGATCGACGAGCTCGCGGCGCTGCTGGAGGCGGCGGGGGAGGACGAACGGCTCGGGCTGTGCCTTGACTCCTGCCATCTGTTTGCCTCCGGCTATGACATCCGCACCTACGCGGGCATGGACGAGCTGACGAAAGAGATTGCCGAGAAGATCGGCTAGCAGCGTGTGGGTTCGCTGCACCTCAACGACTCCCAGACCCCGCTCGGGTCAAACCGCGACCGGCACGCGAACGTCGGAGCGGGCGAGCTCGGCGAGGATGGCTGTGCCGCGTTTCTCTCCGCGCCCCCGTTTCAGGAGCTGCCGTGCGTGTTGGAGACACCCGGCGAGAACCGCTCGGGACCGACACGCGAGGAGATCCAGCTTGCCGTGTCTCTGCGCGAGCGGGGCCTGCGCGAGCGTAAGAAGAAGCGTTAACCGGTCGCGGCAAGCGCCGGCGGCGGGCGCCAGTGCCGCTTCCAGCTCGGCGCGCACGCCCGGCGTGTGCTGCACACGGTAGGCCTCGCCGAGGCGCAGGATGCGCGTGCCGGCGCTTGTGAGCATCTCCAGCACCACCTCGGCTGGACCGTGGTTGGTCTCGATGATGTCCTTGACGTCCTCGATCGCGCTCGCCGGCAGACGGGCGGCATCGACCTGCAGGCGCACCGGCTGCGCCGCCGCGGCGCGTGCGACAGAGACCGCTTTGGCCTCGCTGTTAGCGCGCTCGATCTCCTGCTCGGTCGGTGTGAAGCGCTCGACCGATTGGACGACGACACAGGTCTTGCCGGCCTCCTTGTGGTCGACGCGGCCTCTGACGAGCACCACATGGTCGACCGCAAGCGCGCTTGCGCCCGTGCCGAGCGCTTCCTGCTCGGCGAGCGCCTTGCCGAACACGAGGATCTCGACGGCACCTTCGAGATCGTCGAGCGTGGCGAACATCATGTGGTCACCGTTGCGGGTACGGATCTTCTTGGACTCGGTGATGATCCCGCCGACGGTCACCCAGTCCTTGTCGCGACGATTGGCGAGGGCGGCAAGCGAGCAGTCCACGCGTGCCCTGAGCGCCTCGCGCATCGGCTTGAGCGGGTGAGCGGAGATGAACAGCCCGATCGCTTCCTTCTCGACGGCCAGCAGCTGCGGCTGGTCGAACTCTTCGGCGGGAATCGGAGGGTTGCTCGGCCTGAGCAGTCTTGTATCAGGTCCGCACCCGCCCATCCACCCGCCCATCCACCCGCCCATCCAACTCCCGGCCGCACCTCCTGAGGTGTTCGCTGCCGGCGGGTCGAGGTCGAAGATCGAGCCCTGGCCGACGAGCGCGTCCTGTTGAGCCTTCTGGCCCGCCGCCTGGGCGGTTTCGAGCACTGCAAGCATGCCCTTGCGGCTGGCGCCGGTGGAGCCGAGCGCACCGCACTTGATCAAGGCATCGATCGCCTTCTTGTTGACGGCACGGCTGTCGACGCGCTCGCAGAAGTCCCATAGCGAAGCTGAAGGAACCGCCCTCCTCGCGAGCACACTTGATCGCCTCGACGGCCTGATAGCCGACGCCCTTCACCGCGTCGAGGCCGAAGCGGATGTTGCCGCCGGCCGTCTGCGCCCCGCCAAGCTCAGCTGGACGCGCGGAAGCGCCAACGGTGAACTCGTGGTCTGAGAGGTTGACGTCTGGCGGCAGGATCTCGATACCCATCTCCTCGCAGCGGGCGACGAAGAACGGCACCTTGTCCTTGGTGGACATGACCGAGGAGATCAGCGCCGCCATGTACTCGGCGGTGTGGTTGGCCTTCAGCCAAGCTGTGCGGTAGGCGATCAGGCCGTAACAGGCGGCGTGTGACTTGTTGAAGGAGTAGTCGGCCGATTTTTCGTTGGTCTGCCAGAGCAGGTCGATCACCTCGGGGCGCGTGCCGAGGCACGGCAGCCCTCGACGAACTCCGGCTTCAGCGCGGCCATCGCCTGGCGGTTCTTCTTGCCGATCGCCTTGCGCAGGTCGTCGGCCTTGGCGCCTGAGAAGCCGGCGATCTCCTTGGAGATCTGCATCGCCTGCTCTTGGTAGAGGATCACTCCGTTGGAGGACTCGAGGATCGGGCGCAGGCGCTCGTCGGGGTAGGAGATGGCCTCGGGATTGTGCTTGCCCCTGGCGTAGACCGGTATCTGATCCATCGCCCCCGGCCGGTAGAGCGCGTTGAGCGCGACCAGATCGTTGAACTCGTCGGGGCGCACCCGCTTGAGCGCCTCGCGCATGCCCTCCGACTCGAACTGGAACACGCCGATCGAGTCCCCGCGGGTCAGCATCTCGTAAGTGCGTGCGTCATCGAGCGGCAGCGTTGACATATCCGGGCGCGTGCCGGAGGAGCGCTCGATAATGTCGAGCGCGTCCTCGATCACATCGAGGTTGCGCAGGCCGAGGAAGTCCATCTTGAGCAGGCCGATTTCCTCGATCGGCTTCATCGAGAACTGCGTGACGGTGCGGAACGAGCGCTCGCCATCCTCTCCGGTGCCGGCGTCGGCGAGCTGCAGGGGCACGATGTCGGTGAGCGGACGATCGGCGATCACGACTGCGGCGGCGTGGATCGAGGAGTTGCGAACGATCCCCTCCAGACCCTTGGCGACGTCGATGATCGTGCGCGCCTCCGGCTCCTCGTCGTAGGCCTTGCGCAGCGGTTCGCCCGGTTTCAGGCAGTCCTCGAAGGATGGGGCGCGACCCATGATCGGATCGGGGATCAGCTTGGCAAGGCGATCGCCGGCGCCATAGTCGCGGCCGAGCACGCGGGCTGCATCGCGGGTCGCGGCCCGCGGGAACATCTTGCCGAAGGTGACGATTTGAGCGACCGACTCGCGTCCGTACTTCTCGGTGACGTAGCGCATCACGCGCTCGCGCCCACGAACGGAGAAGTCGATGTCGATATCGGGCATCGATACGCGCTCGGGGTTGAGGAAGCGCTCGAACAGGAGGTCGTAGCGCAGCGGGTCGACATCGGTGATCGCCAGGCAGTAGGAGACGATCGAGCCGGCCGCCGAGCCACGTCCGGGGCCGACGGCGATGCCGTTCTCCTTGGCGAACTTGACGAAGTCCCAGACGATCAGGAAGTAGGCGTTGAAGCCCATGCGATCGATCACGCCAAGCTCCATGTCCATGCGTGCGATCGCCTCGGCCGGCGGCGGGTCTCCGTAGCGCACGTGCAGGCCGCGCAGCACCTGCTCGCGTAGGTAGTCGCGCTCGCTGCTGGCGTCGGGGGTCGTGTATTTGGGGATCAGCTGCTTGTCGAGCTCAAGCTCGACGTTGCAGCGCTCGGCGATCTCGATCGTGCTTGCGATCGCCTCGGGCCACTCCGCGAAGGAGCTTGCCATCTCGGCGCTGTCGCGCAGGTAGAACTCGTTCGTCTCGAAGGTCATCTTGGGCGCGGCGAGCGTGCTCTTGGTTTGCACGCACAGCAGCGCGGTGTGGTGGTCGTAGTCCTCGCGGCGCAAATAGTGCACGTCGCCGGTGCCGACGAGCTTGCCGCCCATCTCCCCGGCGATGCGCACGATTCCCTCGTTGCACTTGTCTTGCGCTGTGAGCCCGTTCTTCTGAACCTCGAAGTAGACGTTCTCCTTACCGAAGATGCGTGTCAGGTCGTCGGCGTGGGCGCGGGCGTCGTCGGGACGATCGTCGAGCAACCGCTGGCAGAAGCGTGAGGCCAGGCAGCCGGTGAGTGCGATGATGCCCTCGGAACGCTGCTCGATCTGGGCCAGGTCGAGCGTGGGCTTGCCTCTGTGCAGTCCTTCCAGGAAGCCGGCTGAGGAGAGTTGTACGAGGTTGCGATAGCCGGTGTCACTGGCGGCGAGCAGTGTGAGGTGGTTGCGCTCAACGCGGCCTGGACCCCGCGCGGCTGTGGTCGTCCACCATGTAGATCTCGCAGCCGAAGATCGGCTTGACGTTGTGCTTCAAGCATGCCTTGTGGAGCTCCACCATGCCGTTCATGACGCCGTGGTCGGTGAGACCGAGGGCCGGCTGGTCGAACTCGGCGGCGCGCTTTGCCAGATCCTCGATCCTGCATGCGCCGTCGAGCAGCGAGTACTCGGAGTGGACGTGCAGATGGGCGCAGGACTGGCGAGTCACAGAGGCTAGATGGTATGCCCTGGACCGGCGGACCGAAGGACCCCTTTGACTGCCTGGAAGAACGCCCTAAAGTGGCGTGCCGAGTAGCTCAGGAGCCTGCGACTGTGAGGCCCTGCGCACGCGCCGTCCACTGCAGGAACACGTCCACAGAGCTCGCGTCGCCGGTCACGAAGGTCCGATCCTCCGGCGGCGGTTGAGTGCCAGCGAGCAGACAGATCAGGGCGTGCCCGCTGAGCGAGATCGTGGCCACGGGCTCATCCGCAGCAGCGGTCCGACTCACGAGAATTGGCTCGCCGTCGCAGACGCGCACGTAGATGACGATCCCTGTGGTGCCCTGGATGTCGAAGGCCAGCTCGAAGCGCCGTCCGCTGGTCCATGTGGGATCGACCGCCTCGGCCATTGCTAGCAACAGCAACCCTGGCCAGACATCGACCCCGGCCGAGGCCAGGTCGGCGAGCGCGATCGGACGGCGCCGCGTCTTGAGGAAGCGTCGCGCGCTGCGGCGGCCCTTGCGGATGCGAAGACCGCGCTGCCTGCGCGAGGCGCCTCCGGCGGCAAGCTCGCTGAACGCGGCTACCGGACCCTCCAGCGAGAAGTCGATCGAGCCCCGCGGTTCCCTGGAGATCGTTGCCTGGCTCGGATCGAGCGTCACGTAGAAGGTGCCGAGCTCGCGAATCTTGATCTCGTAGTTGAGCGGTCCCTCGACGGCCTCGCGCTGGGCCGGTATCAGCTCGATCACGAGTTCCGCGGCCAGCTTTGCGTCGCGCTCATCGGCAAGTTTGCGGATCGCCGGCGCAAGCCAGGAGATCCGCTTGTCCGGCACCGTGAGCAGACGTGACTGAAGTGCGATCGGCTCCGTGCTGATCGCACCTGCGACGATCGCATCGCCAGGGCCGAGGCCTGGCACCGACGGCTCAGAAGGCGCCAGTCGATCGGCCGGCGCTATCGGTGCGGCAAGCCCCCCCGTCCGCGACTGCTCATCGGCGGACGGCTCCTCATCAGCGACCGACTGCTCATCGACCAATGACTCCTCGGCAGTCTCAGGCTCTATCAGCGCCTCAGGCTCTGCGACTACCTCGGGCTCCTCAGCTGCCACCGACTCCTTGAGAACCTCAGGCTCTGCGACTCATCGTCGGGCTCCTCAGCTGCCACCGACTCCTTGAGTCAGGCTCCTGCAAGACCTCTATCGCCTCAGGCTCCTCGACCGCCTCAGGCTCGTCGGCTGCGGCGGGCTCCTCTACAGTCTCATCAGCGGCTGCAGGCTCGACCGCCGCAAGGTCATCTATGGCCTCAGGCTCTGCGATGACCTCGGGTGCCACGGCCTCGGGCTGCTCGACGAACAGGCTCGATCGCCGCGGGCTCGTCGATAACGACAGGCTCAGATACCGCCTCAGGCTCCTCGGCAACTACGGGCTCCTCGACGGCGACTTGCTCGATTGCCTCGGGCTCCTCGACTATCTCGGGCTCCGCAACCACTACAGGCTCAGCAACCACCTCGGTCTCTGCAACCACCTCCGGCTCGACCGCAGATGGCTCCTCGACCGCCACCGTCGGCTGCTGCTGCTCCTCCTCGGCCTCTGCCTCCTTGACCTCGGCGACGCGAGCGCGCAGACGTTCGACGGCCGCAACTAGCGCATCGGCCATCTCGCGGCGGTGGACGGCCTCACGCTCGGACTCGGGCTCGGTTGTGTGCTGCAGCAGCGCCGGGTCGATCGGCTCGTTTAGCTGGGCGCGCAGGTCGTCGGCGGTACGGGTGAGCTCGAAGCGCAGGTCCTCCATACGCGCACCCATCGCTGTCAGCTCTCGCACATAGGTCTCGCGCTCCCACACGACCTGCTGCTGGAGCTCCTCGCGCAAGGCTGTCAGCTCGCGCTCGAAGCCGGCGCGCAAGCCTGCGGCAACATCCATCAGCTCACGCACGATCGGCGTCAGACGGGCGTCGCGCTCGCGCAACTGGCTGAGCTCGGTACTGAGCTCGCGCACGTCGCGTTCGGTCTCCTCCAAGCGATTGCTCAGCTCCTGGATCTGGCCGCGCATCTCACGCTGCAGGCGCTCGCCGCGCTCCTCGGCCTCGACACGCAGTTGCTGCTCGGTGTACTCGCGCTGCTTGGCCCCGCGCACCTCCGATTCGCGCTCCATCAGCTGCTGGGCGATGCGCTCGCGCTCGCGACCGACCTCCTCCAGGCGTTGCTCGAGGGCGGCCAGGTGGGTCTCGAGGTTGCGTACAGCCGCCTCGGCGGCCTCGGCGCGGCGGGCTATCACCGGGTCGCCGGCCTCCGCGCGTCGTGCGCGTCGCGCTGCGAGCACGTCCGGCGCGGCGTCGGACTGCGGAGGCACGTCCGGCGTTTCGCTCTCCTCGATCATCATTGGGGCACCACCCTAGAGACGGCTCCGGACGGCTCTTTTACCTATCGGGAAGCGCGATGCCCCCCGCGCGCGCGGGGGGCATGCCGTTTTTGCGACATACCACCCCCGCTCCTACTGGTTGCGAAGACGCCAGGCCATGCGCGACTGCAACGACCACAGCTCGATGAAGCCTGGCGAGGCGCTCTGCGAGAACAGGCCGCCCGACTCGCCGAAAGAGGCGAGCGCCTGGTCATAGACGGCGCCCGCGGAGGAGCGCGTGATGACGCGTGCGTGGCCCTTGTAGAGCTTCAGGCCGATCGTGCCACTGACCTGCGAGTTGACGGAGTCCATGTAGGCATCGAGATCGACGCGCAACGGCTCCCACCACAGGCCCGCGTAGACGAGATAGGCCCACTGGCGGTCAAGGCCTGCCTTGAACTGGTTTTGGTGGATCGTGCAGACGAGCTTCTCGAGCTCCTGGTGGGCAGGCAGCAGGATCGCTGCCGCCGGGGCCTCGTAGATGTCGCGCACCTTCAAGCCCACGATGCGGTCCTCGATGTGATCGACGATGCCGACACCATGACGGGCCGCGACCTCGGCGACGCGTTCGAGCAGCTCCACCAGTTGCAAACGTTCCCCGTTCAAGCCAACGGGCACACCCTGCTCGAACTCCACCTCGACGATCTCCGCCTCGTCAGGGGCCAACTCTGGGCGCGTCACGAGTTGGAAGACGTCGTCCTCCGGGGCGTGATCGAGCTCCTCGATCCAACGTCCCTCCGAGGAGCGACCCCACAAGTTGTCGTCGATCGAATACGGGGCTATCTCAGTGCCACCCTTGACCGGGATGCCGTGCTCGCGCGCGTAGGCGATCTCCTCCTCGCGACCCATCTGCCAAGTGCGCACGGGCGCGATCGTCTTCAGCTCGGGCGCCAGCGTCGCCACTGTCGCCTCGATGCGCACCTGATCGTTGCCCTTGCCCGTGCAGCCGTGGGCGATCGTGTCGCAGCCCGAGCGGCGGGCGTAGTCGACCGCGAGCTTGGCGATCAACGGGCGTCCGAGCGCGGTGAACAGCGGATAGCCACCGCCGTAGAGCGCGTTTGCCTTGATCGCCGGCACCACGTAATCCCGCGCAAACTCCTCGCGGGCATCCACGACGTGGCATTCAAGAGCGCCAAGGCGCAGTGCCTTCTCGGAGATCACCTCGTAGTCCTCGCCGGGCTGACCGAGGTTGACGGTCAGACAGACCACCTCTGCTTCATAGGAGTCCTGGATCCACTTGAGCATCACGCTCGTATCGAGGCCGCCGGAGTAAAGCAGCAGCACGCGGTGGACTTCCTCGGGACGCGCCTCGTAGGAAGCGGTTGGTATGGGAAGGCTGCTCGGCGGGTCGGTCACGCGCGCCAAGGCTAGCGGGTGCCCGCGACGGGCGGGCGTTCCATAAGCGGATACGGCGGCGCTTGCGGGCGGAAGCCGAGCTTCCGATATAGCCCTGCAGCGTCTGCTGTGTGCAACATCCATCGAACGTCGTCCTGCGTATCTCCGTCGACGATCTCACGTATGAGCTCTAGCCCTAGACCCTTGCCCCGATAGGGCTCCAGCACGTACACATCCGCAAGGTAAGCAACCACAGCACCGTCAGAGACCGCACGCGCGAAACCAACCTGATCGGACCCGCGATAGATACCAACGACGCGGGTCGAGCCGTCGATTGCGCGAGCCACACGCTCCCGCGCACGACCCTTCCCCCAATATGACTCCTGGCTGATGAATGCATGCACTGCATCGATGTCAACCCGTTTGGGATCGTCGTCCAGCTCAAGTCCATCCGGCAGCCAACGACGCACTGTCAGCTCCCGGAAGTCGCGAGCGAACCAGCGAGGCGCGCAAGGGCGTCTTCGATCTCCTCGTCGGAGACCGTGAGCGGCGGCAACAACCGTAGCGTCGCCGGCCCTGTCGCATTCACGATCAAGCGTTCGTCGAGGAGCGCACGACGCATCACAGCCGGAGCAGACACATCGAGCTCGCAGGCAAGCATCAGACCGCGGCCTCGCACCGCGACTACGTGGGGCAGACGGGCCAGGCCGTCTGCCAGGGACGCACCGCGCTTCCGCACGCGCGTGAGCAAGTCCTCCGAATAGGTCTCCTCGAGCGCCGCCAGAGCAGCCGCGGCCACAACCGGGCCTCCCGCAAAGGTGGACCCGTGATCGCCGGGCTGCAAGATCTCGCCGAAGGCTGGGACAGTGACGAGAGCGCCGATCGGCAAGCCACCCCCGAGCGCCTTCGCGCTTGTTATCGCGTCTGGAACGGTGCCTGTCTGCTCGTAGGCCCAAACCGTCCCAGTGCGACCCATCCCACACTGGATTTCGTCGAACACGAGCATCGCACCGTGCTCGTCGCACATCTTGCGCGCCGCGCGCAGGAACTCGTCCGGCAGCACGTTGACGCCGCTCTCTCCTTGAATCGGCTCCAACAAGACGGCAGCTGTACGCTCGTCCACCATGGCCTCCAGCACGGCAGACTCAGGGGCGATCGCCTTGAAACCAGGGACGAGCGGCGCAAAGGGAGCCTGCTTCGACTCCTGTGGGGTAGCTGATAGCGCGCCGTATGTGCGACCGTGAAACGCGCCGTAGGCGACGATGATGTCACCGCCCGGCTTTGCCTTGCGCGCGAGCTTGATGGCCGCCTCATTAGCCTCGGCGCCCGAGTTGCAGAAGTAGACCTTCCCGCCCAGACTAGACTCTGAGAGCCGTGCGGCCAATCGCATCGCCGGCTCGGTGTAGAACAGATTGCTCACGTGCATCAACCGGCCCACCTGATCGCGCACTGCCTCCACGACCCGTGGATGGCAGTGTCCGAGCGAGGTGACCGAGATGCCGCACAGGAAGTCGAGGTACTCGTTGCCCTCCGCGTCCCATAGCCGTGTGCCCTCACCACGCACAAACTCCACCGGGAGGCGCGCATAGGAGGGAATCACCGATCCTCGCTCCAGCTCTTGCAGCTCGGCCAGGCTCATGCGGCAGCTTGGATCTTCGTGCCAATGCCAGCGTCCGTGAAAAGCTCTAGCAAGAGCGAGTGCGGGATGCGGCCGTCAATTATGTGAGCGGAGTTGACACCGCCGTTAATCGCCTGCACGCAGGCGGCCAGCTTGGGGCGCATGCCGCCCTGCAAGGCGTCAAGTCGAGCCTCGACCTCGCTGGCGCTGGCCTGGGCAATCAAGCTGGCCGCGTCCTGTGGATCGGTGAGCCAGCCGGCAACGTCGGTCAGGAACACAACCTTGTAGGCGCCAAGCGCTCCCGCGACAGCGCCCGCCGCCTCGTCCGCGTTGACGTTGTAGGAGTTGCCCTCGCGATCGGAGCCGACCGAGGCGATCACCGGGATGTAGTCGAGCGCGACGTGGTGGAGCACGTCGACGTTGACGCGCTCGACCTGCCCGACGAAGCCGATGTCCTGACCGTCTGGGGCGCTGCGCCGGACGATGCGAAACAGCGAGCCGTCGTCGCCGCACAGGCCGACGGCCGGCTGGCCGTGACGGCCGAGGCGCAGGACGATTTCCTTGTTGACCTTGCCGACGAGCACCATCTTGGCGACCTCGACCGTCGCCGGATCGGATACACGCAGGCCGCCCACGAACTGCACAGGCAGGCCGAGGCGCTCCATGTACGAGGTGATGTCCGGGCCGCCGCCGTGCACGACGATCGGGTTCAGGCCGACGTACTTGAGCAGGACGACGTCGCGCGCGAACTCCTCGCGCAATGCCGCGTCCTCCATCGCCGCGCCGCCGTACTTGATGACTACCGTCTTGCCGTGGAACTCCCTGATGTAGGGGAGTGCCTCCAGAAGCGTGGCTACGTCGCGCATGGGGCCCCTCACGTTGTGTAGTCGGCGTTGATTGTCACGTACTCGTGCGAGAGGTCGGAGAAGAAGATCTCGATCTCGACGCCGTCGCCTGGGAGCGTGATCTCGTAGTCGATTTCCTTGCCCTCGAGCGCCTTTGTAAGCGCAGGCTCGTCGTAGGGAACAGCGACGCTTGTCGAGCAGACCTGCGTGCCCTGCAAGGCTATGTCCATCGACAAAGGAGCGACACCCGCGCCAAGCGTGCCGCCGACGGCTTGGACGATCCGGCCCCAGTTGGGGTCGGCGCCGTGCAGCGCGGTCTTCACCAGCGGCGAGTTGGCGACCGCGCGCGCGGCCTGCTCGACTGTGGCCTGATCGCCGCCGTAGACGACCAAGCGCCCGATCCTGCCGGCGCCCTCGCCGTCGGCCACCATCAAGATCGCCAGCTGGCGCATGAGCGCGTCCAGCGCCTCGCCGAAGCGCAGCTCGTCCTCGCTCTCTGGGGCGATCCTCACGCCGCTCTCGCCCGAGGCGATCAGCACGGCCGTGTCGTTTGTCGATAGCTGGCCGTCGACTGTGCAGCGGTCGAACGAGCGCTTCAGGCAAACCGACAGCAGCAGCTCGGCCGTCTCTGGCGCCAGCTCGGCGTCGGTCTCCACGAAGCAGAACATCGTGGCAAAGCGCGGGCTGATCATGCCGGCGCCCTTGCACTGTGCCGAGAGCCGCACGACACCCGATGGCAGCTCAACCTGCAGGTTTGCGCGCTTCTCGAAGGCATCGGTCGTTTGGATCGCCTGTTGGAAGTCCGTGTCGCCCTCGCGCCGCAGACCTGCCTGGGCCTCGCGGATGCCGCGTAGCATGTTCTCGACCGGGAGGTACTGGGAGATGCCGCCGGTCGATCCGAGCAGGACCTGCTCGGGTTGCGCCCCGACCGCCATCGCCGCGGCGCCCTGGGTCTTGGCGGCGTCTTCCAGGCCGCGCCGGCCGGTGGCCGCGTTGGCGCAACCGGAGTTGGCAAGGATCACGCGCAATGCAGAAAGTTTGCAACGCTCCTGGGAGAGCAAGACCGGCGCGGCGGGCGTGCCCGTGTCGGCAAAGCGGGCGGCACTGACCGGGCTCCGGGAGTCGCACACGAGCAAGGCGAGGTCGGGGTTGCCCGACGGCTTGATCCCACAGGCGACACCTGCTGCGCGAAAGCCGGCCGGCAGACCGGCCTCGGGGCCAAGCTCGCCGACATACGCGGGGGCGTCCACCCAGCGCGAGTGAAAGAAGGGCTGCGGCGGGTGGGTGGGCATCCCAGTCACCCGATCGCCCCACACGTCTTTGCCGGCGCTCACAGCCGTGCCTCGCATTCCGTCAAGCATGCGTGGGCACGCAGGGCAAGCTGGGCAAGGACGCAGGGAGCGTGGCGTGCTAAGCACGCGAGCGACCGAGGACGCCGCCCAGCGCCGCCATGCGTGTTCATGCCAGGCCCTCCGCCTCGGGGAAGCCGAACATCAGGTTCAGATTCTGCACGGCCTGCGAGGAGGTGCCCTTCCACAGGTTGTCGATCGCCGAGAGCACGACGATCTTGCCCGTGTGCTCGCTGGCCGCGACGTGCAGCCGGCAGACGTTCGTTTCGCGCACGTCGCGCACCTCGGCCGGCTTCGGCGCCAGCTCGACGAACGGCTCGCCCGCGTAGGCATCCTCGTACATCACGTCGAGCTCGTCCTGCTCGATCGGCCGGGTGGGCGTTACGTAGCAGTTAACAAGCTCGCCTTGGTCGAGCGGCACCAGATGCGGAGTGAACTGCACCCGCAAGCCCGGATGGGTGGGGTCAAGATCGTCCAGTTGTTGCTCGATCTCCGGGGTGTGGCGGTGGTGGACAATGTTGTAGGGCAGGATGTTCTCGCCGCTGTTGGAGAAGTGCGTCTGCCAAGTAGAGGAGCGGCCCGCACCGGAGAGGCCCTGCTTGGCGTCGATCACCAGATCGGCGATCAGCCCGGCGCGAGCGAGCGGGGCGAGGCCGAGCAGCGACGCCGTCGGGTAGCAGCCGGGGGTCGCCACGAGGTCGGCCGCGGCGATCGCCTCGCGGTGAAGCTCCGGCAACCCGTAGGAGGCGTCTTCGAGCAGCTCCGGGTGCGGATGCGAGCCGTACCACTGTTCGTAGGTGGAGAGCTCTGAAAGACGAAAGTCCGCGCTGAGGTCGACGACGCGCACACCACGCGCACGCAGTGCGGCGACAACCGGCGCCGAGGCCGCGTGCGGGTAGGCGACGATCGCCGCATCCACGTCGGCATGACGCTCGAGGTCAAGCTCTTGCAGCTTCAGCGGCACGCGGTAGCGCGGATAGAGGCGGTCCAAGCGCTGCCCGGCATCGGCACGTGCCGTGACCGTTTGCAGGTCGAACTCGGGATGGCGCCACAGCAAGTGTGCGGCCAGAGCTCCAGCGAAGCCAGTCGCGCCGGCGACGAGTGCCTTAGGCACGAAGCTCACCTCCAAGTGCTGCCAGCGCCGCGACAACCCGCTCGCGCACCGGCGCCACGTCCTCGTCGGTGAGCGTGCGGTCGGGTGCCCTGAAGGCAAGCGACAAGGCAAGCGAGCGCCGGCCCTCGCCCACCTGCGGACCGCTGTAGACGTCGAACACGCCCACCTCGTCGAGCAGCGCGCCGGCCGCTTCGCGCACAGCATCGAGCACCCTGGCAGCCGCTACATCCTCGGCAAGCACGACAGCCAAATCTTGGCGCAGCGCCGGATAGGAAATCACGTCGCGATAGGGGTGCTGCGCCTCCGCGCCGGCGAGCAGCAGGTCGAGTTGCAGCTCCATCGCCGCCGCGCCCTCGATCCCCCACTCGCGCGCGACAAGCGGATGCAGCTCGCCCAGCCAGCCCAACTCTTGGCCGTCACACAGGACGGTGGCAGAGCGACCAGGATGCAGGAACGGCTGCGCGCCCGGACGGCACTCGAGCCGCAACCGCAGCGCCGCGCCGAGCGCTTCGAGCACGCCCTTGACCGCGAACACGTCGGCGCGTGGCGGATCGGGCGCGCCCCAGGTGGCAGGCGCGGTCTTGCCACTGAGCAGGACAGCAAGCGAGCGATGCTCGCGCACGTTCGTGGAGCCCGGCGAGCTATCGCCATCCAGCACGAACAACGTTCCAATCTCGAATAGCCCAAAGTCGACCATCCCGCGCGCGCAGTTGTGCGCGGCCACGTCGAGCAGTGAGCCGAGCAGGGTGGTGCGCAGCAGCGACTGGTCGTCTGACAGGGGATTTTCGACGACGGGCGCGCGCCGATGCGGGTCGTCCTCGGGCAGCCGCAGGCGGTCGTGCAGCGTGGGTGCGGTGAACGTCCAGCCGACCACCTCGTACAGGCCGCGGCCGACGAGTGCGTCGGCAGCGCGGCGACGCAACTGTTGAACGGCGGAGAGGCGACCATACGCGCCGCGGCGTGCCGGTAGCGTCGCCGGCAGCGCGGCCAGTCCATTGATGCGGGCGACCTCCTCGATCAGGTCGGCCTCGCGGGTCACATCCTCGCGGCGCACGGGCGGCACCGTCACGTCCAATCCGGCCTCTAGGTGCTCGTTTGGCCGGCTCCCGGATGGGGACCCCTGCCCTCCGGATGGCGAGTCCACCTCAGTGACCGCGAAGTCGAGTGCACGCAGGATCTCGGCCTGCCGCGTGCGCGCCACCGGCATACCCAGAATCGCCTGTACGCGCTGCTCGCGCAAACGGATCGTCTGTGGCGGCGCACCGTCGGGCGCGGAGTCGATCGTTCCCGGGAGCACGCGCGCACCGCACAGCTCGACCATCAAGCGTGTCGCAAGCGCCTGCGCGTACAAGCATTGCTCGGGCGCAAGCCCCTTCTCGAAGCGCGAGGACGCCTCGCTGCGCAGGCCCAGGGCCCAGGAGGTGCGGTGGATGTTGGGTCCGCTCCAGTTGGCGACCTCCATCAGCACACGTTTGGTCTCGGCCTGAACCTCCGAGCGCTCACCGCCCATGATGCCAGCGATCGAAGTCGGCCCCTCGGCATCCTCGATCACGACCATCTCGCCATCGAGCGTGCGCGCTTGCCCGTCGAGCGTCGTCACCTGCTCGCCGTCGTGGGCCCGCCTGACCGTCAGCTTGGCGCCAGCGACGCGATCGAGGTCGAAAGCGTGCAGCGGCTGCGCGCACAACAGCATCACGTAGTTGGTGATGTCCACCACGTTGTTGATCGGACGCTGCCCGGCAGCAGACAGGCGCGCCTTCAGCCACGGCGGCGAAGGCCCGATCGTGACGTCCTCGAACACGCGCGCGGTGAAGCGTTTGCAGAGGTCGGGACATTCGACGAGGACCTCGATGCCTGTGACTGACCCCTCGCTACCGAGATCCTCGCCCCACGGCTCTGGGGCGAGCGGGGCTCCGGTAGCTGCGTGCAGCTCGCGCGCGACCCCGTACACCCCGAGGCAGTCGGGCCGGTTGGGGGTGATCTCAAGCTCCAGTACGTCGGTTGAGATGGCGAGCACGTCAGCCAGCGCCGTACCCGGAGCCAGCTCCGCGTCAAGGATCAGCTCGTCGAGCACCATGATGCCACTGTGGTCGTTGTCGATCTCAAGCTCGTCGGCGGCGAGGATCATGCCGCTGGACGGCACACCGCGCAGCTTGGCGGCCTTGATCTTGGTTCCGTCGGGCATACGCGCCCCAGGCAGAGCCACGGCAACGGTTTGCCCGGCGGCGACGTTCGGAGCCCCGCAGACGATCCCAGCCGGCTCCTCCTCCCCCACATCGACCGTGCACACTTTCAGCCTGTCGGCGTCCGGGTGGGGCTCGGCCGTGAGCACGCGGCCGACCACGAAGTTCTCGACCGAGGGCACGCCATGGTGGAGGATCGTCTCGACCTTCGTACCGGTCATCGTCAGACGCTCCTCGATCTCTGCGGTATTAAGATCGGGCGAGCAGTATTCGCGTAGCCAGTTCAGCGGAACCTTCATCTGACCCTCCCCTTCATAGAGGGGGCAGGGTTATTTAGGGCAGTGAGGATCATCCGAACTGCTCCAGGAAACGCAAATCGTTTTCGTAATAGAGGCGCAGGTCAGGAATGCCGTGCTTGAGCATCGCGATCCGCTCCACCCCCATCCCCCACGCATACCCTTGGAGCTTCTCAGGGTCATAGCCTGGGGAGTTGGCCTCCGTGGTCGGCACATACGAGTAGACGTTGGGATCGACCTCGCCCGCGCCGAGCACCTCCAGCCAGCCCTCGCCCTTGCACAACGGACAGCGCGAACCGTCGCCCATGAAGCCCTTGCCCGAGCAGTGAAAGCAGGACACGTCAACCTCGACGCTCGGCTCGGTGAAGGGAAAGAAGTGCGGGCGCAAACGCACATCGCGCTCGTCGCCGAAGACGGTTCGAGCGAACGCGAGCAGTGTGCCCTTCAGGTCGGCAAGCGTAATGTCCTCATCGACCGCCAAGCCCTCGACTTGGTGAAACTGGGGGGTGTGGGTAGCGTCGCTGTCGGGGCGGTATACCCGCCCCGGGATGACGACATACAGCGGCGGCGGGTGCGCCTCCATCGCCCTAATCTGCATCGGCGAGGTGTGCGTTCGTAGGACAAGATCCTCCGGCGCACCAAGCCGTCCGTCCTCCGCCGACCCGCCCGGTGCCGCCTGAGCTCCGGAGCGGCGTATGTAAAAAGTGTCGGTCTTGGCGCGCGCCGGATGCGTGGCCGAGTGGTTGAGCGCGTCGAAGTTGTAGTGGACGGTCTCGACCTCCTGTCCCTCCAGCACTGTGAAGCCAAGCCCAAGGAAGATGTCTTCCAGTTCACGCATCGTCGCGGTCAGCACGTGCAGCCGGCCGACCGGCTGCGGCGGGGTGCCGGGGAGGGTGACGTCGAGCGTGTCCGTCGCCAAGCGCAGGTCGAGCTCGTCCGCGTCGAGCAGCGCCGCGCGCTGCTCGATCAACTGCTCGAGCGCGCGCCGAGCAACGTTTGCGGCTTTGCCGACCAGCCCACGCTGCTCGGGCTCCAGCGCAGCTACACCACGCAGCATCTGTGGAAGCTCGGCCTTGCGTCCGAGATAGCGCACACGCAGCTGCTCGACGGCCTCGCTGCTCGAGGCCGCCTCGATCTCCTGTTGCGCTTGCGCGCTCAGCTCTTCGATCCGCTCGATCATGAGGCTGGGACCCTATCGTCGTTGTCCCGCCCACCCCGTGTCATCTCGTAGAGAGCCACCGTCGCAGCCATCGCAGCGTTCAGCGACTCTGATGAGATCGGTATATGGGCGACGCGCTCGCAGGCCTCAATGACATCGTCGGGCAGTCCCTCACGCTCGGCGCCGACCAGCAAGGTGAGCGCGGCCGGCTGTTTGCCAGATGGTGTGCCCCCCGCGCGCACGGGGGGCAGCCCCGCTGCGATGTCTCGCCGGACACCCTCGATGCTGTCCCTGACGCCCCAGATCGGCTCGCCGGCGCCAGCCACAAGCGCGACCAGTGTGCCGGGCAGCTCGGTTACATCGCCGACACGCGCCAGCTCGACGGTGAAGATGGCCCCCATGCTGGCGCGCACCGCCTTCGGAGAGTGTGGGTCGGCACAGCCCGGCCCGAGCGCCACGCAGGACGCGCCAAAGGCAAGCGCACTGCGCAGCACGGCGCCGACGTTGCCAGGGTCGCCGACCCCATGCAGGTAAACGCACAATGGACCCACAGGCTTTGTGAAACGCTGCCCATAGACGCCGATCGCGCGCGTGCCCGAGCCAAGCGTCGAGAGACCGGCCATCACGTTCTCCTCGACGTCCTTGAAGTCGGCGCCGCCGATCGCAGTGCCGGCAAGCCGATAGCCGGCAAGCGCGGGCCTGCCCACAGCAAGCGCAGCGGCGATCAGATCCTCTCCCTCGGCCAGGAAACGGCCGCTGCGCTCGCGCTCGCGCCGGCGCTGCAACTTGCGCAGCTCCTTCAAATGTGGGTTGTGGGGCGAAGTGATGGTGGTCATCGGGTCAAGGCCAAATTGTCGTTGTTGCTTGGGACGGTTCTCGGTCCGGTGCCCCTCAGGCATAAAAAAAGCGCCGGTCCCGAAGGAGCAGCGCCCGAGAGGTACACAGTGTCGGTGGCCGGGATCAGGCAGCCGACGCCTCGCGGGCGGTCTCGGCAAAACGTCGGAATGTGTCGGCGTCGCGCACGGCGATGTCGGCCAGCACCTTGCGATCCAGCTCGACACCGGCGAGCGAGAGTCCGTGCATGAACTGGGAGTAGCTCATCCCGTTCTGGCGCGCAGCAGCGTTGATGCGCGTGATCCACAGCCTGCGGAAGTCGCGCTTGCGGTTGCGCCTATCGCGGTAAGCGTAGGCGTCTGCCTTCATCAGCGCCTCCTTGGCGCGTCTGTAGTTGGAGTGCGCCTCGCCGCGGAAGCCCTTCGTCAGCTCGAGCGTCGCCTTGCGCTTCTTGCGTGCAGCTACAGACCGCTTTACGCGCGTCATTTGCCTACTCCGAGCAGCCGCTTCACACGTGGCGTATCGTGATCGGACAGGATCACGGGTTTGGCGAGCGTGCGCTTGCGCTTGGGCGACTTCTTCTCGAGGATGTGGCTCGAGTAGGAGTGCCTGGCCCGCACCTTGCCGGAGCCGGTCACCTTGAAGCGCTTCTTCGCGCCGCTGTGTGTCTTCATCTTGGGCATAGCGAGCCGCTGATTATGACACGGCGCCGTCTGAAGCGCCGTTCTGGCTCTCAGCGACCGGTGCGACGCTCTCAGGAGCGCCGTTCTGAATCTCAGCCGCAACCCCGTCCGAGGGGACCTCGGCAAGCGCCTCGCCGCTCTCTTCGTCTGGTGATACCGGCGCCTCGGGCGAGCTCACGGCGCCGTTGCTGGGAGCCTCCTCCGCCGCCGGCGCGTGGGCAGCATTCTCGTGGGCAGCGTCCGCGTGCGCGGCGTCCTCGCTATCCACTTTGCCAGCAAGCACAGCCTTAGAGGGCCCAAGCATCATTGTCATGTTGCGCCCGTCCTGGGTGGGACGCTGCTCGACCACGCCAAGCGCCGCAAGCTCCTCGGCCAAGCGGTCGAGGATCATCACGCCGCGCTCGGGGTGGGTGACCTCGCGGCCGCGGAACATGATCGTGATCTTGACCTTGTCCTTGTGGCGCAGGAAACGTTCGACGTGGTGCTTCTTGGTGTCGTAGTCGTGCTGGGCGATCTTCGGGCGGAACTTGATCTCGCGGATCGTGATCTGCTGCTGGTGCTTGCGCGCCTGCTTGACCTTCTGCGCCTGCTCGTACTTGTACTTGGAGTAGTCGAGCACGCGGCAAACGGGCGGTTTGGCCTCGGGCGCGACCTCAACGAGGTCCAGGTCGCGTTCCTGGGCGAACTTGACCGCGTCGGGAGTCTTCATCATCCCGACCTGGTTGCCCTCGTCGTCGATCACGCGCACCTCCGGAACCCGGATGCGATCGTTGATCCTCGTAAGGTCCCGCTCGGGAGGCCGACGGTCGAACCTGCGTGGAACGGCCACTAGCTTGTGGAGGTGCGCGTCAAGTTGAGACTACGCGCTGCGCCGTGAATGGATTCCGAGCTTCAAGGCGGCCGAGTATAGCGGGCGCACCGCGCTGTGCAAGGACTTTTCGCTGACTTGACATTCGACTGTTCCTAACCTGGCCGCTGAAAAGCCGGCTCGTCGCGAGCCTGCGCCTCGCTCAGGAGGTTCGCAATCAACTCGTCAACTGGCACGCTGCCGCGATCGCCGCCGCGATGCTCACGTAGCGACACGCTGTCGCTCTCGGCCTCGCGATCGCCGACGACCAGCATGTTCGGGATCTTGCGCAGCTCGGCCTCGCGAATCTTGCGCCCGACGGACTCGCCGCGATCGTCGAGCTCGACGCGCACGCCGGCCGTGCGCAAGCGCTCGCGCACGCTCTCGGCGTACTCGTTCAGGCGCTCGGAGATGGGCAGCACGATCGCCTGCACCGGCGTCAGCCACAGCGGGAACTCGCCCCCGTAGTGCTCGATCATGATGCCGATGAAGCGCTCGTAGGAGCCAAACAGCGCGCGGTGGATCATCACGGGCTGGTGCTCGGCGTTATCGGCGCCCGTGTAGCTGAGGCCGAAACGCTCAGGCATGTTGTAGTCGAGCTGCACGGTGCCGAGCTGCCAGGAGCGCCCGAGCGAGTCGGTCATGTGCATGTCGATCTTCGGCCCGTAGAAAGCGCCGTCGCCGGGGTTCAGCTCATAGCTGAGACCTTGCGAATCGAGTGCATTGGTGAGCGCTTCCTCGGCGCGATCCCACAGCTCATCTGAGCCCACGCGCTGCTCGGGTCGCGTTGACAGCTCCAAACGCACGTCGAAGTCAAACAGGCGATAGGTGGCAAAAGCGAACTCCAGACAGCCCGCCACCTCCTCCTGCACCTGCTCCTCGCTGCAGAAGATGTGGGCGTCGTCCTGGGCGAAGTGCCTGGCGCGCAGCAGTCCGTGCAGCACACCCGAGGCCTCGTTGCGATGCAAGAGACCGGGCTCTGAGTAGCGCACGGGCAGGTCGCGATAGGAGTGGCGGCTGCTGTTGAACAGATGCGCGTGCCCAGGGCAGTTCATCGGCTTGACGCCCATCTCGCGCTCCTCCACCTGCACGGTGAACATGTTCTCCTTGTACTTGCCCCAGTGTCCAGAGATCTTCCACAGCTCGGCGTCGTAGATCAGCGGCGTCTTGACCTCGCTGTAGCCGCGCTCTGAGCCCATCTCGCGCGAGAGCGAGACGAGCGCGTTGTACATGCCGGTGCCGGCCGGCAGCCAGAATGCAGCTCCGGGCGACACGTCGGAGAAGTGAAACAGGCCGAGCTCGCGGCCGAGCTTGCGGTGGTCGCGCTGGGCAGCCTGCTCCAGGCGCTCCAGGTACTCGCTCAGCTGGGCGTTCGTGTGGAAGGCGGTGCCGTAGATGCGGGTGAGCATCTTGCGTTTCGAGTCCCCGCGCCAGTAAGCGCCGGCGACCGACTGCAACTTGAAGGCTCCTACTGTCTTGGTGCTGGGCGCGTGCGGGCCGCGGCAGAGGTCGGTGAACGGCCCGTTCGTATAGAGCGAGACGCCCTCCAGCGGCTGTCCGGCCGGCGCTCCCTTCACGAGATCGTCGATCAGCTCGACCTTATAGTCCTGGTTCTCGCCGACGAAGCGCTCGCGCGCGCTCTGCACCGAGACGTCCTCGCGCACGAACCTCTCCCCCGCCTTCACGTGCTCGGCCATCTTCGCTTCGATCGCGGGGAAGTCTTGGTCGGAGATGGAGACGCCCTCGGGGAAGTCGAAGTCGTAGTAGAAGCCGTTGTCGATCGCGGGCCCGATCGAGATCTTCACTCCCGGCCACAGCTCCATCACGGCGCTTGCCAGCACGTGCGCGGTGTCGTGGCGGATCAGCGCAAGCGAGGGATCGCCACTCTTGGCAGTGAGGATGGAGATCTGCGCCCCATTGGGCAGAGGTCGAGCCAGATCGCGAACTTCGGGGTTCTCGACCTCGGGATGATTGAGCTCTATCGCGAGCGCAGCTTTGGACAGGCCCGGCCCGATCGCGGCAGCCGCGTCGGCGCCAGTCGCACCGTCGGGGAGATCAAGCGTCTTTCCATCGGGGAGTGTGACCGCAATCGACATGTCGCACTGAGGCTACCTGGCCACCGTGCTCCCAGGCGGTGAAGAGTCCACGCGCGGGCCCAGATCGCCACGCACCAGCGGCGGGATGGCTACACGAGTACGCGTTTGCGGAAGCTGCGCAAGCCGAGCGCCAGGAAGCCCGCACAGAAGGCGACGAGCACGGGATACACGGCCCAAAGCGACATGTGCGGAATCGGCGTGAGCGCAGCGCGCATGCCCTCGGCCACGTAGATCAAGGGGTTGACGAGCACGATGATCTGCAGCCAGTGGATGCCATAGACCTGTACGGGAGCGAGCTTCGTCCACTGGTAGTAGGTGCCGCCGAGGAAGGTCAAAGGCAGCACGACGAAGCCGAACATCAGGCCGATGTTGCGCGGCTCGAACACCGTCCCCAACAGCAGCCCGAGCGAGGTCATCGCCACGCACGCGAGCGGGATCAAGGTCAGCAGCACCGGCCAGTTGACGGTCAAGTGCGCGTGCACGCCGGGCGCATGGATGACCGCAGCGATCGGAAACACGATCACCGCCGCCAGCGCTCCCTGTACCGCG
Source organism: uncultured Solirubrobacterales bacterium (assembly GCA_963723175.1). GTDB lineage: Bacteria > Actinomycetota > Thermoleophilia > Solirubrobacterales > Solirubrobacteraceae > Palsa-744. The sequence continues at coordinate 23,107 of CAVRPO010000004.1, read as the reverse complement.
CCTGAGAGCACCTTGGAGACGGCCACCAGCCAGATCGGGCACGGCGCCTGCACGCGGTCCTCGATCTCGCGCGTGTAGCCGAACTCGGCGGAGAGCTGTAGCGCCACAGCCTGGATGCCTTGGAACATGATCGAGATCGCAACCACGCCGGGCACGAGCACCGTGGCGAAGACCGACTCGGCCACCTTGCCGCCGCCCCCGCCAACGCCCTGGCCGATCGAGGGGAACACGTATAGGAATACGAACACCAGCAGGAAGGGTTGGATGATCGTGCGCACGACGAATTCTCCGAAGTTCTTGCGCAAGACAACGAGGTCCCGCAGGATCAGCGCGCGCAGTGCGGTGCGGCTTGCGGCCATCGTCGAGCGGGTGGGCTTCAAAGTGATCGGCGCGTGGCGCGTAGACAAGACGGTTGACTCGACGGAAGTGGTGGCGGGCGTGGCCATCAGTCGCGAAGCTCCTTACCAGTCAGGTTGATGAACACAGTCTCGAGGCTGGGTTCGGCGACCGACAGATCGGCCACCTCGAAGCCACCGCGCTCGGCCACGTCGACCACGCTCGGCACGAGCCGCTTGGCCCCTTGCACATGCAGCTCCACGCCGCCCTCGACCACACGCGTACGCGTGGCGCCCTCGACCTCCCTGGAGAGTGCAGCGGCGAGCGCGTCCATGTCACCGTCGGCCTTGACCGTCACGATCGTGTCGGCGTCGACCGACTGCTTCAGACTCGCGGGGGTGTCGAGCGCGAGGATCTTGCCGTGGTCCATGATCGCCACGCGCCCACACAACTGGTCGGCCTCCTCCATGTAATGGGTTGTCAAGAGGATCGTCTGCCCATCGCGGTTGAGCTCACCCAGGATCTCCCACAGCGCGAGGCGACTCTGCGGGTCCAGACCGGCGGTCGGCTCGTCCAGGAACAGCACAGCCGGGCGGTGGAAGATCGCACGCGCCACCATCAAGCGCTGGGCCATGCCGCCGGAGAGCGCGAACACCGACGCCTTGGCCCACTTGGCGAGCTGGAATTGCTCGAGCAGCTCGTCGGCGATGCGCGAGGAATCGCTTGCACTGACGCCAAACAGACGCCCGTGGAAGTACAGGTTCTCCCACACCGTCAGCTGGCGATCGAGCGTGTTCTGCTGGGAGACCATCCCGATCAGTTGCTTGGCAAGCGCAGGACTTGAGATCACGTCGACCTCGCCGATCCAGGCTTCTCCCGATGTCGGGACGACGCGCGTAGTGAGCATGCCGGCAGTCGTCGTCTTGCCCGCCCCGTTTGGCCCGAGCAGACCGAAGATCTCACCAGCGCGCACCGTCAAGTCGAGACCGTCCACTGCGGCGAAGTCAGCACCCTCGTAGACCTTCGTGAGCGCCACCGTACGGATTACCTCGGCAAGTACGCCACCGTCGGCGACGCCGGCGAGATCCGCTCCAACCGGCGCGGTCCCATCGATGCGCGTCGAGCCCATCCCGAGAGTGTATGACGAGCAACTCCGCCGACTCTAGGTCTCGCGCGGTTCTTCGTTGCGCTTGAGGATGCTTGGGAGATTCTTCAGGTTCTCTTTCGTGCGATGCGCTTTCCTGAGTACAGATGACCCGCACGATCACGCGCCGCCAGTTGCTGCGCTCCGCCGGAGTCGGAGCGCTTGGCCTGAGCCTGAGCGGGGTGCTGGGCGAGATCGTTTCAGGCGCCCTGACCCCACCCCGACCGGGACCGCCCAAGCCGCCCACATGGCACACGCGACCGGACTTGCGCATCCCGTCGCTGACGGTCACCAGCAGCGAGCAGGGAGCCTCCAGCGATCCGATCTTCATTGCGCCCTACAACGTTCCGGTCGGCCAGGTGGGCGCGATGATCGTCGACGCCGCCGGCCAGCCGATCTGGGAGAACCCGCTGGAAGGCAAGGTAACGACCAACTTCCGCGTGCAGACTTATAGAGGCGAGCCGGTGCTCACATGGTGGGAGGGTCTAATCGAATACGGCCACGGCGTCGGCGACTACGTGATCGCGGACTCCGCCTACCGCACGGTTCGCCGCGTGCAGGCCGCGCGCGGCCTGCGCGGCGATCTGCACGAGTTCGTGATCACCCCACGCGATACGGCATTGCTGACGAGCTATGTGATCACCGGCGCTGACCTGACCTCGGTCGGCGGGCCCAGCAAAGGCACGATCCAAGACGCGATCTTCCAGGAGATAGACATGGCCAGCGGCAAGGTGCTGCTTGAGTGGCACAGCCTCGATCGCATCCCGCTCGAGGAGTCCTACGCACCGGTCGAAGCCGAGAACTGGGACTTCTTTCACATCAACTCTGTCGATCTCGACAGCGACGGCAACCTGCTCGTCTCCTCGCGCAGTACCCACACCGTCTACAAGCTCGACCGCAAAGGCGCGATCCTGTGGCGTCTAGGCGGCAAGCACAGCGACTTCGAGATGGCCCCGGGCAGCAATTTCGCCTGGCAGCACGACGCGCGCCGCCAACCGGACGGAACGCTGACGATCTTCGACAACGGCGCTACGCCGGCGGTGGAGAAGCTCTCGCGCGGACTGATCCTCGACGTTGACGAGCAGGCGATGACGGCCACGCTGTTGCGCCAGTACACCCATCCGAAGATCTTGACCGGCAGCCAGGGCAACATGCAGTTGCTCGACAACGGCAACGTCTTCATCGGCTGGGGCGAAGTGCCGCGCGTCTCGGAATTCGATCGCTCGGGCAGGCTCGTGTTCGACGCGGTGCTCGGCAAGCAATATCAGTCCTACCGGGCTTTTCGCCTGCCGTGGAGCGGCCTGCCGGCGGAAGCCCCAGCGATCGCTGTCAGCCGTGACGGTCGCGGGGGAATGACCGCTTATGCCAGTTGGAACGGAGCGACAAGCGTTCAGGCGTGGCAGCTGCTGGAGGGTCCGCAGGCTGGGGCGCTGACCCCCGTGTCCAGTACGACCGCGCGCGGCTTCGAGAGCGCTCTGCACAGCGCCTCCAGGGGACCTTTCTTTGCCGTGCAGGCGCTCGATGCGAGCGGGGGCGCGCTAGGGCGGTCAGCGAACCGTCAGCATCGCCTGACGAGCGCTCCCCCTAGAGTGTCGGGAGATGGGGGACTTGCAAGAGAGAAGTGGCATTGGGACGCCCGCGCGCGGTGGCGAGCCGGCGATCTCGCTGCGCGGCGTGATCAAGCGCTATGGCGACATCGTGGCCGTGAACGGGCTCGATCTGGAGGTCTCGCCGGGCATCTGCTTCGGGCTGCTAGGCCCCAACGGTGCGGGCAAGTCGACGACGATGCGGATGCTCACCGCGCAGACGCTTGCCGACGAGGGCGAGCTGTCGGTGCTGGGCTATCGACTGCCACGCGAATCCAAGCAGTCGCGCCTGGAGATGGGTGTCGTGCCGCAGCTGGACAACCTCGACGTCGAGCTGACCTGCCGCCAGATCCTGACGGTGTACGCGCGCCTGTACCGCGTGCCGCGCGGCGAGCGTCCGGCGGCGGTGCAGCGGGCGCTTGAGATCGCCAACCTCGTGCCCCGCGCGGACACGATCGTGCGCGACCTCTCAGGCGGCATGCGCCGACGGCTGCTGGTTGCCCGCGGCTTGATCCACCAGCCGCGGCTGGTGCTGCTCGACGAGCCGACGGTGGGCCTCGACCCGCAGGTACGCCAGGAGCTGTGGTCGCTTGATCGATGGGCTGCGCTCAAGTGGCGTGACGGCGCTGATGAGCACGCATTACATCGAGGAGGCAGAGCGCCTCGCCGACACCGTGGCCGTGATGGACCACGGCAAGATCGTCGCGCAGGGAACGCCCGCCGAGCTGGTGAGGGAGTACGCCGGCGAGCAGGTCGTGGAGGTGTACGGCCCGCCGGAGCATCTGGCACAGGTCAGCGAACTGGCGTCGAGCAATGGCTGGTCGAGCCGGCGCAGCGGGCCGGCAGTGGCGATCATGCACGCCGAGACGCTTGACGGGGCAGCACCCGAGGGAGTGCGCCGTCCCGCAAACCTGGAGGACGCCTTCGTGGCGTTGACCGGAGAGGAGATCGAATGAGGGGCTGTGTGCATCGGCGCAAAATAGCGATGCCCCCTGCGCGCGCGCGGGGCATCGCCGAAAATAGGAACATCGCGAGCGGGGATCTGTATTGCGAAAAGGGGTGTCCCCCCGCGCGCGCGGGGGGCATGGCGTTTTGAGCACACTCCCACAGACCCAGCAGACCAAGCCCGAGCCGCGCCGCATCCGCCGACTCGAACCGGCGGCGCTCGCTGGCGTGATGAGCCGCGACGTGGCGATCTTCGGCCGCTACTGGAAGGCGACGACATTCTCCTCGATCGTGCAGCCGACGATCTACCTGCTCGCCTTCGGGCTCGGCTTCGGCTCGCTTCTCCCCCACCTGGCGGGCGCTGAAGTACGTCCAGTACGTGGCGACCGGCGTCGTGGCTACTGCCGTGCTGTTCTCCTCCGCCTTTCCCGGGATGTTCAACACGTTCATCCGCTGGCAGTTCCAGCGCACCTACGACGCGATCCTCGCGGCGCCCGTGGACGTCGAGGAGCTGATCACCGCAGAGATGCTGTGGATCTCGATTAGGGCCGGCGTCTACGGGATGGCGCCGCTGCTGGTGGGGATCGCCTTCGGATTGGAACCGAACGTGGGGATGCTGCTGGTGCCCTTCATCGGCTTCGTCACCGGCTTCGGATTCGCCGGGTTTGGCGTGACCGTCGCGGCGGTGGCCAAGACGATCGACAACTTCAACTACATAACCAGCGCAGTGCTTACACCGATGTTCCTCGTGGCCGGGACGTTCTTCCCCGTCTCGCAACTGCCGTCCGTATTGCGCGCGATCGCGAAGGTCAACCCGCTGTATTACTGCGTGCAGCTCGTACGCGACGCCTCGCTTGGAAACCTTGGCGTCGCCGACATCGGGCATGCCGCGGTGTTGATCGCGTTCGCGCTTGCTGATGTGGCGGCTTGCGATCTGGCGACTGGGCAAGCGCTTGATCGATTGATCAATTGAGGTCCGTGGCGCATGCGCCACGGCCAGCAGGGCCGCATGCGGCCCTGCTCCGAGGGCGCGCATGCGCGCCCTCGCCGGGCGGTGCATGCACCGCCCGGCACAGCATGCCGCGCACTGTCACAAAACAAATCGACATGGTACCGTCCCGGCTGGTTGAACCTGCGGAGAAGCCGTGGCACAGACCGCGACCGTCATAGGAGACACACGTGACTGAGTTGAAGACGAAGTGGGAACAGCTGGAGCGCCCTGTCAGGCTCGCCATAGTCGTGGCAGCCGTGGTTCTTGGTCTCATCGTCATCGTGAAGATCCTGCCGGCGCTGGTCACCGCGATGGGCATCGGCCTGTTCTTGGTGATCCTGTTCGTTCCCTACTGGATACCCACCATCCTTGCCTTCGTTCGTAACCACCCGAGCAGAGGCGGTATCGCCGCACTGAACTTTTTCTTCGGATGGACGTTCCTCGGCTGGGTCGTGGCGCTGGCATGGTCACTGAGCGACAACACCGCGCGAGGCCATACGGTCATCGTCAACGCCACAGTGGCCGGCGCCCCGGGCACCGTGGCCCCACCGCCCCCGCCACTGCACCATGTTGGCGATATCGTCAACGGGCACCGTTTCGACGGCGTGTCCTGGATCCCGTTGCAGGCACCCCCTGCCCCTCCGCAGAGCCCTCCGCCGCCGGCAGTCGGCACCGGTCAGACCGGCACCTAGGACGCTCCTGGAGACGCTAGCTCTCCAGTGGTGAGATGGGCACGGCGGCCTCGGGCGTGAGCACACGGAAGCTGAAGGACTCCTCCATATAGAGAGTGACCGTGTCGCTGTCGTGAGACTCGTAGCCGACCGATAGATCCTGACCGGATTCGAAGCTGAAGTCACCACCGCGCATGCTCAACACGATCGCTCCGCTTACGCCTGGCGCCCACACGATCGGGCCCTCGAGGATCTTGCGCAGGTGATCGAGCAGCGGGTAGCCGCCGTGCTCGGCGCTCTCCACGACGCGCGTGTATTCCTCGCGGCCGAGCGCCAGCCGTACGGTCCGGCGATGCCTTTGCGCAACAGCAACTCCACGGCGTGGGCGACATGCGCCGGATACTTCTCGACACTCCCCTCGCTGTGAATCGCATCGTGGGGTGAGCACTCGCTGATCCCATCGATTCCCGCCTTTGGCCAGGAGTGAAACACGGCGAGGTTCTCGGCTTCGACGATGCTTTGAGCGGCAACGTCGAGAGCGTCGAAGTCGACATCCTCGGCGCCACGGTCGCCGGCTCTGAGCTCCTCGCGAGAGACGGTGAATCGTGCGCGCAACTCGACGAGCGGAAGCACGACGCGGCGATTTGCCTCCACGCCCTTGATCGGGCTGACGTCGACGTCCTCGACACGACCGAGGTTGGTAGCTGAGTGCTCCCAGCCATGGGGTCCGGAGAAATCGACCAGTCGCCGACCGGCGAGCCCCGGCAGTAGGCGCTCGCGGGCCTCCTCGTCAATCGTCTTCCAGCCGTCCTGCGTGATCGGCGCGTGCTCGCGCAGTAGATGGCTCATCGTCCCTCCTTGAGACTTCCAATGCCGAGTGTGCCGGCCAGGACACGCGGCTGCGAGGAAGGAGTCCTCGCTTGAGGCGGAGTCTCCCGCGGCGGCCTCCGCGGCCTCGCCGTGCTCGACGATGTCGCCCTTCTGGCAAGAGCACTCCTTGGGCGATCTCTCGCCACTTTGGCTTGCGGCGGAGAAGGAACTCGAGGTCCATGCAGAAGTGCTTGTACTCCTCACCGACGGCATCTGCCATCACGGCCCGCGCTTCGGGATCGCGCTCCACCGCCAGGCGCTGCTCGTACCATCCGATCGCCTCCGCCTCCTCTGTCAGCGACGCGCAAAGCCGTGCGAACGTCCGCGTCTCCTCAGGGAGCTCTTGCGGCGGCTCGTGGTATTGGTCGAAGCCCATCGTTCCTCCTCGGCGGATGTGATTGTCCTGGCAGTAAGCTGTCCGCGAGCGTCTACCCGGGATCATGCCACTTAGACGCTGAAGCCGAAGCCCTGCAAGTCACTGGAGACCTACTCGAAACTGAAGCCGGCAAGTACACGAACTCTCAACGTCGATCAGGGCAGCCCAAGCTCTCATCGCCGAGCGTAGCGGCCATGAACAGCTCGTCTGTTCACGAAACCCGATCGCCGCCGGACGCTCGGTCAGGTGCCGACGTAGGCCGCGAGGTGCTCGCCGGTGAGGGATGGGATTCCCTCTCGCCCGATTCCCTCACGCCCTGCGACGAGGTCGGCGGGTGTACCCTCGAAGACGATCCGGCCGCCGTCGTGGCCGGCGCCGGGGCCAAGGTCGATGATCCAGTCGGCGTGCGCCATGACCGCCTGGTGGTGCTCGATGACGATGACCGACTTGCCGGAGTCGACGAGCCGGTCGAGCAGGCCGAGCAGCTGCTCGACGTCGGCGAGGTGCAGGCCCGTGGTGGGCTCGTCGAGGATGTAGATGGAAGTCCCGCCCTCCCGGTGGGACCCTTTATCAACCATTTGCGTGGCCAGCTTGAGCCGCTGTCGCTCGCCGCCGGACAGGGTGGGAAGGGGCTGCCCGAGCTTGAGATAGCCGAGCCCCACGTCGGCGAGCCGGTCGAGGATCTTGCTCGCTGCCGGCGTCTCCGCCTTGCCGGTGGCAAAGAACTCCTTGGCCTCGATCACCGGCATCGCGAGCACCTCGCTGATGTCCTTGCCGCCGAACTTGTACTCGAGCACCTCGGCCTGGAAGCGCTTGCCCTCGCACACCTCGCAGGGGGCGGCGACACCAGCCATCATCGCGAGATCGGTGTAGATCACGCCGGCGCCGTTGCAGTTGGGGCAGGCGCCCTCGGAGTTGGCACTGAACAGCGCTGGCTTGACGCCGTTCTCCTTCGCGAACGCCTTGCGGATCGGGTCGAGCAGTCCCGTGTACGTTGCCGGGTTGCTGCGCCGCGAGCCCTTGATCGCTGCCTGGTCGACCGAGACGACCCCGTCCCTGGGCGGGCGGGAATTGACAATCGAACCCTGGATCAGCGAGCTCTTGCCCGAGCCCGCCACGCCGGTGATGACGACCAGCACGCCAAGCGGGATGTCGACGTTGACGTCCTTCAGGTTGTGGGTGCTGGCGCCGCGCACGTCCAGTACCCCCTCCGGCGTCCGCACCGAAGGCTTCAAGGAGGCGCGGTCGTCCAGGTGCCGCCCGGTGAGCGTGCCACTGGCGCGTAGCCCCTCGACGGTGCCCTCGAACACCACCTCACCGCCCTCAGTGCCGGCGCCGGGGCCGAGGTCGACGACATGCTCTGCGATCGTGATCGTCTCCGGCTTGTGCTCCACGACCAGCACGGTGTTGCCCTTATCGCGCAGCTGCAGCAGCAGCTCGTTCATCCGCTGGATGTCGTGCGGGTGCAGCCCGATCGTCGGCTCGTCGAAGACGTAGGTGACGTCGGTGAGCGAGGACCCGAGCTGGCGGATCATCTTGACGCGCTGGGCCTCTCCGCCCGAGAGCGTTCCCGACGGCCGCTCGAGCGAGAGGTAGCCCAGCCCGATGTCCACGAACGAGTCGAGGGTCGCCCGCAGCGCCTCGAGCAGCGGAGCGACCGACTTGTTCTCGAGTTTGCTCACCCACGCGGCGAGGTCGCTGATCTGCACCGCGCATGCCTCAGCGATGTTAATCCCCTTGATCTTCGACGACCGAGCCTCCGCGCTGAGCCGGGTCCCGTCGCACTCGGGACAAGTGGCGAAAGTGACCGCCCGCTCCACAAAGGCGCGGACGTGCGGCTGTAGCGAGTCGACGTCCTTGGAGAGCATCGACTTCTGGATCCGCGGGATCAGACCCTCGTAGGTCAGGTTGACGCCCTCGACCTTGATCTTGGTCGGCTCCTTGTAAAGGAGATCGTCGAGCTCTTTCTTGGTGAACTTCTTGATGGGCTTGTCCGGATCGAAGAAGCCACAGCCCAGGAAGATCCGGCCGTACCAGCCGTCCATGCTGTAGCCGGGGATCGTGAGCGCACCGTCTTTGAGCGACTTGCTGTCGTCGTAGAGCTCAGTGAGGTCGATGTCGTTCACCGAGCCCCGGCCCTCGCAGCGAGGGCACTGGCCACCAAGGATGCTGAAGCTTCGCTTCTCTTTTGTCGTGCGACCACCGCGTTCGAGTGTGACCGCCCCGGCACCCGAGATCGAAGCGACGTTGAAGGAGAACGCCTGGGGCGAGCCGATGTGCGGCTTCCCGAGCCGGCTGAAGAGGATGCGCAGCATCGCGCCCGAGTCGGTGGCGGTGCCGACCGTGGAGCGAGCGTCGGCGCCCATCCGCTCCTGGTCGACGATGATCGCGGTCGTCAGCCCTTCGAGCACATCGACCTCGGGCCGCGCCAATGTCGGCATGAAGCCCTGCACGAAGGCGCTGTAAGTCTCGTTGATCAGCCGCTGAGACTCTGCGGCGATCGTGCCGAACACCAGCGAGCTCTTGCCCGAGCCGGAGACGCCGGTGAACGCCGTCAGCCGCCGCTTCGGGATCTCGACACTGATGTCCTTGAGGTTGTTGACGCGAGCACCGTGCACGCGGATCGACTCGTGGCTGTCGGCAGCTTGTGGCGCAGGCGATTGCGTGTTCGTCCTCTTGGCCATGCTCATCGTGTCTTGTCTGTTAAGCGGGGCCGACGCTGAACACCAGATCGGATCCCCGCCCGCCCGGAACTCATCGATCCTGAAGCAGCCCGAGGACGTTGCCATCGGGGTCGGTGAAAGTGGCCACCAGGCGGCCACCACCGACGTCGTGCGCGGGTTCCTTCACGGTGGCGCCCGCGGTCGGTCACCTCGGCCAGCTTCGCCTCGATGTCCGCCACCTCCCAGAAGGTCACCGGCGAGGTCATGCCCTGCGGTCCACCGCCCGGCACCAGCCCGATGTGCTGGCCCTCGGTATCGAAGCCGACGTAATAGTCCGAGTCGGCCTGTGGCGGGATGCCGAGCAGCGCGGTGTACACCGCCTTGGCGCTCGCCAGGTCGGACACGGGATGCAGCACGGTCTTGATTCCCTGGGTCCGGTCATGGTCACTCCTGAAGTCGTGGGTCACATTGACCCGGCGTACGGTCGTGTTGAGACGAACGGTGAGGGGCGAAATCGACAGTCGGCACCATAAATCTGCACCTTACGGGGTCGACGGCCGGCGGCTCCAGGACGATGGAGGGACGTGGTGCGCCGCCGGGCGGAGCCGACCGTGATCCGGCGCATCCCGCCGTATGCGCGTCGTTGCGGACCTCGAAGCCGAGCGTTTTCGCGATAGTGCGTTCGGGTCGTCATGCGGGAGGAAAGTCGAGTGAATAGTGATGTTCATGGCGGTCACTCTAGCTGCGGTTCGATGACCGGCGCTTCTCGATTCCTGATCGGCTTGGTCACCTGTTCCGCCCACACACGACGGCATCTCCGCCGTCGCGCGCGCCGCGTGGCGCCAGTAGGTGCTGGGCGGCATACCGACCATGTCGGTGAAGCGACTGCCGAAGATGCCCAGCGAAGGCGGCTGCGCTCACCCCAAGTGTTCATTTTCGAGTGTCGTGCGCGGCAAGTAGATCGCGCTAACCGCGCCGCATCCAGAGACTGACGCAGACCCAGGGACATTGCTATCTATTTGCTACCAAGTCGGGGGCTGAAGCGCGGAGAATAACCTGTCTTAGAGCCAAATCCTGCAGTGGGCGATACTGGGCTCGAACCAGTGACCTCCGCCTTGTAGATTCGTCTGATGGATCGGCGGAAGTCCTTGGAAACGGGCGGAAATCAGCGATTTAGCAGGGAGAAGTTGGTGCCCACGGCCGACCGTGTGGAACCGCAAAAACCCGCTCCAATCCGTTGGATGGAGGACGCGAGGAGGAGGGGGCATCGTCGCGGCCTTCCCATCGAACGAGCTTTCCGAGGCCGTTGCTCGTCCGCGACGTGTCGGCTTCTTCCGCTAGCGTCCCTTTCGTGGACACGAGCATGGACATTGAGCGAGCTGCGCAGAAGCTCGCCGAGACCGCGGGCTCGCCCGTACGCGTGATCCTCTTTGGATCTCACGCTCGTAACGAAGCGCGCTCGGGAAGCGACCTCGACTTCCTCGTGATCGAGCCTAATGTGCCCGACCGGCACGCCGAGATGGTGCGCCTCCGCAGCGCCCTGCACGACCTGCGCAGACCAATCGACGTGCTGGTCTACAGCGACGCGCAGGTCGAGGAATGGGGCGACGCACCCGGCACTGCGCTCCACGCAGCACTCACCGAGGGTCGGGTGCTTGTCGAAGCGTGACGAACTCGACGTAGCCAACGCGCTGCTCGCCAAGGCCGCTGGCGACGAAGCCTGCGGGATCGTGTAGCGAGGCATCCTCGCACGCTCTTCTAGACGCTCGTGCATGGGCACAGCGTAACCCACTGCTATCACGTTGTCAGCGTTGCAGGGGGCCGGTCGGCGCTCGCCGGCCCAAAGGGGCCTCCACGAACGCCGCCTCGTGCGCGCTGGGCGCGTAATCCGCGTAGCGCTGGGTCGTCTCGATATCCCGGTGCCCCATCTACTCCTGAAGGGTTCGCATCGGCACGCCGGCTGCGGTCATCCGCGTCCCGAACGTATGGCGTAGGTCGTGGAAACGGTGGGACTACTCAAGCTGCGCGGCCTTCAGCGCACGACGGTAGCGGCGGAGGATCGCCGCCTTGTCGAGAGGCCCGCCCGTGTGAGGATTGGCGAACACCAAATCATTACCCGTTAACTCACGCGGCCGGCTACACCTCTCCGACACCCGCGACCAGGCCGCAGAGCACGCCGTACAAACATGGGCCACGCTCACCGAGGGACGCGATATCCGGAGGTCGCATTGATCGCCGACGGAGCGAACACGGAGATCAACCGTCTCAACGCCCGCGCCCAATACCGTTGACCGTAACCGGCTAGCCGCGCCTCCCGATATCAGCCGCCAGCAGAGTCCGAATAGGCGGTGAGCGCCACAGTGACCCCAGTCTTCGCAGGGTCAGTCCTTCAACTTGGATCAACCAGCGCTACTTTTTCTTACTTGCCTGCTTGCCTATTTTGTAGCTCATCTTGCCGTACTTCTTGCGGACCTGTCTCTTGCATGTAGCCCACTGCTTCTTCGGCTTGCTTTCACACGCTTTCAGAGCATTTGCGAGCTTCTGTGCCTTCGTCAGCGGCTTGTACTTGGTCGTCGTCTTGATCGGCGAAGTCACGACCAGCGGTGTGACCAGGAGCGCAGGTGGTTCCGATTTGGGTTCCTGTTTAGCCTGCCCACTTGGACCTTCAGGCAGGGTAGTGAACATGACGACCGCTCCACCTTCGGTGCCGTCCCCATTGCTCGCCACAAGCCGATACCAATACTCCCCCGCCGTTAGGCCGGTCACTTCCACCGCAGGCACTTCCCGCTGGGTATCCCCGGTGAGAGGCCCCACAACCGCAGTCTTCATCGGAGTGCAGCCTTCGTCGCACGTGTCCGAGGCGTATTCGTAGTAGTAGGTTGTGGGCAGGCCATCGGGGTTCAGCTTGCCCTTCAACCGGAATCCATTATGTGTCGCTTCGGGAGGTTCGGTGACCACTTCGCTCGGTGTGCCCTTTGCCGTGACCGTGAAGCTCGCTTCGTTGCCGAACACAGTACGGTCTGCGTTACTGGCAACCAGTCGGTAGTGGTACGTGACTCCCACGGTGAGGCCGGTCACTTCGACCGGCGGGACTTCCTGTTGGGTGTCTCCGGTGATAGGCCCCACATGTGCTGTTTCGTGCCAGCATCTTTCCAGACCCTGTTCGATATCCAGGCATTCGACTTCGTTGCTGCCGATGTATTCGTAGTAGTAGGTCGTCGGCAAGCCGCCCGGGTTCAGCTTGCCTTTCAGCTTGTAGCCGGTCGAGGTCGCTTCGGCCGGCCCAGTTACCACTTCGCTGGGCGGTGCTCCAGGGGAGGAGACGTAGGTGAACTGATCGCCGGGATTAATCGCGCTCACATATCCTTGCTCGTTTTCCACCGTAACGTTCACAGTGCCAGCTTCGTGCGGCGGGCTTTCGACGACGAGCATCGTGTATGGCATGATTTCGCACATTCCGTCGCACTCTTCTTCGACGATCCGCCCCCTCACCGAGCCGAAGTACACAGAGCCAGAGCGCGTATTTTCGAGGATATTGCCGAAGATCGTGATCCTCGTCCCGCCGCTTACCGGGCCGCTGTCGGGTTTGAGCTTGCTGACTCTCGGACCTTCTGTGATAAACGTCTTTAGCTGCCCATAGGAGGTCGCTTCCACGCCATCTGTCGTGTTGGTGGCGATGACCCGGTAGCCGTAGAACGTGCCCGACGATAGCGTCTGCCCCACTCTTCCGAGATCCACGCTCACGGTCACGCCCGAGGGGCCTGCAGGGATCTTGCCTTCGTAGATCGGCCTGCCGCCTGAGGCTTCGCAGGCTCCGGGGCCGTCTTCTCTGCAGGAGGGCGCTTCGAGATAGAAGACGTACGTCGTTTCCCTTCCAAGCGGGTCGATCGTCGCTTCCAGTGTCGCGTCGGTCGTGGTCACGTGCGAGACAGACTCGGATTCGATCGCGGGCGGCGTCGGCGTCGTGAACCTCACCTGGCCGCCGTAGGCGGTGCCGTCCGCGTTTTCAGCGACCAACTCGGTGCAGTATTCGCTCGATGGATCGAGACCGCTCAGTTCGATGAGGATTTCGCTGATCTCGACGCTGCCCGAACCGAGTTCTTGCGTTCCCGTTTCCGCATGCGTGCCTTCGGCGCCGTGGCTGACGCACCACTGTGCACCGGCCGGCGCGTAATAGGCGCGAACAGTCGTGCTCAGCCTTTCGGGGTCACCGCTCCCGCTCACCCGCGCCGTCCCCGCGCTGATCGCACTCGCCCCGTCGGTGGCGATCCGCGGAGCCGAAGCGCCAGCGGCCACGGCGGGCAATGCCAAAACGAGACAGCCTACAAGACCGAGCCCAGCCAGGCTCATCGACCCCCTGCGACCGCTCCGAAGCAGATTGATCCGACTTCTGGCAGACATTTGACCGGATCGTATCAAGCCGAGGGACGAGGTTGTTATGAGCTTGCTGCTGACGCAGCCCCGGGGACTTTGCTACCTATTTGCTACCAAGTCGAGTTATGAAGCGCGAGAATCCCGTGCCTTAGAGCCAAATCAAAACGATGGACGATACTGGGCTCGAAAGCCAGGGCAGGGGCAAACGTCGCCGGGGCAATTTCCTAAAAATATGCGGTATATTGCATAGGAGTTCCACTGGCCAATCAGGAGTCTGTGATGCCCACCAAGTTCGATAGCTACATCCGCGAGGTCGAGGAGAAGGCCAAGGCCGGCGGCCCGGAGACGGTCGCGCAGTGGGACGCCTTCAACGCCCACTTCGCCATGGCGCGCGAGGTGCGCGAGCTTCGCAGGGAGCGCCACCTGACACAGAAGCAACTCGCCGCAGCCTCCGGTATCAACCAGGCCGAGATTTCCCGGATCGAGCGCGGTCAGACCAACCCGACCGCAAGCACCCTCGCCGCCCTGCTAGCCCCGCTGGGAGCCCGCTTGGGAGTCGTCATGCGCGAGAGTCTCGACCTCGCGCACGCATAGGGTTGACGGAGCAACCCTCTATTCATACAAACTTCTTTCGCAGCGCGGCGTCAATTGCAACTACCGTCGCCGATAGGAGCGAGTGTGTCTCAATCCAGTACGGCTTGTCAACTATCAGCCCTTTCCCCAATGATGTATACGTAACTGGCACCGCACTCAAAATAGACACTATTGACTACCCCGCGTTGTGGACCAACAGGTTTCGTCTCGCTACCACCTCCGTCAGTGAGTCCACTAAAACCCCGTCGGCGCTCGCTAGATCTACATCGAAACACTCGGCGTAATACCGGATCTGATCGGTGAGATTCTTGTACGCAATGCCACTGATCTCACGCGCTGCCATCGCAGCGATCAAACTCTCCCGGTCGCTTGGACTCTTGCATTCGCTGGATTCGAGCACCTCCGCGAAGCCCTGCCGACGCTCTAGGTCGGGGCCATTTGGTACCCACGAGTGGTACCCACGGGACTAAACGACCTACGAATCACGTCCTCTAACGCTACAAAACCCCCGTGTTAGCAGGGGTTTTGTGAGGTGGGCGATACTGGGCTCGAACCAGTGACCTCCGCCTTGTCGAGACGGTTGAGGGTGGGAATGAGCGGGTAACGCAGGGCATGAAAAGGCAGGAAACACCTGCAAAATAGGCCCTTCTGGATTCCGGCACCTACCCCAGCTTTCCCGCCGTTTCCCGTCGAGATGTGCGCCAGGTGTGCGCCAAGCAGTGCTGCGTTCAATCCACCCGCTCACGCGATGTCGGCCACGTCTGTCCGGCGAGCAGGCCAACCAGACGGTGGCGCGTGAGAGTCGCTACCGCTCGTGCCGGTCGGCGACGTGTGAGCTCTGCTACCCGGACGCGGACGGGTAGTGAAAGGCCTGGGTCTGCGTGACCTTCGCGACGAGTGCACCGTCCTCTCGTATGAGCTCCGTCTCGATGACGATCAACGTGCGGCCCTTGTGAATCGGACGGGTGCTGGACGTCACCGCGCCCTCGCGCACGGCCCGCAGGAAGTTTGTCTTTGACTCGATCGTCGCCGTGCCGATCGCTCCCTCGGGCAGGTTGAAGAACGCACACACTCCGCCACAGCCATCCGCCAGCGCCATCAGAGCGCCGCCGTGCATCAGCCCACCGGCCGTGCACAGCTCCGGTGACCACCGCATCCGGCCGCAAACCAGCTCCGGTGTGACCTCCAGCAACTCGACTCCGATCAACGCCGCAAAAGGCATCGTGTCACGGACCTGCTCGGGCGTCGGCATTCGGCTCATTGAGGCACCTCGAGTATCTGTTGTTCGAGGATTGACTCACATGCTTTGGCGGCGCTCTCTAGTCCAAGCTCCGGGTCTTCGTGGGCGACCCTCAGCACGACGTGTCGTGCACCAGCCTGGACATAGGGTCCGAGCCAATCGAGCATGCCCTCTGGGGTGCCCGCATACATCGCCTGGATCAAACCGACCAGCTCGACCGGCTGCCCGTAGTAGGTCTGGATGTAGCTCGCAAGACGCTCCTGGGCACGCTGTGGGGAGCTGTCGAGGGCAACGGTCGCATAAAGGCCAGGCAGCGGGGCCGTGTTACGCCCGGCCTCGGTGGCGGCGGCCCGCACTCGCGCAAGGCCTTCTTCGTAGAGCTGTGGGCTGGGCAGGTATGGCAGCCAGCCGTCGGCAACCCGCCCGACGCGCCGCTCGGCCGTCTCACCCGCTCCGGCCAGCCACAGCGGCGGACCACCGGTCGTGTATGGCACAGGCTGGAGCGCCACCTCGGAGAGCTGCACATGATGACCTGAGAAGTCGGTCGGCTCGCCATTTGCCTGCCAGAGTAGGCGCAGCGCGGCGATCGTCTCGGTCAGGCGACCCACCCGTCCCACGTAGGGGACGCCGATGGCCTGGAACTGACGTTCGGTTTCCGGGAAGGGGAAGCCCGCGCCAAGGCCGAGTATGAACCGGCCTTCTGAGATCAGGTCGATCGTGCTCGCGGTCTGTGCCAACAGCAGCGCCGGGCGCAGCGCGCCGAGCAACACCGCGGTGCCAAGCACGACCCGATCGGTCCTCGCGGCGAGTGCGGTGAGCATCACCAGGGCATCGTGGCGAGGTCTTGCCAGCGGGCCGTCGCCGGCCCAGATCGCATCGAAGCCGAGTTGCTCGGCCCGCTCTCCGAGCTCGAGCAGAGGCGCCGCGGCGGGGCGGTCGAACATGATCGCCTCTCGCGTGGGAAGCAGGTAGCCGAAGGAGAGGCGAGCTGAGTCGAGTGTTTCCGCGGAGCTCATCGGTCAGAGGATCTGCTTGTCGATGAAGCCCGTCAGGAGGACAAGCCAGCCCCCGATCTCCGAGATGATCAGGGCTACCATGAGGAACGCAAGGCCGCTCATCGGGTCACGGAATTGGTTGTCGGTGTGCCCCCGGATGCCGAGCAGCATGTAGCGGCCGACCGACGCGAAGAAATACCAGGCCAGCACTCCGGCGGCGATCAGGTTCACCGCGGCACCCCAGCCGCTCAGCTGCACGAACACCGCCACGAGCCCCAACGCGAAGCTGTACAGCAGCGCCGCCCGGTGCGCGGTGTCCACATAGGGGTGCGCGAGGTGATTCTCCGCAAGCGCCATCTGCCGGTACTTCCAGACACCGAGCAACAGCGCCCACAGGAACATCACGCCGCTCGCCAGCAAAACCGCCCTGGTGTCACCGGCGAGCATCAAGGTTCGGTTCGATCGGGACGGAGGGCATGCATATCGGGTATACTTGCACGATCGTACAAGGAATGTCTTGATGCCGAGACCTATCGACCCGACCCGCCGCGAACACCTCCTGGATGCCGCGATCGACTACGCCGTCGAGCATGGCCTTTCGGACTTGACGCTGCGGCCGCTTGCCGATGCGCTCGGCGTAATGCCCAATACCCTCGTCCATCATTTCGGCAGCAAGGAGGAACTGCTCAGCGCGATCCTCAATGGCGTGCGCGACCGCTTGCAGGGGATGATGCGCGCCGAAATGCAGCGCCATCCCGAGGGCGACCCTCTGCAGGCCGCCTGGCGCTGGACCTTGAGCCCCGAGCGCTTGCCGTTCTTTCGCTCCTTCTTTGAAGCCTATGGCCTTGCGCTGCACCAGCCTGACCGCTTCACTCGCTTCCTCGGGCGGGTCGTTACCGACTGGCTCATCACTCCCGATGTGCCGCGGGCGACACTTGAGCTGGCGGTGCTGCGCGGTCTGCTGCTGGACCTGCTCACGACCGGCGAACGCGAGCGCGTCGAGCAAGCCTTTGCGCTGTTCCTCGCTTCCTTGCCCGTTCCCACGAGCGGGACGTCTGGGGCCGAGGTTTGATGCGAATGGTGGCGGGAGTCCGACAGGGTGGGCGGCGCGTGTGGCACGGGATCGCCCCAGGCGTGGTCGATTGGACGTTTACGTTTCGCACGCTGCTCGCGACTGGCGTCGTCAGCCTTGACCGACCGCATCGCGCGTATCGCGCGCTGGCCGCCCTGCGGCGCTGGGGTGCCACACCCGCTGCGGGCTATGCCGTGCAGTCTGCACGCACGCCTGAGCGAATCGCGATCTACGACGAGCTTGGTCCTTTGACCTTTGCGGAGGTCGAGGCGCGCACGAATGCCATCGCTCGCGGTCTGCGCGCCAGTGGGGTCGGCGAGGGCGATGGCGTGGCGGTATTGTCTCGCAACCACCGCGGCTTCATCGAAGCGACCGTGGCTGCCTCGAAGCTGGGGGCCAACGCGATTTGCATGAACACGGGGTTCGCCGGGCCGCAGATTGCCGAGGTCTGCAAACGCGAGGGCCTTGGGACGCTGGTCTACGACGAGGAGCTCTCAGACACCGTCCGCGAAGCGGCGGCTTGTATGACTTGCTTCCTCTCATGGCGTGACTCCATGACCCACGAGCATCCGGCGCTTGAGGACCTCGCCGGTCGCTACCCGCGTGGGAGCCTCAAGCCACCGAGTGCGTCCGGTCGTGTCGTGATCCTGACGTCCGGTACTACCGGACTGCCAAAGGGCGCGGCGCGAGAGACTCCGGACACGATCGCCACGTTCGCGCCGATCTTTTCCAGGATTCCGCTACGGGCGCGTCGCAGCACCCTGATCGCGGCGCCGCTCTTTCACACGTGGGGTTTCGGCCACTTCGCATGGGGACTCACACTCGGCTCAAGCATCGTGCTACAGCGGCGCTTCGATCCCGAGCAGACACTCGCCGCCGTGGAGCGCCACCGTGCTCACACGCTCGTGGTCGTGCCGGTCATGTTGAAACGCATACTCGACCTGCCGCCGGAGGTGATTGCTCGCTATGACACCCGCAGCTTGCGCGTGATCGCGGTGAGTGGCTCAGCGCTCCCCGGCGAGTTGGCGTTGGGCGTCATGGATGCCTTTGGTGAGGTGCTCTACAACCTGTATGGCTCGACCGAGGTCGCATGGGCGAGCGTCGCAAGCCCGGCTGAGCTGCGGGTCGCCCCCGGCACCGCCGGCACGCCACCCCGCGGCACCATCGTCCGTATCTATGACCAGGATGGAAACGAGGCTCCACACGGCGAGACCGGCCGGATCTTCGTCGGCAACGAGCTGATGTTCGACGGTTACACCGGCGGCGGGACGAAGGCCTCAATCGACGGGCTGATGAGCACAGGTGATCTCGGCTACTTCGATGAGGCCGGGCGCCTCTTCGTCTCTGGCCGCGACGACGAAATGATCGTCTCGGGCGGCGAGAACGTATTCCCGCGCGAGGTCGAGGATGTCCTCGCCGACCACCGAGCAGTCAAGGAGGTAGCGGTGATCGGCGTCGAGGACGAGCAGTTCGGCCAGCGACTACGCGCCTTCGTCGTCCTACACGCAGACGAGCCTGTTACCGAGGACGCGCTGCAAGACCACGTGCGTGAGAACCTCGCCCGCTTCAAGGTGCCGCGCGAGATCGTCTTCACCGACCGGCTCCCACGCAACGCCGCCGGCAAGGTGCTCAAGCGCGAGTTGCAGACACTTGAAGTGCCCGGCAGATAGCTCAATGGTCGCTGGACCGTGAGTAGCGGTATTGTCTTAGCTGGGCAGCGCTTGGAGCGCCCTTGGCAGGTCGCTGTCGGCGAAGCGATCACCGGCGCGCTCTGCGCCCCGTGCCATATCTCTTGCCCAACTCCTGTGCCAGAACTGGGTCGTGGACGCCTTGGTCAGACTCAGAGTAAAGGGATGCGTCTGCCAAGATCGAGCTGATGGTGCGCACGGGAGACACGCTGGTCAATCCGGCCAGCGGCGAGCGGATCGTGTTCCTACAGACCGCGGCCGACACCGACGGGCGGCTGCTGGAGATGGATGACTTCTGGACCCGACCAGGGCACCGGACACCTGAGCACATCCATCCGGAGATGCAGGAGCGCTGGGAAGTCATCGCCGGCACCGCGTCCTTTTGCATCGCTGGCGATGAGCGGACCGCAGGACCGGGTGAGGTCGTGATTGCTCCTCCGGGCGTGCCGCACCTGGCGTGGAATCCCACCGATGAGCCTGTGCATCTTCGTATCCAGATGCGCCCCGCGCTTCGCGGGAGCAGTTCGTCGAGCGGCTGTTCGCGCTCGCACGCGACGGTCACACCGGCGAGCGAGGCATGCTCAGACCCGACTCTGATCATGGAGCTGCTGCGCGAATTCCCGAGCGAGATCGCCCCGGTGCCGTCCGGCGGCGACTGATGCACCGCGATCATCTCACCGGCGTTTCCGCGCGCCGGCGAGTAGCGCGCAGGAGTGCGCGAACTACCAGCTCGTGGCCGCGCGTGCCGATCACGAGCCCCATAGTACGCGTCTTGCAGACAGCGATCCAACAGCGCAGCGGTGCCTTCTCGCCCGGATCCATCGAGGATCTCAGAACTGGGGCTTGGCCTCGGCGAAGCGCTCGACCCCGTCGTCGGGGATCGGCTCCCACGCGCACGCATAGGCGACATGGGCTCGCCAGCTCGGCCGCACGCCCGGATCCCCGTCGAAGGCACCCATACGCACGCTCATCTGTGTGGGATCATCAGGGTTGCGACTGTACAGGTGCGCTCCGCACTGGCGGCAGAAGCACTTCTCAAAGCCACCGTCAGGATGACGCCAGGCCTTTACCAGGCGCTCGCCCTGCATCAGCCGGAAGGTACGCCCGTCGATCCGTGCCTGCGCCGAGCTGGCGGTGCCGGTCCGGCGCTGGCAGGCGTGCAATGACAGTAACCGGCACTCAACGGCGGCGCGGTGAGCTCGAAGCGCACACCGCCGCACGGGCAGCCTCCGGTTAGAGCGGCATTGATCACCGCGCAGAGTGTCGATGTCGGCCTTCCCTGCACGGATGTGGCCAATGTTCCGGAGGTGCCCGCAGGCCAGCCGGCACGCTACCGACGAATCGCGCGCGGGCGCGCTGCCCTGTGTAGCCCGCGGCCCGCCAGAAGCTCATCGCGGTCGGATCGTCGTCGGCGACGATCGCGGTCAGCCTGACCGCGCCCCGCTCGCGCAGGCGCCGCTCGCCCTCTCTGAGCAGCATCGTCGCGAGTCCCTTGCGCCGATGCTCTGGCCAGACCGCCAGCCGGTAGAAGCTTCCGCGCCAGCCGTCCCACGCGGCGATCAGCGAACCGGCCAAGACACCATCGAGCTCAGCGACCAGCAGCGCCTGGGGGTCGGCGGCTAGCAGCCGGGTCAGTCCCTCGGGAGAGTCGCTGACGCTCGGCAGGCTGCCCGCCGCGGCCCACAAGTCGAGTACGGCCGGATGTCCTCCTTGCCGGCGCTGCGAATCGTCCAGTGGTCGAAGACGTCCATGCGCTCGATCAGCCCTTCGGTTATCACGTACCGATGCTCGACCCTCTTATCGGAGATCACGTTCCCCGCGAGGTCTCGCACAAGCTGGTGGACAGTCGCGACCACGCGGCCGGCGGCGTTCTGCTCGATATGCAACGGCTGCACCCGTGAGTCGAGCGATCCCCATTGGCGCTCCCAATACGCCCGCACCTCCGCGTGGCCGCGAACGCGCCCGCCTTCCATCGCGTTCGGCCAGTTCGACCTTCGGATGCATAGCCGCGAGAGCGCTCTGGATGTCGCGGGCGTTGAACGCGTTGTAGGCGCGGCGCAACACCTGCTCGTGCTGCTCGCTCATCGCCGAGCTGCCCGTGCAGTAACCGTTCGACACGCGGTGCGGTGCGTGCCGGGCTTGGATGTAGGCGCGCACGACTCTGTGATCTCGCGGGCAATCGCCTCCGGGTCAACGCCTGGAGGCGGGCGCAGCACGAGGCGGTGCGTGAGGCTCTCGATCGCGTTGATCACGACGCGGGCCGAGAGCTGGGGATCGACAGGACGTGAGCGCGGATCGGCCGCGAGCGCGCCCGCCGTCAGGTTGACGAGCCGGTCTTCCAGCCTAGTCGAGCTC
Source organism: uncultured Solirubrobacterales bacterium (assembly GCA_963723175.1). Classification (GTDB taxonomy): domain Bacteria; phylum Actinomycetota; class Thermoleophilia; order Solirubrobacterales; family Solirubrobacteraceae; genus Palsa-744. The sequence continues at coordinate 1,207 of CAVRPO010000004.1, read as the reverse complement.
CGCGCGGAGTGTCGAGGGAGTGGGTCTCCTGAAGAGCACACGGTGAAGGCCCGGCGCGAGCGCGTGCAGCGCGACCGTCGCGCCCACGATGTCCGGGAGCACCTCGTCAAAGCGCGCCCCGTCGCTCAACCGCCGCAGGTGCGGTTCGAGCGCTGCTGTCCCCTCAGCGAGGTGGCGGTGCACGAGCGCTACGAGGATCGCGTCCTTGTTGGGGAAGTACTGGTAGAGCGAGCCGATCTATACCCCGGCCCGTTCGGCGATCCGGTTGGTGGTCCCGGCGGCATAGCCCTGGCGCTCGAAAACCTGAGCCGCCGCCTGGAGGATCGCCTCGACGGTCGCCCCCGAGCGCGCCTGCTTGGGGAGCCTGCGTGGCTCAAGACGCCGGCCGGGAACGCGAGTTGACGACATGCGAGCAATTACTCAGTATACGGGGGTGCCCACCCTCGCACTCGCTCTCGTGGTCCTCTACGGCCTGCTCGCCTTCGGGGTGCGGATAGTCGTCCAGGCTCGCCGGACGGGTCGACGGGCTTCAAGGGCCTGCGCGGCGTCTCGCGGTCTGAGCGGATCGTCGGGCTGCTGTTCACACTGGCGCTCGTGCTGTGCCTCGCCGGCCCGGCGCTCCAGCTGGCGGGCACGATAAGCCCCATCGAAGCGCTCGACGGCGAGGCCGCCCGGATTCTCGGCGTTGTGCTCGCCTGCATGGGAATCGCCGTCACCTCGCTCGCCCAGTTCGCGATGGGCGACGCCTGGCGGGTCGGCGTCGATCCCGCCGAGCACACCGAGCTGGTCACCGACGGCCCGTTCTCGCGCGTGCGCAACCCGATCTACGCGGCGATGATCCCCTCCTTTGCGGGCATCGCCCTCCTCGCACCCAACGCCGTGACGATCGCGGGCGCCGTCCTCCTGACGCTCGCCGTCGAGCTGCAGACGCGGCTCGTCGAGGAGCCCCACCTCTCACGCGTGCACGGCGAGCGGTACACCGCCTACGCCGCGCGGACCGGTCGCTTCCTCCCAGGGATCGGCCGCCTGCGGCGCATCGGCTCCGCTCAGCTCGGCGCTTGATCGACGACAACAGGCGACGGACGACTCTGACGTGTGCGCCGGTGCCGATCACGGCTTTTCGGTACAGACGGCCGGCGCGGCCCGGGAACACCGCCCTGGTCTCAGCCGTCACGATGCACCGAAGAACCCTCAGCAAGCTCGATCC
>CAVRPO010000003.1:0-53171 GCA_963723175.1 uncultured Solirubrobacterales bacterium | reverse complement strand
GACGCTCACCGTCTCGCGAGCCGGGAGATCTGGATCGGCTCTCCGCATCTACGGGCACGCGCTACTCCTTCGCCGGGAGGGTCCGGGCGAACGCCACGCCACGTCGTACCCAGACGCCGAGCCGGCCCTTGGTCGCGAATCCCTCCGCGGAGACCAGTATCCAGCCCTTCATCGGCCGGCCGGTCATGTCGAAGACGCGGGTGTGAGGTCGAGCGAGCGCCTCATCAGATGCGTCCGGGCCGACCCGGACCATCAGCTCCCCACCATTGGAGATCCCCACTGCCATGTTGCCGTGGAGCATGAACGCCAATCCGCCGAACATGGCCTTCTCGGTTACGCCGTACTCGTCCCCGAGCTGCTCGCGGATTCGATGGGCGGCTCGTCGTCATAGGTCATCTCGTCGCTCGGGCTGGCGTATCAGACCTCGAGTTCGAGCTTCAGCTCACACATGTCCACGGAGGCGCGGACACCCGGAGTCTCAGAGGCATCCATCGCGCTAAACGCTTGAGCGCCCGCGCTCATGTCCTTCGCCGTGGCAAAGTGCTGGAGAACCACCGCAGTGCCCTGCGCCTCGTCGACCATCATCGTCAAGCCGGTGGCGGGCACGCCCGGAGGCGGCCCGTCTGATCCTCTATACGGGCCAGCAATCCCTCCATCCGCTCGGCGTTCACGTCCGTGAATCTCACGACACGCACATACATGGGGAACTCCTCACATTCGGGATACACCAACATACATCCACCTACGTCAAGCCATCGAAAGCATACGTGTGTTAGGCATGGCATACATCGGGTCTTCGGCGAGCGCGAAGCCTGGCATGGAGACGGTCTGGAGGACGCAAATCGACCGCAGAAGCCCCAATCACCTTTATTCAAGCCAACTCTCGGCGTGAGCTACGAGACAGTGCGCGACCTTGTCCTCGCACGCATGAAGGACGACGGATTTGCGCCCCCGGGGATGGCCACTGTGCTTGATGCCATCACAGCCGATCCTTTCCTCAGGCCCGTTGCGGAAGCTGCCAGCGGATGGTCGGTAGGGACAGATCAGAGTGTCAGTCGAAGCGCGTCCACTCCAAATCTCGCATCGCCTACGTTGAGAGCGTCGAGGCTGCCCGCTCAAGGTCGCCACGGTCAATCACGCGCTCCACGAGAAAGCCAGCTTGCTCTGGCGCGGCGAGGGCTCGTAGCTCACTGCTCGTGAGAGGTCGGTAGAGGACGCGGCACTCGCCGCGACGGAGGCGCAGCCACGGCACGCGGCCGGTCAGAGGCTTGATGTCGAGATTCGGCGACTGGGGCTCGGTGGCTAGGTCATGTTCGAGCAGGTCGAGGAGTCGCTTGCGGCTCTTGTGGTCGATGCGCCGTAGGTCGCGCAGCGCACGTTTGGATAGCTCGACGCGGTACATCCAGATCGGGCCTGGTGGCTCACCGAAGGCTGGGGACTCGTCTGCTTCGAGTTCCGAGCGCGCCTCTGCGAGGGACACTGTTTCGCCTGCCGCCAGTTCGACATCAGCGGCGGCCATGCCGTCAACGAACTGGGGTGCGTGGGTAAGCACAAAGTCCTCGAACTCCTCGGAGTCAACGGGGAGCATGTATACGATTGGTCGCCCGCGCCGGGCGACCAAGGCCGGCTTCTTGTTTTGCTCGATGTCGTTGATAATGGAGCTTGCGTGTCTGGCAAGCTCACGGACTCCAATCGTGCTCATCCTCGTGATCCTCAGCATGTGCATATCAATGTACGTACAAGTTTAACGGCTCGTTGGTTTGGATACAGCACGGATGTTCAAATGGCATACGCCGGGTCTCGCGAAGCAAGAAGCCCGGCATGGGGGCGTTGACACAAGGGCCGCCTAGCCGATAGGCCAGGGGAGCCCCTGCGCGCACGCGAAGCATCGACTCCGCCTGTATCGTCGCGAGCCATGTGGCGTCCTACGTCTTGGGCCGATATCGAAGGGCTCGTGGGCGTGGCCGAGGAGACGTTGCGCCTCGACTTCAAGCGCGAACTCGGCAACAAGAACGAGGAGGCAGCGAAGGACATCGCCGCGATGACCCTCAACGAGGGCACCCTCGTCTACGGCGTCGATGGCGACAAGGCGATGGGTGTCGTCAGGGCGATCACCCCGGTGGCGATGGACGTGACCCTCATATGCACTGGCCCTGCGCTTGGCGTGGGTGCTTTTGGCCTGATCTGTCCGTCTGTTGCTGCCGGTCCCGGCCTGGCCTCCGCTTGTGGCCTGATCAGAAGCCTGTCCGCCCCGGAAGTGTGGGGCGTGACTCATCACAGTCTTGCCCTTCGCGGTTCCTATTGCCCAGGCCGAGTACCGACAAACAAACCCCCCAGAACAGGAGGTCGTATTTCATGCTGGCAGACCAAGCCGACCATGTGCTCGGCATCGACACGCACCGCGACTCGCACTCCGCGGCGATCCTCGTCGCGGACACGGCGGTCGTGCAGGGACGGATCACCGGTTCTCACCGACGAGGACATTGAGGCGTCTGGCCGACGAGGCCGAGCGCGGCTACGACCTGGGCAAGGCGATCAGGGTGACGGTCGGACGGCCGTCCCTCGGCACAAAGGGCGCTTCGCCGCGCGTGCAGGTTCGCGTCGACCCCGATCTCGCCAAGGCCCTGCGAGCACGCGCGCGCCAGGAGCACCGCTCCGTCAGCGCGGTCGCCCGCACTGCTCTGCGCGAATACGTAGACCGAGCCGCCTGAACGCGCCGATCACGGCGCGCGCCTGTGCACGAGACTGCACGGCTTGGGTGCGGTAGATCAAGAGCCGCTATCGCTTCCACGAAGGCGCGCTGTGGCTAGGTGCCAGTGCTCAGCAGCCGCTGGCAAGCGTGTCGTGGCGACGGTTGCCCCCCAGGTTGTCGTGGCGATCAGCGCGGCGATGCCGATCCCGACCGCCAGGCAGTCGCCGGCGACGAGCAGGTAGCCGCCGCTGCGGTGTGGGTTCACGAAGAAGTAGGGGTACCAGTCCACGATCGCACCGCGCGCCAGCGTATAGAGGATGTACAGCAGCGGGAAGGCCATCCACAGTACGAGCGTCCGCGCGGGGTCGAGGCGCACGCGCGGCGGGTCGAGCAGCCAGTCGAGCGTCACTGCCACAGGCATCAGGTAGTGAAGGATCGCGTTCACCCACGGGTATGCCGGAGCGTGCCCGGAGAGCAGCAACAGGTACACGATCCCTGTCGTCAGGATGTAGACGACCGCGGCGCCTCTGAGCAGCTCGACCGTGCGAGAGCGCGTGTGCGCGGGGCGGAGCGCTCCATGCAGGAGCATCGCCGCCGCGAACAGGTTGCTCAGGACGGTGAAATAGCTGAAGTAATCGCCGTCGCTGACCCCCGGCCCTGCCGCCACGTCGTAGCCGATCGCCGTGAGCGCCAGCAGCGCCAGCAGCGCACGGCAGACGCGCAGCGCCGGCTCGCTCAGCGCGCCGCGTTGCGGGCTGCGCTCGACGCTTGCAGCCGAAGAAGAATGGAGAGGACATGACACGACCCTAGTGATCGAACTTCTGTCGTGTCAAGTGCTCGGGCGGGTGATGGTGCGACGGTGGTGAATCCGGAGGGTCGCCCCTCATGAGCGCGCCCATACAGGTGATGTGATCAAGACGGTGGACGCCAACCTCTGGCCAGGGTCGTTTGGCCCACCTCGATCAGGTAGCCGTCGGGATCACGGATGTAGCAGCGCATCTCGGTCGCGTGCTGCTTTGGCGGCGTTAGGAATTGGGCACCCCGCTCGCGCCGTGTCGGCAACAGCAACGTCATTTCGATCCCACGGGAGTTCGAGGAACTGAGCTATGCACCCGGCTCCTCAGTACTCGTTGAGGAGCTGCCGGGCGGCGAACTGCGGGTCATGCCCACTGAGAAGGTTCGTGAGCGCATCGGCGATATCGGTGAGCGGCTGGTGGTCGAGCATGGTGAGGCGCTGGAGATCCTCGCCAACCACGATCCTGATGCCCCACGGCAATAGCGCGCTATGGATGAGGGTCAGCCCGGCGAGTTCGAGCGTCTATCTCACGCTGGCGGATGTCCTTGGGGTTAGTTGAGCCTTTCTGGAGTGAGCGCGAGTCCTTCGGCTGCGGCGGCCGCATGGAGGCGGCGGTCCCAGGTGGCGAGGATGAGATCGTCCCGGGGGAGTATGAGGGCGGCGGCGAGATGCAGGGCGTCCATGCTGCGCAGTTCGCGGGTGATCGCGAGCTTGGCGGCATCTTCGACCAGGCGCTGGTCCACTTCGATCACGCCGAACGCGGGCCACTCCTCACGCACGGTTCCCGCGGCTGCTTGGCCTGCGCTCAGGCCAACGGCGCGGACGGTCTCCACGAAGCCGACACGACACATGAACCAGCCCTCGGCACTGTCCATATCGTCGCGGACGGTGTCGCTGCCGGGCTCGGCTACGTAGCGCTTGACCAGCGCGCTCGCATCGAGGTAGAGGTTCAGCGCTCGGCTTCCCGCTCAGCCAGCACCAGCCCCGATGCGCTGCGATCGCTCTTCACAGGTCGGGGTGCCCGCGTTGGCCGCGCGCGCGCGGGCGCAACCAGCCGCCCCTGGGCCACCAGTTGGTGTAGGCGATCGTCCTTGGCCGAGGCGCCGGCTGGGACGATGTCGGCCAGCGGCCGACCGCGGAGGGTCACGCGCACCTGCTGGCCGCGAGCGACCGCCCGCAGCGTCTGGCTCAGCGTCGTCTTCAACTCGCGGACTCCGATCTCGCGCATGTGACCACCTTATCAGCCATGAGGCCACAAGAAGTCAATCGCACCCAGTAGACAGCTTGGACGGCGCGATGCAGGAGTGCGCCTCGCAGCGGCCGCGCTGACGCTCGGACGACGCTGACGCCTTGTGGCCGACTGGAACCTACATGGCATTTGCAAAACGTTTCCAATGCGCATCTTCGAGGATACCTCGAAGCAACTGCCAGAATTGATCGGCGATGCAGCGCATACTCGACTTGGATTGGACTTCTTTCTCGACGGCGTAGCGACGGGCGCGGGCCGAGGGCACGACTGTCTGGACGCCGCAGACTTCCCTTCGTGGCCTGTCGAGCAAGCGCTCTCGTTCCTGCGCGACAGGTGCGGCCCGCAATACCGCCTGACAGCATGCTGGCCTCGTACGCCACGCCGTACAGAAGCGCTCTTGTCACGCTTTCGGTTCTATGCGGCGCTGGGACGAGCGGCGCGATCTCCTGCTGGATTCTCGAAGGTGAGACGACGTAAAGCGCGCCCTACTTGTCGAGTAGCTCCTGGCCGCGTTAGCCAAGCTGCCTTGACTCCCGCTCGTCCTATCGGGTGAGCCACTCCAGGGCCAGCTCCAGCACCTCCGCCCGGCTGCGCACGCCGTGATCGGCGCTGACGAAGTGGCCGCCGATGAACAGCGAGAAGGCCAGCAGGCAGCGAGCCTCGACATCGTCGTCGTCTTCGCAGATGGCTCCGAACAGGGAGCGCATGTAGTCCATTCGCCTGTTGTCGACCCGCTTCAGCCGCTTGGCGACAGCCTTGTCACGTCGGGCCCAATTGCGGATCGCCAACTCGATCTTCAAGCAGCTCGCCGGCCAAGTGGCGGCCAGCGCGAACAGCCGTCTCAATCTCGACCTTGCGTCCTCGCCCTCGGCCTCGACGGCCGCTCGATCACCTCGTCGACCCCCAGGTGCGCTCCCATGCGTCCAGCATCTCCTCGAGCAGCGACTGGCGGTTGCTGAAGTGCCAGAGAAGCTGCCCTTGCTGACGCCCAGTGCTTGGGCCAGGGGCTCGATCCGGACGGCGTCCGGGCCGCCGCAGCGGCAAGGGCACTCAACCCCTCTTCGATCCATCTGTTGCGAGGCGTGCGGGTCGGGGGCGCCATCGCTTCTCTATTGCGTTCGGTCCGGTGTTGACACTCCCGATGATGATGCTAGCATTCAAATATACGCTGCCGTATGGATGGACGCCCTGGAGAGATAATCGCCTGGAGGAGTTCTTTGGTGACGACTCGAAGCACTCAAGCACACGCTCAAATGCGAGGAAGCGAGCGCACCGTATTGTGGTGTCCGAGAAGCCTCCATCCACCGTCGCTTTACCGGACTACGCGGACGCCTTCGAGGTCACGAGGAGCCCGACGGACCACGCTCGGCCGAGCAATGGGCACGCGATGGCTTGGAGCGCCTGCCTGTAACGATCCGCCAGTCGGGGCTGCTCGTGCACCGTTGGATTCTTGGATTTCGTCTCGGTCCGTGGGCCTCTTCCAGCCACGTTTTCGGTTGGCGAATCGTGACGTCTGAACCCGAGCTACTGCATCTCGAAGCACGATCGACGCTGCTGAGCGGCCACATGGTGTGGCGACTGCACCACGAGCGACTGGTGATGACCACGTTCCTTCAGTACGAGATGCGCAGGACGGCACCGGTGGTTTGGGCCGTTATCGGCAATATTCACCGGGGCGCCGCTCCCTACCTACTCAAGTTGGCAGCAATTGTGCGAGAGCCGGTCGTTGAGCAGTGAGCAAAGCGATGAGCACCACAGCGGCGGATGCCATGGCGGTTCTCGACGCAAACCTCGCCGGCTACAACATCGGGACGTTGAGATTGGGATGAAACTCCCGAACACAGCGCAGACCTCCCGCCCCTGGCGGATCCACGAGATCATCCCCGACTTTCGGCTCGAGGACGTGTGGGCGCTGCCGACGCCCGGTCGAGCGGATGAGTTCCCGACCCTCGTCGAGGGGTTCGCCTCGGCCGATCCGGCGAAGGCCCTGCCCCGCGCGGGGCAGGCGCTGTGGTCGCTGCGGTGGAAGCTCGGTGAGTTCTTTGGCCTGGACGATCCGGGCTCGGGACTTGGGTCGAGGGTGACGACGCTTCGCGAGCGGTTGCCCGATGACCTGCGCGCCGCGGCCGGGCCGGAATTCGAGAGCCTCCCATTCACCTCGCTCTACCTGACCGACGACGAGTTCGCCGCCGAGATCGCAAACCAAACGATGCACGGCGTTCTGCACCTCGGTTGGGTCGCCGAGGGGAGCAGCGGCTACCGGGGCCAGATGGCGGTCTATGTGAGGCCGAACGGCTTGCTGGGGTACGCCTACATGGCGGCGATCAAGCCGTTCCGGCACCTGGTGGTGTATCCACAGATGTTTCGCGCGATGGAGCGGCGCTGGCACGAGAGGCAGACGCATGAATCGCTCGCCTGACAGCGCGAGCGGCGGCTCCCTCAGCCTGTCCAGCTACGGCTCCCCGCGGCGGACAGTCGCCTAATAATGGGTTGGTGCGCGCCATTCAGATCGAGCAGCCAGGCATGCTGTGTCCCGCGCAACTTCCGGAACCCCGTCCGGGACCCGGTCAGCTGCTGGTGCGCGTTCACGCATGTGGCGTCTGTCGCACCGACCTGCACCTGCTCGATGGCGAGGTCGACATACCCAATCCCCCGGTGATCCCCGGCCATCAGATCGTGGGCGTGGTGCTCGAGCTAGGCGAGCGTACTGTCGAGACCGACGGCTTCATGCCAGAGCCGGGGCACGCGTTGGCATCCCCTGGCTTGGATGGACGTGCGGTCGTTGCCGCTACTGCCTCAGCGGTCGGAGAACCTGTGCGAGCTGGCTCGCTTCACCGGACGCGACATCGACGGTGGGTTCGCCGAACTGGCGGTCGCCGACGCGCGTTACTGCTTTCCGCTCCTGAGGCCTATTCGGACTTGCAGGCCGCCCCGCTGCTGTGCGCCGGGGTCATCGGCTACCGGGCCCTGCGCATGACAGGCGACGCCGAGCGCCTTGGCCTGTACGGGTTTGGGTCCGCCGCGCACATCATCGCCCAGGTCGCTCGCTTTCAAGGGCGCCGTGTGTTCGCATTCACGCGCCCTGGTGACCATTCCACGCAGGCGTTCGCTCGCCGGCTGGGCGTTGAGTGGGCGGGCGATTCGAGCATCGCCCCACCTGAAGCACTCGACGCCGCGATCATCTTCGCCTCCGCCGGCGAGCTTGTCCCGGCGGCGCTGCGCGTGCTCGCCAAGGGTGGCATCGTCGTATGCGCCGGCATTCACATGTCAGACATCCCCGCTTTTCCCTATGAGCTGCTCTGGGAGGAGCGCAGTGTCCGCTCGGTCGCCAACCTCACGCGTGAGGACGCCCGCGAGCTGCTTGAGTTGGCGCCTCGCGTCCCGGTTAACATCGAGGTGAGTGCATACGCCCTGGCTGACGCCCACACGGCGCTTGAGGATCTGAGGGCCGGTCGCTTCTCGGGAAGCGCGGTAATCGATCTCGGGCTTGAGTAAAGCCACAGCGGGTGATACCCCGCGATGGTGAGCGGGACGGCCGGCAACCTGCACCTGTTCGATCCTTCCAGTGGCAACGCCTGGCTGGTCCAGCCCCACGATGACAGCCTCGTGCCCTAAGCGCCGCTTGTCACCAAGGTCGTGGGACGATCGGTGTCAGCGCCGCCTCTGGCGGCGTGGGGCTGTGGTAATCCGGCGAGTGGGAGGGATCGACGCTTGGTGGTTGGCGGGTAAACGCGTGGACATCGACCTCGGCGGTATAGCCCGGCAGATCTTTCTGCGGCGAGCAGGCACCGGCCCAACGATGACTCTGCTGTACGGGTTCCCAAGCTCCCGCACGATTGGGCCGCGGCGCTTCCGGCACTGGCCGAGCGCATCCGCGCACGGCTACCGCGGCGCCGTTCACCTCGCTGCTGGACATCGGGCACTGGCCCGCTCTCGAAGTGCCCGCCCGCGTGATCGCGGGGCTACGCGAATCCGCGCACCGCGTTCCGGGACCTTAGCTGGCGTCTAGCCTGAGAGCGTTCGGGTCGCGATGTGGGCGGCGGCGATGCGCGAATTGACGCCGAGCTGGCGGTAGATGTTCTCCAGGTGGTGGTGAGCGGTGTGCTCGCTGATGTTGAGAGCGATGGCGATCTCGGCATTTGTGTTGCCCTGCCAGAGGAGGTGGAGCACCTCGGCCTGGCGACGAGTGAGCCCAAGTGCGCGGAGCGATTGTGGCTGGCTGCTGGCGAGCGGGCGAATCGCGATCGCATCGAGGTTTCCTTGCGTGCCGTACAGGTAGCGCGCCTGCAGTTCGCGCTCGGAAGTTTCGAGTCGCAGCGCAGCTGCTCCGCCCGGCCGTCCGCGGCGTTGCAGATTAGTCCAGCCGCGCAGCGCATCGATGGTCGAGGGTTCGGCTAAGAGCTGGCTCATGAGACGCTCTGCGCGATCGTGGGCGGGCTGGAGCAGGCCGCTCTGCTCGACCAGGAAGACGGCGAACGGCCCCAGCTCCTCGTCGTCTGAGGCTTGCAGGAGTGCGTGCAGTCGCGCGCGATCGTGGAGATTGCGGTAGGCCGGGATCACGAGCGCGCGGGCGGCTTGCAGCAGCGCCAACTCGCGCTCGTCGAAGTCGCGTCTCGCTCGGTTGAGCGTGATCCCAATCATCTGTCCTCGGGTCGGCACCGTGAAGGCGAGCTGATACTCGGTGTCGATGTGCTGGTAGACGTGGTTATACAGATCCAGGGCATGAAGCTTGCGGTGGCTGATGAAGTCCGAGAGCCGCAGCGTTTGAGTCTCGCCCGCGCGCGCGAAATGGGCGACCAGCGGGTTCTGCAGCGCGAACTCGGCGAACGCCTCGAACATCTCACCGCCGACGTTCAGCGACTCGGCGGGGTCGGCAAGTACGAACACCTCTCCGGAGTCCGTGCCGATCTCGTTATAGGAGGCCAGCTCACAACCCACCAGCTCGCGCAGCAGCGTCAGCACGCCGGTGCGGAAGCTGGGGAGGTCCTCGAGCTCCCACAACCCCAGCGCAGTGCGGGCGAGCAGGTCCTCGTCTGAGCGACGCGCCCCGGGCATCTCTCACAAAAGATAGGCAAAACGGCCCATGTGCATCGTGGGCATGGGGTCTAGGCTTGGCCGGGTCGGTCGCGCAGCCAACGAGCGTGCTGTGTTTGCGGCTGCCCTCGCAAGGAGCGTGGATGTCAAATCGTTTGAGTCGTCTAGCCGCTTTCGGGCGTGTGTCGGCCGGCGCACGGGCACGCCGGCCGACACACGCGCGGCCAGTCCGTGGCCAGGTCTCACCCCTTCGGGAACAACGGCCTGACGAAGACTCACTTCCTCTCACTTTTTCCCTTCTCACATACAAACCTCTGGAGACCATGTAATGAAGCGACTCATCCTGCTCCTCGCCGTGACCGTAAGCGTTCTGCTCGCCGCTGGCGGCACGATCGCCGTGGGTTCCGCCGCGGCGGCGTCCTCGACGCTTCCCACCCTCTTGCTCACGATCACCAAGTCCTCGATAACGGTCGGGGGCACCACGCAATCCGGCGCGGTCAACGTCGTCTCGACCGCCTCCGGCGTCAAGGAAGCAAGCGTGATCCTGGTCCTCCTCAAACCCGGCGCGACCTTCGAAGAAGCCGAAGCTGCCATCCAGAAAGCCCACGGCGATACGAACGTGGTGAGCAAGTACGGCTCGCTTGTGTTCGACGCCGAAGTGACTCCCGGCCACAGCAGCGAAGCGCAGACGTATCTGCAGCCCGGTCAGTACGTCGCTGTGGTCCCTGGAGGCGAAGGCAAGGGGTCGAAGGCGCACGCGCTCTTCACGGTGACCGCCGCCGCATCGCCCGTCGCGCTGCCGACGCCGGAAGCCACGATCCGCTCGATCGAGTTCAGTTTCCGCGGGCCGAGCACGCTGCACGACGGCGAGCTCGTCCGCTTCGAAAACGAAGGCTTCCTCGTGCACATGGATATTGCGGCTCCTATCAAGAACATGAAAGCCGCCAGGCAGGCCATCAAGGACCTGCTCGCCGGCAAGGAAAAGGCGGTTGAAAAGCTGATCGCCGGGCCGCCGGCGGGTTTTGCCGGGCCGCTTTCGCACGAAGCTTTCCAGCAGGAGACGATCACCGCCAAGCCCGGTATCTACGTCGAGGTGTGCTTCATGGACACCCAGGACGGGCGTAGCCACACCCAGCTCGGCATGGAGCGCATCATCCACATCGTGAAGTAACACGACAGCGCTGGCGGTTGTTTCCCTGACGCCCTCCGGCACATGTGCCGGAACTCCGGGCCGTACATGTACGGCACGGGGTGCGCATGCGCACCCCGCTCGATGGCGCACATGTCGGCGTCAGCTTCGGGAAGACTCGCCCGACGATCTCGCGGAGGTACAGCGTTACCGCGGCCGCTACCGTGCGTGGCTGGAGACCCGAGCATGAGGTCTGACGGCGCAACGTCGAAAGCGAGAGGATGGCGCAAATGAAGGCAGCGGTTATCTACGAGAACGGCGCGCCGGAGGTGCTTCGCTACGAAGATGTGCCCGACCCGGAATGCCCCGACGGTTGCGTGGTCGTTGACGCCGAGGCGATCAGCATCGAGGGCGGTGATCTGCTCGCCCGCGCGGCAGGGGATCTGCCCGCGACCCCACATATCGTCGGTTATCTGAGCGCTGGAACCATCAGCGAGGTTGCCGCCGGGGTCGAAGGACGCACGGTCGGCGACCGGGTAGTCGCCCTGAACGCGGCAGGGTCGCACGCCGCCAAGCGAGCGGTCCCCGCGGCCATGACCTGGCCGATCCCTGCCGGGCTGGATGCGGCCCGCGCGGCGTGCGTGCCGGTTGCGTTCGGAACCGCGTACGAGTGCCTGTTCACCGCCGGCAACCTCGCCGCGGGCCAGACCGTTCTGATCCATGCCGGAGCCGGCGGCGTCGGCATGGCCGCGATCCAGCTCGCCAAGCGCGCAGGCGCGACTGTGATCGCGACTGCATCCAGCGAGGAGAAGCTGGAGCGGCTAAAGGCGCTCGGACTCGACCACCCGATCAACTACGCGACCGAGAGCTTCGTCGAGCGCACCAACCAGTTGACGGACTCGCGCGGCGTGGAGGTCGTCCTTGACTCGATCGGAGGCCAAAACCTCATCGACAGCATTGGTGTGCTCGCTTATCGGGGCAGGCTCGTCAGCGTCGGGGTGTCAGCCCGTGCGGGCTCGCAGATCGAGGCGCGGTCGCTCTGGACGCGCAACAACGCGCTACACGGCGTCTTTCTCGGCGGCGCGCTCCTGTCGGAGTATGCCCGCGTCCATCCGATGATCAGCGACATGCTGGAGCGGGTAGCAAGCGGCGAGCTGCAGGTGGAGATCGATCGCTCGTTCCCGCTCGCGGATGCCGCCGCAGCTCACCAATACGCCGAGAGCCGCAAGGCGTTCGGCCGCGTCGTCATCACCCCTAGCTAGTGACGCGGGAAGGGTTTTGATGGACGATGAGCTGATCGCTCTGCTCGATGAGATGCACGGCTACGGCGTTGCGTATGACGCGGGCAAGGCCGACCGTTTGGAGCGGTTGCGCAACGTCGAGCCGGACACGGCGCAACTATTGGCTGTGCTCATACGCGCTATCCGGCCGCGCGTGGTGCTTGAGCTCGGCACCTCGAATGGCTACTCGACGCTGTGGCTGGCTGACGCCGTGCGCGCCACCAATGGGCATCTCGTGAGCACAGACATCGATCCGGAGCGAAGCGCCGAGGCAGCGAGGAACCTCGAGCGTGCCGAGTTGCGCGACCTGGTCGAGTTGCGCGTTCAGGATGCTGCGGTGACGCTGCGCGAGGCGTCTGATGCGACATGGGACATGATCTTCTTGGACGCTGAACGTCCGGCTTACACCAGCTATTGGCCCGATCTAGTACGCGTGCTCAAGCCAGGCGGTCTGTTGGTTATAGACAACGTGATCTCACACGCGGGGGAGGTTCGCGAATTCCGCGAACTGGTCCGGGCCGAGGAGCTCGTCAGCGAGGCACTGGCGCCAACAGGCGCCGGAGCGTTGCTAGTTGTCCGCGAGCCCGACCGATAAGGCTGCCGCGAGCCTCGGCCGATTGATTCTGGCGAGTTTGGGTATGAAACGCATCGGGTGCGCTCGATTCTGCGTACGACCATAAAGACCAGCAGCTGATCGGAGGTAGATGAAAAATGCCGCCCCGTGGTGTGAGAAAAGGCAGCAAGCGTGAGCGCCAGTACGAGCACATCAAGGACAGCGAGCGCCAACAGGGCGCCTCGCTGAAACGAGCCGAGGAGATCGCGGCGCGCACCGTCAATAAGGAGCGCGCCCGAAGCGGCGAATCAAAAACTAGCTCGCGCACTTCCACCAGTGACATCTCCTCCGGGCGGCGCGGCAGTCTTCGCTCCGGCAAAGCAGGGCCACGCGGACGCACCCGCGAGCAGCTCTACCAAGAGGCCCGTAGTCTCGGCGTCGAAGGCCGCTCCCGCATGAACAAGGCTCAGCTACGAGCTGCCGTCGACAACAAGAAGCGCTGAGCCAGCCGCTCAACCAGCCTCAAGCGAACAGGTTGTTCGCACGCGGCGGTGCTCGAATCTCAATGACGCCGATTCCTCCGGCGATATGTAGCTACCGTTGATCGGTATGCCGGATTCGTAGAGCGGGGATGGAGAGAAGCGCCACGAGACGCAGTCGGAGCAGCTTGACCGCAACCTTGAGGAACTCACCGGCGAGCTGCGCGTTGTCGTCACAGGGGTGCAGGTCCTTTTCGCGTTCCTGCTAATTGTCCCATTCAACACGGGCTTTGCTCACGTCGGGAACTTCGAGCGGACGGTGTATTTCGTCACGCTCGTGTTCGCGGCTCTAGCAGCGGTATGCACGATCGCGCCCTCCGCAGAGCACCGCTTCCTATTCCGCCACGACGACAAGCACTACATCGTGTTCAGCTCAAACCGGGTGGTGATAGCCGGCCTTGCGTTTTCTGGCGCTGGCAATGTGCGGCTGCTTGCTGTTCGTGACAACCAGAGAAGGGCAAGGAGGCTCGATGGACGCCCGCGCAGATCGACGCGAGACGGGTAGCGCGGGTCGATCCACCCGGAACGCAGGGCGCACGCGCCAACGGGGAAGACATGAATTTGCTCTCGGTGAATTGGCGAGTACGGCTATTCACCGCATGGCTACACGATCGCTACAGCTCGGCAACCTCGGTGCGCGAGTGTCCGGTTAGGACTACGTACGACTTGCTCACTTGCGACCAAGGAGAGGTTTCATGCTTGGACGAATACACCGCGGCACAGGCGTAGCGCTTGCTGTCGGAGCCATCGCGATGGCCGCTCCCGCGGCTGTGGTCTTCGCAGACCAATCGGGAAGTCACGGACGACAGTTGAGGGACCATAAAGGACGGTTCGAGGAGCATGGACGAGGGTCTGGCGACCACGGACGAGGGTCCGGCGACCATGGGGGACGGCCCGGGGGTCATGGAGGGTCCGGAGATCACGGACGAGGCCACGAGAACGCCATCTCCCACGTGCTGCTGATCTCGGTCGACGGTCTGCACCAATCAGACCTCGAATGGTATGTCAGCAATCATCCGGGCTCGGAGCTGGCAAAGCTCGTCGGCGGCGGCGCCGAGTACACCAGCGCGCAAACCCCGATCCCCTCCGACTCGTTCCCCGGCATGACCGCCCAGGTCACCGGCGGCAACCCGCGCACGACCGGCATCTACTACGACGACGAGTACAGCCATGCGGTGCTACCCGGCGGGTACGACCTCGTGCCACGGCCAGCCCACCGGTGGCGAAGTCATCTACGACTCGCCGGACGACATGAACGCGACCGCGCTCGACGCCGGCGAGGGACTCACCGGATCTGCCCGGCAGCATCCTCGAAATGACCGGCTCAGCCGCAGTCTCTGATCAATCCGGCCACGCTGCCCGGTCAACCCGCAGACCTGCAAGCCGATCTATCCCCACGAATACCTGCAGGTCAACACGATCTTCGAAGTGGCGCATGATCACGGGCTGCGGACCGCGTGGTCGGACAAGCACCCCGCCTATGAAGCCGCTCGACGGGCCCGGCGGGCAACGGGATCGACGACCTGTTCACGCCCGAGATCGACTCGAACGCGCTCGAACCGAACGGCAACCCCTACCCGGGTGAAATCAGCTGGACCGAAGACAACGCCGCGACGATGCAGTACGACTCCTACAAGGTCCAGGCGGTGCTCAACGAGATCGACGGCTACGACCACAGCCGCAAGACGCAAGGTCGGCGTGCCGGCGATCTTCGGCATGAACTTCCAGACTGTCTCGACCGCCGAGAAGCTGCACACATCGGATGGCCTGACCGGCGGCTACCTACCGGGCACCAACACGCCGGGGCCGTTGCTCCAGCGCGCGCTCGACTACGTCAACGCGCAGCTGCAGCGATGGACGAAGAGATCCAGGCGCAGGGCCTCGCGGGCTCGACGGCGATCATCGTCTCGGCCAAGCACGGCCAGTCGCCGCAGGACCCGGACCCGCTGGCTCGGATCAAGGACGGCCCGATCATCGAAGCGATCAACGCCGCCTGGGAAGCAGCTCACCCCGGGGCCGGCGCCCTGATTGTCGCCGGGACCGACGATGACGCCTGGCAGAGCTACCTGTCCAACACCTCTCAGGAGGCGGCCAATTTCGTAAAGAACTATCTGTGGAACCACACGGCGACCGGCGTCGCCTACGACGGCAGCACGCGTACCTTGGCGCACTCGGGTCTGGCCGAAATCTTCGCCGGCAAGGAAGCGGCGCAGTACTTCGGCGTGCCGCTCAGCGATCCGCGCCACCCCGACGTGTGGGGTGTGGTGCAGGTCGGCGTGGTGTACACCGGCGGCAGCAAGATCGCCGAGCACGGCGGCGCCAACCCGGCCGACCGTGACGTGCCGATCGTCGTCTATGCGCCGGGAGCGGTGCAGCCGGGCACGTACCGCCCCTGGGTCGAGACGACCCAGATCGCGCCGACGATCCTTGACCTGCTCGGCTTGGACCCGGACGCGCTGGAAGCGGTCCAGATCGAAGGCACCCAGGTGCTGCCAGGGGTCGATCGTCACTGATCTCATCCTCGGGTCCCCCCGGCACATGTGCCGGGGGGCCGACCCGTACATGTACGGGTCGGACGCAGGGCCGCATGCGGCCCTGCGCGGGGCGCGCATGCGCGCCCCGTTCGACGGCGCACATGTGCGCCGTCCCGGTTGGCACATGTGCCAACCGGGAATACATCAATCCAACGCGTCCATCTGCGACGATCGTGCTTACCCCCGTCCGCGAAAGGAGAACACCATGCCCGAGTACGCACCAGGCACCCCGTCCTGGGTCGAACTTTCCTCGCCAGACGCCGACGCCGCCGCGCAGTTCTACGGCGAGCTGATGGGCTGGAGCGCAACCGAGCCGGGCAGGAGGAGACCGGCGGGTACCGCATGTTCCAGCTGCAGGACAAGAACATCGCGGGCCTGATGGGCCACATGCAGGAGGGTCAGCCCACCGCGTGGGCCACCTATATAAGCGTCGCCGACGCCGAGGAGACGGCGGCCAAGGTCAAGGCTGCCGGCGGCAGCGTGGTGGTCGAGCCGATGGATGTGATGGACATCGGGCGGATGGCGCTGTTCGCCGATCCCACCGGCGCCGTGTTCGGCGTGTGGCAGCCGAAGAGCTTTACCGGCGCCGACCTCGTCAACGAGCCGGGCTCGTTCTGCTGGAACGAGGTGCTCACCCGTGACGCCGACGTCGGCAAGGCGTTCTACTCGGCAGTCTTCGGTTGGCAGGGACGTCCCCCCGCGTTCGAGGGTGCGCCGACGACTTACACGGTTTGGGAGCTGGATGGGAAACAGGTCGGAGGCATGATGCAGATGAGCGACGAGTATTTCCCGGCCGAGATCCCGCCGCACTGGGGCGTGGTCTTCGGGGTCGCCGACTGCGACGCCATCGTCGCCAAGGCCCGCGAGCTCGGGGCAATCGTCACGAACGAGCCGATGGACATGCCGATCGGACGCTTCGCCGGCCTGATCGATCCCCAGGGAGCCGCGTTCACTGTGATGCAACCGGTGTCGCCCGCCTGATCGGTCGCCAAGCGCCGGCGGCGCCAAGTTCGTACAGGGCACGGGCTGCGGTCGGGCGCGGTCTACTGTCGATCGTCCAAGGACAGTCTGCGCATAAGCGCGGCCAGCTCACGATGCCGATGGGGGCCAGGCTGTTCGAGTCGCTCGACGATTCGCTCACGTATCGGGCGCGGCATACCTTGGGATAGCTTGGCCTTCGCTTCCACGCGCTGGGCGCGCAGCCTGAAGGCAACGGTTTGGGGGGTGATCCTGCGAGATAGCTCGAGACCCCCGCCCTCCAGCCGCCATCGATCCTCGCCGAGGACCGTCTCGTGGCGCTCCAGCGTTCGGCGTAGTACGTCGAACTGCTCCTCGTCGTCGAGCGGTTGAGGCGTCCCATAGAGATGGACGGAGATGTGATTCATCGTGCTCGGGACGTCGGTTAGCTCGGGGCGATACCAGGATGCCGAGACGAATCCGTGCGGACCCTCGAAGATCAACAAGGCTGGAGTGCGCGCTTCGATGTCAGCGCACTGGGGGTCCGCACGCGCAAAGTGCCCGGCTACGACGACCTCGTCCCCGGATCCGTCCTCAAGTAGGAAGAACCCGTATGTGGCGCACAGACCATCACTTCCGTTGGTAACCACACGCGCCCAGCCGTGCTCTGCGATGACTCGTCGAGCCTCCTGGGAAGTCACCGCGTACTTGGACTGAACGTGCACCGCATAAGCCTAGCTGCCGTTTGGGCTATGAATATCAGCAAACGTCTGAGGATCCAGAAGGTGGGCGCCCACATCCGCATGGACCTTCCGTGCGTTCTCCGGCGCACAGGCGCTCGGTGCGAGCAGGCCGAGAACATGCCCTCCGAAACCGCCGCCTACGATCCTCGCGCCGATGGCGCCCGCCTGGAGCAGCCGCTCTACGGTTGCCTCTACGGCCGGCGTGGATATTTCGTACTGGTCGCGCAAACTTGCGTGGGAAGCGTTCAGCAGCGTCCCACGGCAGATAGGTCGTTTGCCCGCAGCGCTGTCACCGTGTCCTTCACCCGCACGTTCTCGCTGAGCACGTGGCGTGCGCGTCGTCGCAGCCGCTCGGGCAATCCTTCAAGGACCTCCCAGCTCGCTTGCCTCAGCGACTCGACGCCCAGGAGGTCGCATGCCTCGAGCACTTCGGCCCTGCGCTCGTTGTAGCGCGGAACTGGCGTTCGCGTGGCGCTCGCCGGAGTCGAGCGTCACCAGTCGCCAACCGTCCTCCAGCCGCAGCGGGACCGGCTCGACCTCGAATGTCTGGAAGTCGATGAGCATCGCCATCCCTGGTGCGCCATACAAGGAGGCAAGCTGATCGAGCGTCCCGGTGTGTGCGCCCACCCACTCGCTCTCCACGCGCGAGCACAGCCGTGCGAGCCCGACACGGTCGATCTCGGCCTCGCCGGCCAGAGCGAGCAGGGCCAGGCACAGAGCGACCTCGAGCGCAGCTGAAGACGACAGGCCGGCGCCTTGCTGGAGATCGCCGCCGATCTCCAGATCGGCCCCCACCAGTGGGTGCCCGGCTCGGCGTAGCTCGGCGACGACGCCGCGCACATACGCGCGCCAGCCCGTCGCGCCCTTGGGCTCGGCGAGCGCGAACTCGTCCTGCTCGCCACAGTCGAGTGCGTGCGCGATGATGCGCTCCTCGCCGGTTGCCGTCGCTTGCACCGTGATCCCCTCGGCGATCGCGAACGGCAGTGCGAGCCCTTGGTTGTAGTCGGTGTGCTCACCGATCAGGTTTACGCGACCGGGAGCGAAAGCGCTGACGCTCTCACGCGACACGGGCGATCGCCTCGCGCAACGCCTTGGCAGAGTCCTCGGGCAGCGTGTCGCCGATGAACGTGCCCCCGCCCTGCTCTGAGCCGGCGGGATACTTGAGCTTGGTCGGCGGTGCGCAGCGGCGGGTAGAACTCGACGTGCAGGTGTCCGTCGGAATGTGCCGTCGGTGGGCGCCTGATGGACGACCATCACGTACGGGAAGGGCCGGGCGAACAGCGCGTCGTAGCCGCGCATGAGGCTCTGCAAGCACTCGGCGAGCAGGCGCAGCTCCCCGGGCTCGCAGTCGAGCAGGCTCGAGCGGTGCTCGCGCATGACGACATGCGTTCATATGGCCAGCGCGCCGCATAGGGAACGTAGGCGGCGACGTGCTCGTTCTCGTGCACGATCCGCCGTCCGTCCTCCAGCTCGCGGCGCAGCAGCTCACACGGCGCACAGCCCCCCAGGCGCGCGTCCGCCGCCAGCTCGAGCTCGGGCACCGGCGGCAGGAACGGGTAGCCGTAGATCTGCCCGTGGGGATGGTGCAGCGTCACGCCGACCTCGACGCCGCGGTTCTCGAAGATGAGCACGTACTCACGTCCTCGCGCGCGCCGAGCTCTCGTAGCGGTGGCGCCAGACCCACATCAGCGCCTCCGCGCGCTCGGGCGTGAGCGTGCCGAAGCGAGCCGTCGTGGCTGTCGGTGTAGACGACCACCTCGGCCGCCCCGTGCGGCGCCTCGAAGGCGGGGAACGGTTCTCGAAGACGGCGATCTCGAAGGCCGGGACGGGGATCTCGGTCTGCGGGCCGCCCGGGCGGGTGGGGCACAGCGGGCAGTGCTCCGCGTGGGCAGGAAGGTGCGGTCCTGCCGGTGGATCGCGTATACGACCTCCTCGCCGCGCAGCTCGTTGAAGCGCTGCTCGCTCATCGGTCGCTCAGTCCTCCGCGCGGGCGTAGAGGATCAGCGCGCGGCCGTCTTGCTTTGACGTGTCGCTCGATCGCGAGCGGCCCATAGGCCGCTCGTCGCTCCCGCGAGTCGCTCGATACGGAGCGCGTCCCTGCTCGGCGAGTGGCATCCGACTCCGAGCGTCGACAGCTTCGCGGCGGCTGGCGAGCCGACCCGCTCTTCCCGGCCGCTGTATCCGGGCGATCGGAAGGGGGCTGGGAGCTGGCGGTTGCCGAAGCCATGCCCCGACGATATAGCCCACTCACGCGAAGTCCTGAATACGAATGGATTCAAGGGGTACATGTATTGATGGGCGCTGCGATCGCCTGACGCGGCCTCGATACAGGAGGAGATGCAGATGTCAGAGACCGATCAGGTCGACGAGCGTGGCGGAGTCGCTGGCGACCGTCCGGAGATCGGCCAGCGAGGCTTCGACCGGCGCGCGTTCCTGCGGCGCACCGCGCTCACCGGCGTAGCGGCCGGCTCGGTGAGCAGCATGCTGGCGGCGTGCGGCAAAGCGGTGGCTCGAGCGCCAGTGCGCAGCGGCAGCGGCAGCGCGGCCGTGTTCGGCTCGCACCCGAGCTACAAATTCGTGATCGTCAACCATGTCACGACCAACCCGTTCTTCGTCCCGACCCAGTACGGCGCGGCCGACGCCTGCAAGCTGCTGGGCTGCTCGTATGAGTGGACGGGCTCGGAAAGCAGCAACGTCAACCAGATGGTCAATGCGGTCAACACCGCCGTCACCAGCGGCGCCGACGGGATCGCGGTCGCGCTGATCGACCTGCACGCCTTCAACGCGCCGGTCGAAGCGGCGCTGAAGGCGGGCATCCCGGTCGTCGCCTACAACGCCGACGCGCCCGGCAACGCGCGCCTGTCCTACATCGGCCAGGACCTGAAAATGGCCGGCGAACAGATGGGCGAACGGATCGTCGAAGCGGTCGGCTCGGGCGATGTCGCGCTGTTCATCGCAACGCCCGGCTCGGCCAATCTGCAGCCGCGCATCGAAGGGGCGAAAAGGCGATCAAGGCCTCGGGCAAGCCGATCACGGTGCACACGGTCGCCACCGGCGCGCGGTCCCGGGCGAGCTCTCGACGATCGACGCCTATTGGGTCGGCCACCAGAGCACGAAGGGCATGTACGCCGTCGACGGCGGCAGCACCGAAAGCCTCGCGAAAGTGATGCAGAAGTACGGCCTGCCGGCCAAAGGAATCAAGGCCGGCGGCTTCGACCTGACCGAAGAGACGCAGAAGCTGCTGCAGGAAGGCAACATCGAATTCACGATCGACCAGCAGCCCTACCTAGCAGGGCTTCCTGCCGATCCTGCAGCTGTTCATGTGGCAAGTGTCCGGGCTCGCTGACGGGCCCTGCCGAAACGGACACGGGTCTGAAGTTCCTCAACAAAGAAACGGTCGCGCCGTACGTCGAATCCAAAACCCGCTTCGAGGGGACGTCCACCGAAGTCAAGGTGGTTCCGATCAAGGCCGGCACACCCGCCTAGTGTCGCGACAGACATTCGCGCCCAGCGGAGGCGCTGACAGCTATGCGCGCCAGTGGAGGAGCTCAGGTGTCCAGCGCGACAGGGGGACCGCCTGCGTCTGAGAGCCAGGCGGGCGCGGAGGCCTCGAGCCGCGGGCGCGCTCCCTCGACACGCACAGTCCGCTCGCGCGCGTGCTGTCGCTGCGCGAGGGCAGCATCATCGTCGTGACGATCGTCACGGCGGTGTACTTCTCGCTGAACACCAGCACCTTCTTCACGGGCGCCAACTTCAAGACGCTGCTGCCGTACTTCGCGCCGCTTCGCGATCCTCGCGGCGGGCGAGGTGTTCGTGATGATCCTCGGCGAGATCGACCTCTCGATCGGCGCGATGTACCTGTTCGCGCCGATCCTGTTCTACAAGCTCGTCCACCGCCGGGCTCGCGCTGGTGCCAAGCGTGGTGATCGCGCTGCTCGTGCTGTATGGCGGTCGGCGCCGTCAACGGCTTTTTCATGGCGGTCGTGGGAATCAGCTCGTTCGTGGCGACGCTGGGGATGCTGTTCACCTTCGAGGGAATCAGCCTGATCATCTCCCACGGCGCGCCGGTCAACACGCCCGGAGCGCAGGTCCACCAGACAACGGTGAAGGTGAACACGTGGTCAACGGCCACCACATCTTGCTCCCCGAAACGGTCAATCACATCGGCACGTTCGCGAAAATCTTCGGCGGCGGCACTACTCGGAGTTGATCTGGGCGCTCGTGATCGTGGTCCTGCTGCAGGCCGTGCTCACGTTCACGCGCTGGGGCCTGTACACGGTCGCGATCGGCTCCAACAAGCTCGGCGCGGCCGAGGCGGGGTCAGGGTGAGGCTGATGACGATCCGCAACTTCGTGCTCTGCGCCTCACCGCCGGGCTCGTCGGGATCCTCGAGGCCGTCCGCTCGGGGACGGTCCAGCCCGACCCTCCGGGCCAACGAAATCCTGTTCCTGGCGATCGCCGCCGCGGTGATCGGCGGGACGCTGCTCGCCGGCGGCTCGGGCACCGTGTCGGCGCGCTGATCGGTGCGCTGTTCCTCGGCATCCTCAAGACGGCCTGATCCTGCAAGGGGTCAACGCCAACTACCTGCTGTTCTACCTCGGCCTGGCGATCATCGTGGCGATGACCGTCAACGTCTACGTCCAACGCGCGCGCAGGGGGCATGCAGTGGCTGACGCGCACACCGATCGAGCCTGTCGTCCCGCCGACCTCGGCGCCCGACGACGTGCTGCGAGTCGAACACATCTCCAAGCGCTTCGGCCCGGTGACGGCGCTGCGCGATGTCAACCTGCACCTGCGCAAGGGCGAGGTGCTCGGCCTGCTCGGCGACAACGGCGCCGGCAAGTCCACCCTGATCAAGATCATCTAGCGGCTTCCAGAAGCAGGACTCGGGCGAGATGTTCCTGCACGGAGAGCCCTACCGCCCCGCGGTGTCGACGACGCGCGCGCCAAGGGATCGACACCGTCTACCAAGACCTCGCGCTGATCGACGAACTGTCCGTCTACCACAACCTGTTCCTGCGCCGCGAGCAGGTGCACCACCCGATCCCGCTGCTCGCCAACCGGCGGATGAAGCAGGAGACGCGCACGGCGCTCGATGAGATCGGGATCAACATCCCACGGATCGACGTCGCGGTCGCGCGCCTGTCCGGCGGGCAACGCCAGGCGATCGCGGTCGCACGCACGGTCAACTCCGACGCCGACATCATCTTGCTCGACGAGCCGCTGGCGGCGATGGGCGCCAAGGAGGGCTCGATGATCCTCGACCTCGTGGCGCGGCTGAAGGAGGAGGGCGAGTGTCGATCATCATGATCCTCCACAACTACGTCCACGTGCTACAGGCGTGCGACCGCGTGAGCATGATCCAGGACGGCGTGATCACCCTCGACAAGCCAACGCCGAGACCTCCGTCGAGGAGCTCACCGAGATCGTCGTCAACGAGTACCGGCGTGCACGAGAGCAGGAGCGCAGCGAAAGGCAAGCTTCGGGATAGCTCGGCTGGATGCGCACGATCCTGATCACCGGCTCCAAAGGAATCATCGGCTCGGTGCTTCGGCGTAGGCTGGGTGAGAAATACCGGATTAGGGGTGTGGATCTGCCTGATGACATATCCCACTATGAGGTCCTGTGGGCGCAAATGTCTGGAGTTGGCACGGTCATTCACCTTGCCAGCAGATTTTCACAGACTGACCCCATCGAGCGGCGTATGCGCATCTATCCGGAGAACGTGCAGATAGACGTAAATATCTTCACGGCGGTAGTCAAAGCGGGAGTGGAACGTCTCATCATGGCGAGTTCGGTTCACGCCGACAACCATCGCGATCCCGCCGCGGCAGAGCCGTTTGCCATCCGGGCAGTTACTACCCTGCGACGCCATACGGTGTGTACAAGCTCATTGAGGAGGAGGTGGGCAAGGTCCTCTCAACACAATTCGGCTTTTGAGTTCATCGCTGTGCGGTTTGGTGGTGTAACGCGAGACAACTCTGTAAAGAGGGGAGCAGGGCAGACGGCTACCTGGCTAAGTCACGACGATCTCCTAAGCGCTATCGATGCGTGTCTGAGGGCCGTGCCGGTGCCAGGGCGCTCGACGGTCTTCTACGCGGTTTCCGATAACGCTGACAGAATTCACGATACGACCAATCCGTTCGGCTGGAGACCGAGGGACAACTCAGCAGACCACGGGGGACCGGTCATGGCCAGCTTCCAGATCCATGACGAGTCGTGTCGATTTCGCCGCTGCTCGTTCGACGTAAGGTAGAGCCGAGGTGCGAACCTGTCGAGGGCGAGCGGCGCACCGAGCGTAACCCACCGAGAAGGAGCAACGACGATGCGCTTCATGATGATCATGATCCCCAACATCCCAGACGAAGCCGACTGGGGTCCGACCCCGAGGCCGTGTCGGCGATGAGCCGCTACAACGAGGAGCTGGCCAAAGCCGGCATCCTGCTCAGCCTCGACGGTCTGCACCCCGCCGGCAAGGGCGCCCGTGTGTCCTTCTCCGGCGGCAAGGCGAACGTCACCGACGGCCCCTTCACCGAGGCCAAGGAGCTGATCGGCGGCTACTGGCTGATCCAGGCGAAATCGAAGGAGGAGGCGGTCGAGTGGGCCTCGCGCTGCCCGGGCAGCCGAGGGCGACGTGATCGAGGTTCGCCAGGTCTATGAGATGACCGACTTCCCCCCGGGCCGAGGTACAAGCGGAGCAGCGCGCTAGGGCGCGCGCCCGAGGCAGTCAACGGCAAGCCGGCCGAAAGGGGCGAGATGCCCGAGAATGGCGGCCATCGCCGGCGAGAGCTTGGCGCGATCGAGGCTGTCTGGCGGATCGAGTCGCCGGCGCTGATCGCAGGTCTGACAAGGATCGTGCGCGATGTCAGCATCGCGGAGGATCTGGCTCAGGATGCGCTGGTGATCGCGCTGGAGCAGTGGCCCAAGTCAGGCGTCCCGGAGAGTCCGGGCGCCTGGCTCATGGCCACGGCAAAGCACCGCGCGATCGACTTGCTGCGCCGTGGGACGCGACTGCAGCAAAAGCACGAGGAGCTTGCGAGAGAGCTGGAGCTTCAGAGCGACTCGGTCGAAGCGCGGTTGGAAGCCTCGATCGAGGAGCAGGTCGGCGACGACCTGCTCTGTCTGATCTTCATGTGCTGCCACCCCGTCCTCTCAGAGCCTGCGCGAGTTGCGCTGACCTTGCGCCTGCTCGGCGGCCTGAAGACGGAAGAGATAGCGCGAGCGTTCCTAGTGCCGGAGTCCACTGTGGCGCAGCGAATCGTGCGGGCCAAGCGCACGCTCACCGAGGCGAAGGTCCCGTTCGCGTTGCCCGAGGTGGGCGAGCTGGGTGAGCGACTCTCATCGGTGCTGGCGGTCTTGTACTTGATCTTCAACGAGGGCTATACGGCAAGCGGGGGCGAGGACTGGATACGCGCCGATCTCTGTGAGGAGGCACTGCGCCTCGGGCGCATCCTCGCCGAGCTGATGCCACAAGAGCCGGAGGTCCACGGCCTGGTCGCTTTGATGGAGATTCAGGCATCGCGCCTGAAGGCTCGTGTCGGTGCCGACGGCGAGCCGGTCCTGCTGGGAGACCAGGACCGTGCCAGTTGGGATCGCCTCTTGATCGCGCGTGGCTTGGCCGCGCTGGAGCGGGCCGAGCAAATCGGTGGCCCCCTTGGCTCATACACGCTGCAGGCAGCGATCGCCGCCTGTCATGCGCGTGCCTCCGAGTCTCAGGAGACCGACTGGGTACGCATCGCCGCGCTGTACGAGGCCCTGGCCCAGATCTCGCCCTCGCCGGTTGTCGAGCTGAATCGCGCGGTTGCTCTGGCGAGCGCTTTTGGTCCGGCTGTGGGTCTGCAAGCGCTGGATCCGCTGCTCGACGAGCCCTCGCTCCAGAGCTATCACCTGCTGCCGAGCGTCAGAGGGGACCTGCTGGCGAGGCTCAACCGCTTCGAGGAGGCGCAAGAGGAATTTCAGCGCGCCATGTCGCTCGCGAGCAACGAGCGCGAGCGCCAATTGCTGCTCGACCGCGCCGCGGCCTGCGCCTGGGAGGCCGGTCGTCAGCTATAGGAACCGGCGTTCCACTCGCAGGCGTGCAAATGCAAGTGGCCCCTGCGGCCACTGGCCGAGCCCCTACGTTTCGATCGTGACGAGCGTGCCGATCGGCGTGTAAGGCCAGACTTCCGCCGCGGCTGCGAGCGGCAGCTCGACACAGCCGAGGCTCTGCGGCGTGCCGAAGGACGCGCGGTCGAAGTTGTGGATCGCGTCGCCACCGTTGAAGTAGCTGATCCACTTGATCCCAGGGTCGTTGTAGTGGGAGCCGTCAGGGTTGGTGCCGCTCATCGTGCCTTCGGGGATGTGCTCGAAGACCGGGAACGTGCCGAGTTCTGTTTCCGCTCCGGCGATGCCGGTGTTCGCGGCAGAGGTCAGAACCGTGTGGCCATCGTGCCACAGCGTGAGCACCTCTGGGACTTCGCGGTGCACGTACACATAGGTGTAGCCGCTGGTCTGACGCTTGCCGGCGATCGCATCGCTGAGCAGCGCACGCCAGACGGCCGGCCCGGCAAGACCGTCGACGGTGATTTCGTGGGTGTTCTCGAACTTCATCACCGCACCGCGTGTGATCGTCGTTCGCCTGGCCCGGCGCCCACATCGCCTGCAGCTGGTGGGGCGTATTCGGATAACGCCAGTCGAAGCTCCCGCTCGGCGGTTCGACTGCCGCCTGCGCCTCGGCGCCGGGCGTGCGCGCGACCGGCGCGCCCGAGGGCTGCCAGTCGACGGGCAAGTAATCCTGCTTCGGCGAGCAATTGCTGCAAGCGCAGCGTGGAGCCGGCAGGCACCGTCCATTCGACCTGGCTGGTGGTGCGCAGCGCGGAGCCGCTACCTGCCGTCACCGCAACCTCACGCGGCAGTTGGATGTGCAGCTGCGAGCCCAGCGGCGCTCCGAACCCCGACGGCGTGAACACCAGCGTGTGGCTGTCGGTTTCGCGCCAGTGCCCAGGTGTGCTCGGCGAGAGCGTCGGGCTGATCCGAGCCGATCACTTCGCTCACAGGCTTTGAGAACGTCAGGCGTATCGGGGCGTAGGGAGAGATTCGTGTAGCCCGAGGCCGGGATCGTGGCCATCACAGTCATGTGCGATTGCGGGAACCAGCTCACCTGCATTGGCGCGCCAACCGTCTCCCAGGGACGCGCGGCCGCGGCGATCTCAGTGCTGCCGGTCTCCGGTTGGGTACCCGAGCGAGACCGAGCTGCGCGGGTCGCTGAGCGTGCGTGGCGGGTCAGACGGCCGCTGCTCCCGTAGGCGACGGCGCTAACCGGCTGATCGAAGCTGACGTGCACCGCCGAGCCGGGGGAACGGTCATCCATTGCTCGCTCACGTGCGCGACCGGGCGCTTGCAGCGTCAGTTGCTCGGTGCGCTCGCTGCCCAACGCCCAGCCGAGCCATCCCGGCCGGCGTACCTGACCTCGACGGATACCTGCTCGCCGGGAGTCAGCTGCTTCAGCGGGGTCAAGCGCCCGCTTTGCACCGCCAGCGGCACCTTCTGCCCGTCGGGCCCGA
Organism: uncultured Solirubrobacterales bacterium; assembly: GCA_963723175.1. Taxonomy (GTDB): domain Bacteria; phylum Actinomycetota; class Thermoleophilia; order Solirubrobacterales; family Solirubrobacteraceae; genus Palsa-744. The sequence continues at coordinate 26,123 of CAVRPO010000003.1, read as the reverse complement.
ACGCTTCGACGTGCTCGATCTTGCCGGCCAACGGCTGCACGGATACGCGCGCGAGCGCGGTTGGGTCGCTCGCCAAGCTTACGCCGGACAGCGCCAGTGCCGCGACGACGAGCGCGGCAACCACCAGGAGCAGGCCCAGCCCCATGCCGAGCAGCATGCGCTTGCGGTCATGCCCTGCCGACACCGTGTCCCGATGGGCGGATCTCGTCACCATCCGTAGATGGTAGGACGCTACGGTGTCGGCTATGCCAGATGCACAGATGCCTGCGAATAAGCTTGCGACGCTTGGCTCCACAGACGTCTGCGTGCCCCAGGGCGCGAACCTCCAGACGCTCATCCGGACACGCCGAACCCACAAGGCTTACGGCCCCGAACCGGTCGACCGGGCGACGTTGCTGGAGCTGTTCGAGCTCGCGCGTTGGGCGCCCAACCATCACCTGACCAACCCGTGGCGCTTTCGCGTACTGGGCCCACAAGCACGGGCTCTGCTCGCTCGCGAGGCAGAGCTAGAGCAGCCGGGCTCGGCGCGAAAGCTCGAGCGCGCGCCCACGCTGATCGTGGCGGGAGTCGAGCTGCAAGGTGACCTGTCCCAGCAGCACGACGACCTGCTCGCCGCCGCGGTCGCCGCCTACATCGTCCTGCTCGCGGCGCATGCGCGTGGACTGGCAGGCTACTGGCGCACGCTGCCGATCTTGGAGAGTGCGGCAGTCCGCGCCGGACTCGAGATTCCCGCCACCGAGCAACCCGTCGGCCTGCTCCACCTCGGCCACCCGGTGCAAGCTCAGCGCGCTCCCGAGCGAGCGCCGGTAGAGGACGTAGCGATCTTCCTCGACTGACCTGCTCATCCATATTTTGGGGGGACAGCGCCGCATACGGCGCTGTCCCGGACCGTACATGTACGGTCCGGCCGGTCGGTGCATGCACCGACCGGAACTGAGAGCTACTGTCATGCGGAAGATGTCAGAGCAAGCCGAGCGTTCTACTCAAGCCGCTAACACTGAGCCCAAGTCACGCCGGCCCGCGATCGTCGCGGTCGACGACGAGCCGGCGGTGCTGGCGGCGGTCGCGCGCGACCTGCGCCGCGGCTTCGGCGAGCGCTTCCGGGTGCTGCGCGCGGCGTCGGGGCCCGAGGCGCTGGAGCTCCTGCGCGAGCTGCGCACGCGCGGCGAGCAGGTGGCGATGCTGATCGCCGACCAGCGCATGCCGGGCATGCCGGGCACGGAGTACCTGGTGCAGGCGCGCAAGCTCGTCCCCGACGCCAAGCGGGTGCTGCTGACCGCCTACGCCGACACCGAGGCGGCGATCGCGGCGATCAACGAGGTGGCGCTCGACTACTACCTGCTCAAGCCCTGGGACCCGCCCGAGGAGCAGCTGTTCCCGGTCGTCGAGGACCTGCTCACGACCTGGGAGGCGGGCGCGGCGCTGGAGGCGGGCGGCGTGCGCGTGGTCGGCCACCGCTTCTCGAAGGAGTCGCACGACCTGCGCGACTTCCTGGTGCGCAACCGCGTGCCGGCGCGCTGGCTGGACGTCGAACGCGACGGCGAGGCGCGCGAGCTGCTGCGGGTCGCCGGCGTGGACGCCGAGCGCCTGCCGGTCGCCCTGCTCGAGGACGGCACGGTGCTCGAGCGCCCGACGATCCTCGAGCTGGCCGAGCGCCTCGGCGTCGCGGGCACCCCGGCGCAGGACCACTACGACCTCGTCGTCGTCGGCGGCGGCCCCGCCGGGCTGGCGGCCGCGGTCTACGGCGCCTCGGAGGGCCTGAAGACGGTGATGGTCGAGCGCGAGGCGCCCGGCGGGCAGGCGGGGCAGTCGAGCCGCATCGAGAACTACCTCGGGCTTCCCGGCCGGGTCTGAGCGGCTCGGACCTCGCGCGCCGCGCGACCGACCAGGCGCGGCGGCTGGGCGCCGAGCTGCTGACCGTCCAGGAGGCCGTCGGCCTGCGCGTCGAGGGCGCCGCGCGCCTGGTGGAGCTGAGCGGCGGCGGCGTGCTGAGCGCGAGCTGCGTGCTCGTCGCCTCGGGCGTCTCCTACCGCCAGCTCGACACGCCCGGCTTCCCCGAGCTGACCGGCGCCGGCATCTACTACGGCGCCGCGATGACCGAGGCGCGCGCGTGCGCCGACCAGCACGTGGTCGTGATCGGCGGCGCCAACTCCGCCGGCCAGGCGGCCGTCTACTTCAGCGGCTACGCCGCCACGGGTGACGATGCTCGTGCGCGGGCCGTCGCTGGAGAAGTCGATGTCGCACTACCTGATCGAGCAGATCGCGGCGCTGCCGAACATCGAGGTGCGCACCGGCAGCTCGGCGCATCGCCGCCGAGAGCGAGGACGGGCGCCTGCGGCGCCTGCGGGTCGCGGGCCCCGACGGCGAGGAGACGCTCGCACGCGGACGCCTGCTTCGTGTTCATCGGCGCCTCCCCGCGCACCGACTGGCTGGAGGGCGTGGTCGCGCGCGACGAGCGCGGCTTCATCCTCGCCGGCCGCGACGCGCAGGCCAACGGCTGGCCGCTGCAGCGCGAGCCCTACGTGCTCGAGACGAGCGTGCCCGGCGTGTTCGTCGCCGGCGACGTGCGCGCGCGCTCGATCAAGCGCGTCGCCAGCGCCGTCGGCGAGGGCTCGATGGCGGTGTCGCTGATCCACGAGTACCTGGTCGAGGCATGAGCCGACGCGCGCACGAGCGCAGGTCGACGCGAGCGCGTCCGGTACGAGGCGCCGTCACGCGAGGAGCTGCGCGCGCGTCGACCTGTTCGACGAGTCTCGACGACGCCGAGCTCGCCGAGTGGGTCGCCGCTCGCACGGCCCTGCCACGTCGGCGCCCGGCGAGGTCATCGCCGAGCAGGGCGAGGAGCCGCCGGGCCTGCAGCTGCTGCTCGAGGGCGAGGCGCAGGCGCTGATCGTCGACCAGGGAGCGCAGCGAGCCGGTCGGCCACCACACGGGCGCCGACCTGGATGGGCGCGATCGCGGTGCTCACCGGCGGCACGCTCGGGGTGCGCATGCAGGCCGAGACCGACTGCCGGATGGCGGTCGATCGCGCCCGAGGACTTCCGCCGCCTGGCGTTCGCGCAGCCGGCGATCCACCGGCGCGTGATGCGCCAGGTCGCCCCGGTGATGAGCCGGGTCACCGAGCGATCGAGCAGAACCGCGAGCGGCTCGCCTCGCTGGGCACGATGGCCGCGGGGCTCGCGCACGAGCTCAACAACCCGGCCGCCGCGGCGCGGCGCGCGGCCGCGCAGCTGACCGAGGCGCTCGAGGTGATCGGCTCGGCGCTGGCGTCGTTCGTCGAGGCGGGCGTCGAGCGCGAGGAGGCCGAGCAGCTCGTGGCGCTGCAGCAGCAGGCGGTCGCCCACGCGGCCGTCGGCCACGGCGCTCGACGCGCTGGACGCCGCCGACGCCGAGGACGAGCTGCTCGGCGCGCCTGGAGGCGCTGGAGGTGCAGGAGCCCTGGCGGCTGGCCGAGCCGCTGGCGGCGGCCGGCGTCGACCAGGCAGTGGCTGGATCGCGTCGCCGAGCTGGCGGGCCCGGCGACCGACGCGGCGCTGCGCTGGGTCGCCGCGACGCTGACCGCGGGCCGCCTGGCGGCCGAGCTGGCGGAGTCCACGGAGCGCATGTCGGCGCTCGTGGGCGCGGTGAAGTCCTACGCCTACATGGACCGCGGCGAGCTCGTCGAGGTCGACCTGCACGAGGGCCTCGAGACGACGCTGACGGTGCTCGGCTACAAGCTCAAGCACACCGCGATCGAGGTCGTGCGCGACTACGACCGCGCGCTGCCGAAGCTCACGGTGCGCGGCTCGGAGCTCAACCAGGTGTGGACGAACCTGCTCGACAACGCGATCGACGCGCTCGGCGAGCAGGGGACGATCACGATCGCCACGCGCGCCGACGGCGGCTGCGCGGTGGTCGAGATCGCCGACGACGGCCCCGGCATCCCGGAGGAGCTCGCCGGGCGGATCTTCGACCCGTTCTTCACGACCAAGGACGTCGGGCCAGGGCACCGGCCTCGGCCTGGCCACCGCGCGGCGGATCGTCGTCGACCGCCACGACGGCTCGCTCACGCTCGACAGTCAAGCCCGGCCGCACCGTCTTCCGCGTGCGGCTCCCGCTTCACCCACAACCTGACCGAAAGGAGGACGCCATGGCCACCTGCACACACCTCGACCAGGTCCTGATCACCGAGCTGCCCGAGTCCGTCGACGGCTGCGAGGACTGCCTGCGGACGGGCGACCCCTGGCTGCACCTGCGCATCTGCCTGGAGTGCGGCCACGTCGGCTGCTGCGACGACTCGCCCAACCGCCACGCCAGCGCGCACAGTCAGTCCAGCGGCCACCCGATCATCCGCTCGCTGGAGCCGGGCGAGACATGGTCGTGGTGCTTCATCGACGAGCTCGCGATGCGCATCCCGGAGGTGCAGGGCGAGACGCGCATACCGCCGTCGCCGCTGGGCGGCTGAAGTGCATAAAAGTGACGAAGCGGCCTCCACTTGGTGTGAGACCGACCGGTACCGTGTCGGACAGGGATGATCGCAAAGAGCACATCCGGCCCAGGCCGTCCCGCCAAGCTGGGCAAGCGAGCGCTCGCCCATTCCAGGGGGAGAAGGAGGAAGTCGCCGAGGAACTCGAGATCCGTCACCTCGTCTTGCATGGTCATCGGGTTGCCTATCGCCAGGCGGGCAATGGTCCCGTGATGGTGCTCGTTCACGGGATCACCTCTAACTCCGCGACCTGGCAGCGAGTGATGCCCTACTTGGCGCGCCGCTTCACCGTGATCGCTCCTGACCTGCTCGGTCACGGGGAATCCGCCAAGCCCAAGGGCGACTATTCCCTGGGCGCCTACGCGAGCGGCTTGAGGGACCTGCTGGTCGCGCTCGGCCATGACCGCGCGACCTTCGTCGGACATTCCCTCGGCGGTGGCATAGCGATGCAGTTCGCCTACCAGTTCCCGGAGCGCTGTGAGCGGCTTGTGCTAGTAGACAGCGGTGGACTGGGCCGAGACGTGAGCGTGCTGCTGCGCTCGGCCACGCTACCCGGGTCAGAGCTCGTCCTTCCCCTGCTGGCGGCCACACGACTGCTGAACGTCGGTCGCGCGACAGGCGGTCTGCTCAGTCGACTGGGCCTGCGCGCGGGTACCGACATCGAGGAGATCGCCCGTGGCCACGCGACGCTGGCCGACAGCGAAACCCGCGGCGCTTTCGTTCAGACCTTGCGCAGCGTCGTCGAGCCAGGTGGCCAGCGAGTGGACGCCTCAGACCGGTTGTACCTTGCGGGTCATATTCCCTTCCTGCTGATGTGGGGCGAGCATGACTCCATAATTCCTGTGGCTCATGGGCTCAGAGCCCATGAGCAGGTGGCGGGCAGTCGCCTGGAGATCTTCGCGAGCTCCGGACATTTTCCACAGCTGGACGAGCCTGAGAAGTTCCTGGACGTCCTGATCGACTTCATGGATGGGACCGATCCAGCGCAACTCGATCCACAGCGCTGGCGTGAGCTGCTGCAGGAGCATCGTGAGTCGAGCGCTTGAGACAAGGATGCTGTCGATTCACCAGGGCACGACACCCGACGGCGTCCGGCTCAGAACAGAGCGGCAAGCGCCTCGACGAGGCCGGGGAGCTTGTCGGGTCCGCGGGCGAGGTCGAGCTGGCGCACCGGTCTGGGGGCAGCGGCCAGGTTCCGCGTCCATTGCAGCTGCTCGACGCAGCCAAGGTCTTCGGCGTGGGGGATGCACATCGACCAGCACCGACTCGAGCACGTCGGCGACGGGCGCGCGCCGTCCCAGACGGGCATCGATCAGGCTCGCGTCGGACGCCGTCCCGCGCCGCCAGGAAGCGGTTCTCGGCGAGCAGCTCAGGCAGGTCGTCGCGGGGTCGGCGCCAGAGCCCTCGGTGGCCTCCATGTGCACGAGCGACTGCACCAGCGCGACCAGTGCCAGCGGAGTCTTCGACCGTGATCTGGGCGTCCATGATGCGCACCTCGACGGTTCCCCAGCGCGGCTGCAGGCGCACGTCCCACCACAGGAACGTCGGCTCGGGAAAGGCGCCGCAGCGCAACAGCAGGTCGATGCTCTCGACGTAGTCCTCGTAGTCCGCGAAGGCGCGGGGGAGCCCGACGCGGGGAAACGCCCCGAACATCGGCGTTCGCGTCGAGGCCAGCCCGGTCTCGCGCCCCTGCCAGAAGGGGGAGTTCGCCGACAGCGCCAGCAGCAGCGGCAGATGCGCGCGCAGCCCGTTCATCGCGCGCACCGCGTCCTCGGGGTCAGGCACGGCGACGTGGACGTGCAGGGCGAACGTAGGCTCACGGCGCGCGAGCTCGCGCAGCGACGCGTACAGCAGCTGTAGCGCTCGCCGCCGGAGATGCGCGTCTCCTGCCAGACGGTCGTACGGGTGCATGCCGGCGGCGGCCGCGCGCAGCCCTCTGCCCGCGAGCTCGCGTGCGCAGCTCGCTGCGCAGCGTCCGCGAGCTCGGCGATCGCCCCGAGCACACGGTCGGTGCACGCCGGTGCGCAGCTCGATCGCCGAGCCGTGCGTCTCGGCGCTCGACGTGGTCGGCGAGATGCGGAGCCAGCGTCGGAAGGATGCTGTCGATCCGCGGCGCGAGCGCGAAGTCGCTGGCGTCGCAGCAGCATCACCTCCTCCTCGATCCCGACGGTCCAGGGCCGACAGCTCGTCGGGAGACGGCCAGCGGCCCCAGGCCCGGGCGCGGCGTGCGTCTCGAGCGGGGCCACCGCTCAGGCCGCGTGCTGCGCCGGACTCGGCGCCGCCGCGTCAGTGGCGCGTTCGCTCTCGCTCCTCGGAGGCTGTCACCAGGCGTCGGAAGAGGGCGAGCTGCGCGGCGTCGTCAACGAGCGTCTCGGCGTGCCACTGAACGCCCAGAGCAGGAAGTCGACTCCGCGCTCGTCCCTCGATCGCCTCGATGACGCCGTCCTCGGCCCATGCGACCGCGTGCAGGCCGCGACCCAGCCGGTCGATCGCCTGGTGGTGAAAGGAGTTGACCGCCACGCGGGCCGCCGCCAACGGTCTGCGCGAGACCGCTGTCCGGGCGCCACGCGCACCTCGTGAGTGGTCCTGCTCCCCGGCTGGCGCTGGCGATGAACGACGACGTCCGTCCGTGATCTCCGGGAGATGCTGGTGCAGGGTGCCGCCGCGCGCAATGTTGAGCGCCTGCGCGCCGCGGCATATGCCGAGGATCGGCAGCCCCCGCGGTCGGCCTCGCGCCAGCTCGACCTCGAAGGCGTCAAGTTGCGGCTCGGTCGGGCCCAGCTCGGGGTGAGCGCTCGCCCCGTAGCAGGCCGGGATCGAGGTCGGGACCACCGGAGAGCAGCAGCCCCGCTGAGATGGTCGAGCAGGCCGAGATCCAGTTCCAGCTCGAGCGGCGGCAGCACGACCGGCAGCCCCCCCGCGCGCTCGACCGCGCGCAGATAGGACAGCCCGAGCGCCATCTCGGCCCGGGCGGGCTCGCCATGAGGTCGCGCTGACGCATCTTCGCTTGCGGCGCAGCTCAGACGTCGTCACGCCGATCAGAACCTGCGCGATGCGGCACGACCTTCGACTCCGGGATCGGTGCTCATGCCAGCACCCAGGTGTCCTTGCTGCCACCGCGCTGGGAGGAGTTGACGACGAGCGAGCCGCGCTCGAAGCGCGACGCGGGTGAGCCCGCCGGGAAACACCTCGACGCGGTCGCCGATCGGCGAACGCGAACGGGCGCAGGTCGACATGGCGCGGCTCGAGCCGCGCCGCGGTCACGGTGGGCTGGCGCGAGAGCATGACCGTCTCCTGCACGATGAAGCGCTCCGGCGCCGCCGCCAGCTCGTCGCGAGACCGCCGCGCAGCGTCCTCGGGTCGCGCGTGCGGCCCGATCACGACGCCATGCCGCCGTGGCCGCTGCGCGGCTTGACCACCAGCTCGCCGATGCGCTCGAGCACCATCTCGAGCACGCCGGGCTGCGACAGGTCGTAGGTCGGCACCGATGCCAGCAGCGGCTCCTCGCCGAGATAGAAGCGCACCATCTCCTCCACGTAGCCGTGCACGAGCTTGTCGTCTGCGACGCCCGTGCCGAACGCGTTGACACATGCCAGCGTTGCCCTTCGAGCACGGGCCGAGCAACACTCGGCGAGCCGGTCGGCGCTGCCGCGCTCGTCTGACGAGCCGATCCTCGTCCGTGCGGCGGTAGACGACGTCGACCGCCCGCTCCCGCCGTCGAGTGTCGGCGAACAGCCGCCCGGGGCGAACCGACAGCTCCTCGGGGCGCACCAGCGGCAGCCCGAGTGGCCGGCGATCGCGGCGTGCTCGTAGTAGGCCGAGTTGCGCTGGCCCGTCGGTGAGCAGGACGACCACCGGGTCCTCGCCGGCCTCGGTGGCGCGGCCGCGTGCAGAGCCTCGCCGAGCCTCTCGGAAGGCGGCTCCAACGAGCGCACGCGCATGCCGTGGGCACCGGCAGATGCCCGCCGAGCACCTCGCGCGCCGCCACCGCGTAGGCGATCCCCGACGGCGTCCGCAGATTGTCCTCGAGCACCATGAAGGACCGTCGCTGTCGCGTACCACGTCCAGGCCGGCGACGGTGATCCAGGAGCGGATGTCTGCACCCATGCCCATCAGCAGCGGCTCGTAGTGCCGGGCGCCGCTCGAGACAGCGCGCGGCACCACGCCGGCGCGCACGATCCGGCGCTCGCCATACACGTCCTTGACGAACAGCTCGAGCGCGCGCACGCGCTGGGCCACGCCGTCCGCGAGCCCTCGCCACTCGGTGCGTCGATCACACGGGGGATCGGGTCGATGCGAAACGCCTGCTCGCCGCTGGCCGAGCCGAACGAGACGCCTCGCCGGCTGGCATCACGGGCGACGGCCGCGCTCAGCTCGCCGAGATCGTGCCGCCGATCGACTCGCGCACCCTGCGGTCGTGCTCGGTGGCGTGAGCGCCGACGCGACTCCCTCCTCGAAGCATCGATCTGATTGCCTCGCGGATCTGGCCGCGTCGGAGCGTCTAGATACGGATGCGCTCGACCCAGAGCCCTGTTGCACGTCCAAGGCTTGCTCGGTTACGGGCATGTCTCGATTCTCCGCTCACAACTGACATCGGTCGTTCGACCTGCGTCCAAAAAGCGGTCCCCCGGCTTGGACAAGGTCGAACGACCATGCCGACGACGGACTGACATCGAGCCACGGTACCGCCGCCTCTGAGAGTGCGAGCGAGTCGGCGTGGGTCAGCCGGCGGCTGGTTGCGCAGGCGCCGGCGCAGGTTGGCTCTTGCCATAGGCGATCGCGCCCGCCGATCCGAGCAGACCGGCGCCGAGCTGTGCCAGGGCCCACACGGCGCCCCATCGCTCACGCCCGCGAGCGCCATCCACCGACCAGTTTCCCGGGCCCACATCGGTGAGCGCGAAGACGATCGCCATGAGCACCAGGTTGTACTCATAGCCTCCGTCGGTGGCCCATGGGCCCTTTGAGCCGTGCACGGTCCTGATGGCGGTCGCCATCGTGGCGCTCAGCACGGTGGCACCGAGCGGTGTGGCGGCGCCCGCGGCGATGAGGGCACCGCCGCCGGCCTCGGCGACGCCGGCAGCAACCGCGTGCGTCTTTCCGGGCCGAAGGCCCAGCGACTCGAAGGCCTGGCCGGTCTTCTCGATGCCATGGCCACCGAATGCTCCGGTGAGCTTTTGCATGCCATGCCCGACGAACAGGCCTCCGACGATGAGGCGCAACAGTGTGAGGCCAAGTTTCATGAGCGGCTCCTTAAGAGGTTGTGCACGCAACTATACGATGTTGAGATCGTTCTAAGTCCTATGCCTACCTCGTGCGTACTAAGGTCTAGCTTCAGAGGCTCAGTTCTGGCTGACGTCGTTCTGCTCGTCATCCCCTTCGCCGCCTGCGATTGGGGCGAGCACGAAGGTCTCGACGGCGATGTCCGGATCGATGTGGTTGTCGCTCAGGAAGGCGTACACGCTGCGTCCGGAGAGCCGTTCAACTGCGGCGATCAGCTGTGTGCTCATGGTGCGCTGAAACGCTTTGCGGCTGGTCAGGACGAGGTCTGTCTCGCCGTCGCGAACGAGGCTGCGCTCGCCCATCGTCAGCGTGTCCTGCAGGACCACGGTGATGAGATCCTCGTCGATAATGGTGCGGGCCTTGGTGGGGCCGCGGCCGGTGTACTCGCGCATCAACTGCACCACCGCGCTCGAGATCGCGGCGGATATCGACCCCTTTGGGGTGGTCGGCATGTCGGACAAGGAAGAGCCCTGTTCTCGCCTCCTTCCTGGGACCGGGCCAGGCGAAGGAAAGGAAGGAGACGGAATGGAATCCGTCCGCCAGGCCCGTGTTTCACCTCCGTGTCGCGTCAGAAGACGACCCGTTACGAACTCACGTACTGCTAATGCTAGTTGATCGCGGCTGAGGCTCGATGTTTCTCCTCGCTTGCGGTATCGTTCCGCGCTGTCCTTGAGTTCCTTTTCGAGGGGGGCAAAGGATCGTCGTGCAGCTTGGGGGACGCGGGACAACGCAAGGTGTCGAGTCGGCTCTCTACGCATCGGTACGCGTTTACGGAGATCTTTGTGGCGACTTATCATGACGAGACGCAGCGGCCAGGGTCTGAGCGACTTGGCGTGCCACCGTTCGAACTGCATGAGCGGGCTGGTCTCGCGCAGCGCACGTTGTTCCTGAGCGGCGAACTGGACCTTGCCTGCGCGCCCACGCTGGATGCCGCCGTCGAGCGGATCTGTACGGATCAGATAGAGACACTGACACTCGACCTCAGCAAGCTCACGTTCATGGACTCCACTGGTCTCCGAGCGATTCTGTTGGCCGAAGACCTTTGTGAACGCCACGATTGCAAGCTCGTGGTGATCCCCGGGCCGGCGCAGGTTCAGCGGCTCTTCGAGGTGACCGGCTTGTTGGAGCGACTTCCATTTCAGAGCGAGCCCGCGAGGATCGAGCCTAGCCCAGTTCAAGATGCTCAATTCGGGGTAGAGGGCTAGTCATGGCCCCCTCAACGCACGACGTATCGCTTGACGGCGGCGAGCACGTCGTCCATTTCTACGAGCAAGATTCCGAGTTGGTCGATGCTGTCGCTAGCTATGTCGCTGCGGGCGTCGCAGCCGATGGGGTGGCGATCGTGATCGCCACAGCAGCTCACCGCGAGGCGTTCGCCGTCGCGCTCGAGGTCGCTGGGATCAACACCGTCGAGGCTCATGCGAGCGAAAGGCTCGTTTTCCTCGATGCGGCCACCACGATGGCGGCTTTCATGCGCGATGGGCAAATCGATCGCGACGCCTTCCACAGGGTTGTCGGCGGACTCCTGCGCACCGCGGCTGAGTCTGGTCGCGCGGTCCGCGCTTACGGCGAGATGGTTGCGCTGCTCTGGGATGCGGGGGACGTGGTCGGCGCGATCGAGCTCGAGACCTTGTGGAACGACCTTGGTCGTGAGCTGCCGTTTTCCCTCTACTGTGCCTACCCGGCCGCATCGGTCTCCGGATCTGAGCATGTGCAAGCCCTACATCAGGTCTGCCATCTCCACTCGTCGGTGTTGCGCGCGGCCACGGACAGCGATCCACGTACGGTAGGGGAGCCTTCGGCGAGGAAGCTTGTGGCCGAGTTCGCTGGCGAGCATGACTCGCCCGGGCGTGCGCGCCGGCTCGTGCTCAGTGCCCTGGTGGAGTGGGGTTGTGATCCTGCCCTTCTGCAGGACGCCGCAGTTGTCGTGAGCGAGCTGACGACCAATTCGGTGTTGCACGCAGGCTCGTCCTTCTCGATCTCGGTGGCGCTCGAGGAGGCGCTTCTGCGCATCGCCGTTCATGACACGAAGCCGTTGAGCGTGGCGGTGCGCGACGGTGGCTTGAGCCCGCAGCCCACGCACGGGCTGGGTCTTGTGGAGGCGCTGTCCCTTCGCTGGGGCACCGAAGGCACGGCGCAAGGCAAGACCGTGTGGGCTGACTCTTCACGCTGCCGATGCGTCCCAAGCATCGCGCTGAGCTCGATTTCGGGCAACTGTCGATTTCGCGAGCGATCATTCGTCCCAATGGTGCCAACGTACCCCAGGACGGAGGAAGCGATGAAATACATGCTGCTGATACATCAAGGCACCACGCCGCTGCCGGGCTCGCCTGAGTGGGACGAGCCTCTCCGAGGAGGAGCAAGGGGCGGTCTACGGCGCATACATGGCGATCAACGAGACCCCAGGCGTTACCGCCGGCGCGCGGATGGGCAGCCCGCGAGACGGCGACCACCGTGCGGGTGCAGGACGGCAAGACGCTGACCACCGACGGCCCGTTCGCGGAGACCAAGGAGGCGCTCGGCGGCTACTACCTGCTTCGAGGCCGACGACCTCGACGCGGCGATCGAGCTGGCGGCGCGGGTCCCGGCGGCGCGCATGGGCGGCGCGGTCGAGGTGCGCCCGCTAGTGGTGGAGCGCTGATCGAGCAGGTCTTCCGCGAGCAGTGGGGCCGCGTGCTCGCTGCGCTGGTCGGCTTCCTCGGCGACTTCGACCTCGCCGAGGAAGCCGCGCAGGAGGCGTTTGCGATCGGCGGCGAGCGCTGGCCGCGCGACGGCGTGCCCGCCAACCCGGGCGCGTGGCTGATCACGACCGCGCGCAACCGCGCGATCGACCGCATCCGCCGCGACCGCACGCTCGCCGCCAAGTACGAAGCTGCTCGACGCTGCACCGGAGACGATGGAGGAGCGACGATGCGAGGAGACACGACGTTCTCCGGACGAACGGCTTGGAGCTGATCTTCACCTGCTGTCACCCGGCGCTCGCGACCGACGCGCAGGTGGCGCTCACGCTGCGCACGCTCGGCGGGCTCAGCACCGAGGAGATCGCGCGCGCGTTCCTCGTGCCCGAGGCGACGATGGCGCAGCGGCTGGTGCGCGCCAAGCGCAAGATCAAGGACGCGGGCATCCCCTTCAGGATCCCGCCGGCGCACCTGCTGCCCGACCGGCTCGACGCGGTGCTGGCGGTCGTCTACCTGATCTTCAACGAGGGCTACGACGGCCGCGGCGAGTTGGCCGCCGGAGGCGATCCGCCTCGGCGCGGCGCTGGTCGAGCTGATGCCCGACGAGCCCGAGGTGTGCGGCCTGCTGGCGCTGATGCTGCTGCACGACTCGCGCCGCGCGGCGCGCTTGCGCGACGGCGAGCTGGTGCTGCTGGCCGACCAGGACAGGGCGCTGTGGGACGGCGCGCAGATCGAGGCCGGCCGCGCGGCGCTGCGAGCGCGCGCTGGCGCTGCGCGGGCGGCGGGCGTGGGCGTCTACGCGCTGCAGGCGGCGATCGCCTCGCTGCACGCCGAGGAGCCGCGCGACTGGCCGCAGATCGCCGCGCTGTACGGCGAGCTTGCGCGGTTGACGCGCTCCCCGGTCGTCGAGCTCAACCGCGCCGTCGCGCTCGCCGAAGCGCGCGGGCCGCGCGGCGGGCTGCGGCGATCGAAGCGCTCGACGGGCTCGACGGCTACCACTATCTGCATGCCGCCCGCGCCGAGCTGCTGCGCCGTCTCGGCCGCCGCGGCGACGCCCGCGCGGCATACGAGCGGGCGCTCGAGCTCGTGCGCTCCGAGCCCGAGCGGCGGTTTCTGCGCGCCGGCTGGCCTCGCTCTAGCTGGGCGGTCTGTGCTCCAAAAGGGCGATGCCCCGTGCGCGTGTGCGGGACATCGCCTTTTTTTTGCATAGACGGTTGCAGGACGGTCGAGGCAAGGGCCGAGCGCCCGAACCGATGGCCAGCGGGCCGTAGCGAAGCTCAAGCAGCGGTCGGCCCAGTCGATGGGGGGATGTGCTCGACCTGACTCACAAGCTCGTTCGTTCCTGCCGCGCAGGTTTGCGCTCGTCCTTGGCTGCATAGTTGCGCTGGCTGGCGTAGTCGCAGCCGGCGTCGGCATGTGCTCCTCGGCGACGGCCGCGACGACCAAAAAGCTGACTGCCGCCAATTGGGACAGCGCCCAGCAGCAGCTTGTCGTCGGCGATGCGGTGATGAGCGAAGCACCAGGGGTGGGCTTTGCCGGTGCTACCCGCTGAGCGCCCAGGCCGAGAGCACCGCGCTGGCGGCGATCGCGACACGCGAGGAGGTCGCGCCGATCGCTTTCCAGACCAACGTCCCGATCACACTCGTGCGTTTCGACGGGCTGCTCGTCGACCAGCTGGGCCTCGGCGACGTCGCCGAACACGTCCAGCAGGTAGCCGTGGCAGCCGGCCTTACGCCACCCAGCTACTTCGGCAGCGAGGTGGTCGCCCGCTACCTGGGCCTGCGCTACAACCACCCGGCCGGGGAAGACTCCTTGGAGCTGTACCCATGGAACGACATCACGCGTGCCGAAGCAGCGCACTCCTTCGCGGTCGTGCTCGGACTTGAAAGCTGGGCTCTCTCCTCGGCGCGCGAAGTGCTCGACGGCTTCTCGCTGCCGCAGTACACATCGGCTCAGCGAGAGGTGTTGCGCATCGCGGTGTCCAAGATCGGCATGCCCTACGTGTGGGGCGGGACGACCGACAACACGGCGGACGGGCTGGAACACGGTGGCTATGACTGCTCGGGCTTTGCCTGGCGCGTCTACAAGGTCTCGGGCCTGTCGTGGGGCAAGAGCATCCTCGGCCGCACTGCCGCCGAACAGGCTGGTGAAATCCCCAAGAGCAGCCGCATTCACCTGGAAGACGTTCAACCAGCCGACCTGTTGTTCTTCGGATCGGCGAGCTTTGACGCGACCGCGACAGAGTCGAACGTGATCCACGAGGGGATTGCGCTCAGCGGCCAGTGGGCGATCCACTCCTCCGAGGAGGGGGTCTACGTGTTGCCGCTGACCTCGGGCTGGCTGGCTGAAAGCTTCACCTGGGCGCGCCGGGTCCTGTAACCAAATAATCATGAAGACATCGCCGCATGCGGCGATGTCCCGGACGGTGCATGCACCGTCCGGCCGGGCGCGCATGCGCGCCCGGAACTGCAAAAGCGAACGCCCAGCGATAATCGTGCGGGTATGGCCCAAGAGCAAGCCAGTTCCTACAGCGGCCGCACGGCCTGGGCGCGCAACCTCGCGACGCCGGTGCGCGACTTCCTGAGCACCGAGACCGGCGGCGCGGTCGTGCTGCTCGGCGCGACGGTCGCTGGCGCTGCTGTGGGCGAACTCGCCCTGGCGCCTCCTACGAGTCGCTGTGGAGCACGAAGCTGTCGATCATCGTCGGCGGCGGCGGCATCTCGGCCGGACCTGCGCCACTGGGTCAACGAGGGCCTGATGACGTTCTTCTTCCTCGTCGTCGGCCTCGAGGCGAAGCGCGAGTTCGACATGGGCGAGCTGCGCGAGCGCCGCCGGCTCGCGATCCCGGTGATGGCGGCGGCTCGGCGGGATGACCGTGCCGGTCGCGATCTACCTCGCCTTCAACGCCGGCGGCCCGGGCGCGCACGGCTGGGGCGCCGCGATGTCGACCGACACCGCTTTCGCGCTGGGCGTGCTCGCGCTGCTCACGCCGCGCGTCGCCGACGCGCCTGCGCGTGTTCCTGCTGACGCTCGCCGTCGTCGACGACCTCGTGCGCGCTCGTCGTGATCGCGACCGTCTACACGCGCACGTCTCGGTCGCTCGCGCTGGCGCGTCGCGCTCGCGCTGTTCGGCGCTGCTGCTCGCGCTGCGCTACGTGCCGGCCTGGCGCGCGGCCGCTGTCGGTGGTCGTCGGCGTCGGCGCTGTGGGTGGCGATGTTCGAGTCGGGCATCGACCCGGTCGTCTCCGGCCTCGCGATCGGCCTGGTCACGAGCGCCTACCCGCCCTCGCGCGACGACCTCGAGCGCGCGACCGCTCTGACGCGCTCGTTCCGCGAGCAGCCGACGCCCGAGCTGGCGCGCTCGGCGCAGCGCGGCGTGGCCTCCGGCGATCTCGCCGAACGAGCGGCTGCAGTACGGCCTGCACCCGTGGACGAGCTACGTGATCGTGCCGCTGTTCGCGCTCGCCAACGCCGGCATTCACGTGACCGGCGGCCTGCTGCGGCGACGCGGTCGCCTCGCCGATCACGCTCGGCATCCTCCTCGGCTACGTGGTCGGCAAGCCGGTCGGCATCGTCGGCGCGCTCGTGGCTGGCGTCGCGGCCGGCGCTGCACGGCCCGCGCCCGCCGCTCAGCTGGCCGCTCGCTCGCCGGCGGCGGCGCCTTCGCCGGGCATCGGCTTCACGGTCTCGCTGCTGATCTCGAGCCTCGCCTTCCCCGGCGCAGCGCCTCGACGAGGCGAAGCTCGGCGTGCTCGCCTCGGCGATCCTCGCGCCGCTGCGTGGCTGGATCGTCTTCAGCGTCGATCAGGCGCCTGCCCAGCGCGACGTGCGCGCGCGCCAGATCGGCGGCACCGCGGAGGACATCCTCGACCTCGCCGACGACGTCGACCCGGCCCGCGACCACATCCGCGGGCCCGACGGACGCTCCGGTCACGCTCGTCGAGTACGGCGACTTCGAGTGCCCCTACTGCGGGCAGGCCGAGCAGGTCGTCCGCGAGCTGCTGGCCGCCTTCGGCGACGACGTGCGCTACGTCTGGCGCCACCTGCCGCTCAACGACGTCCACCCGCAGCGCGCAGCTGGCCGCCGAGGCGGCCGAGGCGGCCGCCGCGCAGGGCCGCTTCTGGGAGATGTACGACGCGCTGCTCGCCCACCAGGACGACGCTGACGCCGCTCGACCTGCGCCGCTACGCGCGAGCGAGCTCGGCCTCGACGTCGAGCGCTTCTGCGGACGAGCTGCGCCACCACGAGTATGCGCCGCGAGTGGCAGAGGACGTCGCGAGCGCCGACGCGAGCGGCGTCTCGGGCACGCCGACGTTCTTCATCAACGGGCGCCGCCACTACGGCGCCTACGACATCGACACGCTGACCGAGGCGGTGCGCGCCGCACGCCGACGCGCGGGACTGCTGGCTCATAGTTCCTAAGAGCACCTTTTTCAAGATAAACCGTGCGGCGGGTGTTTCATGGATCGCGTAAGCGCTTGTGTGTATCTGGTTTGCATGATCTCCTAACACCCCCTTTTGTGGAGGCTTAGATAAAGGTTTGGTACCTAAATAAATCTGCCGCACCACGCAAAGGGGGTGTCGAGACGCATAGCTCATTTTGAGAGATCTTCTAAACGGGATGACCGCGCGTGGGGGCAGCGTGTTTTGGGACTCTCAGTCTGCGGCGATACCCTCCACGACCATGTGCAAGCCGGCATGACGCACACGCCCAGGGCCGAGCCCGGCGTCTGCCATCAGGGCATGCACCTGCTCGGGCGAGCGCTCGCGCCCACCCTCGCACTCGACAAGCATCAACAGGTCGGCCAGCGAACTGAAAGGACTGGGTCGCCCTGGCTCCAGGTGCTGGTCGATTGCCACGACTCGCGAGCCGGCTGGCATCGTCGCGCGGATGCGACACAGAATGTCGCGGCAGGCATCGTCGCTCCAGTCGTGCAATATCCACTTGAGCACATAGACGTCGGCGCGAGCGTCGAGCGCGCCGAAGAGGTCGCCGGCCCGCCGTTCGACACGCTTGCCGACGCCGCTCGCTTGCAGGAACTCCTCGGCGTCGGCAAGTACCTCCGGCGCGTCGAGCAGGATGCCGCGCGCCCGAGGACGGCGCTGGAGGATTGCCGCCAGCAGCGTGCCGATGCCGCCGGCCACGTCGCAGATGACGCCCTGTTGCGGCCAGGGATACGCGCGCGAGAGCGCCGGCAAATCGATCGCCGTGAGCTCGCGCATCGCCTCGCCGAAGCGGGCCCCCTCCTGCGGATGCTCGGCGAAGTAGTCCCAAACCGAGTTGCCATACGCGCGTCTGTGACCGGAGGGCTCGGCTCCGCCACGAAGTTGGCTCTCGAGCTCGGCATGTGCCGTTGCGTTGGCGGGCGCCGCCTGATAGGCGACCCACGAGGCGATCGAGCGCGGATGCTTACGCGACAGTGGCGCGCCGAGGCGGGCCAGGCTTGCTCTGCCGTTGCGGTCCAGGCGTACAAGTCGCGAGGCCGCCGCGGCGCCGAGCACGCGCAGCGTCACGTCCTCGGAGAGACCAAGCTCCTTGGCCAGCGTGCGCGCGTCGCGCGGTCTGTCGTCCAGCGCGTCCGCAAGGCCAGAGCTGACGAGTGCGCCGGCGAGCTTGGTGCGCTGCAGGCCGGCCGTGAAATCCCACAGCGCCGCCTCGGCGGGAAGCATGCGATCGGCCAGGTCAAGAAGGCCGCCCCGCAGTCTCAACCCGGCCCGCGCAAGCGCATATGGAACAGGAAAGGGTGGCAGCGCCATATATCCAGCCTACGGGAACGGCGCGACCGGCCGACCAAAAGCAAGACGAGGCTCCACCAGCGTGCTTGATGTCACCCCTTGACTATTGTTTCTCTGGTGTACTAGCATGCTGGAACACTAGAACATCGACGGGGTAGGGAGCCGGCGGGTTATGAGGCATAGAGCTTGGATCGTAGGTGCCACAATTTGCGTGTCAATGACCGCGGCCGCCATGGTGGCGGCGGACGGCGCGAATGCAAGCCCCACGCTTGGCTTTGAAAGCTCGAGCGTGCTTGCGGGCAACGCGGATACCTCGCCCGATCTGCTTTCCGGCTCCCACCCTTATGCGCTGACGACGAGCTTCAAGCTGAACACGACCACCAACACAGAAGGGCGACTTGTATCCGTAGGGGGCGACCTGGCCGACGTGGTGGCAGAACTGCCGGCAGGATTGGCCTTCGATTCACTGGCGGTTTCGCAATGTAGAGCCGGGGAATTCGCGACATTCAACTCAGGCACCGGCGAAGACGGGTGTCCCAACGCCTCGGCGGTCGGAGTTGTCCAGGTCGAAAACGTCACGCCCTCGACGCTTGCCGAACGCAAAGTGTCGAGTTTCCCGATTTATGACCTGACGCCGCCGGAGGGCAAGCCTGCCCTGTTTGGCTTCAGGGTCTCGGGCGTGGCGGTGTATCTGACCCCGTCGATCCGTACCGGCAGCGACTATGGGTTGACGGTGGCCATGACGGGCATTCCCCAGGGCGCTCACGTGCTTGGTAGCACCGTGACGTTCTGGGGCGTGCCTAGTGAAGCGGCCCACGACGGTGAACGCGGGGATTGCATCGAGAGCCATGGCAGCTGCCCCGCGGGCATCCCCTCCAAGCCGCTCGTGACGCTACCGACACAATGCTCCACGGTGCCAGTCTCATCGCTGCGGGCGGACTCGTGGCAGGAACAAGGTCAGTTCACCGCGACCGCTTCGGACCCGCTCACGGGCGGAGCGTCCCTCGGCGCTTGTCAGGCGCTCGACTTCTTGCCTACGCTGCAGGCGCAGCTGGAAAGCTCGGCAACAGACACCCCCACTGGCCTAACCGTAAGCCTGCAGATGCCACAGAGCGAAGAACCGGCCATGCTTGGCGAGGCGCAGCTTCAGGAAGCCACCGTCACGCTGCCGGCAGGTATGACGTTCAACCTCGCGCGTGCGGGCAGCCTGCTCGGCTGTCCGCTTGAAGGTCCCGAAGGGGTCGATCTTGGCTCCAGCGAACCTGGCCACTGCCTCTCTACCGCGAAGATCGGCGGCGTAAAGATCAAGACGCCGTTCCTCGCCGAAGAAATGCAGGGCGGTATCTACCTCGCCCAACAGGGAAACATTCCGGGCGCCGGCAGCAACCCGTTCGGTTCGCTGCTTGCTCTCTATGTAGTCGCCGAAAGCTCGGGCGTCGTGCTCAAGCTTCCCGTCGAAATCATCGCCATCCCGCAAACAGGCCAGTTGACGCTACGTATCGGGCCAGACCCGACTACCGGACAGGCCTTTGCGCCCCAACTGTCCTTTGCTGACATTCAACTGGAATTCAGTGGTGGAACACAGGCAGCGATCGTCACGCCGCCCACGTGCGGCAATTACACTGCAACCAGCTTGCTGGCGCCTTCAAATGGGGCCGCACCCACAACGTCCACAGACGAACTGTCCATCAGTCAGGGATGTACGAAAGCGTTCAATCCCTCGCTCGCAGCCAACACGTCCGACAAACAAGGCAACGCGTTCTCGCCGCTGACGGTCACGTTCGCGCGCCAGGACGGAGAACAAGAACTCAAGAGTGTGTCGGCCACGCTGCCAGAGGGCATGCTGGCAATAGTCGGGGAGGTTGAAAAGTGCCCCGAACCACAAGCGTCGCTCGGCACATGCGGACCCGCCAGTTTGATTGGCCACGCGAGCGCCACCGTCGGGGTCGGCCCCGAACCGCTCACGCTCGCGAATGGGCGACTGTATTTCACAGGTCCTTACGGTGGCGGCCCGTTCGGACTCTCACTTGTCATACCCGCGGTCGCAGGGCCGTTCAACCTCGGGCCTGAAGGGCGACCGCTCGTGATCCGCCTGGCAATCCACGTCAACTCGCGCACGGGCCAAATCACGGCTGCCACCGACGCCGCCGGTCCTTATTCGATCCCGGGCATCCTCGAAGGCATCCTGCCCGAGCTAAGGAGCATTACCGTGGTCGGCGATCGTCCCGGATTCTTTTTCAACCCGACCAATTGTGCGCCACTCTCCTTCGGCGGCGCGGCCACGAGCACGCTGGGCGCCACGGCCAGCATGTCCACGCCCTATCAGTCGACGAACTGCGCTGCGATCCCGTTTGGCCCGAAGCTGACGGCCTCGACAAGTGGCAGCCCATCGCGGAAGAACGGGATCGGCTTCAACGTGAAGATTGTCCAGGGCTATGAACGTGAGGCAAATGCACAATCGGTCAAGGTCGAACTTCCCAAACAGCTTCCCTCGCGACTCACAACCCTGCAGAAGGCGTGTCCCGTCCAGACCTTCGAAGCCAACCCGGCAACCTGTGCCGGGTCAATAATCGGCAGCGCCAGCGCGGTTACTTCAGCGCTGCCGGTACCAATCGCAGGCCCTGTGTACTTCGTCAGTCACGGCGGCGCGAAGTTCCCCGAAGTCGTAATGGTCCTGCAGGGCGACGGCGTTACGATCGACCTGTTTGGAGAAACGTTTATCTCCAAAGCCGGGATCACAAGCTCGACATTCTCCGATATACCCGAGGCGCCGGTGCCCAGCTTCGAACTGCATCTCCCGGCCGGGCCAAACTCGGCGCTGTCGGCAAAGACCGATCTCTGTGCGGAAACGTTGCGAATCCCTACGACGATCGTCGCTTACAGCGGACTGATCGTCAAAGAAAGCCCGAAGATCTCCGTCGGCGGCTGTCGGCCCGTCATCAAAGTCGTCACGCATCGCTTCTATAAGCATCTTGTGACGGTCGCCGTCAGCGTGCCCTCGGCCGGGAAGCTCGTGGCTAGCGGCAAGGGAATCGGGCGTAAGGCAAAGACTGTTAGCAAGGGCGGCATGGTCACGCTCAAGCTCGCGCTCACAAAGAGCGAGCGACGCTTGCTTGCTCATCACGGACGACGGTCGAAGCTCACCGTCAAGCTCGCGTTTGTCCCCAGCCATGGATCCAGGCTCACGGCCCGGACTACCGTGGTCTTGCGCTGAGCCCACTCAAGAGCATGGGCGGCACTTCTTGCGTGTCGCCTCACTGCAGTTCTAGAGTCCAGCGGGTGACGCTCATCCTGCTCACCGGAGCCACACGCGGCATCGGCCAAGCCGCCGCGATCGAGCTCGCTCGTCAAGGCGCCGAGCTGGCGCTCGTCGGGCGCGAGCGCTGAGCGCGTGACGGCTGTGGCAAAGGAAGCAAGAGCGGCCGGTGGCGGTGCGCCGGTGCACGAGCACGTTGCCGACCTGTCGCTGATGGCCGAAGTGCGCGAGCTGGCCGAGGAGGTCGCGCTAGAGCTACGAGCACATCGATGTGCTGGCCAACAACGCCGGCGCGCTGTTCGCCTCGCGCAAGGTCACATCTGAGGGCTTCGAGCGGACGTTTGCACTCAACCATCTCGCGCCCTTCCTGCTCACGGCTTTGCTGCGCGATCGCTTGACGGGGGCCGCGTAGTGACGACCGCGTCCGACGCCCACAAGTCCGGCCGGCTCGATCTCGAAGACCTGCAGTCAGAGAAGTCCTACGCGGCGATGCGCGTGTACGGCACTTCGAAGCTGTGCAACATCCTCTTCACGCGCGAGCTGGCAAAGCGCGCTCCAGAGCTGCACGCCAACTGCTTTCACCCCGGCGTTGTGCGCACGGGCTTCGGCAAGAACGAGAACGGCATCTGGAAGGTCTTGACGACGCTCGGCCGGCCCTTCTTTCGCTCGCCCGCACGCGGCGCTCGCTCGCTGATCTGGCTGTCGCTGTCCGAGGAGACGGCGTCGCTCACCGGCGAGTACGTCCAAAACGAGAAGGTGGCCGCGCCCAAGCGCCCAGGCCCAGGACGAGGTGCTGGCCGAGGGTCTGTGGGAACGCAGTGCCGCAGCTCGTCGGCCTGCCGGCCGACGCTCCCGCCTAACGTTCACTGCCCAGGGCGGGCTTCGCCGAGTCGATTAGCGTGAGGCAGGGGTTAGGTTCGCCAGCCTGACGAAGCTAGCGCGAGGAGGGGGCAGCTTGACCAGGCCGATGAAGAAGTCGTCGATCTGGTGCACGATGCTCTTGAACGCTCGAAGTCGACCGGCTTGGTGATGTAGGCGTTGGCGTGCAGTTTGTAGGCGCGCACGATGTCCTCCTCGGCCTCGGAGGTCGTCAGCACGACGACCGGGATCGTCGAGAGGTGCGGGTCGCTCTTGATCTCCTCGAGCACTTCGATGCCGCTCTTGCGCGGCAGATTCAGATCCAGCAGGATCAGGTCCGGGCGCGCGCGACGCCGGCGTAGTCGCCTTCGCCGCGCACGTACTCGCATCGCCTCGACGCCGTCGTTGACGACCGACAGGACGTTGCCGACCTTGTGATCCTCGAATGCCTCACTGACGAGCAGCACATCTCCGGGATCGTCCTCGACGAGCAGGACCGAGATCAGCTCGGCGTTCATGACGTCGTCCTCCTTGGCGATTGGCAGGGTGAACCGAAACTCGGCGCCCCGCGGCGTGCTCCGGGTCGAGCCACATGCGCCCGCCGTGATATTCGACGATCTTGCGGCACAGCGCCAGTCCGATGCCGGTGCCGGGGTAGGCCTCCTTGGTGTGCAGGCGCTGGAAGATGACGAAGATGCGCTCCGCGTACTCCTCCTCGATGCCGATCCCGTTGTCCGCGCAGCTGAACTGCCACTCCTCGCCCTGGCGCGCTCACGGTCAAGCGCACGACCGGCGGCTGCTCGCTCCGGAACTTGACGGCGTTGCCGATCAGGTTCTGAAACAGCGACACCAGCAGCGTCGCGCTCGCCGCGCACGCTCGGCAGCTGCGTCGGCCAGCACGCGTCGCGCCTGACTCCTCGAGCGCGCTCGACAGCGACGCCTCGGCCTCGGCGAGCACGATCGTCGAGCTCCACCAGTTCGTGCTCGCGACCCGCTGCGCCCGACGCGCGAGAAGCGCGAGCAGGTCGTTGATCAGGACCTGCATCCGCTTCGCGCCGTCGACCGCGAACTCGATGTACTGGTCGGCTCGCTCGTCGAGCTGGCCGCCGATAGCGGCGCTGCAGCGCCTGGCAGAAGCTCGCGACCTTGCGCAGCGGCTCCTGCAGGTCGTGCGAGGCGACGTAGGCGAACTGCTCGAGCTCGGCGTTGGAGCGCGTCAGCTCGAGCGCCTGCTGCCTCGAGCTGCCGGCGAGCGGCTTCGACGACGGTGAGCTCGTCGCACGATGCGCTCGCGCATCGCATCGATCTCGCCGCCCAGCTCGCACGATCTCGCGCGGGCCGGCGGCGACGCCACCGGCTTGCTCGAAATCCCCGCGCCGCGACCTGCTCTGCTTCGCGCCCAGCTCCGCCAGCGGGCGCGTGATGATCCGCCGCAGCAGGATAGCCCGCGCCGATCACGACTGCCCAGGATCAGCGCCGCGGCGATCAGCAGCACGATCTGCAGGAAGCTCGCGTCGTCTTCGAGTTGCTGGCGCGCATGCGTCGAGTCTGACTGGTCAGAGTCTGCCTGCAGCCGGCCGAGTGAGACCCGCAGCGCGTCGAACAGCGCCTTGCCCTTGACGTTGGCGGCCACCGGCGAGTGGCCAGTGTGGACTTTGCGCAACGCGGGCTGCGCGAACTCGAGCTGCCACGCCTGGCTCGCTGCGCGCACCGCCTGGACTCGCCGGTCAACGTCACGCCGGTGATCCTGCCCGGCTCGCCGAGCTTGCCGTAGGCGCGTGCCTCGGCGCCACGGCCCTGTGTAATAGGGCTGCAGAGATTCGGGCTTGGCGGTGATGATGTATCCGCGTACACCGGTCTCCTCGTTGACCAGAGCGGTTTCGAGGTCGAGCGCGTCGTGCAGAGCCGGCTCGACCTGGTTCAGCACGATGTCGCGCTGCACGCTCAGCTTGTGGTTGGCGATCAGAGCGAGACCGATCCCGGTCACCGCGAACAGCGAGCAGCACGCCGATCGTGAGGCCGAGCCATTGCCCGACACGCAGGCGCGGAAGCGCACGGGCGAGTTGTTGGGCGGAGCATCGTCGATTCTGGGCGAAGTCTGGGATGGAGCACCGCTTGCCGAGGCGGTGTGGTGGTGCTCACGCTTCTGCCGAGCTCTGCGCGCGGGAGCCGAGGAGCACCATCGCCACGTCGTCGGTGAGCGCGCCGCCGTTGAGCGCTTCGGCTCGCGCGATCAGATCGTCGAGCAGACCATCCGGGTGCTCGCACCAGTCGGGGTGGGCGCCGATGTACTCGGCGATCAGAGCTTGCAGCCGGTCCGTCCCGAGTCGCTCCGATCCCTCCCCGATGCGCCCCTCGGTGATGCCATCGGTGTGGAGCAGCATCGCCCAGCCGGCCGGCAGCTCGAGGTGCGCGGGCTGGCCAGCGCCCGTCGCCGAGTCCGATCGGCGGCCCGACGGCGACGCGAGCGAAGTCCGACACCGACGTGCCGTCGATCAGGATCGGCGGCGGATGTCCGGCCAGCAGTCATCTCCGCGCCGGCGCCACCGGCGCTCGATCTCGAGCATGCACAGGGTCGTGAAGAGCAGGGGAATCTCGCGTTCGTGTTCGAGTACGCGCTGCAGAGCGCGCATGGTTCTCTCGCGTCCACTCCGCAGATCGCAAGCGCCCTCCAGGCAGCCCGCAGGCACACGCCGATCGCGGCCTCGTCGGGTCCGTGCCCGCAGACGTCGCCGACCACCAGGCGCACGTGTCCGTCGGGCGTCTCGGCGACGTCGAAGAAGTCGCCGCCGAGCAGCGCGCGGTCGCGCCCCGAGCGGTAGCGCGTAGCGATCCACACCGAGTCGTCGCCGATCAGCGGCCGTGGCGCGAGCCCGCGTTCCAGTCGCGTGACCTCACGCGACTGCGCTGGGCCAGGCGAAGCTGCGGCTCGGCCTCCTCGGCCTGACGGCGACTGATCGCATAGCGAATCGCTCGTGCCAGCTGACCGCCGTCCACATTGCCCTTGACCAGATAGTCCTGCGCACCGGCCTCGACCGCCGCGACACCGGCCGCCTCGTCGTTGAGCCCGGTCAGCACGATCAGCGGAATCCCAGGCGCCTGTGCGCGAAGTCGCACGACGGTGTCAAGCCCCTCGCGTCGGGCAGCTTCAGATCCAGCAGCACACAGTCGATGTCGCGCTCCAGCATGGCGAGGGCTTCGCGAATGTGCGCGCGCGAGTGACCGGGCGCCGGGAAGCGCTCCTTCGAGCAGATCCTCGACGAGCAGCGCATCGCCGTCGTCGTCCTCGACCAGCAACACGCTGAGCTCATCGCGCGCGCGGCCGTCGTCCGCCCGCCTGAACCGGGCAGTGTGGCGTCCCCTCCCCATATGTGCGAGCGCGTGCGACCATTGCTGCGAGAAGATCGTAGCCGCCGACGCAAGGAGGATCCCAGCATGCAGGCTCGTAGCCGACAATTCCTCGTACTCATGATGCTGGCGGCGGTGATGGTCGCCGCGGGCGCGACCGCCGCCACTGGGGCAGGCACCGTAAAGATCACCAATTGCAACAAGGCCGGCGCTCGCCCCAAGCAGGTGACGCTCACGTGTGGTGACGGCAATACCGCCCTCAGTGGATTGCGCTGGTCAAGCTTCGGCGGCGCGAGCGCCAGTGCCGCCGGTACGTTCGAGATGAACACGTGTACACCCAACTGCGCCGAAGGAAAAGTGGTCCGTTATCCGGTCAGCGTCAAGGTATATGACACGCGCAGCTGCAAGCGAGGTTTGAAGGTCTACAACAAGCTCACGCTGAAGTTCACGGCCCGCAAGCCTCGGCATCGGCCGGGAACCTCACACGCTGGACGCTTGGCT